>JAGCNV010000016.1 GCA_017645765.1 bacterium | reverse complement strand
GGTATCGGATGTGTCGGTATCGTCCTTTTCGTCCGGCTCTTCGGTGTCACCGGTGTCTTCATCAGGCATTCCTGTGTCTGACGTGTCGCCGTCCGTTACAGCGGTATCCGGAATGTCGGAATCGTCACCTGGCAGGCAGACATCGTTCTCCTCGTCGCAGACAAGACCTTCGTTGCAGGTCTTGTTCGGATAGCAGGAACCGTAAAGCTCGCCCTGCTTCTTGCCGTTGTTGTCACTGCCGCCGTCGCCGCAGCCAAACATGAATACCAAACTCAGCATTGCCAGAAAAACCAACAATCTTTTCATTTTTTCCTCCAGTTTTCGGCGGTGCTTCGTCAGGATCCTTAGAGTTGTTAAGGTCTTTAGTGTTGGCCGCCTATAATATTAAAAAAACAACAACTTTTTATCAAAAAAATCGCACTTTATGTTACTTACTTTAAATAAAAAAGCAAGAATTTTACACATTTCTTTGTTGTCTGCTTGAAACTGGGAGATTTGAGGCTATAATCGCCCGTTTTTTTGCTAATTTGTTTTTTGAGGCTGAAATGTGTGAGGAAATCATCATCAAAACACCGGAACAGATCGAGAAAATCAAAGCTGCCGGTCACGTTCTTGCGGAACTTTACCACGAACTTAAAACTTATATCAAACCCGGCGTCTCGACTTTGCAGATAGACGCTTTTGCCGATAAATTCATCAAAAAACACGGCGGGCATCCAACATTCAAATCGGTCGACGACTATGTTCACGCAACATGCATCGCAGTAAACAACGAGGTCGTTCACGGCATTCCGAGAAAGGCGAAGATCATTCAGCGCGGCGACATTCTTTCTGTCGACTGCGGTGTTACGCTGAACGGTTACATCGGTGACAGTACAATGACCTACGTCATGCCCGGTGCGACGGACAAGGCTAAAAAACTTGTCGAAGTTACCCGCAGATGCCTCGAACTCGGAATCGAGCAGTGTGTTCCGGGCAACCACATCGGCGATATCGGTGCGGTAATTCAGGAATATGCCGAAAGCAACGGATTCTCGGTAGTTACCGAATATGTCGGTCACGGAACAGGTGTTCACCTTCACGAAGATCCGGCGATCCCGCACTACGGCAAGCGCGGTGACGGACTCAGGCTTCAGGAAGGAATGGTTGTTGCGATCGAGCCGATGATCAACGAAGGAACCTATAAAACCCGCACCCTCAGCGACGGCTGGACTGTCGTCACGATGGATGGCAAACTGAGCTGCCAGTTCGAGCACACCGTAGCGATCACCGCAAACGGCCCTGTTGTTCTTACAAGTCTCTGATTATTCCTTGACTTCTGCCAGAAGTTTGAGCTCGTCCTCGTCGCTTATCGGAGCGAATTTGGCAACGAGAGTTTTTGACATGAGTATAAGCATTGCCGATTCACGCGAGCCGATTATCGGAACATTTTCAGTCCAGTAAAGTCTGACGATGCGCGAACGTCTTGCCGAAATGTCGAAAAAGTTGATTTTGTCCTTTTCTCCCGAAGAAAAGAGGTTGTTCCCTTTGACATCGAGTATGTCAAATCCTTTTATCGGAAGTTCAGAGAAAAAATTTTCGTTTTCGCTGATCGAAATTCTGTCGATGAAGAAGTTTTCGAGATGCTTTTCAAGCGAATTTTCCTTTTTCACGCGGAATTTGCCGTAAATCATTTCGACATAGCCGAGTTTTTTGATGATTACGAAAACGATTATTGCAAAAACAATGACTATCAGGAAGGTATCAATGTTGGTGTCGAGGCTTTTCTTGAAGATCATTATCATCGAAAGGATCGTGAAAAGGATCGAAATCGAATACATTATAAGAACGGTTTTGCGCTGATTGAAGCCGAGCGAAAGGAGAAAATGGTGTATATGCTGCTTGTCGGCTGAGAAAATGGACTGGTGCCTGAGAAGACGCCGCATGAAGGCAAGAGTCGTGTCGAGGATCGGAAGACCCATCGCGATGATCGGAACAAGTATCGAAACTACGGCGTGCGCTTTTGACTGGCTGCGAAGCGAAAGAATAGCCAGAATGTAGCCGATGAACATCGAGCCCGAATCGCCCATGAAAATTTTGGCCGGATTGAAGTTGTAAATGAGAAATCCCGTGACTGCGCCGGCGAGAGCAAGGGCGACGAGAGCAGTCGGGAGAAAGCCGTTTACAATTGCAAGCATTGCGATCGTCAGCGACGAGAAAAGCGTTATTCCGGAAGAAAGTCCGTCCATTCCGTCAATCAGGTTGAATGCGTTGATGATGCCGATTATCCAGAAAACTGTGAGAATGTAGCCGAAAAATCCGAGTTCGAGCCTTCCCCACGGCATCGGAAGCGACTGGATCAAAGCTCCGTGCATGGTTGCCATAACAGCGATCACGATCTGAAAAAGGAACTTTACTTTTGCGTTTATTCCTCTGATATCGTCGAAGAGACCGACAAGGCTTATTCCCAGACCGCCGACAAAAAAGAGAAAAATGTTGTCTTTTGTTGCAATCGGAACTCCGCTGTGAACGTAAAAAAGAAGTGAAATCGGAAGCAAAGTTCCGAGCGAAATACCGATGCCGCCGATCCTGGGAATTGCACCGCGGTGGATCTTCCGCTGGTTCACCTGATCGACAAAGCCGAATTTTATTCCAACTTTTATTAAAATCGGTGTGACTGCGCACACAAAAATGAAGGAAACTATAAAAGAAGTTAAATAAGTTGTCATATCATCCTCCAAATAACGCAGACAATGATGATAGGGATTTTTCCTTTAAAAGCAAGATTTTCTTGATTTAGTAAAGGTTGGGAGAATAATTAGCCGCTTTTTGGTTTTATTGTATTTTCGGAGGTTAAAATGCTGCGCACTCACACTTGCGGAGAGCTCAATCTCGACAATCTGGGAGAGCATGTCGTCATTTCGGGATGGCTTACCCAGAAAAGAGAAATGGGGCCGATGGTTTTCTTAATACTTTCAGACCGTTATGGCATGACTCAGGTTTTTGTAAGTGATCCGGTTCTTGCGGAATCGGCAAAAAAACTGACGCTCGAATCGGTCGTTTCGGTAAGCGGAACAGTTATCGACCGTAAAGAAAACAGAACTGACAAATATTCGACAGGCGCGATCGAAGTTGAAGCTGATAAAATCACGCTCATGAACCCGTCGAAGCCGCTTCCCTTCGATTTCAGAAAGGATGCAGCCGACACGATCAAGCTGAAATACCGCTACATCGACATCCGTAAATCGGACATTCGGAAGAACCTGATTTCACGCTCGAAAGTTAGCGCACTTGTTCATGAATATTTCGATTCGCTCGATTTTGTCGAGGTCGAAACTCCTTTCCTCATCAAAAGCAGCCCGGGCGGTGCACGAGATTTCCTTGTTCCGAGCAGGCTCTGGCCCGGTTCGTTCTATGCTCTGCCGCAGTCTCCGCAGGTTTTCAAGCAGATACTCATGGTTGCAGGAATGGACAAATACTATCAGGTGGCAAAGTGCTTCAGGGACGAGGCTCTCCGTGCCGACAGACAGCCTGAATTCACCCAGATCGACTTCGAGATGAGCTTTGTCGAAGAGGAAGACGTCATGGGTGTCACCGAAGGTCTGCTCTGCAAGATCTTCAAGGCGGTCAAAAACCTCGATATCAAGCGTCCTTTCAGAAAAATGTCCTTCAACGAGGCGATGGACAAGTACGGAAGCGACAAGCCCGATCTGAGATTCGGCATGGAACTCAAAACCCTTGACGCAATTTTTGCAAATTCGGAATTCGCCGCTTTTAAAAACGCCGCAAACGACCCGAAAATGGTTGTAAAAGGTGTCGTTCTCGAAGGGCATGCGAAGGAACTTTCCAAAAACCAGATCAAAAAAATCGAGAAAGACGTTCAGGGCGACGGCGCGAAGGCACTTGCATGGATAAAGAAGGAAGAAGGCGCGCTCGATTCACCGCTTATGAAATTCTTCAACGATGACGAAAAGGCAAAACTGGCTGAAATCATTCCTGAAAACGGGATTATGTTCATCGTTGCGGATAAAACGGGAGTCGCACTCACGGCACTCGGAAACTTGAGAAAAAGACTTGCCGCTGAATACAATCTTTATGACAAAAATTCCTATGAATTTGTCTGGATCACCAATTTCCCCGCTTTCGAAGTTGACGAAGAAACTGGCGAATGGGTCGCAAAACACCACGCTTTCACCGATTTCGATTTTGAAGCGGCAAAACGCGGAGATGACCTCGGAACGATCAATTCGCGTGCTTACGATATCGTTATCAACGGCTACGAAGCGGGCGGCGGCAGCATAAGGATCCACAATACCGACAAGCAGAAGGAAGTTTTCAAGTTCCTCGGGATCAGCGACGAAGAGGCAAAGGAGAATTTCGGATACTTAGTCGAAGCTCTCGAATTCGGCGCTCCGCCTCACGGCGGCCTGGCACTCGGCTTTGACAGGCTGATGATGCTCCTCAACAATACCGACGCGATCAGAGACGTCATCGCGTTTCCGAAAACGACGAGTGCGACATGCCTCATGACTGCTGCACCGGCACCCGTCACCGAAAAACAGCTCAAGGAACTCTGTATTAAGACTGAGAAATAGCGCGCAAAATTATGTCGAAATATCGATGTTTCGAAATCTCGAAATATCGATGGCGCGCAGAACGATATATCGAAGCGGCTCAAAAAAACTCTTGTTTTTTTTCTGAAAACTCTTAAAATCATTTGTTTTGGTCATTTCTATTTGGAGGAGCTTATGAAGAAAGGATTTTTGATTTTCTCATTTCTGTTTTTTGTTCTGATCATTGCTTCCTGCGGCGGTTCAAGTAACGGAAATTCGGAAAGCGGCAGTGACGACAACGGCAAGGGCGACAATTCAAGTGACAACTCCGGAGACGCTTCCGGAGACGATCAAGGCAACAATCAAGAAGGCGAAGGCGGCAACGGCGGAAATTCCGATGCTGTCTGCGGCAACAGAACTGTTGAAGCAGGGGAGGTCTGCGACGGCGGCGCTAAAGACTGCCGCGAAATCGATTCCGGCTACACAGGCGGTTATGCGATCTGCAAAGCCGACTGCACAGGCTGGGACAAAAGCAGCTGCACGGGAACTTCGACGGAACCCGATGACGGTGACACCGATCCCGATGACGGCGGAGAAGCCGGAAACACAGACCCGGGATCTTCCGATTCTTCAGCGGATGCGGACAACAGCGACCCGAGAGACGGTGCTGACAAGATCACTTACATCCACCTCAAAGGCACTTCGATAAGCGTTGACGGCAAAAATGCCGATGTCTCGGGCACGACTGCGACGATCACCGCTTCAGGCGTTTTTGAGATCGACGGAACTTTGAGCGACGGACAGATCCTTGTCGATGTCGATAAGGACAAGGATGATGGAATGGTCCACGTCGTTTTCAACGGGATGAACGTAACGAATTCGAAAAACTCTCCTTTCGCGGTAATGGGTGCGAAAGATGTCAGGATCTTCATCGTGAAGGGGACTTCAAACACTCTGACAGACGCGGCGAACTATGTTTTTGCCGACGGTGCCGACGAACCCAACGCGGCTCTTTACAGCAAGTCTGACCTCAAAATAGCCGGCGAAGGGACTCTGACTGTCAAGGGCAGCTACAATGACGGCATAGCTTGTAAGGACGACCTCGATATCGACGGCGGGACGATCGTCGTCAACGCTAAGGATGACGGTATCAGAGGCAAGGATTCGGTCGTTATCCGCGGCGGAAATATCACGGTGACTTCCGGCGGAGACGGTATAAAATCGGACAACACCGAGGCTTTGACGCTTTCAAGCAACGAAGACGATCCCTATGAAAATGTCAGAGGCTACATCAAAGTAAAAGGCGGCAAACTCACGGTCACTTCGACAGGCGGCGACGGGATCCATGCGATCTCATACATCGAGATCAAAAACGGGATCATCGACATTCAGTCGGGCGGCGGCAGCATCATTGAAGCGACATCCGGCAGTTCAGGCGGCTGGGGCGGCGGCGGCGGTCCCAACGGCGGTGCACAGCAGTACAGCGGCACTGATTCTCTCAAAGGGATCAAGGCAAGTATTCCGAGCACGGTTACAGACTATGAGAACATCAACATGAACATGGTCTACATCAAGATTTCCGGCGGAACTATCAAGGTCAACGCGAGGGATGACGCGCTCCACAGCGGCGGAAACATCGAGATCAAAGGCGGTCAGATAGAGATCGCTTCGGATGATGACGGCATTCATGCCGATAACGAACTTTACATTATCAACGGAACTGTCAATGTCACGAACTCTTTCGAAGGGCTTGAGGCGTGGTACCTCACTGTTACAGGCGGTGTAACTTCTGTTTTCGGCAGAGACGACGGCTGGAATGCAGCGGGCGGTGCCGACAGTTCTGCTTCTTCAGGCGGTCCCGGTGACTGGGGCGGCGGACACGGCGGTGGCAGTTCGAGCACAGGTTATCTCACGATTTCAGGCGGGATCCACTATGTAAAGACCGGTTCGGGTGATGTTGACGGTATCGACAGCAACGGCACTCTCACGATCTCTGATCCGGCTGTGATCGTTGTCGAATGTCCTATCAGCGGCGGCATGGGCGGTTCTTATGACGCGGACGGCACTACGACACTCACAGGGACCAAAATGCTCGGCTTCAGCACTTCACGTTCCGAGCGAGCAACGAATTACAATGTAAGTTTCAACACGAATAACTACTACGGAACGCAGAATGTCGCGTTCAAGCCCACGATCTCAGGCAACTACATGCAGTCGATCCAGGGTCAGCAGCCTTCACAGATAGGCGATGTCTCGGGCTACACTGCGCAGACTATGCCGAACGGCGTCGTGATCTACTACAAATAAAGGGTCAAATTGAAAAAAACTCTCTCTTTTCTCCTATTTTTTCTTCTCTTCAGTCCACTCTTCGCGGAAACGGCGCAGAAATACGACGAAAAAAGTTTTGACGCTCTTTTTAAGGCCGTTTCAAAGCATTATTCCAGAGAAGAACTGCGGAAAATCGTTGAAAGATCGCTTGAAAGCGACGAGCTCACCGAAAAAAATCTCGCTTTCATCTATTCACCGCTTTCGATAAAAAAGCAGGCTGCCGACCACACGAGTTATATCGACAAACTGATAAACGGCGAAACGGTGAAGGAGGGTGTCGCTTTTTTTGAAAAATACAAACCGCTTTTCTGCAAAATTTATGCTGAGACCAAGGTCGAACCTGGCGATATCATCGGTATACTCAACTGGGAGAGCAGGCTCGGGCTTGTCACCGGAGAGCAGAAGATAATCAAAATTTTTGCGGCTCAGTATTTTTTTGGTGAAGCACGGAACAATGACCTTATAAAAAGCGGGGAATACGAGAAGGAGGGGGCGATGAGCATCGAAGCGGGCAAAAAGCGTGCAGAGAGGCTCAAAAAGAACGCTTTTTCCAACTTCAAGGCGCTGCTCATCCAGGCGAAGGAGAAAAATTTCGATCCGCTTGAGATCAAGGGTTCATGGGCCGGTGCGATAGGTTTCCCGCAGTTCATGCCGGCATCGATGAAATTCGCCAAAGACGGAAACGGAGACGGAAAGATCGACCTTTTCGTCATGGAAGACGCGATCGCATCGGTAGCGAACTATCTGAAGCTGCACGGTTATTCGGAAAAAGGGAGCGTGGCAGCCTTCAAAGCCTACAACAACGACAAAATCTATGCCGAAGGGGTGAAAAAATACTCCGATTCGGTCAAAAATGCAGGTGTCGCGCCTGCTTCGTGCTCAAAAGCAGCTCCTGACGCAGAGCATAAAGCCGCAAATTGACTTTTTCCTTTTGAAAATTAAAATCTTCCGGTTTTTTTGTGAGGAGTTAAAAAATGGAAGGCTCTCTTAAATCGCTTTGTTTTGATAAACTTCTGATTTTGTTGGCTTTTATCACTTTGCTGGTTCCGGTGTCGCTTTTTGCCGCAGATGGTGAAAATCCGACAGTCGATGTCACTTTCAAAAAATCGGGAAAAAGTGTCGTGTACACGATAACCTACGGAAAAAACACGAAATTCAACGACAACGAGGCTGCTCCATACAAATTTCTCTTTCTTGACTCCGGAAAAAAGGAACTCGGAAAGATCGAGCGCGCTTTTTTTGCAAAAAACAAAGAGGGAAAGGCTGAATACACCTCGGATTTCGGCGAATCTTCGGCAAAAATCACTCTTCCGGTCTGCCTTTACAACGAAAAGACTGGACTCGCCGAAAAGTGCACGGTCAAAAATTTGAAACTTGAAATAAAATAACGGAGGAAAAGATGGGTTTGATCAAAAACATCGGAAATGCAGTAAAAAACGAAGTCAGAGACTATCTTTTGAAGATCGTCGAAGCTGAAAAAGAGGCGCCTAAACAGCCTGAAGCCGAAAATGTGCAGAAACCGGCTGAAACAAAGGTCGAGCAGCAGCCTAAAGTCCCGGAAACTCCTGTAGTAAAAGAGGAAAAAGTCCAGCCTGAGCCTGCCAAAGAAGCCGAAAAGGCTGAAGAAGTCCGCGAAAGACCGCGCAGAAAAGAGATCTATCCGATCTCCAACGACCTTGAATTTGTCAGGGTTTCATACAAGAAAAATCAGGATCTCATCACGATCCCGAAAGAACTTGCCGAACTCATAAAAATGCTTCCGCTTGAAGAATACGCATGTTTTGTAAAACTTTACTGCTTTGCGCTTGAACAGAGAAAAAATTACGGCTACTGGGGCGGTACTTTGAAGCGCAGGATCGGGCTCGACCAGCTTTCTACCGCTGAATTTGAGGAACTCGGAAACAATCTGGCTGCTTACGGGCTTCTTCTGCTTGAACAGCTCACCGAAAACCAGAAGACTTTCGTTCTCTATGTTCCGTTTGACGAAGATACCATGGTGAAACTCAGCACGGCGAAAAAACCTGAAAAAGAGTCCGAGAAACCGACGGCTAAAAAGGCCGAAAAACCTGCTCCGAAAGCGGCTAAACCGAAAGCTGAACCGAAAGAGGAGCCGGAAACTCAGCGCGCCGAAGACATCCCCGGAAAACCGGTCGAAGGGATGGAAAACGACGAGATGTACAAATCCTACAAAACTTTTGTCAGCCTTGAGATCGACAAGGCAAAGATGCGCGTCGGAAGGGCAAATTTCGACAAAATCTACATGGAAGCGGTCAAGTACATCGACAAAAAATACGGGTTCAAAGTTCTTTCCGATTCCGATAAGTTTAAGGAATATCTGACGAATTACTACATTTCGGCGTTTGATATCCCGACATTCGAAAACTGGAAGAAATCAAAAGGTTAAGCGGAGTCGAAAATGCTTCAAGATATTAAGATCCTTATGAAATCGCTCAGCGACATCGACGTCAGGATAATGCTGTGTAAATCGGCGTTCGAGTGGGAGCTGCTGGCGAAAAAGTACAATGCTCTGCGCGACGAGATTGAGGCTTTCTGTGCATCGGGGCTTCCGGAAGATGTTCAGACGGCTCTTGAAAAGACGAGAGCTTATTTAGTCGAAAAGAAAGGTGAGCTCCCGCCTCTTGATTTGTCAGATTTTTTCAAATAAATTCAAATAATTATCATCTTATTCCAAAAATTTTCATTTTTTATTTGACTTCAAAATAATTCCGGCTATATTACCTGCCGCTGATGGGCGCTTAGCTCAGCTGGGAGAGCATCGGCCTTACAAGCCGGTGGTCGCAGGTTCGAACCCTGCAGCGCCTACCATTCTTTCACAATCGAGACGCGGTCGTAGTTAAGTCGGTTATAACGCCGGCCTGTCACGCCGGAGGCCACGGGTTCGAGTCCCGTCGACCGCGCCATCTTTTTTTCTTCCCCCTTTAGTTTGAATTTACGATAAATTGAGAGTGAAACTCTCGCTTTTTTCTTGATTTAACTCTTTTAAAATGCAACTATTGCCCGATTTTTGTGATTGTTATTTTAGTTTTAAGGAGGACAGTATGTTCAGAAGTTTTGACGAAATGATCGATTTTGTTAAGAAAATGGAAAAAAAGCAGGTCGTTGCCGTTGTCGGCGCCGACAAGCCGGTAGCAGTCGAAGCTGCGATAGACATGGTTACAGAAAATCTGGCGGTTCCCGTTCTTTTCGGAAACGCTGAAAAAATAAATCACCTTATCGAAGGAACGGTCCTTGAAGGAAAAGTCGAGATAGTTCCGTGTGCAGACAACGTTGAAAGCTGCTCGAAAGCTGCAGACTGGGCGGCTGAAGGCAAAGTCCAGATCCTTCTTAAGGGAAGCGTCGAGACCGCGCAGATCATGAAAGCCGTTTTCAGAAAGGAGAACGGGCTCAAGGCTGCGGCAGTCGTCAGCGACATCCTCATTTACGAAGATCCGCTTTCAAAAGGTGAGGGCAAGCGTCTCGTCGGTCTTATGGACGGCGGCATAATCCCGCTTCCCACGCTTGAGCAGAAAATCGAGATGACCCGCGGCGCGGTTCAGGTTTTCCACAAACTTGGCTTCGAAAAACCTAGAGTCGCATACATTTCGGCAATAGAAACGGTTTCACCGAGAATCCAGTCCACTGTTGACGCAGCCGAGATCCAGAGAATGAAGGCTGAAGGCGAGCTCGACGACATCGACGCTTACCTCGAAGGACCTTACGCGATCGACAACGTAATTTCGGAATACGCTGCAAAGGTCAAAGGGATCAACTCTGTAATGGCTGGATGTGCTGACATCCTCATTTTCCCGAACATCGAAAGCGGAAACGTTCTCGGAAAACTCGTCCACTACTGGGGTGGCGCTCAGACAGGCCACGTAATCGTCGGAGCGAAGGTTCCCGTTCTTCTGAGCTCGCGTGCCGACGACGCAAGGGCGAAAATCAATTCGCTTGTTCTCGGAATCACTGTAAACGCTCACAGTTAGGCCATGACAGCACAGCACGAAGTCAAATATCCGGTGACGATTCCTTTGAAAGTCGTCATGCACTCAAAAGAAGAGGCGGGAAAAAATGTTGCCGATCTTATGGAAATCCTCAAAAAAATCGGCATTCCGCTGAGAGGCGCAGTCTCGGAGAACAAAAGTTCAGCCGGAAAATACACTTCCTACACAGTTCCGGTCTATATCGAGACGAAAGAGAAGATGCATGCGCTCTACGAGGCTTTGAAGGCTCATCCGGATGTAAAATTCGCAATTTAATATGGAGAGAAAAATGACAAAAACAGAAGTCGCAATCGTTGTAAATCCAGGTTCAACTTCAACGAAATTCGCCGTTTTCAGCCGCGAAGGCTCGCTTTACGAAGAAACCGTGAGACATCCGCAGGAAGAACTCGCGAAGTTCAAACTTGTTTCGGAGCAGTTCGATTTCAGATACACGATGATAAAAAAAGCCGTTGACAAAGTCGTTGCCGAAAAAGGCTTCCAGGTTGTCGCTTCTGTCGGCCGCGGCGGCCCGGTAAAACCGCTCGAAGGCGGCACTTACCTCGTCAATCAGGCGCTCCTGGATGATTTGAACAGCTGTAAATTCGCAAATCACGCTTCCAATCTCGGCGGAATAATTGCTGACAGACTGGCGAAAGATTTCGGACTCAAGGAAAGCTACATCGTTGACCCCGTAACGACCGACAACATGTGGGACAAGGCGCGTCTCAGCGGACTTCCGGGGATCACGAGGATCTGCCGCGTCCACGCGCTCAATATCAAGGCTGTTGCAAGAAAAATCGCCGAAAAGCAGGGCAAGGATTTCTACAAGGCGAACTATGTCGTCGCTCATCTGGGCGGCGGAATCTCAATTGCAGCACTTGAAGGTGGCAAAGTCGTTGATGTCAACGACGGACTTCTCGGAATGGGACCTTTCAGCATGAACAGAGCGGGAGCGATGCCGCTCATCGGAATAATCAACATGTGTTACTCGATGCCGAAAGAGGAAGTCATACGCATTTTCTCTCGTGAAAGCGGCTTCAAGGCATACATCGGGACCGAAGATTTCCGCGATATCGAAGACCGCGTCAAAGCGGGCGATCCCGAAACTCTCAAAGTTTTCGACGCTTTCGAGTATCAGGTCGCAAAAGAGATCGGTGCCTACGCCGCAGCTCTGAAAGGAAAGATCGACGGGATCATCGTCACCGGCGGCTGCGCGTACTTCAAGAAATTCGTCGAAGATCTCAAGGAATACACCGGCTGGATGGGTGAATTCTTCGTTTATCCGGGCGAAGACGAGCTTGCTGCGCTTGCTGAAGGCGCATTCAGAGTCGTCGACGGTGTTGAGAAAGCTAAAAATTATTAGCCGCCGCATTTCTTGTCGATTATCGACAAAGATCATGCGGCGTCGAGACAAGAACGAATTTTGACAAAAAAATCGTTGTTATTATAATCTTTCGTTTGTTTTTTTAGAGGTGCTTTTATGCCGGGAATCGGTCTTATTTCCAATCCATATTCAAAAAAGAACAGAAAACATCCTGACAGGTTGCAGAAACTGATCGACTGCGCTCCCGACAAGGATCTTGTCAGGCTGCCCGATTCGTTTGATAAAATGGACGCGGCGATGGAGCATTTCAAGCAGAAAAAAGTCGATGTTATCGCTATAAACGGCGGTGACGGAACGGTTCATGTTGCCCTCACTTCGATGATGAAGATTTACCGTGGCGAGCAGCTGCCGAAAATCGCGATCCTTAAAGGTGGAACGATGAACATGACTGCTACGAATCTCAAGCTCAGAGGCAATACAGTTTCGATTTTCAGGCGTGTCGTCAAGGCGTACAAAGAAAGGGAACTCAACTGCCGGCAGATTTCGCTTCTGAAAGTTAACGAGCGTTACGGCTTCATTTTCGGGAGTGGTGCGGTCTGTACTTTCATGGATCTCTATCACAGAAGCAGCAACCCGTCCCCGCTTGTCGCGGCAAAATCGGTGCTTGCGATGGCTGGTTCGATGCTTGTTCACGGAAAACTTGCTGCCGAGTTCTTCAAACCGACATGGCAGGAACTCAATGCCGACGGTTTTTCGTTCGGCAGAGCGCCTTATTTAGCTTTCCTCATCACGACTCTTCCGTCGGTAGGGCTCGGAATGGATCTCACTTTCAGGGCGAAGATCGATCCGAAAAAAGCGCAGATGATAGCCTTCCGCGACAAGGCGAAGATCGTGCCTCAGGTCCTCAGAGTATGGCTCGGCCGTTCGGTTCCGCCGGATGTCGTCGACGATACGGTGGGGAGCTGCTTTTTTATAAACGGAGAAAAATCGTTCAGATATACTTTGGACGGCGATATGTACTCGTCGTCAGGCAAACTTGTGGTCGAAACCGGACCGTTGTTGGATTTAGTTACGGAGTGAAAAATGCATTATAAGAGTGCTGCAAAGACGCATCCCGGCATGAAAAGGGAACTTAACGAGGACAGTTACGTCATTCTTGAAAACGAAGGTGTTTTTGTTGTTGCCGACGGAATGGGCGGACACAACGCCGGTGAAGTCGCTTCGAAAATCGCGATCGACACGATTGCCGAATTTTTTCATGCCTCCGAAGAAGATGACGACATGACGTGGCCTTACAAACTCGATCCGACGCTCGCACTTGACGCGAACAAGCTCATGGTCGGGATAAAATTTGCCAACAAGCGCATTTTTAAACAGTCTTCCGAGGATGCTGCATGCAGCGGAATGGGAACGACTGTCGTTTCGATTATTGCCAAAGACGGCGGCGAAGATCTTTATGTCGCGCATGTCGGTGACAGCCGCTGCTACTGTTTTTACGAGGGCGAGCTTGTTCAGGTTTCCGAGGACCATTCGCTTGTCAACGAATACATCAAGGCAGGTCAGATCACGAAAGAGCAAGCCAAGACTTTCCCGCATAAAAACGTCATCATGCGTGCTCTCGGCATGAAGGACAATGTCCTCGTCGACATTCAGAAGCGCACGGCTAGAGCAGGAGAAATCTATCTTCTCTGCTCGGACGGACTTTCTGATATGGTGTCAGATCACGATATGGAAGTTGTGCTCGGCAGCGATGTTTCTCTCGAAGAAATGACGAGACAGCTTGTCGATATGGCGAACGCAAACGGCGGAAAAGACAATATTACGGTCATTTTAGTAAAAGTTGAACCTTAATAATGGAGACATTTATGAAAAAATTTTTGATCTCGGTCGCAGTTGTCTGCGCAATGTTCTTCTTTGTTTCATGCGGCGGAAGCAGTGAAGAAAAAGGCGGCGAAAGCAATGAACCTTCAGAAAAATCTGATTCTGAAACAGCCGATAATGAGATTTCTGATTCCGAGGTTGCCGATTCCGAAGTGACCGACGGTGAAGTTGAAGATCCTGAAGAGCAGGAAGGACCGAAGGAGCTCGTTTATCCCGAAGTTACCCCATCGTCGCATGAAGAAGGCGATATCGCGCAGAATATTACGATTTATGATGATCTTGATGTCGAACACAAACTTGCAGAATGGTATAAGCCGAACAACCCGTCAAGCAAGCTGATCTGGCTCATTTTTACGACTTACGACTGCGCTCCGTGCCAGATTCTCAAAGAGGATTTACTTGAAATAAACAAGCCTGAATATAAAGAGCAGGGATTGAAAATTCTCCTTGTTTTCAACGGTTTACTTGAGGGACCGCAGCCGGAACTCGAGCCTGAAAAGTTGTCGAACTATAAGTATATCTTCCTTTCGGAATATCCGGAAACAGCTGATTTCGAGCTTTACGGATATCTCAGGAAGGAAGAACAGAAAGTGCTGCATAAGTTCATACCCCTTGATGGCGGATATCCGACATGGATGTTTATTGATGCTTCGACGATGGAAATTGTGGAATACGGAGCGGGCTGGGGTTATGACATGGTGGACAGCGCCTGTGACGAGATAGAAATACTTCTTGAAGAGCTGTAAGATATGAAAAATATTATAGTTTTTATCTGGCTTGCATTGTTTTTGGTTTCATGCGGGAGTGCCTCTCCGAAACCGGAAGAGCCTGCTGATCAGGCAAAAATGCAGGAAACATCAGGTTTTTCGATAACTTTGGACAAAGTTGACGGCGGCACGTTTTCGTTCGAAGAAATCCGCGGCAAGAAGCATCTCGTCGCCGCTTTCTGGGCAACATGGTGCGAACCGTGCAAGCAGGAACTTAAGAAACTTGCCGAAATGTACGGCGATTTCTCCGATTCTGTCGAATTTGTCGGAATTTCCACCGATACTGAAGAGTTGATCGATAAAGTCAGCGAATTTGCGGCTGAGGCGGCGTTGCCGTTCCCTATACTCGTTGATCCGAGCGGAAACACTGTCAGTTCGATGATTCCCGGCGGTGATTCGGTACCTTATATGATGGTTGTGGATAAAAACGGCGTAATAGTTTCCCGTCACAGCGGCTATAATCCGGGTGACGAAGAGGCTTTGAAACGTGAACTTCAGGAACTTGTTTCACGTTGATTTTGTTGGTTTTTTAGAGTTTTTTTTGTTTAAATAGGAGAAATTATCAGTGAAACATCGAAAAAACTTGAAATTGTGTGTACTTTCACTACTCTCTTTCAGATTTTTTTGATTGTTTTGCAAGTATTTTGACTTTTTAGGAGGATTTGATGTTCAAGAAAATGTTCACACTGCTTATTGCAGTTCTTTTTGTCATTCCGTTCGCAGTTATTGCGGATGATTTTGATGATGATTTCGGCGGCGATGAAGAAGAAAGCGAAGAAGCCGAGGAAGAAGATGAAGAGGAAGCTTCTTCAAAGAAAAAATCAAAAGAAATGTCTGAAAGCGATGCCGCAATGAAAGATCTCATGGGCGATTCGGAAGAAGAGAAACCTGCTGAAGAAGAGAAAGAGTCTAAGAATGTAGAAAAGGCTGCTCCGGCTGAAAAGGCTGCTGCCGGCAAATCGTTCACAGGCGTAAAACCCGTTCTTCTCGTAAAAGGCGGTTTCGCGGTTATGGGACAATATAAAGTATTGAAAGAAGGAACAACCAAACCTTCGACTATGAATTCTATGTTCGGCAGTGTTGACGAAGGTATTCTCGGTGTTGACTATCAGGGTGCTCATGTGATCGCAAGAGGAACTCTTAATCTTAGAACGAACAATGCGCTCATTGAAGAAGCTGTAAATAATCCGCTTATGAAGGAAAATCTTCATTCCATTCAGGACGGTGTTGCAAACGCTCTTTACGAGGTTTACGGCGGTGTTAAGTTCTACGATGTTTTCATCAAAGCAGGAAAAATGCTTCCTGAATATGGTCTTGTTGATACATGGCAGGAACTCGGAATGGGTTTTTCAACTCCTTTCCTGACCAGAAGCCTTATCGTTGTTGAAGGTTTCCTTCCTGAAACTGATGCAGGGATCGCACTCGGTTACAACAGTATAATTAAAAATGACCACAACATTTTCGTAGGTCTTTCTCTCGGAACAGGTTCGAATAAAAGTGAATTCTGGTATTCCGACAAAACTTTGGGAATTTACGGAAGAATCGGATACGGTTTCAAAGATTATCTCAAAGCTGCATTCGCATTCCAGTACAGGACTGATTATTTCCAGTACAAAGACGGTGTTCCGGATTCTAAGGGTAAACTTGGCAAAAATGTAGATTTAATCGGCATAGGTGTTCATTTGAGAGGAGGCTATGCAGGTTTTGAAATGCCTCTTACCTTTGATTACAACATCATGAAGATGGTAGACGGTACAGCTAAAACTCTCAAAACAAATCTTCAAGGAATGCTTTTTTCAGCAGCTCCAGGCTATGCTTATCACTTCAATCACGAATGGGTCGACAAGGTTGCTCTTGCTTTGAGATTCGATTTTGTTAAAGGTGTTTATCTCAGCAAAGACGGCGGTTATATTGATTCCACCAATTTTAAAGCAAAATCAAGTTATTTCAGGATAGGTGTTACTGCAAACTTCTTCACAAAGGAACTTGCAGGTGTTCGTGCTATGGCCGGTCTCACTTTCCTTATGCAGCCTGAAACTAAAGTCACTAAAACACAGAAAGATTACGGTTTTACAACTGTAGTTCTTCAGGCTGGAGCTGAGTTCTAAGATTTTTTGGGGACGAAAGTCCCCGTTTTTTTTATTTTTTTCTTTTCCGCTGAGGAAAAATGGAGGATTTCATGAGAAAATCGGTTCTTATTATGGTTCTTTTCGCAATGTTTTTAGCTTTTTCCGCAGTTTCATGCGGTGAAAAACAAACAGTGGACGAAAGAGCAAATGTTAAAGAGCTTGTTGCAAAAGGCGAATATCAGCAGGCAAAGGCGAAACTCGTAACTTTGAGAGGACAGTATCCGAACGATCAGGAGCTTACCGAACTCAACAGACAGGTCGATGAGAAAATCGCTGAAAGTTTCTACCAGAAATACTGGGACGAAGCTGAGCAGAAAGGAGATCATAAGGCTTGGATCGAAGCTATGATCAGAATCAAAAAAGTTGAGAACATCAACAAAGAAATGGTTAACGGCTGGATCAAAAGAGCAGCTGAAAAATGTGTCGATGCAGGTGCTAAAAGCCTTAACGATGGAATGCTTCTGGCACTTCTCGACCAGCTCGTACAGCGTTATCAGGTTATAACAATGAACGACAGGCTTATGTACATCACGATGTTCGTAAAAGAAGGAAGATTCCCGCTCAAAGAGTGGAAAGATACTTTTATTACGAAGTATCCTGAACTCATGGATGAAGAAACTGAAGAGTTCCTCGGCTGGCCGAGACCGGAAAAACCGGCTAAGAAGTAGTCAAATTTCATTTTTTCCCGATTTTCTTTAAATTCTCGTCTGAATCCTGAAATTTTTACATCAACTGATTTGTTTGTTGTGTTGTAGTTTGTGTGTTATAGTGCGATAAAGATGGATAAAAAATATAAAAATATATGCATTTATCTCTTTTCTTATTTATTTTTATGTTTATAATCCTCTGCTTTGATTGTTTTTTTCAAGTATGGAATTTGAAATGTATATGTATTTGTTCGGAGTACTTCTTCTCGGAATAGTTGTTCTGGTTCATGAATTCGGCCACTTTATTGTTGCCAGAATGTGCAGGGTAAGGGTCGAAATTTTTTCGATAGGCTTCGGTAAACCGCTTTTCAAGAAAAAATCGGGCGATACCGAATACAGAATTTCGCTTGTTCCGCTCGGCGGATATGTCAAAATGCTGGGAGAATCGACTTCCGAAGGTGATGATATCGAAGAAAAGGATCTGCCGTTCGCTTTCAACACAAAAAAGTGGTGGCAGAAAGTGCTCATTGTCTGCGCGGGGCCTGTCTTCAACCTGATTTTTGCATTCCTGGTGCTGATGGTTGTAGCCTGCTTCATGTTTTCGGCACCTTCTGCGGTTCTAGAATTCGTTTCTTCAGACGGTGCGGCTTATGCTGCGGGGATTTCCGACGGTGACAGGATAACGAAAATAAACGGAGAGGATATTGCAGTCTGGGATGATATTCCGTCAATTCTTGCTCCGTTTTCCGAATCAGGAAATTGTGAAAACGTCACTGTCGAAGTTGAAAAGGCGTTCACGAAAGAGATTAAAACCTACACTGTAACTCCGAAAACAGGTTCTTACACAGATCCTTTCGGTGATACTCACTCACGCTGCGAACTCGGTGTCGTCCGTGCTCCGAGAGAGCCTAAAATATTTCTGCTCAAAGAGTTCCCCGGGCTTGAAAACGGTGACATAATCCGTTCGGTAAACGGAGAAAAAATTGAAAGATACTATGAACTTGCCGAAAGGATCAAAAGACCTTTCAAGAAGATGACCGTTCTCCGCGGCGGTAAGGAAATTCCGGTCGATTTTCCAGAAAAAACTATCGAAAACGGCGCGGAAGATGGTGAAAAGAATGTTGAAAGTAAGCCAGGAGAGCTCGTTATCGCTTACGGCGGTCTTGTCGTTGACGAGGTCAAAAGCGGCAGCTACTCAGAAAAAGTCGGCGTTAAAAAGGGTGATTTCATAACGGCTGTGAACGGTGCCGAAGTGACTGCGCCCTTTCAGTTCTATTCGGTTATGGGCAAGCTCAAGGAAGGCGACAGTGTCAAACTTTCGCTCATCAGAGACAAGGAGCCTCTCGATATTGAATTTACCGCTTCTTTTGATGAATCTGAAAACGAGATGACAGGGATTCGTGACAAAAGGATAAACTGGGGCGCATATTTTGACTACGATCCGAATGTCGAAGAGTTTTATTCAAGGCGCAGCAACCTGCTGACATTTCCTGTAAGGTACGCCGCGAAAGAGCTGGTCGATGTCATCAGCGCGACATTCAAAGGTTTAGCTTATATGATAAGCGGGAAGATTTCGGCAAAAGGTCTCGGTGGTCCGATCATGATTTTCGATATTTCGAAGCGTGCCGCCGATGCAGGAGTGCGCTATTTCCTGGCGATCATGGCGATGATAAGTATAAATCTCGGGCTTATAAACCTGTTTCCGATTCCGGTTCTTGACGGCGGATACGTTGTTATTTACGGGTTGGAAGGTATTTTGAGGCGGACGATCCCGCAAAAAATAAAGGAAAGGGCGCTGATGGTAGGGTTGTTTCTGCTGTGCGCGCTTATGGTTTTTGCGATATTCAACGATTTCGCGAGATATATCCCGATGTTTTTGAACCGTAACTGATGTTTGAATTTTAATTTATACGGAGGCTTTGTAATGCTCATTAATCTTAATTTTGCGGCAACTTCACTCACGTCAGGTCTTAATATTGCCGAAACGATGAAAAATTCTTCGTTGCTTGTAAATATCATGCTTCTGGTCCTTATTCTGGCAAGCGTGATCTCTCTTGCTATAATCGTTACAAAGTTCATTCAATACAGGCTTGCTACAATAGAAACGGCAAAATTCGTCGATATCTTCTGGAAGAACAAGGATCTTCAGGATGTCTCCGCTAAAACCGCTACTTTGGCTAAATCTCCGATCGCATCGGTATTCGCGGCGGGTTATACTGAGTTTAAAGAAACTAAAGAAAGCTGGGAGGACAAAGGGATCGTTCTCATCGGCGGAAAGGTCGACGAGCTTGCGGCAAATGTTGACAGGGCTATGAGGCGTGAAACTCACGTAAGGATCCAGCTTCTTGAAAACGGTCTTTCGTTTCTGGCGACAACTGCTACCGCATCCCCGTTCATCGGTCTTTTCGGAACGGTCTACGGTATCATGAACGCATTCCAGGAAATTGGAAAAACCGGCAGCGCGACTCTCGGTTCGATAGCTCCGCACCTTTCCGACGCTCTTGTAACGACTGCGTTCGGACTTATCGCGGCGATTCCGGCATCGGTTGCTTTCAACTATTTTAATGCGCGCCTTCAGAAATTTGAGAACGAAGCGATGAATGTCGCAGCAGATTTCCTTAATCAGATAAAAAGGAGCAATGTCTGATGGCAAATTACGGAATGGAAGAACCGCGGAAAAGGAATGTCCGCGCCGAAATGAACATCACTCCGATGGTCGATATCGTATTTACGCTGCTGATAATCTTCATGGTTGCAGCTCCGCTCATTGAACAGGGTGTAGATCTCGATCTGCCGCAGACTGAGACGATTCCGATAGAAAGCCCCAAGGATAAATTCATCGTCAGAGTTTTCAGCGGTAAGACCGAGGCTGACAACAAGATATTTGTAAGTGATGCAAAGCCTCCGATAGAAGTTCCTCTCAAAGAACTTGAGGTGAAACTCAAAACAAATGCATTTCTGCAGGAAAAAAAGGAGATTTATCTTCATGCCAGCAGGGATCTTTCGTACGGTTACGTCGTCAGAATCATGGCGATAATGAAAAAAGCCGGCATCAACAATATCAACCTTGTGACTGAACCTTTGGAGAAGGAGTAAGCCGGATGGCGGGCAACGTAAGGAACGGATCTTTTATTTTCGGGAAAAATTCTGGCGGTGTGAGCCGGAAGACTTTTCTCGGATGTTCCGCAGGATCGCTTGTTCTGCATATTCTGGTGCTTATATTTTTCGGAAGCGGTCTGTGGTTTGCTGAAAGCCACAAAATCGAGTTTGAAATTGTCCAGGCAAAGCTTGTGAAACTCGGTGAAGAGCGCGACAAAAAACTTTTGCCGCGTATAACTCAGCCTAAACCTGCGCCGAAATCGGAGAAAAAAGATCCGAAGCCTGAACCTAAAAAAGAGGAGAAAACTGTCGAGAAGACAAAACCTAAACCTGACGGAAAGGAAAATTCGCTGAAACCTAAGGAAGAGCCGAAAAAAGCCGAAAAAACGAAGAAAGACGAGCCTCCGAAAGAGGAAAAGAAAAAACCGTCTTCGCTTGACGAGCTTCTTGCCGGCGATGTAATGGAAAAAATCAAGCGTGATGCCCGTGCCGAAGAGACCAAGGAAGGGGCTAAGGACGGAGTCGATGACGGAGATGTCACAGATCCTGCGCTTGCACTCAAGGCGAATATGTATGCGCGCCAGGTCAGCAAAAAAATCAAGGAAAACTGGAGTATTCCGAGCATAATCTCTGCTGACGAGCGTAAAAAACTAATAACAAAAGTCTATTTCAAAATAACATACAACGGTGATGTTTACGATATAAAAATCAAGGCATCATCCGGAAATTCAGTCTATGACAGTTCGGTAATTGAAGCCGTTAAAAAAACGGGAAAACTTCCTTTGCCTGACGATAAGAATTTGAAGAAACTTGTATTAAAGGAGGGTTTTGAATGTCCGTTCACTTCAGATTGATCACCATTATCGCGGTGATTTTTGCTTGTTTTAATCTTTTTGCCCAGCTTCAGGTTGAGGTAAAAGACGGTGCTGTTGCCGAGTACAACATGGCTGTTTCCCCGTTGCATGTCCTTGACGGTGCTGACGGCGCCCATGCTTTGGAAATTTCTTCTGCTATAGAAAAAGTGCTTGATATTACAGGATATTTTAAGATCCTTGACAAACAGTCGTTTTTGGAAAAACCTGAAACCGCGTTTAAAGCAGTCAACTTCAAATCGTGGCTTGATGTCGGTGCGAACGGTCTTATCAAAGGAACGATAAAAGGCAAGGACGATGTCGAGCTCGAGCTTGCTTTTTTTGATGTTGCTAAAGGCAAGGCGCTTATTCAGAAAAAGTACAGCTCAAAGGCTGCTCTGGCTAAAAAATCGGCTTACCGTTTTGCAGCCGAAGTTATCAAAATGCTCACCGGCGAAGAGATGAACTTCATGTTCTCAAAGATCGCGTTTGTCGAGAAAAAAGGTGACAAATATTCGCTTGTTGTTACAAATTTTGACGGCAGCGGCAGAAAGGAACTTTATTCCACCTCAAAAACGATCCTTCTTCCCGAATGGTCAGCCGACGGACAGAAGATTTTCTTTACGAGCCATGAAAAGAACAATCCGAATCTTTATTCCTACGATCTCAAAACTTCGCAGATAAAGACTGTTTCGGCATACGAGGGGCTCAATGTTTCGGCAAGCGCATATCCCGACAACAAAACGATAGCGCTCTGCCTTTCGAAAGACGGAAATTCCGAAATCTATTCGCTTGATACGACGACGAACGAACTCAAAAGGCTGACTGTGAACTCCGAAATTGATGCCGCTCCGAGCGTAAGTCCGAACGGTCAGGAAATCGTTTTTGTTTCCGGCAGATCTGGAAATCCGCAGATCTACAGAATGAATCTTTCCGATCTCAACAAGGTCGAAAGACTTACCGAGCAGGGAAACTACAATCAGGATCCCGAATATAGTCCCAACGGTACCAAAGTGGCATTCAGCGGTCGTGACGAAAAATACCAGTTTGATCTTTTCATAATCGATCTGGCTTCGAGACAAATCAGCAGACTTACGCAGAATCAGGGGAAAAACGAATCTCCTACATTCTCGCCCGACAGCAAAATTATCGGGTTCTCTTCGAACAGAAGCGGGAAAAGCAGACTTTTCCTTGCGAATTTAAGCGGAACGAGACAGATCGCGGTTTATTCGGGTGAAGGCGAGGTGCTTATGCCTTCGTGGTCTCCGGCGGAAACTAATTAAGAGAGGTGAGATATGAAACAGTTTTTCAATTGTTGTGCAATAGCGGTTTTCGTTTTTACAGTGCTTTGCTCCTGCGCCGGCAATCCGCCGAAGGATGAAAGGGAACTTGCCGAGAAGGCTTTTGCCGATGCTGAAGGCGGCAAGGACTGCGACAGAGAGAATTATCTCGCTGCAGAAGAGCTCCTTAGACAGGCGAGGGAAGAGATCAACAACAAAAATTACGACAAGGCGAAGGAACTTTTCAACGCCGTTAAGGAAAAAAGCGACGCGATAGCGAAATATTACCGCGAGCATCCGGATGAATGCATGAAGAAAAAAGACGGCAATGGAAACGGTGAAGAAACCGGCACTATCAAAGAAGAAAATATCACATCGACTGATGATGCAGATCCTTCAGTTGATCCTAAAAATCCCGAAATGGATTTTCAGGTCGTTCACTTCGAATACAACCAGTACGCCGTTCTTGAAGAAGACCTTCCGAAGATAGACCTTATGGCTCAGTGGATGATAAATTTCCCCGAAAGAGTAGTCAGGATCGAAGGTCACGCAGACGAACGCGGCAGCAACGACTACAACCTTTCGCTTGGTGAAAAGAGGGCGCTGGAAGTCAAAAACAAACTCATTCAGGCCGGTATCGACGGTGAAAGAATAAAAATCGTTTCCTACGGTGAAGAACTTCCTGTAGATCCAGCTTCGAACGAAGAAGCATGGTTCAAAAACAGAAGAGCAGAATTCAAGCGCGAAAATTAGTGCTTTTTTAGCCGCCGCATTTTTTGAACGGTATCACGATATTTCGATATTTCGAAATCCCGACGGCGGCGGCGAATTTTTTCCCCGAATAGTTGAAATTTTTCCTTAATTTATTAGAATAGCCAGGCTTAATTTTTTCAGGAGTGAAAAATGAAGGAAAAGTTCTTGTTTTTGTTGTTGGTTTCGGTCGTTTTACTTGTTTTGGCTGTTTCCTGTTCAGATGAAGAAGGGGGAGGAGAGGTCGAGGCAAACGTGAACTGCAATTCAAATATCGACTGCGACAGGGATTCTTACTGCGATTTCGATCATCCTAAGCAGGATCCCGAACTCGGTATGCTGGTTTATTCCTGCAAAAAAAGGAAACTTTGTGCAACACAGGCCGATTGTCCGATTAACTGGAAATGTAAGGAAAATGAGGGTTTCTGCATAACCAGCAAAGAGGCTGACGGTATTTTGTGCAAGTCAAATGACGACTGCAAAGATCCGGAATATCCTATATGCAATCTTGCAAACGGAGAATGCCGTTCTTACGATGGTGATATCAGCGACGGCGACAAACCGTGGGAAAGCGATGATGAAGATCATTCCGACACTGAAACGGATGATGATCCTGAAGTAAACGACAGCGAGCCTGCCGATAAGGACAATGATGTCAGTGACAACGATGCCGATACCGATACTGATAATTCATCCGATCCTGGTTTAGGACAAACCATTATGACCGAAGATTTTGAGGACGGTGGCAGCCAGTGGACCAGAGTTCCGGCTACAGAGGGAACTCACTGCTGGGATATCGGCATTCCGACGAGCGGTCCGGAAGAGGCGCACGGCGGAGCCAATGTCGCTGCGACGGCTCTTGACGGTAATTATCTGGCGAACTGCAAGGATCTGCTTTATTACAATACATCGATATCGATTCCATCGGAAGGAAAGCCCGAAATATCGTTCTATGCATGGGTTGATATTGTCGGAAACGGTTATTCGCCTTATGATTATGTCGAAGTTATCGTTAAGAAAAGCGAAGATGTTTGGGAACTGACCGATACGGGTGTTCCGCTTTCCGCCGGCACTCCTTCGGTGCTTGATGCTCTTGACAATCACAAAACCAAAATCACGAAGCAGCTCAAAACCAACTATTACAAATTTACCGGCGATCTTTCAGCTTTTAAAGGGAAGAGTGTCGATATAGGTTTCCGCTTTACGAGCGACGAATCCGATGAGGCCTTTGGTTTCTATCTTGATGACATAACGGTATCTTATTGATTTGGTTTTTTATGATGATCCAACGCTTTTGCTGCATTGAGAGGAAATTTTGATAACTAATAGTACAGCTGATTTTGAAGAAAAATATATAGGAACGGTGATAAACGACCGTTATAAAATAATCAAACTCGTAGGCACTGGCGGCATGGGAAGCGTCTATCTTGCCGAGCATGAGATTTTAAGGAAGAAAGTTGCTATAAAAATTCTGCATTACGAGCAGAGTAAGCGCAAAGACACTGTCGAAAGGTTCAAACGCGAAGCCATTGCGGCGTCGAACATCGGTCAGGACAATATTGTGGATGTCACCGATTTCGGTTACACCGAAGAGGGAAATGCATACTTCGTTATGGAGTATGTTGAAGGGCGGTCGCTTGCCGACGTTATGAAGGAACAGCGCGTTCTTCCGCTCGAATTTGCCGTTTCGGTTGCTTCCCAGATAGCTTTTGCTCTCTATTCGGCTCACGGGAAAGGGATAATTCACCGCGATCTTAAGCCGGAAAACATTCTTTTGACTACAAAAGACGGCAACTATCCTTTTGTCAAAATCGTTGATTTCGGTATTTCCAAGATACTTCAGGACGATGTCAAACCCGATGAGCGTCTGCGCACTCTGACTAAGTCGGGCGCTATTTTCGGAACGCCGGAGTATATGTCTCCTGAACAGGCGGCAGGAGAGAGTGTCGAACCCGCTTCCGACATCTATGCACTCGGCGTCATAATGTATGAAATGCTGACGGGAAGACTTCCGTTTTTTGACGATAACTATATGAAAATACTGCATAAACATCAGTATGAATTCCCGGAACTGCCAAGTAATGTAAATCCCGACATTCAGCCGGATGTCAACGCGCTGATAATGAAGTGTCTCGAAAAGAAGCCTTTCAACCGTTACGGCACGATGATGCTTCTTCTCAACGATCTGAAAAATATTTATCTGAAATATAATCTTGAAGAAAAGATCAGTCTTGCATTCCTTTTTAATTCCGGAACCGTCAGAAGCATGAATCCTGCCTCCGACATGATTTCTAGCGAAGAGATAATCAGGATGCTCAATTCGTCTCATGATGAGAACGTAAAGCATGTTACTGTTGAAAGCCGTTCTTCCGGAACAGGTCTCAAGATAGTGATAGTTTGTCTTCTTTTGATTTTGGCCGGAATTGCGGTGTATGCTTTTGTTATGAAGCAGAATCCGCCTATGATGGCTGAACGTACGGAACTTTCGAAGTATGACGACAAAAATGCAGCTGTAAAAGATGAACAGCCGCAGAAAAAAGAGTCTCCGGCGGATAAAAAGAGTGCCGAGCCGGTCAAAAAAGCTGCGGCAAACGGCAAAAAAAGCGTGCCAATGATGAAACTTACCGTAAATTCAAATATCAAGGGAGTCAGGGTTTTTAACAACGAAAATGGAAAAACGATCTGCAAAACACCCTGCACGAAGAAACTGCCGAAAAAAGAATCAGAAGTGTTGATTCTCGGTTTTGAATACGAAGACTATTCGATAAAACCGATGGCTGTAACGCTTGACAAGGATATGACGGTCAATTTGAAACTTAAACAGGAGGCGGATAATGGCTAAAAAAATTTTTGTCCTTGACACCAATGTTCTTATTTCCGATCCGAAGGCGATTTTCAATTTTGACGAGCACGATATAGTTGTTCCGATAGTCGTTATCGAAGAGCTTGACAAATTCAAGAAAGATATGAATCAGGTCGGTCTTGCGGCACGTGCTTTTGCGCGTCATATCGAGGAACTTCGCCAGCAGGGAAGTCTTCTTGACGGTGTTGCGCTTCCCGGAGGAGGTTCGATAAGAATTGACATTACGGGCGAATTCGAACTTCCCGGCGCGAAACTCGCTTCAGGGTATGCCGACAACGTCATTCTCTGCGCCGCTTACAAAATCACGAAGGATAATCCCGACAGAGAGGTCGTTCTCGTCAGCAAGGACGTCAATCTCCGCATCAAAGCTGATGTTTACGGCATAAAGGCTGATAATTACAGAAACGACACGGTCAACTTCAACAAACTTCCGACCGGATACGAAACTTTGAGCGTTGAGGGTGCTTTTATCGACCGCATTTTCGAAGAGAAGAAGATCCAGCTTGATACGTTAGCCGGAACTCCTTTCGAAACGGCGCACGCGAACCAGTTTTTCAGGCTTATTGATTCGGTAAACGGCGAACAGCATACGGTCACTGTCAAAGTCGATCCGTTTGAAAATGCGATCGTTCCGCTCAAGCAGTTCAAGGAAGTGTGGGGTCTCAAGGCGAGAAATTTCGCTCAGAGGCTTGCTTTAGATCTTCTGATGGACGACAGAGTAAAGCTTGTAAGTCTTATCGGAACTGCCGGAACCGGAAAAACTCTTCTTGCGATCGCGGCAGGTTTGCAGAAGTGTCTTGAAGAGGGAAAATATACAAAAATGCTCGTTGCAAGACCGATTTATCCGATGGGAAAAGATATCGGTTTCCTTCCCGGCACGATTGACGAAAAGCTCAAACCGTGGATGCAGCCCGTTTTCGACAACTTGGAATATCTTCTTGCAGACCACGACATGAACAGTATGGGAAAAATGAACGAACTTATGGCGAGCAAGGTGATCGAAGTCGAAGCTCTGACCTATATCCGCGGAAGAAGCATTCCCGAACAGTTCATCATCGTCGACGAGGCGCAGAACCTTACTCCTCACGAAATCAAAACGATCGTTTCCAGAGTCGGCGAAAATACTAAAATGGTTCTCACCGGCGACCCGTTCCAGATTGACAATCCTTATATGAACGAGTCAAACAACGGTCTGAGCTACATTGTAGACCGGTTCAAGGATCTTTCGCTTGCAGGTCACATAACTCTTGAAAAAGGTGAGCGTTCTGCCCTTGCAAACGCAGCCGCAGAACTTCTTTAGAATATGAAGATCGTAGTCATAGGCGATGTCCACTCAAATCTTCCCGCTCTTGAAGCGGTTATGAAAGAGATCAGGGAGAACATCAAGCCCGATGCCATTCTGTTTGCCGGCGATGCTGTAGGATATGGCCCGTGGCCTGGTGAAACCATTGATATCCTTAAAGAGAATGTTGATTTCGGCGTGCTCGGCAATCACGATGCAGGTATTGTCGGAAAGACGAATATCAACGATTACTACGATGCGGTGAGATATGTCATAAACTGGACGACAGATATTCTGACGAACGACCAGTTTGCCTTTCTGGACCGTCTGAAATACATCCATGTCGATGACAGAGCTCATTGTCTCCTTTCTCATGGATCGCCACGAATGCCGGAAAGATACGACTACATTTTCAACTGCAGGGGAGTGAACCGCCTGTACGACGTTGCACCGTTTCTGCAGAAAGTGAATTTCGTAGGTCACAGCCACTACACCAATCTTTTTCTGATGACGGGTAACAATCAGTCGGTCGAGCTCAATATTTCGGGTGGCGAAGTCGATATTTCGACTATTCCGAATCCGGTCGTTTGTGTCTGCGGATCGGTTGGACAGCCGCGTGACGGAGACCCGCGTTCAAGTTTTGTCTCCTACGATACGGAAAAACAAATCCTCAGGTATCACAGAGTCGAATACGATTTTGAACTGACTATCAATAAAATCAAGGCTTTGCGTCTCCCTGCATCATTCGGCGAAAGGCTTAGAAATGGCTGCTGAAATCCCGTTTCGGATTTTTAAAAATACGTGTGATTACGGCGAAATTCTTGAGTTTCAGGAAAATCTGAGAAACGATGTCATTGCAAAAAAAAGCAGTGGATGTGTTTTGTTTCTGGAGCATAAACCGGTCTATACTTCGGGACTTCGCGGCAGGGAAGAAGACTTTATCAAGCCGATAGGCGATATTCCGGTTTACAACATCAGGCGCGGCGGAGAGCTCACTTTTCACGGGCCGGGTCAGCTTGTGATTTATCCCGTGATCGATTTCAGAAATTACGGATTCTCTTCGATTAAAGAGTTTGTTCTTTTTTTTGCAAACGCTATAAAAAATGTTCTGACTGATTTCTGCGGAGTGAAAAACCTGGCTTGGCACGATGAAAAGGCAGGGCTTTGGGTCGAAGACAGGAAAATCGCCTTCACTGGAATGCACTTTAAGAAATTTGTTCCGATCCACGGATTTTCGGTCAACATTTCCAATGACTTGTCGTATTTCTCAAGAATTGTCCCGTGCGGAATGCCAAACTGCAAAATCACTTCTGTCAAAGATGAAACCGGCGATATTTTTCAGGTCGGGGAAGTCTCGGAAAAAATAGTTGCCGAAATAAATGAAAATAATCGTTAAGTTGCTGTTTTTCTTGCATTTGTAACTAAAATCCCGATAATTGACAGGCTAATGTTTTAAAAGGAGGGTTTCATGAAACGCGTATTTTGCTTGGTTATGGTTTTTGTTTCGCTTTTTGCGCTCGCTTCATGCAGCGACAAGAAAAAAAACAAACCTGAACAAAATGATGAAAAACCGCTGGTTGAAGAAGAGGTCACGAAAGAAATTTCTGCTGAAGAAGGTGGAAAGATCGAAAGTTCAGACGGACAGACTTCGATTGAAATTCCGGCTGATGCTCTCGACAGTGACACTAAAATCACGATGAGAGTTTACGATGCCAAGGGTTATCCCGGAACAGAAGACAAAACCGTTATCAGCAAAGTGGTCGAGTTCGAACCAACAGGTACGGTTTTCAAGAAACCTGTTTTTATTTCGATGACAAGCACCGGAACCGGCGGAGAACTCAGGGCGGCTAAGAAAAAAGTCATCACTGCTGCAGTTTACAGAGAGAAAGAAGGTAAATGGAGTTTCAGCAAAATCGGATACACGGTAAAACTCAGTCATGACGGCGCAGGCAATCCGGTCATTACAACGGCTGCCGGTGATCCTATAATGCTGAATGCTGCAGGAGACCCGATTATGATGGATGCAGCCGGAGATCCGATTATGCTTAGCGCGGCAGGAGATCCCATTATGGTTACGGCAGCTGGAGATCCCATCATGATGAGTGCTGCCGGAGATCCGATCATGATGACGACCGGTCACTTCACCGCTTACGCATTTTTCTTGATTGATGTCGAAGATGAGGAAGAACCTGTTGAAAAACCTGATAAAGATGATTCCGGAATCACGAATGAAGACGAGGATATCGAAATTACGGATGAAGAAGACGATGTCGATACATCGGATATCGAAATCTCGGACGAAGATGCTGACGAACCGGTTGCTGACGAAGACAATGACGTTTATGTCGCTGAATGCGGAAACGGCATTTTAGATCCCGATGAAGCATGCGACAACGGAACGGATAACGGCCGGACCGCCTGTGCTTACGGCGAAACATCCTGCACTGTCTGCACGACAAACTGTCAGAATGCGGAAGGTTCGACTGCTTATTGCGGCGACGGCATAGTTCAAAGCAACGAGAAATGCGACAAGGCTGAAACCGGTGAAGGAATCGGTTCAAGCTGCTCTGACGACTGCAAAAAAATTTATTCCAAAGTGCTCTGCACGGGCATGGCGATCTGCACGGACGGTGAAGGAAATCAGATTTTATGCCCGAAGGAAGATGAAGATGCTTACGGTCAGGATGCGCAGTATGCCGCAAGAAAAGGCTGTGTGCCGCACAGTTACACCGAAATCGAAAATAGTGAAGAGGTTGAAGGAGAGCCTTTCATCAAAGACAATGTTACAGGGCTCACCTGGTGGCTTACCGGAAGAATTGGAACTTACGAAGAGATGAAAAACGAATATGCCGCTTACGGAGGAATCGAAGACTGGAGACTTCCGGAGCCGCAGGAACTTGCCGCTCTCGCCGATCACGGAATGCTTTACGGTAACAGAATTGATCCGGTTTATTTTGTAGAACTTTATGGAAAATATGATGATGGTACCTTGGTTCGCGAAGTTTCCAGGTCATACGGTCCTGATTTAATCCTGACCTCGATCGAAAATTATTTCTATCTGCTGCCCTACGGTTTGATTACCCGTATGGTTAATCTTGCCAGAAGTTCGTATTCGTATGAAGGATACCTCATGTGCGTAAGCGGAGAAAAATACGGCGAGGCAAGTGCTGAAAACTATTCTGCCGTTACTGAAAACGGCGATGAGATGATCTCGGATTCATCCACAAACCTTTTCTGGCAGAAAGAACCGGTCAGGAAGGCGACTTGGAAAGAGGCGCTTTCCTACTGCGAAAACCTTGAATACGCAGGACATACCGACTGGAGACTTCCGAACATGAACGAACTTGCAACGCTTATAGACTATTCTAAATTATCGGCGGAAGTTGCTGGAGAAGGTGATGAAGTAGTAGCGGAAACGGAGGAAGGATCTGAAGTTGTCTCTTCATTCCCTGATATGGCGCCTGATATCTTCTGGACTTCGACTCCGGCGCCTGTCGATTATCTTGTATGGCTTATCCACATGGGATACGGACTTGTCGGCCCGTCCGGCGAAGTCGAAAATCCGGAAGACGAACCGATAGTGGGACCGCAGCAGCCACGGTCACTTAAAAGCATCAAAAAAGACGAAATAGCTGAGGAAGAAGAAGGATACTCTGTTCTCTGCGTCAGAAGTGATCTTGATGAAAAAGAGGAAATTCCTGAGTGTGACGGAACAGGAACGGGACCCTGCATAGATGCGAACGGCACGATCTGGTCGTCGAGGATTTACCCCGAAATTTTTGCAGATTTCGATAACTACTATCTCTCTTCCGGCTCGTATTACGATCCCGACTGTGAACTGCGCGGTAGTGAATGTGACCGTTCTACAGTAAAGACGGTTTATATATCTGACCTTGCTGAAATGTGCCGCTATCTGAGCGAAAACGGCTCGAACAGGTGGAGGCTTCCGACAATAGACGAGATCCGCAATACCGTTACGACTGAAAAACTCAAAAAAGAGGGCGGAACATGCGGCGTAACAACTGTATGCAGGGAAGAGTCGTGTTTTGATGAAGAGGCTTGCATCGGTGATGTAACTTCAAAAACGACTTTGAATGATTACGGAGCCATGTTTTCAGGCACTATGACACTCGATTCCTGGAGTGATGGAAATGACAATTGGTCAAAACCCTGGATCGTAGATGCCGCAGAAGGGCTTATTTATGCTGAAAGCGGAATTCCTATTTCGCTGCTCGTCCAAAGGTGCGTTCTTGACAATACTCTTGATGATTATGAGACGATTCCTTACACTGATCCGGCCGGACTCACGTGGTCTGATTTGAAGCCTTATGCGGACTGGCGGGATGCTTACGATTACTGCGCAGAACTTAATACGGAAGAAGATACTGAAAACTTCTGGAGACTTCCGACAATGGAAGAGCTTCAGACGCTTGTAAGACACTGCGAAGAAGGAAACTGTGCGGTAGATTTCAGCGGTAAGTATTCGGTTTTGGGCGACATTAGTTATTTCTGGTCTTCCGATTTACCGGAATATAGAAAGATTTCTTGTTTCGATTTCAGTAATGTTGAAGTTTTCGAACAGGACAACGATTCTTATGCACGTTTCCGCTGTGTTTCAGGCGGTGATAGCGCGTGTGCCGGAAATCCGTGTGCATCGGTTGAAAATTCGACAGGAAGATGCCTGACGACCACTGATCCTGAAATCGAAACCGGATATGTATGCGAATGCGGTGAAGAATATACCTGGGACGGTGAGGAATGTCTTCAGTTTGCAGTTGTAAACTAGCATGAAGAAATTTCTCCTTGTTTTTTCACTGATTTTCTCTTTCGTTTCCGTTTTTGCGGACGAGGCCGAAAAACCTGCGGAAAATGCCGCTCAATCCGTAGAGACGTTACCTGAAACGTCTCAGAAAGAACAGAATCCGTCAGGAAATAGTGAACAAAAACCGGCAGGACAACCCAAAAAAACCGAAATAAGCTGGAAATTCTATTCGAAAAACAAGGCTCATGTTTTCCTTGACCAGAAAATACAGACAACACGCAACGGCGAGCTGGTAGAAGCCTACGATAACTACGGAGTATTGCAGACGGAGGATTTCGGCGAGATTTCCTACAAAAACTACTCTTTCGGAATCAGAAAAACACTTCTTTTCTTTGCAGACAAAGAAAGTGACGATTCAGTTAAAAACTTCGACTACGTTTACAGCGACGAGCACTTCAACCACTGCTGGGAACAGTATCTTGACAGACTTTATATGAAAGGAAAGTGGAAAAATATACAATTCACGGCGGGCGATTTTTACGAGAGCATGAACCGCGGAATGGCGTTTTCGATGAAAAACGACCAGGTTTACGGCGACAATTCGATCCGCGGCGGCAACATTGCGGCGAACTACAACGGTTTTTTCATCAAGGCGTTCGGCGGCAGGGCTAATCCGCAGCTCCGTGACAGCGCGACTTTCAAAAGAATGAATGAGTCCGACGACTGGCTTGCAGGCATGGAAACGGGTTATAAGTGGAAAATCGCCGAAGCTGCGGTGCAGTACGGCTACGGAAACTACGGAAAATATGATCTGATCAGCGTGAATAAAGAGACATCTAAAAAAAATATCTATGCCGAAAAGGAATTTCACTTTATCGGAAGTTATGTATCGCTGCGCAATCCGTTCCCTGGATTTTCATTTTACGCAGGTGCCGTCTATGTGCCGTACGGTTACGAAACCACGACCGAGACCAAGCAGTTCAAAGAAAATGATCCGACAACAGATAAGGAAAAAAACGATCTGCAGAATGCTGCAGCCTTTTATTCGTCGGTCCTTTACTACTTCGATTTCGGCGAGAAGAAAAGCCGCCTGACCTTCAAGCTCGAAGGCAAAGTGTATAACAAGTTTTTCCTGAACTACAACAGAATGGAAGACAAGGACTATCAGAAACGCCGTTATTTCAACCCGCCGACACTGCTTCCGAAGGAGTTGCAGATCGATAATGAATTCGACACTTGGGCTGTGGGTGGAAGAATAAGTTTCAACGAGAATCATTCGGGAATAAAGTTCCACGCTGATCTTGTCAAAGGCGATTCTCTCGGAAACAAGGAAGCGCTCCCTTCGAGTAGAACTAATCTTATTCTCGACTATCAGGCAGAGGATTTCTGGTATTCGGCACTTAGCGGCGAAAAAGAGTGGGACCACGTTTCGCTTTCGGCCGGAGTCGGCTGGCACACAGTTGACGGTAATTCAGACAGAAAAAACAGCCGCGACTGGATAATTTCATTCATTCATGTCGGCGGTTTTGTCTCAGACTGGTCGATGAAACTTACCAATGACTACTATAACAAGGACTACTGGATTGACAATGTTCACAAAATGGATCACATTCACGAACTCAAGACTGTCGCCGAAGTTTCTTGGAAATACATGCGGACTCACGAACTTTTTGCGGCTGTCAAAAACACGACATGGATCGAAAAAGAGGCGGGAGGCGGAAGCTATTCTCCCGATTTCTACACAGGCGGATCAATCGGCTACAAATACAAATTCCTGAGAACTTACGTTTTCGGCGGTCTTGAGAAAGGAGGATTTACCTGTGACGGCGGAACATGCCGCTATCTTCCTGATTTCAAAGGGGTGAAAGCCGAAATCGAGATAAATCTGTAACTGAAATTTTGAGATGAAAAATGATCGCAGGTGTTGGAACTGATATTGTTGAAGTCGAAAGATTCAAAGACAAACCTGAACTGTGGAACCGCTTCTTGAGCAAAAAAGAACGTGAATATATCGACAGATTCAGGTTTAAAGAAGAGCATATAGCAGGATTCTGGGCGGCTAAAGAGGCTCTCGTCAAAGCTCTGAACAGAAAGGATTTCAACTTTTCGCAGGTAACGGTGGCGCATGACGAAAGCGGAAAACCGTTTTTTGAGTTCGACGGATTGGAAATTGAAGGAAAAGTTCATCTTTCGATAAGTCACGAACGGAAATTCGCAACCGCGGTCGTTATTTGGGAAAAATAGTTTTATTTATCGATTTTTTTGCCGCACTTCTGGCAGACTTTGCCGCTTCTTTTCTTTTCAACGACATATTTGAAGCCGCATTCCGGGCATACTTCGCCTTCGACCGGTTTGTACCAGCTGACGAAATCGCATTTCGGATAGTTTGAGCATCCGTAGAAAAGTCTTCCTTTTTTGGAGCGTTTCACGGTTATCGCGCCGTTTCCGCAGACCGGGCAGTCGCAGATTTTCTTATCTTCCTTGATTATTGTCTTGCATTTAGGATAAGCGCTGCAAGCCTTGAATTCGCCGAAACGTCCTTTTTTGATGACGAGTTTGCTTCCGCAGTTCGGGCAGACTTCTTCAAGTTCGACGCTTTTTTCTTCTTCGGTTTCCTCTTTGAGGTGGTAGACATCCCCGTCTTTTTCAAATGTGCCGGCAAAGTCGCATTCGGGGTAGCCTTCGCATGAAAGGAAAGGAAGGTTCCCTTTTTTCGACCATCTGAGAACGAGTCTTTTTCCGCATTTAGGACATGGTTCTTCAGCGTAGATTTTCTTTTTACCCTCTTTTTTGACTTCGGTGATCCCTTTGTCGAGGACTTTAGAGAAAGTCGCGTAGAAAGTTCTGAGAACATCGAGCCAGTCTTTTTCTCCTGTTTCGACGGTATCAAGATCCGATTCCATCTCGGCCGTGAAGTTGACGTTGATGATCTCCGGGAAGAAGGAAACAAGTGTGTCGCTGACCAGGATTCCGAGGTCTGTCGCCATAAGTGCGCCGCGCGGTTCCTTCATGCGTTCGATGTAGTTGCGCTGAACGATCTGTTTGATGACGGTAGCATAAGTTGAAGGTCTGCCGACTCCTTTTTCTTCGAGCTCTTTTACGAGGCTGCCTTCGGTAAATCTCGGTGTCGGCTTTGTGAAATGCTGTTCGCATACCGGATTTTCAAGCTGAACGACTTCGTTTTCCGTCACTTTCGGAATAGTGTCGTCCTTTCCCGTTTTTTTGTATATTTTGCGGAAACCTTCGAACTGAATGACGCTTCCCGTCTTTTTGAAGGAATATTTCTTGTCAGTGTCTTCGATCGTGATCGCAGTCGTTTCGTAGACGGCATCCTTCATCTGAGTCGCGACGAATCTTTTCCAGATGAGAGTGTAGATATTGAGTTCGTCTTTTGTGAGTTTCGAAGCGATTTTTGTCGGAGTGAGCTCGACGTTTGTTGGTCTGATCGCTTCGTGCGCGTCCTGAGTTTTTCCTTTTTTGTTTGCGTAGTATTTTGTTTTCGGTGCCAAGTATTCTTTGCCGACATTTGCTGCAATGTAGTCTCTGAGAGCCGCATTTGCCTCTTCGGAAATTCTGAAAGAGTCTGTTCTCATGTAGGTGATAAGACCTGTGAAGCCGTCTTCGCCCAAATCTTTACCTTCATAGAGCGACTGCGCGATCCTCATCGTCTGCTCGCCCGTGTAGTTGTGAAGGCGTGAACCTTCCTGCTGAAGATTGCTCGTGTTGAGGGGCGGAAGGGGAGATTCCTTCTTTTCCTTCTTTTCAATTGAAACTATCGAGAAAGAATTGGTTTTTTCGATATCGTCTCTGATTGCATTTGCATCTTTTTCGTTGGAGACTTCGACTTTTTCCCCTTTGATTTTTTCAAGAATAGCGTCGAATTTTCCGTTTTTTCCTGCGAAATCGGCTTTGAACGACCAGTATTCTTCTGGAACGAAAGCGCGGATCTCTTTTTCGCGGTCAACTATCATTTCAAGTGCGACCGATTGTACTCTTCCTGCGCTGAGTCCTTTTTTAACGCTTCTCCAGAGGAACGGAGAAAGTTTGTAGCCGACAATTCTGTCTAAAATTCTGCGGGCCTGCTGCGAATTGTAAAGGTCTTCGTTAAGCTCGGCGGAAGTCGAAAGCGCTTTTTCTATTCCGCTTTTCGTGATTTCGTGGAAAAGAACACGGTGGATCACTTTGTTCGTGAAAAGTGACGCAATGTGGAACGCGATTGCCTCTCCTTCGCGGTCAGGGTCGGATCCGATATAGATTTCATCAGCCGCATCGGCCTCTTTTTTGAGCATCGAAATCGTTCCTTCTTTTCCCGGGATCACTTCGTAATCGGGCTTGAAGTTGTCGTCGATGTCGATTCCCAGAGTTTTCGACGGAAGGTCGATGATGTGACCCATCGATGCCACGACTTTGAAATCGGGCAGATATTTTGTAAGAGTTTTTGCCTTTGTTGGTGATTCCACGATAAGAAGTTTCATAATTTCGCCTCACTTGGTTTATAAATTTTGCCGTTAAGCTCGCTCACTATTCCTTCAAGAACAAGCGAAAGCAGCACAGCAGGAAGTTCCGCCGCGCCGATTCCGGAAAGAACGGTGAGAGTATCAAAGTCGATCCCAGACGGATTTGACTTTATTATGTTATAAACAATTTTTTTAGTTCCATCAAGTTGCGGTTCTTTTTTGTTGCCTGAAATGACACTTTTGTTTGTGATTTCAGAGTGTTTTGCGTTTTGATTTTCTGAAAAAAATTCAAAATTCTGATCCCTCTCTCCGTTGTTTTCAGTCAGCATGCCGAAATCGAAAAGTATTTTGAGATTTCTGTTTTTCCGGTATTTTTTAAGAAACTCGTAGTTCCCTTCGAAAAGAGGGTCGTCGATTTCACCAGGGCAGACGAAAACTTTTTTGCCGTATTCGAGCGCAAGACGTGCCGTGATTAGGCTTCCGCTCTTTGCCGCAGCCTGAACGAGAACGAGTGAAGTGCACATTTTTGCCACAGTCTCGTTTCTTATCGGAAAATTTCTCCCTATTGGCGGCGTGTCCGGCGGAAACTGCGAAATGACCGCGCCGCTGTGTTTGATTTCTTCGGCGAGTCCTATGTTTTCCTCAGGGTAGATGACATTTATTCCGGTTCCTAAAACAGCTATTGTTCTTCCTCCGGCTCTGAGCGCCGCGCGATGTGATTCTGTGTCGATTCCGCGTGCCAGACCGCTGATCACCGTTTTTCCGCAGCTTACTGCCGTTTCCGCCGCTTTTTCAGCTAATTTTATGCCGTAAAGAGAGGGTTTCCTGCTTCCGACTATCGCCACAGCTTCTGCATCACACGGAAGAACAGAGCCTTCAATATCTAGAGGAAGGCCGATTTCAGGGGCAAGTTTTAAGATTTTGTCGGGATGATTTTCCGCGGTATTGCCTGTTTTAGCCATTCAGCGAGCCTAAAAACGATTTCATTTCTTCAATCTGTTCGTCGGGAGTGGAAGCGCCTGCGGTGATTCCGACAGATTCCGAATTTTTCAGGATTTCTATGTCAGATGCGCTGAAATCTTCGGGTGATTCGACCCAGAATGAATTTTTGTTCTTTTCCGAAACGACCTGAAAAAGTTTTGAAGTATTTGACGAGTTTCTGCCGCCGATGACGACCATCGAGCCGGTTTTTTTAGCAAGTTCGCCCGCCGAATCCTGCCTTTTGAGAGTTGCCGTGCATATCGTTTCCGCAGCGATAAACCTGTGACCCGGCATAGTGCCGACAACTTTTCGCACTTTTTTGAGGAGAAAATCGTAGTTTGCAGGGCGTGAAGTCGTCTGCGCAACGGCGAAAATTCTGGCGTGAGCCTTGATAAATCCGGAAAGTTCTTCGCTTTTCGACTCAAATTCAGTCGGATGGATTACAAAAAAATCGCCCGTAATTTTGGAAGTTATTCCTCTCACTTCGGAATGCTCACGGTCTCCCATAATGAGAACTGCAAAACCTTCCTCCGAGCGCTTTTCGACAAGCTGGTGGATCCTCTGAACGTAAGGGCATGTTGTATCGACAAGGGTGATTCCGCTGAATCTGTCAAGAAGTGCCTGTTCGTCCTTTGTGATGCCGTGGCTTCGTATCACGACGCACGAATTTTCCTGAATAGAGTCGATGTCTATGACGTCAACACCTTTTCCTGCATACTGTGCGATCACTCTCGGATTGTGGATGAGCGGTCCCAGCATAAAAACTTTTGTTCCGCTTTTTTTTGCGTTTTCTACCGCCTCTTCAAGCAGTGAGAACGCCCTCCTCACGCCGAAGCACACACCTGAATTGTCTGCAACAGTTATCTTCATTTTCCCTCTCTTTCTCTTGCATATTTTACGATGAGATCGACAGTCTGCTCAAGATTTATGTCTGAATTGTCGAGCAGAACGGCGTCTTCAGCCTGTTTAAGCGGGGAGACCGCTCGTGTCGAATCCTTGATGTCGCGCTCTTTGATTTCTTTCACGAGTTCATCGAAATCGACTTTCAGCCCTTTAGCCTCGATTTCGAGCATTCTGCGCCGCGCTCTTTTTTCAGGGGAAGCCGTGAGAAAGATCTTGAGTTCGGCATCGGGCATGATGACTGTGCCGATATCACGCCCTTCCATGACGACTCCGCCGACTTCGGCATATTTTCTCTGCATGTTGAAAAGAGCCTCGCGGACAAACGGGATTGCCGAAACCGAACTTGCCTTCATGCTGATTTTTTCAGCGCGGATATCGGTCGTTACATCTTTTCCGTTGAGAAAAACGCGGTTGACGCCATTTTCAATTTTGAAAGAAACTTCGAAATTTTTCAGAAGTTCCCTGATTTTTCCGTGTTCATCGGCTGCTGTTTCGCCCATAAAAACGGCTAAAGCACGGTAGATCGCACCGGTGTCGATATAAGAGTAACCAAGTTTTTCAGCTGTTAACCTGCTAACGCTGCTTTTCCCGGCACCTGCCGGACCGTCGATTGCAACTCTGATTTTTTTCATAGTACCCTCCAAAAAACGGTCTATTATAATTTTGGATTTTTAGAAAATCAAATTTCTTTTTAATTTGTCGTTATTGTTGATAAGAACGACAATAACGATTTGCCGCCCTGTGTCGTCGTGACGGCGTAACGGCGAAACGACGTGACGCTGATGGCGGCGGCATTAAATCTAAGGTACTTCGACGCGGTTGAGCAATTCTGAAATGATTTTGTCGGCGGAGATTTTTTCGGCTTCGGCTTCGAAAGAGGGGATTATTCTGTGACGGAGCACCGGATATGCGACTTCCTTGATGTCTTCCGGTGTTACGAAAGTGCGTCCTTCGATGAAAGCGCGGATTCTTCCCGCCAGAATTAGGAAAATGCTTGCACGCGGGCTTGCTCCGACATCGATGAGCTGCGCGATCGCCTTTTCTTTCGGCTGTCTCGTTTCCGAAACGATCGAAATGACGTATTTTTTGATCCTGTCGTCTGTGTAGATCTGTTTCGCGATTTCCTGCCACTCCTTTATTTCGGCTTTGTTCAGAATTTTATTGAGTTTCTGCGTGAGTTCGCGTCTTTCGAATTTTTCGATGATTTTAAGCTCTTCGTCCTGAGTAGGATAGTCGATGAGCACTTTGAACATGAACCTGTCTACCTGCGCTTCGGGAAGCGGATAAGTTCCTTCCTGCTCAAGCGGGTTCTGCGTCGCCAGAACTATGAACGGGTCGGGGAGTTTGAAAGTGTCGCCTCCGATCGTTACCTGACGCTCCTGCATCGCTTCAAGAAGAGCTGACTGGACTTTTGCCGGTGCACGGTTTATTTCGTCGGCAAGGATGACATTTGAAAAAATAACACCTTTTTTTGTCTCGAAATTGTGCTCGGTCATGTTGAAGATCCTGCTTCCGATTATATCCGCGGGAAGCAGATCGGGCGTAAACTGTATCCTCTGAAAATCGAGGTCGGTCGAGTCTGCAAAAGCCTTGACAGCGGTCGTTTTTGCAAGTCCGGGAACGCCTTCAAGCAGGATGTGACCTTCGCCGATCATGCCCATGATGAGCGCTTCGACCATCTCTTCCTGACCGACTATAACTTTTGAAATTTCCGATTTCAGAGCGTTTATTGTCAGTGCGTGAGCTCTGATTTTTTCATTCAATTCACCGAATTCCATTTGATCCTCCGTCAAAAAACCGAACCAGAAACAAGCGGCATATTAAATTTATTTCATTTTTCTTGCAAGTCGGCGCGAAAAGATTGTTTTTCAGGTTAAGATCGGGTTGTTTTAATTGCTGTTCCTGACGCAGCGGACAGACTGCGATTCCGTTTTTTGAGTGCTATAAAAAATTCCGGAAGTAAAATCGACAGCCTGAGCATGTATTGTGCTGTATGGCAGATAGGAAGAAGTCCAGAAACGGTCCTCTTCAGGCATTTCCGGGAAATCCGATGCCGGCTGGTAGAGGTCAAAATTTACAAGCGAGGCAAGTTCGTTCCTGTTCGGCAGTCTCCAGTCGGAATATCCGGCATATTCAAGGTTTTCGCAGTAATAGAGAGCCTCTTTCCAGGTCTTCGTCTCGACGAAAATTTTCTGCCACATAAGACCAGTCCCGGAATCGGTTACGACATCTTCATCGTATTCACCCAATGTGGAAGTCGTGAAAGATCCTGCCGGCAGTTCGTCGCCCCAGACGCATACGACATTGTACTGATTTGTTTTGGGATAGTCTTCGCCGCGGTGGATGGAGCCGTAGTAAACATTCGCCGCAACGGCCGTGTCTGGATCTTCCGGAGCTTCTTTTGATGTCCATATGCGGGCCAGCTGATCCGACGGCATATTCGTGAAGTATGTTACGTCCAGAGCGAGCTTATACTTGCTGCTGTCTATGATTGTAAGAAATTCCTGCGGTGAGGGGAGACGCCAGCCTGCATGCCCTCCGTATACGAGACTGCCGCAGTAGTCTCTGGCCTGTTCCCACGAGTATTTCTGGCTCGGAGCGGACTGCTGCCATTCAAGACCGGTGTTGTTGTCGACGATGATATTCTGTCCTGCAACGTTTTTTATCGTAAAGCTTTTTGGTGTACAGTTTCCAAGCGCCGCATACTGCGCATCCTGGCCGTAGAAGTCATCTCCTTCGACCGGACATGGGATATCGCTGCTGTCGTTGAAACACTCGTTCTGGCCTGTGCAGATATTGCCTAATGAAAGAGGCTTTTTGTCGCATCCGAGATCGTCCCACCAGTAGAATCCTTCTTCGCATACACATATCTGCTTGTTCGCTCCTTTCAAAATGCACTCCTCTGTTGAATGGGGCCTGCTGTCTCTGTCGCAGATTTTGCGATCGCATCGATAGGTAATGCATGCGGTTCCGTTCCAGAAGAAATTGTCCATGCATTTGAATCTGCATTCTTCGGATGTGCTTGGATAAGCATTGTATTTCCCGGCAGGATCCGGAGTCCATGTATTGTTTTTCCATGTCTGGGTGATACTTGATTTCGTGTTCCAGACTGCATTTTCAGGCAGACCAGTGCAGTTTACAGTTTTTTTGTCGGATATGCAGTACGGATTTTCCCAATGGAAATCTTCATCACACTGAAATGTACAGGGTGTCGAACCTGGATTCTTGCTGTAACTTCCTGTTGCGCTCGGAGTCCAAACAGGATCGTTCCAAGTCTGCGTAACTGTAGAATCGTTGTTCCAGACTGCATGTTCCGGAAGTCCTGTGCAGTCGGTAACTCTGGAGCTCGGAATACAAACGGAATTTTCCCATGAATAGTTGGTTTTACACTTGTATCTGCACTCGTTAGTGCTTGATGCCTCGCTGTAAATACTTTCGTTGACAGGCAGCCATTCCGTACCGTTCCATGTCTGAGTAATGCTTGCCACGATGTTCCATGCAGCGTTGTCGGGAAGTCCGATGCATTTTGAAATTTTGGAATTCGCATCGCAAGTCCGCGTGGAATCGTTCCAAGTATAGTTCTCTTCACATTCACAGCTGTATTTGTCCCAGTTTGAAGCTTTGCAGAGCCCGGTCGAGTTCGCGATGTTGCAGATTCCTTCGGTGCAGGGTGTCACGCACTTGTCATCGTGATAATAGTGGTCGTCGTTGCATTTGAATCTGCATTGACTGGTGCTCGGGGAGATGTTGTAGTATCCTTTTGTGTCAGGAGTCCATGAATAGCCGTTCCATGTCTGTGTGATTGATGAAACAGTGTTCCAGCTTGCATTTTCCGGAAGTCCTGTGCAATTTTCCGTTTTTTTGACTCCGTTGCAGGAAGTTCCGTTCCAGTCGTAGTTTTCATTACATACAAAATGGCATTCGGTCGTGCTCGGAGTCGTGTCGTACACACCTGTGTTGTCAGGAACCCATGTTTCACCGTTCCAGACCTGAGTGATCTGTGCAACAGTGTTCCATTTAGCGTTGGCCGGAAGGTTGCTGCAGTAGTTGTTTCTGGAATTTGCATCGCAGGTTTTTGCCTGGCTGTTCCAGGTATAATTCGTTTTGCATTCACAGTCGAAATCAGTTTCGTCTTCGGTTATAGTGCAGGTCCCGGTCGCGTTTGCTATGCTCCGGCACGGGTTCGGGTTGCACGCGGAAGGAATGTCCTCTTCAAGTTCTTCCAAAAATCCTTCGCTGTTGGAACAATCCCTTATGCAGATGTTGTACCTTTTATCACATATCAGATCTTCATCACAGGTTTTGTCCGGATAACATTTGGTGTAAAGGGCGCCGCGGATTTCTTCTCCTTCTTCTTCCACAAGATCGTATATTGAATCGGTTTTTTTCTTTCCGCATCCGATCATTACGAACAAAAGACCGAGAAACAGCAGACATAAGAAGATTTTTTTCATTTTTGTCTCCAAATACAAACAACAACAAAACATTTATGATACAATCCTTGAACTAAAAGGCAAGTTTTAGCCTGAACTTTCAACAGAACTGAAAATAATTTTGCAAAATTACACGAAAACTATATATCCGCATACAAGTTTTTTGTTCGGAGTCAGCAATGCCCAGAAAGAAGATAGACATTTTTCTTATTCTTCCGATCGCGGCAATACTTTTTTTAGGTCTTCTTTCTCTCAGCAGTGCACTTATTTCGAAATTTTACATCCAGCTTATCTGGGTCGTTCTTGCCGCAGTGGTTTTTGTGTTCGTTTCGTATTCCGATCTCCGAATGTTCGAACGTGCGGTGATCCCGATGTATTTTGCAAACGTCATACTTTTGGCACTCGTTCTGCTGATCGGAAAGACGAGCGGCGGTGCGCAGAGGTGGCTCGATATCGGATTCATGAACTTCCAAGTTAGTGAGTTGACAAAGATTTCTGTAATATTATTCATAGCTTATCAGTTTAACTTAAAGCCTACGCTCGAAGACGGTTACAACCTTATCGACATTCTGCCGGAAGCGTTCGGCATATTTGTCCCCGTTTTTCTGATCTACAAAGAGCCTGATCTCGGTACGGCGATCCTTGTCGGAGCTGTCGCGGCAGCGATGATCCTTTCGACTAAAATCAACCGCAGATGGCTTGTGGGAGTTCTGCTTTTCGTTATCGTTTCAGTGCCTGTTCTCTGGATGTGGGGACTTCACGACTATCAGAAAACACGAGTCATTGCGCTTGTAACGATGCTCCTGGGCGAAGAATCACAGGAACTCAGCCAGACTTCGCAGTATCACATCAAACAGTCGATAATCGCGGTCGGAAGCGGACGGCTGCACGGTAAAGGTTACATGCGCGGCACGCAGAACATGCTCCGTTTCATTCCTGAGCATCACACCGACTTCATTTTTTCGGTCTATGCCGAAGAATTCGGTTTTTTCGGAGTCATGCTGCTCCTTTTTCTTTATTTTCTGCTTTTAGTCAGGATTCTTCTGCTTGTCGGCAAGGTCAAGGACAAATTTTCTGCACTGATCCTCGTCGGTTCCTGTGCCCACATCTGGCTTCAGGTCCTTGTCAATATCGGCATGGTCACAGGTATTCTGCCTGTCGTCGGGATCCCGCTGCCGTGGTTTTCATACGGCGGAAGTTCGCTCATTTTCAACATGCTGCTGATGGGATTGGTGCATAACGTCAGTTTGCACCGCTGTTATTCTTAGTTCGGCGCAAAAAATTGACAAGAAAAGCTCTTTTCGTTACCTTTCGCGCGCTTTTTTGTTATTTATCAAAAATTTAGACGTTTTTTGGAATTATTCACTATAAAAAGGATGGAAAAAATGGTCAGAAAATCTTTTATTCTGGTGCTTATGCTTTTTGTTTCTCTTTCTCTTTTCGCAGCAGATCCCAAAATGGCGGTTGTTCCGGCTGCGGGTGATAGCGATGCGGCGTCAATGGCTAAAAGTCTCGCAAAAGAGTTTAAAATCCTTTACAAAACCGTTAAGGGTGCTCAGCTTTCCGACATAGATTCCGCTGCGTCAGGCAAGTTCAAAAAGTGCGGCGTGAAGCTTAAATGTGCCCGTGAAGAGGCCAAAAAGTTAAAAAAATCGCAGTATGTCCTTTTCCCGGTCGTAAAGGCTAACGACGAAGGTTTCACTGCTATCCTTTACATCTTCGACAAAAACGGCAAGATTGCCAAAAAACAGAATGTCGATGTCGCTGGCGATACAGATGCCGAAGATTTCGCTTCGGAAGTTGCGGCAAAACTTATGGATGCAATTACAAAACTTTCGGAAGGCGGTGAAGAAGGAGGCGACGAGGAAGAGGCTGAAGAAGCTGAAGAAGCTGCTCCTCAGAAAGAAGAAGCTCCTCAAATGACCGAAAGGGAGAAAAAGGAAACTCTGCGTTCTGCGTTCAAAGCATATAAAGCAGGTAAAGGCAAAGAGGCTTCATCTCTTTTCAGAAAGGCCGAAAGCGTTTCTTTTGCCGATACAGTTGATGAAATAATGCAGGCTCTTGATGATGCTAAATCGATGACCAAAAACGGCGATGCTTCAAGAGCTGTCGACACTGTCAACAAAATCGAAAGAAAGGATCTCGAACTCAGGGAAAAAGGTTATAAAGAGCTTCAGTTCGTCAAGGAAACCAATAAAAAACGCCGTTACAACGAGCCCGGAAAAGATGAATACGACAAGGCGAGACGTGCTTTCAAAAGCGTCAAGAAAGAGATGAAGACCATTTCGGTATGGCGCGACGGCGAAATGAAAAAACTCGAAGATTCTATGGCCGGAAAACTCGACGAGCAGAAAAAGCTCAACGAAAAATTCGAGCAGGACGAGAAAAAACAGGCAAAAGCTGAGAAAAAACAGGAGCGCGAACATCAGAAAAAGCTCGAAACTCTCAGAGAAAATGTCGAAAATATGGATGCGATCTACCGTGACAAGCTCAAAAAGACCGACAGAGAGATCGAAAAGCTGAACAAACAGCTCGAAGACGAAAGACCGGCCGAAGAGATCTACCAGAAAGAGATCGAAGCAGAGATCGCGGCTATCGATGAGAAATACAAAAAAGGAAGCAAAGACCTCAAAAAACAGCTCATTCAGACCAAAAAACAGTCCAAAGCCGATATAGAAGCTGCTGAAAAAGAGTATAACGACAAGATGCAGGCTCTCGAAAAATCGAATTCCGACCTTGAAAAGCAGATCGCTAAACTTTCTAAAGAAGTTGAAAAAATGGAAGGTGATTTCGAAGCTGAAGAGCAGAAAGAATCGGAAAAGTTCGACAAGGCTATAGCTGATGCCGAAGCAAAGGATTCAAAAGACCTCGAAGCTGCTGAGAAAAAGGCTGACGACGAGACAGAAAACCTTAATAAACAGCTTGAGGATTACGACAAAAAACTTTCCTCTTATACTGACAAATTTGACAAAATAGACTCCGAAATCAGCGATTACAACGACAAACAGGAGGAAAAACTCAGCAAGAATCAGGAAAATTTCGACAAAAAGAGAGATGAGGCCGAGCGCAAGTTCGAATCTGAAAAAAGCGCTGCCGAAGAAAAGGCTGAACAGGCTTACAGCAAAGGTCAGGCTGAACGTGCAAAGAAAGTCGAAACCATAGAAACCCAGATGTTCGAAATTCAGGATAAAGTGGAGAAATACGAAAAAGATCCGAAGTGGCAGAAACTTAAAAAAGATCAGGCTGCTGCTTCGAAGGATCTCGCTGCTTTCGAGGACGGTCACGACAAATTCGTGGAAAAAGAGACTGTTGCAATAACGAAAAACTATAAGGCTGAACAGGCTAAGATCGACGCTGATCAGAAGAAAGGCGAGGCTGAGATCAAGAAGGAAACTGCCGCTTTCAAAGCTAAAAAGGAAGCAGAGAAAAAGGCTCTTAACGCCGAAATGAAGAAAGTCGAGCAGGAAAAGGCCGCTTTCGAAAAGGATATCAAAAAGAAACAGGCTACTATCAACGCAAACAAGAACAACAAGATCAGAGAGATCGAAGGTCGTGCTGCCAAACGCGAAGCTGAAAGAAACGCAAAGGCTAAACAGAGAAAGGCTGCTTACGACAAAACTTCTGCTGAAAAGAGAAAACAGCTCGCCGCTCTTGAAAAACAGCGCGAAACAGCTGATGCAAACACTGAAAAGACGAAAGACGCTCTCGCTCTTCAGCTTGAAAACAAAAAGGCTGCCGCTGAAAAGAAGGTGAACGATATCGAAGTCGCGATCGAACAGAAGAAAGACGCTAACGAAAACGCGATAGAAAAAGAAAAACAGGCGGTCTATGCGAAATACGAGAAAAAGGCTGAGACCGACAAAAAAGCGATAAACGGCAAGATCGCCCAGCTTGAAAGTAACTCGAAAAAAATGATCGCCGGCAAAGAAAAAGATGAGGTTAGATTACGCGCTGAACTTGAAGCTGCCGAAAAGAGAACAGATACAATGAAAGACGAGTGGGAAAAGGCTGCCGCAAAGAGAAAAGCTGCGCACGAAGCAAACCTCAAGGCTGCCGAAAAGCGTGAAGAGGCCGCAAAAGCGAAGTACGAGCAGGCGAAAAACAACATCGAAAAGCAGTACAAGGCTAAAGTTGACGATCTCATCAAGTCAAAATCGATTTCTGTCGCAGGCGGAAGCGAATTTAAAGAGGAAAGAGACAGAAACTACGAATACAGTGCATACACGAAACAGCTCAATGCAGTCAAAGCCGATGCGCTTGCTGCTCAGGGAATGGAACTCCTGAAAGACGAAAACATTGCCGAGGCTAGAAAATACTTCTTCGACGCTCTCTATGCTGATGCAAACAGCAAATCTGCCCAGAACGGTCTTAAAGAGATCGAAAAGACCGCTGCCGCAATGTTCGACAGAGCTTATGCTGACCTTCAGGCGGGTGACGTAAGTGCTGCAAAGAAAGTCCTCATCAAGCTCAGAAAGGAACTCAGTCCGAGGAGTGCTTACTATCTCAGAGTCCTTGCTCTCATCGAAGATACCAAGGACAGCGGCGATTCAGAGGATTAGTTCCATCGAAAATTTTCTTTTAACTTTCACTTTTTAAAAATCAGAGGTTTCAATGTCAGAAGAAAACAAAAACGAAAAATTGTCTGCTGAAAACGGTGCGGCGGCTGAAAATTCGCCGAAAAGACCGCTCACTTTGGAGGAGCAGTACGAGGAAGACGACCGCCAGTGGCTGAAAAACGTCTATCAGGGCGATGTCAAACAGCTTACAGTCCGCGCAGTCGTCATGGGAATGATCATCGGCGGTCTTATGAGCCTCACGAACCTTTACATCGGCCTCAAAACAGGCTGGGGACTTGGTGTAACGATCACGGCGTGCGTACTTTCGTTCAGCATCTGGAAACTGCTGCGCGTCATTTTTCCGAAAATTTTTAAGACCGACATGACTCTTCTCGAAAACAATTCGATGAAATCTACTGCTTCGAGCGCCGGCTATACGACGGGCGGAACGATGGTAAGTGCAATTGCGGCTTACATTTTAATCACCGGGCAGCATCTCAACTTCTGGGTGCTCACGGCGTGGACTGTTTTTCTCGGAATTGCGGGCGTCGTCATGGCGATACCGATGAAAAAACAGATGATCAACATGGAAAAGCTGCCGTTTCCGTCTGGAACTGCAACCGCCGAGACGCTTAAAAGCCTTTATGCAGGCGAGGAAAGCAAAAAACAGACGCGTACGCTTCTCGGTTTCGCGCTTGGCGGCGCGGTTCTCACTGTAATTCGTGACTTTTTCGAGTGGATCAAATACACCTATGCGGTTTTCGGCGAAAAACTTGCAGAATACACAGTTTCGATGGAAACGAGCCTCATCATGGTCGCGGCAGGCGGGATCATGGGCTGGCGGACGGCATGGAGCATTCTCTTCGGAGCGATACTTAATTATATAGTTTTAGCACCTTATATGTTCAAAATCGGTGCGATAACGGAACTCGGCTACCGCGGTATCAGCAGCTGGAGCCTCTGGTTCGGCGCACCTGTCATGGTCGCGGCAGGATTCACGTCGTTCCTTATGCAGTGGAAAGTCGCTCTGAAGGCGTTCGCCTCGCTCAAAGACCTTTTCTCGACCAAAAAACGGGAACTTTCCGAAATCGAAAAAGTCGAAGTTCCGATGAGCTGGTTCTTCTGGGGCATTGTTGTCGGCGGCACAGGTATCGCCCTCATCATGCTTTTCGCGTTCGACATTCCGGTCTGGGTCTCGGTGCTTGCGGTCATTCTTTCGTTCTTCCTTTCGATCGTTGCATGCCGCGCGACAGGCGAAACCGACACGACTCCCGTCGGCGCGCTCGGTCAGGTAACGCAGGCTTTTTATGGAATGCTCCGTCCCGGCAGCAAGGTCACGACTCTTATGACAGCTTCGATCACTTCGGGTATAGCAGGATCTTCGGCAGACCTTCTCACCGACCTCAAAACGGGATACATCCTCGGCGCAAGCCCGAGAAAAATGTTCCTCGCGCAGTTTCTCGGCATTTTTGCGGGAACAGCGGTAATCGTTCCGGCGTTCTACCTCATCGTTCCGACACCTGACGTTCTCGGAAGCGACTACTTCCCGGCTCCGGCGGCTCAGGTCTGGTCGAGAGTCGCGGATCTGTTGGCTCAGGGCTTCTCGACGCTTCATTCAACCGCTAAAATCGCAATGATAATCGGTGTTGCGGTCGGTGTGATCATTCCGCTTCTCGAAAAATGGTTCCCGAAAGCGGCGAAATTCATCCCGTCGTCGATGGGTATAGGTCTCGCTTTCGTTATTCCGTTCTGGAACTCGCTTTCGATGTTCCTGGGAGCTCTGATCGTTCTTATCATCGAACATAAAAAGAAATCGCTTGAGGAATACATAGTTCCTGCGGCTTCGGGAATTATTGCCGGCGAATCGCTTGCCGGAGTGTTTATAATTCTGCTTTCAACTGTTTTCGGCGGTTAAAAGTTACCGTTTTTGTTGTTTTTTTTCAGTTGAGGCGTTTTTTTGTTTTTTTACTTGACAAAAAAAAAGGTGACTTTAAAATTTCAGACGGTTTTTTTACAACATGAAATTGAGGTTTTTTTTTTACTAACTTTTTTTAGGAGAATTGAAATGAAGAAATTCACAGCAATCCTTGTGGCGATCGTTCTCGCCCTCTTCGTTGTCAGCTGCGGCGGCAACAGCGATGATCCGACAGATCCGACATCGACAGATGATCCGACATCGACAGATGATCCGACATCGACAGATGATCCGACATCGACAGATGATCCGACATCGACAGATGATCCGACGAATCCTACCAACAATCCTGACACCTGCAAAATTGATGACGCTTATGCTTCATCGAGTTTTGACAACTACTACACCTTCAAAGGTGCAGGCACCATCAATGATGAAAATGCTGAAGATGTCGACATGACGACACTCACCAAAACATCGCTTTATCTTGAGGACAATCAGGACTACAACCTTAAGACTTCGCAGTCCTACTTCCTCAATGCTACTCTGACCAACGGAATGAAATCAGTTGTTCTTATCGGCATGGGCTACAGCGGCAACTATCCGAACCTTCAGATCCAGGCAATTGTTCCTGATCAGTGGTTCGACGCTATTGACCAGATCATGGAAGAATATCCGGATGATTTCGACAGAGCTCCTTTCGCTCCGATGATCAATGTCGCTTCTCTTGACATTAAATGGAAAGGTCAGAACATTGACTGGTACAAAATGTGCACAATCGCAATCAACACCTACGCTCCGTCAGAGATCGCTCAGGGCGACATGCCGGAAGGTTCTTTCCAGTACTGCTATGGCAAAGCTGGCACGATCGATGCTGGTCAGACCATCAAATTCGGAATCGATGCTAGACTTACCGACAAGTTTGAAGACATTCAGGCTGCTTACAACGAAGGCGTAGAAGAAGGCGCTGAAGGTTATGTCGCAACTCCGGCTGACCTTTGCACATGCGTTTCTTACGCAAGCGGTTCCGGCAAAGAGATCGAATGTCCGGCTGACGAAGATCCGACCGATCCGACCGACAACCCGACGGATAACCCGACCGACAACCCGACGGATAACCCGACTGACAATCCGACGGATAACCCGACTGACAACCCGACGGATAACCCGACTGACAATCCGACGGATAACCCGACTGACAACCCGACGGATAACCCGACTGACAACCCGACGGATAACCCGACTGACAACCCGACCGACAACCCGACGGATAACCCGACTGACAACCCGACGGATAACCCGACGGATAACCCGACTGACAATCCGACGGATAACCCGACTGACAACCCGACAGACTAAGTTGTCACTTTTATTCGGTAGATTTTTTAAAGGGCACTTCGGTGCCCTTTTTTTTTGCCCTGAATTGCTTGATTTTTTTAAATTTGGTTTCTATACTGAATTTATCGAACTTTGAAAGGTGAGAAAAAATGGATAAAAGAAAGAAACTTGTAAAACTTTTTTACGAAATCGACGAGTTTGTTAAGCAGAAATCGATAAAATCCGATCCTTATGCTTTTCTGCTGAACAAATTCTGGCTTTCACTTCAGAACAAGCGGCCGGCGGCAAACACTTTAATCGGTATAACAAAAAGCGATTTTTCCGTTCTCAACAACGAGTTTTCCGACAGACTCGGGCGTGATTTCGTTCTTTCGCTTTCGGTCAGCGAGATTCTGTCGCTTCCGGCTGAAAAGGTGATCGAACTTCAGAATGTCAAAGTTCAGCCGAAACAGTCAGTGCTTCTTCTCACCGATTCGATAGTCCTGCCTTACGAAACCGAGAAAAAAATCCAGCTTTTCATCGGCTACTCTTCCGAAAGGACAAAAGAATCACCTTTCAAAAATATTGAATATTATCCTGTGGCGAGAGATGCTGCGCTTTCGATTTCGATGCAGACGACTTTGTTCGATCTGATGAACGATGACGGCACTCAGCTTCGGCCGCAGAGTTTTGATATTGTCGTCGACGATTCGGCAAACTATCCGTTTGCGAGCGAAAGTCTGCTTGATACTCTGTCGGTTCTGCTGAAATACGACGCCGTTTTTTATCTCATGGTTAAAAAGACATTTCTTTCTTCTCCGCTCACCAGAAAGGATAAAAAAAGTCTTTATGCTCATTTTGAAACGGAAGAAATCGACCGCTTTGACGATTTTCTGCAACTTAAGCTGTTTAAAAAAGTCGAAGGGCTGATTCCTGTGCAGCCGCAGAATGTCGTTATCCGCGATTTTGCCGAAGGAAAAGTGCTCGAACTTGACCGCAACTGTCTTGATTTCAACCATCTTTTCACGTTCAACGACAAAGTGACGGCCGATCAGCTGGCTCTTGTTTCGAAAATAGAGGAAAAAGCCGGAGGAACATGCGGAGACCACTTCAGGTTTTTCCTCGGAATGTTCAGAAACGCTCCGATTGACGATCTTGTCAAAACGCTGAGGCGGAGCGCCGCTTACAGGCCGCTTGTAACTTCTAAGGAGATCATTCCGTTCAGAACTCCAAAAATCAAAAAATATATCTATCCCGATCCACAGGCCTTTTTCCAGATTCCGGCGGAAAGCAGTTTCGAAAGCAAAAAACTCCTTATGCGCTATCTTTCTGTAAAACCTGTTTTCGCATACGACGAAGACGGACTTTACTTTATGAACGATGTCGCGGCAGTGATCCCGCGCACTTCCGATATCGATCTCTATTTTGCAGAAGGTTACCTCAATTCAAAGCTTGTCGAATTTTTTTATAAAATAAAATTCCCGCATCACAACAAGTTTTTGAAGAAAAATTTCAACAAGATCCCGTTCATGCTTTGCGGAAAGAATTTTCAGAATCTTATTTCGCATGAGGTGCTTGAGATACGCAGAATTTACCGCGAAATGGCTCTTTCGAAAGAGAGTGTTGCCCTGAAGAAAGAGCTCGCAGCTGTTTCTGAAAGACTTGACGGATTTGTCTATCAGCTTTTCAAACTTTCGATTGAAGAAGTCGCTATTATCGAACGTTATCTTGGCGAAGATTGTGAATCGAAGGAGGTCGAACAATGAAGAACAAGTGGAAAATACTCATAGTTGACGACGATCTTTCGATTCTCAGGAGTTATCAGAAATATCTTGAATCGGAAGGCTATACGGTTTTTACAGCGGATGACGGAAGAAACGGTTATATCGCGATAGAAAAAGAGCATCCAGATCTTGTTCTGCTTGACATAAATATGCCGGTGAAGACCGGTTTGGAACTGCTCGAAGATCTGAACAGGACTTTTAACAAAAAAGATATTCCGCTTATCGTGATGCTGACTGCTTTCGGTGATCTCGATGCTGCTGTAAGGGCAATGAATTTAGGTGCTTACGAATTTTTGACTAAGCCTGTTCCCCTTGAAAAGCTGCGTTCTACTGTCGAATGCGCGCTTGAAACCCTTACTTTGAAAGAGCGCGTTGCATACTTTATCGAACCCGACAGTACTCCGTTCAAAGACACGATAATCGGCCGCGATCCTCTGATGATAGATATTTACAAGACCATCGGAACGCTGAAAGGAAACAAGGCGACGATCCTTGTCACGGGTGAAAGCGGAACCGGAAAGGAGATGGTTGCGAAAGCGATCCATGAAAACACCGTGCCTGACGAGCCTTTTATCGCGATAAACTGCGCCGCAGTGCCGGAAAATCTGATCGAAAGCGAACTCATGGGTTATGTCAAAGGTGCTTTCACAGGCGCTAATGCGAACCGCGAGGGCAAACTTGAAGCTGTGAAAGGTGGAACGCTCGTTCTTGACGAGATTTCGGAAATGCCCTACGAATTCCAGACGAAACTTCTGCGCGTTATTCAGGAAAAGGATTTCTATCCTATCGGTGCGACAGAAAAAAAGCGTTTTAACGGCAGGATCGTCGCTCTGACGAACAAAAATCTGAAGGAACTTGTTGAAAAAGGTAAGTTCAGAGAGGATCTTTTCTATCGTCTCAACGTCATCACGATTTCAGTTCCGCCGCTGCGTGAACACCTTAACGATCTGGAAATGCTGATCCTACACTTTATAAAAAAGGCGAATTTCATGATGAACACGTCTATTCAGAGCATCACGAAAGAGGCAGTCGATTACCTCAGGTCGCATGCGTGGCCCGGCAATATCCGCGAACTCGAAAACACGATACAGCGTGCTTCGATAAAGGCAAAGGACAAAGTTCTCACGCGGGACAGTTTTTCTTTTCTTGCTGCCGAGAAAAAAGAGGCTCCGAATGCAAAACAGAATACGGTCGAAGAACTGGTTCTGCCGGAGAAGCTGATGCCTCTGCGCGATGTCGAACGAAACTATATAGAATATGTCCTCAAACAGACAAACTGGCATAAAGGCAGGACAGCTGAACTGCTGGGGATAACACGTCCGACTCTTGATAAAAGAATAGAAGAATTCGGTTTGCGCAAAGATGTCTGAATCAGCTTCATTTCTATACTTCGTTATTTTTTTTGCGATAGCCATGTCTTCGACCGGCTGGCATATCATGATAAAGGGCAGGGGTGTGCCTCAAAATCTGTGGCTGTTTTTTATTATGATTTCGAATGTTTTTATTTTCTCGTCAGTTGCAGCGGTCTATTTTCCGTTCTCAAAAGTTTATTTTTTTGTAGCAATGCTATGTTTTGTAATATTTTCAACACTTTATATATATTCGTTCCCTCACGCTGTTCTTCCTAACCTGATATGGGTGACTACGATAGCTGTTTCAGTGGTTTTTATGGTCGTTCTGTTTATTTATATGAAGACAAGACTCTATTTTGTCTATTTTGTTCTTCCGCTTGCCGCACTTGCACTTGATATCCCGATAATATTCAGGAAAATCAAATACTTGAATGCAAATGTGAAAAAATTTGTTCTTTTTAATATTTCAGCTATGGCGCTTCTTTCGCTCCTTGTACCTGTTGCATCGGCCTTTTCGGTGATGTTTTACAATTCGCTCTATTTCAATGTGGCCGCAATGATCCTTTCAGCGCTTTTCGTGGTTTGCTTCGGACTTTTTCTTTATGTGAATCCAAGGTCGTCGACCGGACTTAACAGAATAAATTTCTGGCTTATCATACTTTTGGCACTTCCTGCCTCTTTTTTGGTTAACTTTTTGTTTTCATTAAGGTTTCTTGTGACACGCGCGTTTGGGAGCGCCAGCTTTTCGCTTGTTGTGCTATGTGCTCTTTTCATGCTTTTCATGCTGACAGGAATAGCTATTTCCTATTTTTCGTCTTCGGTTGAAAGTTTTATTTACAAAAGCCGCAACTACTATCAGACATATCTGAACAGGTTCCGTCTCGAAATCGAAGACATAACCGAACCGCCGCTCCTTTTCGACAAATTTTACGAATGCGTAACCGGATGGTTCCATGAAATCAAGCACATAAAGTATGTTTATCTGGAAGATCTTTTGTGGCAGAACAGTAAAATGCCGGTCGAACTTTACGACGGTAACGACGATTTTCAAGAACTTTTAAGCGAGCAGGTCCTTTTGCATGAAACTTATGTGTCAAAGGATTTCGCGCTGATTTCGGTTCCGACGCTCGAAGGTTTTGTCAAAAAAACTGGAGGTGATTTTTTTATTCCTGTCGTATATCACAACGAACTTTCGGGCTTTTTTGTAATAAATTCAAGGAATATTTCTCATAATGCAATGCTTTGCATCAGTAATCTTGCCGAAATGACGCTCAATAAATTCGAAAAGATCTCGCTTTTCGCCACAGTCATAGAAACAGAAAAGAAAGTGGAAATGCTGAAACATTTCAAGGAAGTAGACAAAATGCTCTCATTCGTTGCCCACGAACTGCGTTCGCCGATGACTTCAATAATGTTCAACATCGAGGTGGTGAAGGATTCAATTGACAGAAAAAAGGATATAGATACGGAATATCTTGACATTTCGCTTAAAGAGTTGAAGCGGATCAACGAAACGATCGAAAAGATGCTTGTTTACGGAAGAAATATAAAACTTTCACCTTATCCCTATAATTTCAGATCGTTTTTTGCCGAAATGAAACAGTTTTTCAGCTATGCCGACCGCACAGTCAATTTTACCGATCAGACCGGCGGAAAAGAATTCATGTTCGACTGGGATGTGCTGAAAAATGTTTTCGTGAACCTTGTGAACAACAGCCTTCAGGCACTTGAAAAAACTGATCGCGTCGGCAGAGTCAAGGTTTCAGTTGCCAAAAAGAAGAAAAAACTGCTTATCGAAGTTTCTGACAACGGTCCCGGTATTCCGTCGGAACACAAAGATTCGATTTTCGAGCCGTTTTATACGACGAAAAAGAACGGAAACGGACTCGGACTTGCAACCTGTGAAAAAATCGTAAAACTTTCAGGTGGTTCGATCGTTCTGTGGGATACTTCTCCAGCGGGAACGGTTTTCCACATCACTTTCCCGATAGAATCGGTCAGCGTAAAATAACGGTTCTTTTATTTGACTTATAGAAATTCAACAATTAGAATAATTATAGAATTTTTTTGTTATTTTGCGGGAATTTTCCATGGAAGAAAATAATTCAACTTACAAGTTGCCGAGATTATTTGGAAAATACTATCTTTTAGAGCTGATCAACGTCGGCGGTATGGCCGAAGTTTTTAAAGCCAAAATGTTCGGCGTCGAAGGTTTCGAGAAGATCGTTGCGATAAAAAGGATTCTGCCTGAAGTCGCCGAAGATGCCGAATTTATCAAAATGTTCGTTGACGAGGCGAAGATCGCGGTAAAACTCCAGCATCCGAATGTCGTTCAGATTTTTGAACTCGGAAAAATTGAAGATTCCTACTTCATAGCGATGGAGCTCATCAACGGAAAAGATCTCAAAACAATCCGTAAAAGACTGAAAAGAGTCGATCTTCTGATGCCGGTCGAACAGAGTGCATACATCATTTCGCAGGTATGCGACGGATTGGATTACGCTCACCGCAAAACAGACGAGAAGATGAATCCGCTGAACATCGTTCACCGCGATATTTCTCCGCAGAACATGATCGTTTCTTACGAAGGTACTGTAAAACTCATTGACTTCGGTATCGCGAAGGCGAAGAGCAAGTCGACGAAAACTCAGGTCGGAATGCTCAAAGGAAAGTTCAGCTATATGTCTCCGGAGCAGGTCAGCGGTCAGCCGATCGACAGGCGAAGCGATATTTTCTCTCTCGGTGTCGTTTTCTTTGAAATGCTCACAGGAAAGCGTCTTTTCCTCGGCAAAAACGATGTCGAAACGCTTGAAAAAATCAGAAAAGCGGAAGTTCTGCCACCGAGCGTTTTCAACAGTGCTGTGCCGCCGGAACTTGACAGGATCGTTCTTAAAGCACTCGCTAAAGACAGAGAAGACCGTTATCAGTGGGCGAGTGAATTTTCCGAAGATCTTAAAAAGTTCAGCTATTCGAGCGGAAAAAGTTTCTCCCGTCAGGATATGATGAACTTTATGAGCGAGTTTTTTGCTGACGAACTGGAAGAAGAAACTGCAAAACTTGAAGAATACCACAAAATCAAAAAACCTGTCGATATGCCGTTGCGTGAGGCATCTCAGTCTCTCCGCAGCGATGTTTCGTCAAGAGAAGAGGAAGGATCTGCCATCCACACCGCAAGTTCTTCACCGAAAAAACTGGTGCTTGTTTTTGCTGCTGTTCTTATAGTTCTTGGATTTGCGGTAGCTCTGCTGCTGGTTATGGGGGGAAGCAAAAAAGACGCGGCTTCAATTATTGTCGATTCGAACGAGAAAAAGACGATAGTCGTCGTGGATGAAAATACGATGTATCAGAAGCGCTGTGAGACTCCTTGCATCATAGAAGGACTTCTTGCAGGTCAGCACGAAATTTCATTCTCAAAAACCGGTTTCGTCGATGTTAAGGAGAGTATTTTCTTAAGCAAAGGCGATAAACTTGAAAAGTTCGTAAAAATGTACCGTATCGGCGAGCAGAAGACGATGATAACCGTCAAATCGGATCCTGACGGAGCTGTTCTCTATATCAACGACAAAAAAGTTCAGGCTGCGACTCCGACCATCGTAAACGATATTCCTGTAGGTCTTGATATTGTGGTCAGAGTTGAAAAACACGGATATTTCCCCTATGAAGAAAATATAGGAAAAGTTCCGGCCAACATGAACAAGGAAGTCAGTGTAATACTGAAGCCGATGAAAAACGCGCCTGCTCAGTCAAAGTCGAAAAAAACGGATACTTCCTCCTCCAAATCGGCTGCAGAACCGGGCGAACCTGCATATCTTACGATAAACAGCATGCCGTGGGCGAACATATATATCAACGGCAAACACATCGGTTCGACTCCGATATCAAAACACAAACTTCCTGCCGGAAGTTACAAGATCCAGTTTAAAAATCCGAAAGCGAAAATAGATAAGACGATCCCGGTAGAACTGGAAGCCGGTGAAACAAAAAGACTGATCGAGAAATTCGACTAAATTCTTAAAATTCTGATTTCTTAATAAACAAACTTGTCGCGTCTGCCTTGAACCTGATAGTGTTCTACAGCTGCGTTGTGCTCTTTGAGTGTTTTTGAAAAATAGTGATAGCCTTTTCCTGTCGCGACAAAGTAGAGATATTTCGTATTGTCGGGATGAAGAACGCTTTTTATCGCTCCATCGCCCGGAAAACAGAGGGGAGTAGCAGGAAAACCGTAGCGGGTGTAAGTGTTCCACGGATGGTCTGTCATCAGATCTTTTTTGGTGATGTTGCCGTTGAATTTTGGGAGAAGTCCGTAAATTACCGAAGGGTCGGTCTGCATTTTCATTCCGATCCTCTGTCTGTTCAGGAAAACGGAGGCGATTTTGGGCTGTTCGTCTTTAGCTCCTGTCTCTTTTTCGACGATCGAGGCGAGTTTGAGGAGATCATATGCGTCCATTCCCGATTTTTCTATATCGCTCTTATATTTTGCCAGCGTGGTTTTCATCTGCTCAGCCATTTTTTTCATGACGGCGATGATGTCGCTGCCTCTCGGAAAACTGTACGTTGACGGAAAAAGAAGCCCTTCGCAGCTTTGCTTGTTCTTTGCGCCGATCGATTCGAGAAAGTTTTTGTCGTGGCAGACTTCAAGAAACTTGCCGCTTCCGTTCATCCAGTCCAAACCTTTAAAAACCGCGGCTGCATCGTATTTGTTGTAGCCTTCGGGAATCGTGAAAGAGTAGAGTTTGACTTTGCCGCTCATGATTTTTTTTGCCGCGTCTTCAGGTGTCATTTCTCCTGAAAATTCGAATTCGCCGGTTTTGAGCGACTTGCCGAAATCCTTTTCCTTGACCATCCACATGAACTGTTTCGCGTCGGTGATGATTTTTGCTTCAGCGAGTTTTTTCGCGGCAGAGTTCCATGTATTGCCTTTTTCGATGACGACTGTCGTTCCGACAGGAACTTCGATTTTCGTCGTTTTGAAAGCCTGATATCCGCTATAAATCGAATAACATTTGAAAAGTACAACCGCAACAGCGATCAGAAAAACCGTTAAAATTATTTTTTTCATGCTTACCCCTTTTTCGGTTTTTTAAAACTGTGTCTGTAAACGATTTTCACCGGCACACCTTCGTACGGAAAAGCTTCATAGAATTTGTTGAGCAGGTATCGGTCGTATGAAAAATGGATGTCGTTCGGTGCGCTGACCTTGATTACGACGGTAAGCGGCGAAGTCTGCTCCATCGTGATCCCGTTGAAGTGGATCATTTTGTTTTTTCGGGTAAGTGGCGGCGGATTTTTTGAAAGAACGGCGGAAAGCCACTCTTCCAGAGTTTCATCGTCAATCATTTTCTGATAGTTTTCATGCACTGACATTACTTTTTCAAGCAGTTTCTGCACACGCATTCCCTGCATTGCCGAAATCGAAATTATCGGTGCGTAAGGAGCAAATTTTATCCTGTCGCGCAGATCCTGAACGATTTTTTCGTAAGTTCCCGTCTCTTTTTCGATGAGATCCCACTTGTTTATGACGATGATTATTCCTTTTCCCTTGTCGTGGGCAAGTCCTAAAATGCGGAGATCCTGATCGGTTGCAAGTTCCTGCGCGTCCATCATGAAAATGACGATGTCGGAACGGTCGACCGAGTGGAAAGCGCGTACTATCGCTGCCTTCTCCATGAGCATTTCGATTTTCTTTTTTCTGCGTATTCCGGCAGTATCGATGAGGCGAAGCGTCTTTCCCATATATTTCGCGGTCGAATCGATAGGATCCATCGTGGTTCCAGGGATCGGGCTCACAAGCATCTTGTCCTGACCGATGATTTTGTTGACGAGAGTCGATTTTCCGACATTCGGACGGCCGAAAATCGCAATTTTTATCTCTTCGGGAGCGGGCGGCAGTTTTTCGTTGATCTCTTTTTCAGTCCAGAACTCCTTCGTCACATCGTCAAGCAGATCGAAAACGCCGTAACCGGTTTTTCCAGAAACCGGATAAACCATGTCTGCGCCGGTTTCGTAAAATTCGGCAGATGCAATCTCTTTGTTTTCGGAATCGATTTTCGAAACTGCAAGCCACGAACGGAGCCCTTTCACGCGGATCAGATGATAGATCTCTCGGTCGCTTCCGGTAAGGCCGGTTTCGCCGTCGCAGAGCATTATCACGCCGTCGACTTCATCAAGAACTTCGTTTATCTGGTCTCTGATCCCTTTCGTTATAGCGTCTGTTTCGTCTTCGTCTATATGGAAACCACCGGTATCGATTATCGTGAAAGGCTTGTCGTCGTAGATCAGATCCTGATAGTTGAGATCCCTCGTAACACCTGGCATGTCGTCGACTATCGCCGAATTTTTGTTCAGGATTTTGTTAAAAAGAGTCGATTTTCCGACATTCGGCCGACCTATGATTGCAATAAGCGGCTTGACGTTGTTTATGATTTTACTCATTGTCTGCTCCGTTTTTTCGGCTTGAAAGAAATCGTTATTTCAAGATTTTCGAGCGTTTCGGCAAGCAGTTTCGCTTTGTCTGTTCCGTCGATCTGTTCTCTGATTTCCTTGCGTATCTGTTCCGAAACGGCGTTTGTTATCTCGTTTTTAAGTTTGCTACCCTGTTCAAGAAGCTGATGCGATATTTCGGCTGCCAGCTGCTTCGTGAAGGTGAGATCGAAATTTTTGTTCACCGCATCAATGATTTCGTTCGAGAACGGCACTTTTTCGAGAAATTTGTCAACAATTTTTCCAGCCATAGTCTTCTCCTTCTATTTTGAAAGGACACAGTTTTTCTATTTTTTGTCCTGTAAAACGATCCTGTTCGGTTTCGAGAATGTGGTCCAGACGCGATTTTTCACCGCTGAATCCCCCTGTGCTGCCGATGATTTCAAGCGTCGGAAATATAACAAAAAGTCTTTTTTCCGCTTCTTTGTGCGGGATCGTGAGGTCGGATGATTCAAAACTTCCTTTTTCCCAGAAAATGATGTCGAGATCGATATTTCTCGGTCCTTTTTCGATAGTCTTAACTCTTCCCATTTCGTGCTCTATCTCCTTAAGTTTTTCGAGGAGCTGCTGCGGTTCAAACGGCGTTTCGACGATGAGTGACATATTGAGGAAGTCGTTCTGGTAAACATAGTCGACCGGCGAAGTCGCATAGACGCTGGACCAGTCTTCTACGAAAATCGATTTTTCTTCAAGTTTGTTTATCGCCGTTTTCAGATTAGTCATCGAATCGCCGGTGTTGGAGCCTAGGGAAAGAAGGTATTTCATTTTCAGATTTGCTTGTTATTTTCCAATGTAAAGGTTGTCGATAAGTCTCGTAGTTCCGACATAGACTGCCGTGAAAATACGTGAGTCTGCGGCAAGGTTTTCGCTTCTTTTGAGGTCAGAAGTGCTGCGGATCTCGAAGTAGTCGATTTTTGAGCCGGGAACAAGTTCCGTTATCATTTTTTTCGCTTCGTTTTCAAGAGTTTCAACGGGAACAGTCTCATTCTTTGTATGAAGTGAATTTGCTTTTTCTTTAATAATATTCATAACTTTATAAATGTTGGGCGCAACTGCGAGCTCCGCTTCGGAAAGATAGCGGTTCCTCGAACTTCTTGCAAGTCCGCTCTCTTCCCGTACTGTCGGAACGCCGACGATTTCGAGCGGGAAGTGAAGGTCTGAAACCATTTTGCGGATGACAGTGAGCTGCTGATAGTCCTTTTCGCCGAAAAACGCGACATCAGGCTGTGCGATATTGAAAAGAATCGAAACGATCTGCGCGACGCCGTTGAAGTGGATAGGTCTGCTTTTTCCGCAAAGAATTGAAGTAAGTTCTTTGTCGACATTCAGCGTGACGAGCGGCTTTTCTGTGCCGTAAATAGTCTGGTTCGTCGGCAGAAAGACGTAATCCGCGCCTGCTTCTTCGCATTTTTTAAGGTCTTCCTCGACAGTTCTCGGATACTTTTCGTAATCTTCGTTCGGACCGAACTGTGTCGGGTTGACAAAGATCGAAACGATAGTTTCTCCGCACTTTTCAACACTTTTTCTGATGAGTGTGAGATGCCCTTCGTGGAGTGCACCCATAGTCGGGACGAGTCCCAAAGTCGATCCGCACTGTTTTCTTGCATTTCTTACTTCACTTATTTCACGTAAAACTTTCATAATGAACTCCAATAGTTGATAAAAAAACGCAGACTTATACCAAAAATAACAGAGGTTTTAAAGTTTTTGGCGAAAATCTGGTTCTGCATATATCAACTAAACTTTAAATTTGCCGATTTTTTAGTAAACTGCCATGTTTTTTGTATTTTTTTATGTCAGTATTCGAGGTTTTCATGGTTTTCAGCAGTCCTATATTTTTATTTGTTTTTCTTCCTTTTGTGTGGATTTTCCACGCTCTGCTTCCTGAAAAGCTGAGAAAGGCATTCCTTCTTTTTGCCAGCCTCATATTTTATATGTACGGTGAAGGTTTTTTTGTCGCGCTTATGCTCGTGACAATTCTGGCCGCGCATATTTCAATAGTACTGATCCGCAGGTCGGAACGACACAGAACGGCAATAGCGGTTGTAGGTTCTGTTGTTTCGCTCACGGTGCTTCTTGTTTTCAAGCACATGAATTTTTTCACTACGCAGTTGTCGCATCTTTTAGCTTTTTTTTCTTCTGTAAAAATAACACCTACCAACTTTCATCTGCCGCTCGGAATATCATTTTTTACGTTTCAGGCGGTTTCCTGCATAATTGATTTTTATAGAAACCCGGCGGAAAAAGAACCTAAACTGATTGATACTGCACTTTACATTGCATTCTTTCCGCAGCTTGTCGCAGGTCCTATCGTCCGCTATGACAATTTTATTCCGCAGCTTAAATACAGGGCAGTCCACTATGCTGCGTTTTTTTACGGCTTGAAGCGTTTTGTCTACGGTTTCGCCAAAAAAGTGCTGATTTCAAACAATCTTGCTCCGGTCGTTGATAAAATTTATTCTATGGATCCTTCAACAATGGGCATTGATGTGGCGTGGGCTGCTTCAGTTGTCTTTATGGTGGAGCTTTACTTCGATTTTTCGGGATATTCCGATATGGCGATCGGTCTGGCGAGGATGTTCGGTATAAAAATTCCGGAAAACTTCAACTATCCTTTTACCGCGACATCTCTCGGAAACATGTGGCGCAAATGGCACATCTCCCTTTCGACATGGTTCAGAGATTACATTTATATCCCGCTCGGCGGCAGCAGAAAAGGCGATTTCAGGGCTATAGTCAACCTCTGGCTCTCTTTTCTTGCCTGCGGGTTGTGGCACGGGGCTGCATGGAACTTCATTTTCCTTGGCGCGCTTTCCGCTTTTTTGATAACCATAGAACGGCTTTTCAAGAAATACTGCCCATACCGGAACACAGTGTTCGCCCATCTTTACACGAAAATGGTTGCTTTCCCTCTGTTTTTCATTTCGGTAAAGGTCGATTCAGTCGGCTATTATTTCGGCGTTGTAAAGGCAATGTTTATTCCTAATGCATCATCTACAGTTTCAACAATGCAGATTTTCGACGCAAAATCATTTGTTATTTTTATAGTCGGATTCATATTTGGTTTTCCGATTTACAGAGTTATAACCGATAAATTCGGAAAGTCTAATGTGTTCAAGTGGCTGGAGGCGGCATTTCTTCTTGTTCTCTTCGGTGCGGCGCTTTCCAGCAGCACGATGATTTTTTCCGATCCTTTCTTCTATTTCAGGTTTTAAATGCGTATACGGAGGGTCGACAAAATAAATTCGCCAGGCGTGTTCTGCGCTGTGTTTTTATTTTTTGCGCTGTACTATTCAATATCAGAAGCTGCACTGGAAACCTCTGTTTTCAGCAATGCCAAGAATGAATCAGACTACTACGCATCTATAGTTTTTTCCGAAAAAGACTGGGAATTTGCGCAAAAATTCAGGGAAGATCTCCTTTCGATGGGTGAAAGACGCACAGTTGTTCCCGGAACGCTTTTCTACAAGTACAAACCGGTGAAAACGGAGAGTTTCACGATAAATTCTTTCGGCTACCGCGGAGACGAGGTAAAACCGAAGGAAAAGGACGAATTCAGAATCGTCCTTTTCGGTGATTCCAGAATTTTCGGGATTCTGCTTGCCGACGAAAACACGATCCCGGCTGCTCTCGAAAAGAATCTGAGAGAAACTTTTCCCGACAAAAATATAAAGGTTCTCAATTTCGGTGTCGAAGGACTTACGCTGCAGCGGACTGCGGATGCCGCAAAGCATTATTACAAAGAGCTCGAACCTGATCTCGTTCTTTTATACAGCGGAGCAAACGACATAAACGAAGCCTATATTGTAGGCTGGAAAGAGTGGGAACCTTTTGCAGAGAATTCGCCGCTTCTGCCTGCTTTCGGAGATAAGCCGGATGATCAGCTTTCCTCGAAAATAAAACTGTTGAATACAATGAGGCTCACTTTGATAAATGATTTTTCCGCATTTTATCAAGAGTTTAACAAAAATGATTTTGCATCCGTTGAAATGTCTCCGGAAAAGCTTGAAAAATCGGATGTCTTTATAAAAAAATTCACGGAAAAGGTCGAAGACACATGCTTGTATTTCGAGGAGCGCGGAGTGAATGCCGCATATGTTCTTTCTCCGGTAGCACAGCTGAACAAGCCTCTTTCGGAGATCGAAAGGCATCTGCTCTTCAGGCATGAGTCGTTTTCAAATGGTTTGAATCTTTTTACGCAGCGGTGTGAAGAAAAAATCTCTGAAATTCTTGCAGCAAAGCGGAATTTCAAAGTTATAGACCAAAGCAGGGTCTTTGACGGAATAAAAGAGACCGTTTATTACGACGGAGTTCATTTCACGCCCGAAGGTTCAAGGCTGCACGCGAAAAAACTTTCTGAAGAACTTGTTGCAATTATTAAAGAAATACAAAATAAAGATGCAAAAAAGAATTGATAAAATAAACTCTGCCGGCAAACTGTTTCTGCTGCTTCTCTGCATCGCAGCATATTTTGTCTTTTCGGAAATTGTCCTTAAATTCACGATTTTTAAAGAGGTGAAAGACGATTTTGACTACTATCAGAACCTCGTTTTTTCAAAAGAGGAGAGCGAAAAGGCCGCGAAATTCAAGCGGGATCTTACAAGTATCGGAAAAGAACGGGGAATAAGCATTCCAGGAACAATAATATACAAATATAAACCTGCGGTAACGGAAAGTTTTATCATCAATTCCGACGGGTTCAGAAACGAAGAGTTCAGGAAAAAAGAAAAGGATGAGTTCAGGATAGCGGTTTATGGTGATTCAAAGATATTCGGCTTCGCGCTTCAGACAGAGGATACTATTCCTTATATTGTTGAAAAAAAGCTGAGAAAACATTTTAACAGGAACATAACGGTTTTGAATATGGGAGTGGAAGCACACGAGCTGCAGAGAGAAATAGCAGCCGCCCGATATTACAATGAAAAAATCGAACCGGATATGGTTGTTTTCTATTCTTGGATAAATGACATAATGGGTACTTTCACTAACGGCAACATCAACTGGATGCCGTTTAAAGGCGAGGAAACGCTCGCTCCGAGTTCCAAAGAGACAGTATACGACAAGGTCAAACTGCTGAATACTTTAAGACAGACATATATCAGTGACAGTGCCAAAATAACGGCACGTATTCAGGAGAGCGATTTCGCGGTTCTTCCCATACCTCCTCAAAAAGTAGATTTCGCAGAAAAATTTCCGGAAACATTTTTGGACAGAATATCAGATGCAGCAGCATATTTCGATAAACTTGGAATCAAGTCACTTTTCATTCTTACGCCGCTTATTCAGACAAAAAAGCCGTTGAGCAATATTGAAATACAGACAATTCATATGAACGAAGTTGCTTCTCCGGGAATAAACCTTTTCTATTTAAAGTGTATTGAAGGTGTCAAAAAAGCTTTGAAAACCGGGAAATACGATACAAATATCATCGATGACAGTGAAGTGTTTCAAGGAATTCCGGATACTGTTTTTTACGACGGAATACACTATACACCGAAATTCTACAGGATTGAGGCTGAACATATTGCCGACGAACTGATAAAAATTCTGGAAGCGGGGAAATATCTTGAAGAAAAATAAACGCATCGACAGAATCAGATCTTTCAAAGGTATTCTAATCGCAATGTTGATGCTGTTTGTCCTGTTTGCGGTTTCAGAATTCATTCTAAGTAATTTCTCTTTCGGAGATACACTCAACAATATAGAATATTATGCGAGCATTGCTTTTTCGGAAGATGAGCTGAAAACAGCGATTAAGGCAAGAGAGGATCTTGCTTCAATTGACAGAAGGGCCGTAGGAATTCCAGGAACAGTTATATACCGCTACAAAAAGGTACGGACAGAGAGCTTCAACTTCAACTCGTTCGGCTTCCGAGGCGAGGAACCTCAGAAAAAAGAGAAAAATGAATACCGTATAGGACTTTTCGGAGATTCGAGGATTCTCGGAATCTATATCGCAGAGGAGAATACGATCCCTTTTGTAGTACAGAAAAGACTGCAGGAGGAATTTCCGAATAGAAAAATCACCGTTTTCAATATAGGGATCGAGGGATACGAACTCATGCGGGCGATCCCTTTGGCTGAACTTTACAGCGAGAAGCTGGAACTCGACATGGCTCTGTTCTATTCGGGGACAGGCGACGTGAACTACAGTTTCAATCGTGGAAATATCGAGCTTCCGCCGTTCAAGACGGAAGACGAGATGGATCAAGGCGTGATAGATAATATCAATGACGACAGAAAAAAGCCTTTTTTTCAGCGCAGTGCTGTCGTCAAGGTTATAAAAGAGGCTTTCTGGAGTGATTCCGCTCAAAACATGGTATCTTTTGAAAAAGAAGACGGTTTTCGTCCTTTGATACCGGAGTTCGAGGCGAGAGCTGATGAATTAGTCTTAAAATTGAAGACAAGGATGAAGAAAGCGTCTGAACTACTTGCCGCAAAAGGGATAAGAAGCGTGTTCGTCTTCTCTACTTTTCTACAATCGAAAAAATTCTGGAGCTCGGCGGAACACAACCTGATCTACAGAAACGAGATCGCAGTCCCGGGATTGAACAATTATGTCCTGCGCTGCGTGGCAGGAATGTCAGAAAGTGAAGATCCTGTAATGTTCAACCAATCCTATGTTTTTGACGGTTATTCGGAGACTATGTTCTATGACGGAATCCACTTCACTCCGACAGCTTCGCGTATTGTCGGAAACGATGTGGCCGATAGAATCATCCCGCTTTTGAAGGAATATCTGAAGCAGGAATCGAATTAGATTTCTCCGCCGTTTTTCTTAGCGAACATATTTATCAGAGTCCCTGTCGGGCAGAAAAACCGGCACCACGGACGGCTTATGAAAAGCGAAATCACAAGAAAAAGAGCGGCGATTATTAGCGACGGAAGAGCCGCAACTTCGAATTTGAACGCGCTGAAAGGCTCGAAAACCGTGAAATCTGAAAGCAGGCCGGAAATCATAACTGCATAAAGGAAAATCAGGAGAACGACTTTAAAAATCGTAACTCCTTTCATGAATTTCGGCGGAAAACTCTTTTTCGGAATGGGGATTTTTCCCAGAAGTTCCTGCATTGCTCCGAAAGGACAGACAAAATTGCAGTAAAAATTTTTGCCGGAAACTATCGGAAGAATAAGCGCCGCACAAAGAATGACAATCGGAACAAGCGCGATATTTCCGCTTACTATCCAGTTTTTGAAAGATTCCATTGAAAGCGCCGAACCGCCGATGAAACCAAGGATTAGTGCGAGCATGAGAAGGTGAAAAATTCTGAATTTTGCCGTTTTCTGCGGAAAGAAAAATGCAAAAAGAGAGTAGGCAAGGATGATGAAAACTGCGATTTTAAGCCAGAGAGCTGTTGAATCCTGCTGATCTGCCGCGATTTCCATGCCGCTGTATTTCGAAAGGTTGAGAGCGACCATAGATTTGATTGCAGTCGTTGACATCGTCGCGCCGCTCACCGTGTCTACATCTGCTTTTGCCGCATCTGCGACACTGAGACCGTTCCATTTTGTGAAGAAACCTTCGTTTTTCACCCGCTCGATAAAACCGTATGATTCGTAGTTTTCGCCGAGTTCGATCCCGGCGATTTTTCCGTCAGGCAAAATGCCCGTGACGACTCTCAGATTACCGCCGAAACCGGCGACACTTGTCTCGTCCGGTTTTGCGTAAAGCACTCTTCCGAGCATGTTCCCAGAAGCATCGGAAACATTGAAAACACACTCAACTCCAGTTTTTTCAAAAGTTTCAGCAGTCTTAAAAATCTGTTTCGCCGCCTCTTTGTCAAGGCTGCAGTCATCGGTTTTTGGCTCCACAGGTTTATGAAGAACAAAAAAAGCCGCAACGGAAGCCAGGATCACGGCTGATATCCTGAAAATACGAAAGAATTTTTTCATTTTAAACTCGTTCTACACTATGCGTTTTCTTTTTCTAATCGTTCGTTTTGACTACGCCGTCGCCGTAGATGGTTTTGAAGTCGTTTTTCATCGAGATGATCGTGTAGCCTTTCTGTTCCCACTGTGCTTTGCGCTTGTTTGTCTCGGTCATATCGGCGTGATCGCGCTCCGTGTCGTCCGCGATAAGCATGAAAGCCATAGTCTTGTACTTGTTGCCGGTGACGGTGTATTCGTGCATGCTCACGTCTCCGCTGCTGTTGCCGAATGAAAGCACAGGCTGTTTGCCAATTTCCTGAGCAATATTAAAAACTTTATTCATTTTAAGGTTTTTGAGCCACAGTTCGCCGCTTCTGACGAGTTTGTCTTTTCCGCCGGTATTGAACTGATAATCAAGTCCGTCCTTGCCTGCCTGATTGCTTGCAACAAGCCTAACATCCATGCCGATGACCTGATTTTCAGGGATATCGAGTGCTTCGCAGGCGAGAGCGCGGCAGAGCATTCTGTCGGAACCGCTCACGATATAGGTGGTGAAACCGTTATTCTGCAAGTATTTCACGACTTCGATCATCGGTTTGTAAATTGAATTTGCGTAGGTAAGTCCTTTAAAACCACGCGCCTCACGCTTTAAAAACGTTTTGACGTATGAGATGAACTCGTCGGGAGTCATTCCTTCGAACGCCTTTGCCTGGGCTTTTCCGTGCACGAGGTCAAAATGCTCAACGTCAGGAGTTTTGTAATTTTTGCCCGATTCTCTTATGAGATTTGCAACTTCCTTGAGTTCGTCACTTGCAATCTCTTTGTATGCCGGATCGTCAAGGCAGCGGTATTCAAGAAGCAGATATTCGATATATTCGGGAAACAGTTCGCCGCACAGTGTTCCGTCCATATCAAAGACCGCGATCCTGTCTTCAACCGGAATGAAATTTTCCGATTTTTCGTCCGTCACGGCTGTAACATAGTCCTTAAGCGCGCTGATTGACTCGCATTCGTTCCACAGCTCGAACGGATTCTTTGACTGTTCCGTTGTTTTTTCACCGCATCCAGAGAAAATGAAGATCGAAAAAATGATAAAAATAAAGCAGATTTTTCTCATTTTGCCTCCGATTGTTTCTTGCTCTTCCGTCCGAAATTATATCCTACACGGATCGATGGCTCTAAATATGCTGTTTCATGCGCCAGTGAAATGCCGTAGGTCAGTTCGGCGACAATGTACCAGTTGTCAGTGATGAAGCGGCCGAAACGGATTTCCAGCGGAATGAAAAGATCCATGTCCACGAAACCCATGCCTGTGCATGGAGCGATACCTAGGATGAACGGTCTTTCCTGCAAGTCGCCGATTTCCGCTAAAAGACCTGCCGAAAATCTGAAAGGATAATAATAGCGGTCATACTCGCTGTAAGGGTGAAGTGCTCCCATAACACCGCCGCCAAGATTGAGATAGAATCCGAGAGCAAAGTTATTCTTCACCGGATGCGCATAGTCAAAGCCCAAATGTAAGTTTATGCCCATCGCTTCAAGGTCATAAACTTCAAAAGGCAGACCGGCTCCGCCACTCATGCCGATGAGTTTCGGGGAAGTTTCGGTCTGTGCAAACACGGGAAGAGCTGTGAAAAGGAGCATAACAATCAGTATGATATTCTTTTTCATGTTACTCTCCCTCGTTTTCAGTTTCATCTGATCCGCCGATCAGTTCTTTGTGGTTCAGGAGAATCTCCTTTGCGGTGCCTTTTTTGTCGGCAAATTCGAACATCGCCATTGCATACCATTTTTCATAATCGGGAGCCCAGTAGCGGATCCCCGCCAGGCCGTATTCTCGGCCCCATTCGATCACGTCGGCATAAATTTCAGCCTGACCGTGCTGATTGTGCTTGTAGTTCTTTAACTTCTTGTTCCAGCCTGCGAAGGGGCTCTCCATTTTGCCCGACGGATAGGCGAATTCGGCAATAAAAACAGGAACTTTGAGTTCATGATTTATGCGCACGACCGTTCTGGTGAGCATGTCCCATCTGTCTACAGCCATCGAGGACGCGCTCGGATAGTAGCTGATGCCCGCCACGTCAACTTTGTAGCCGTTTTCTGCCAGCGTTTTAAAAAAAGAGACGGTCGCGCGGGGAGTGGAAACTACAGTTGCGATATGAGTCGAGAATTTTACGTTTGTCGCATCGATCCCCAGTTTGTCGTAGGCGCTCAGAACGCCTTTTTTCGTGGCTGCCAGCACGCGAGCCTCGTCTTTCCAGATGTTTTCCTTGAGCCACCATACCGAAAATACAGAGCCGGTGTATTTTTTTATATCGGAAATCCCTTTTCCGGTAGCGGCAAAACCGAAATTCGCCTCGTTGCCAAGATTCCAGTTGTTTATCGTGCAGCCGTTAGAAAGAAGTTCCTCCGCGACAAAAGCAGCGTAAGCCTCCATCACGGTGCAGGCCTCGTCCACTGAGAGATCCGACCACTCTTTGCCGTTCTGCAGAGCATAGATTTCGGGATACTCCTCAAAACGCGGCTCCTGCTGCTTGTCCATATCCATGTAGATGTAAGCTCCCATGATTTCGGGATTTATCGGAATATCCAGCCCGGCTGCTATTTTGCAGAGCTCTATCGCCTGGTCGAATGTGTGGACGTTGGCATTCTCGTCTTCCTTGCCGTCAACAGTGTTGTCCAGAGTAACGCCGTCTTCCTTGTATGTCTTGTGGCGCTTTGTGGCGATTCGCACGAACATCTCGGTCGAACCGAGGTCACGGTAGATGGCTTGCAGCTCGGCGGGTGTAGTCGCTGTTTTATCACCGACAACAAATGAATAGCTGTCCTCGAACTGATTGAGGGCAAACGGGCTCAGCGAAAGTGCCACACGGAAAGGGTCACTGTTCATCGGCGTGTATTCAAGCTCGCAGGATGTACAGATGAGAGCCATAAACACAACAGCTAACAGACTGAAATAATTATTGATTCTATTCATGCTTTTGCCTTAAATTCCTTAGTAAAGTTTATAAACCTCCAATTGCACCACGAATGGTGAAGTGAACAGGAGAATTAAAAATTTTCTGCAGGAAATCAATGTTATCGCGGAAAAAGTGTTTTTTTAAATACATTTTTTCGTTGTTGTGTTTTGCTATTTAACGCACCTTACAGAGATTTGACTATCTTTGTAATAAGCAGAGATAGCACCAGTAGAGAAATCTATAAAATACGCATGGTCTGATGGATAATCTGACCGAAAAGATGCTGACCAATACTTTGTAGAACTTCCAAAGATGATATCCATTTTGCTGTAATTATTTGGCTCATTGCTGTCATAAATACAACCATTGCAGTCCTCTTCTGTCCAACATTCTTTTTGGGACAAACAGTCATTATCTGCGCTAACTTTACAAGTTCCTTCTATAACAGTTGATGAGCAGTCGCGAATAAGGGTTCTCAACTCATCAATAGTTGGTAAACGCCAATTACGACCTTCGCTTCCTTCTTTTAGATTTTCGCAGTAGGAAATTGCTTCTTCCAAACTCATTTCTATATGAGCATGTAATGACCAAATCAGGTTTGTATCAGGATCTCTCCATGGACTGCATTTGCCGGTAGACGAATCGCATGTATCTTTGCAAATTTCAAATTTACCATATTCTAATGAATCGGAATCGCAACGCATAGAATATTCTATGTTTATCAATGAATCTTTTTTGCAAGCGAATTCTCCGGGTTCACATTCATGTGAATCATCCTCATCATTATTGGATTCATCAGTGTTTGAAATATCTTCATTTTCTGATTTTTCAGATTCTTTAATACAAATATTATTCTCTGTATCACATTCAAGTCCTTTGTTACAGGTTTTATTTTGGTAGCATTTACCGTAAAGAGAACCTTCTGGTCGGTCAGAATCGGTTTTGTCATCGTTTTTCGAACCGCCGCATGCGGCAAAAATGAAAATTGCAAAAAACAATAAAAATAAAGAAATTTTTCTCATTAAGATTTCTCCTAAATAATCGAAACAATACTTTTTGCCCAATCGACAAATTCCTTAGCCATATCTATCGCTTTTACTGCATGGCGTTCTTCAAGAAACAGTTCGTTGGGATAACGCATCGAAACAGCGTAAGGAGTCAGAATATCTGCATAATTGTAATATTTTTCATCGATTTTGACGGTGTCTTTTATTTGATTTAAGAGAAGAAAAAGATCGTGTTTTTTGGGGATTCCTCCCTGGCTGCCGTTCAGCACAATCAATGCTTTGACAGCTTTTTCAGCCGCCTGCTGGCAGTGAAAGCACACGATTTCAAGCGGTTTCGGGTTATATGTCGCCAAAAGATGAGTCGCAACTCCTAAATCCGCTTCCGCAAAGGAAAGCCATTCTTTCGCGTCGTTTAAATTTTCGTTAGCCATACAGCAGCACTCCTTTGTTCATAACTTCGTTTTCAATTCCCATTCTGTTTTTACGGCTTTCAAATCGGCTCTCCGTGCAGATGACAATGTCCACTGCGCGGCTTCGCACCGAACGGATTGACTTGTAAGCTTCAGCCGTCAAATCGGCAAGATTCTGTGAACCGTCCTTGACAATGATATAAAAATCGAAGTCGCTGTCTTCGGTCGCCGTTCCGTCCGCAAATGAACCGAAGAGATATATTTTCAACGGTGTCAGTTCGTTCACAAGTTTCTCTTTTATGAGATTGATTTCATTTTCAGGCATTTCTGAACCTCCGTAAATGAGACGTGTCAGGTTCCGTCTCTACAAGAAAACCTTTGTATTATATTCAATTATTCGGAAATTGCGAGAGATTACGAACTTTTCTTGTTTTCGCGGTTGAATGCGACAACTATGCCGCGAAGCAGATCTGAATGGTATTTTGAAAGGGAATCTTTCTGGAAGCGCCATGACCAGTTCTGCGGTCCTGTCGTTCCGGGAACGTTGAAGCGGCAGTCTCCTCCCCAGCCGAGGACATCCTGAAGCGGAAACAGTGCTTTTTCGGCGATAGAAGACATCGCAAGTCTGATCATTTTCCAGTGGATGTCGTCTCCGTTGCTTCCCAAGTAGTGGGTGACAAACGATTTTGTGCCGTCGGAAAGCGACCAGAACCAGCCGACAGTCGTGTCGTTGTCGTGCGTTCCGGTGTAGCAGACGCAGTTTGTCGTATTGTAGTTGTGCGGCAGGAATTCGTGGTCAGTCCCTTCGTAAAAGGCGAACTGAAGCACTTTCATTCCTGCAAATCCGCAGTTTTCACGGAGTTTGACTACATCTGCGTCAATATCGCCCAGATCTTCGGCGACTATCGGTATCTTCCCCGCTTTTTTGAAGAGAGTTTCAAAAAGTTTTTCACGCGGACCTTTCTCCCAGTGTCCGTTTTTGGCAGTTTTTTCGGTTGCCGGAACGGACCAGTATGCGCTGAAACCGCGGAAATGGTCAAGACGGAGAATATCGTAAAGTTTCAGATTATGGAGAAAACGATCTATCCACCACGAAAAATCCTCTTTTTCAAGGACATTCCAGTCATAAAGCGGATTTCCCCAGAGCTGTCCGTCTGCGCTGAAATAATCCGGCGGAACACCTGCTACTTCCGACATAACGGCGTCACTCATCTTGAAAATATGCTGGTTCGCCCAGACATCGGCGCTGTCAAAAGAGAGGAAGATCGGAATATCGCCCATGATCTCGATATCTTTTTCATTCGCGTAGGTTTTGAGTTTTTTCCACTGCGAAAAGAATATCCACTGTGCGAAAAAGTGGCGGAAAAGCTCCAATTCATGCGCTTTTTCAAACTCTTTCAAGGCTTTTTCATCGTGGTTTCTGAATGCTTGAGGCCAGAACTTCCACGATTTTCCTTCAAAATTTTTCGTGAGAACCCTGAAAAGCGCGAAATCCCGCAGCCATGAAGAGTTTTCTTCGACAAAAGCACTAAAATCGGGATAATTTTCACGGACTTTATAAAAATTTTCAGCCGCTTCATCCAGAGCTTTCGATTTAAACTCAATAACTTTCGGATAATCGACTCTGAAGTTATCAAAAACAGGCATAACCGCCGTTTTTTCAAGGAGATTTTCCTCAAAAAGCGAGTCCAAATCGATTAAAATCTCGTTTCCGGCAAACGCGCTGAAAGAGTTGTACGGGCAGCCGTCGGCACCGGTCGGAGTGAGCGGCAGGATCTGCCAGATCCTTATTCCCGATTCAGCCATAAAATCGACAAAATTGTATGCCGCCGCGCCGAAATCACCGATTCCGTAATTTCCTGGAAGTGAAGTCGGATGAAGAATGATCCCCGCCTTTCTCGGATTTATTTTCGTTTTTTCTGTCATTTTTTCCTTTAAATACACCTTTAAATGCAGTTGAGAAGACCTTTCTTTTCGATGATATCTTTTTGCACTGTCGAGAATTTTTTGAAGTGACCGACTGTCTTACCGTTATCAATAATTTCGCCCGATTCGATGTCGAAATCAAGGGTTTTTCCGGTTTCAAGTGCATCGTCTGCGATATCGAGGATCTCGATCATCGGGAAACCGGTGTTGATTATGTTTCTTTTGTATATCGCGCCGAAAGATTTTGCGGCAACACCCTGTAAATTCAAGGAAATAAAGCAGTCGACCGCCTGCTGACGGCTGCTTCCCGCTCCAAAATTCTCGCCCGCGACGACAATCATTCCGGGTTTTACTTTTTTAGAAAAATCCTTGTAACCTTCCAGGTTGTCAAGCGCATACTGTCCCATCAGGTTGATGTCGACGATCGAAAGATACTTGTTGTGGAAAATCATATCGGTGTCGATATCGTTGATAAGTTTTCCTTCACCATCCTTCAAAACAAAAATTTCAGCCGTAATTTTTTTCATTTTATCCTCCTCACCTCATTCATTTGTTACCGTTGTAGAGACGTTTCCTGAAACGTCTTTGGAGATGCCATAATATGACGTCTCTACAGCAAAAACCGTCAGATTATAATGGAAGGATTTTCTAAAAAAAGTTTTTAGGAGTAATACAAAGTTTTTTTGAACAAAAATATGTTTTGCGTATAATATTCTGCTTTTTAGGAACTTTTATGGAGAGAAAAATGCTTAGGATTTACAATTCGATGAGTGAGAAAAAAGAGGATTTCGTTCCTTTAAACGGCAAAAACGTCGGTCTTTATGCCTGCGGAATGACGGTTTACGACAAGCCGCACATCGGCCACGCAAGGAAGGAAGTCGCGATCGACCTTATCGTAAATTATCTGAAATATTCAGGATATTCAGTAACTTATGTCAGGAATTTCACCGATATCGATGACAAGATCATTGCCCGCGCAAACGAAAGAGGGATTGATTTCCGCGCTCTAACGGAAGAGAATATCGACGCTTTCTACAAGGCGATGGACGCTCTCGGACTTGCAAGACCTGACGTTGAACCCAAGGCTACGATGCATATTCCCGAAATAATCTCGATGGTCCAGAAACTTGTCGACAAAGGTTTCGCATATCCGACATCCGACGGCAGCGTATATTTCGCGGTCGAAAAGTTCAAAGGCTACGGCAAACTGAGCGGCAGAAAGCTTGACGAAATGATAAGCGGAACTCGTTTCGACGTCGAAGAAAGCAAGCAGAACCCGCTTGATTTTGCCCTTTGGAAAGCATCGAAGCCGGGCGAACCGAAGTGGGAAAGCCCGTGGGGAGAAGGAAGACCTGGCTGGCACATCGAATGCAGCGCGATGAGCACAAAATATCTCGGCGATTCGTTCGACATCCACGCAGGCGGCAGAGACCTAATTTTCCCGCATCACGAAAACGAGATTGCCCAGGCTGAATGTGCGACAGGCAAACCTTTCGCGAAATACTGGGTCCACAACGGTTTCCTCACGGTCGAGGGCGAAAAAATGAGTAAATCGCTCCACAACTTCATCACGGTCGAGGACGCGCTCAAGCAGTATCATCCCGAAGTTCTGCGCTACTTCATGCTTTCGACGCATTACCGTACGCCGATAGATTTCTCGATGGCTAATCTGAAAGATACCGAAAAGAAGATCTGTTACTTCTACAACACTCTGAAAACTTTGAACCAGTTCGCGACAAAGGCTGTAAAACCGGTCAGAAACGAAAAAGCTCTTGAATTTATTAATGAATTTAAGGAAGCTATGGACGATGACTTCAACAGCGCGAGAGTCGTTGCGGCACTTTTCAACCTCTTCAAGCATTTGAACGAAGTCCTTGTTTCCAAAAAGACAAGACCGACTCCCGACGAATGCGCAGGCTTTGCGGAAGCGATCAGGGAAGTCGGCGGAGTCATGGGCGTCCTTCTCAGAGATCCTGACGAAATCACAAATGAAATTAAAGAGATCCAGATTGTACGCTACGGCATTTCGAAAGACGAGATCGAAGAGATCATAAACAAGAGAAAAGCTTACCGCGCCGAGAAAAATTTCGAAATGGCTGACAAAATGCGCGAAGAACTTCTTGAAAAAGGAATTTCAATTCAGGATACCCCGAACGGAACCGAGTGGAGCTTCAACTAAAAAATATTTTTTGATTTTGAGTCAGAAAAATCAAAGGTATATGGAACTAAATAAACGTGAGAGTTTTTTGCAGTTTGAGTAACTTTTTTTGATGGAGATCAAAATGAAGAAATCCATGATCCTTTTCACGGTTTTGGCAATGTTCTTCTTCGTTTCGTGCGGCGGAAGCAGCAAAGATGAAGACAAGACAGACACCGGCGACACAACGGTAGACACTGGTGACACCCAGACTGATCCGACGGACACTGGCGATTCCGGTGATACCGATACCGCAGATCCGACTAATCCGACCGATCCGACTAATCCGACCGATCCGACTAATCCGACGGAACCGACTGACAATCCGACCGATGACCCGACTGATCCGGAAGAAGGCGGAACCTGGGAAGCAAAATACAAAAAGGCTGACGAGCATGCGGTGAAAGTTTCAAAAGATGTCGTAAAAGCCAACAACGACCTCGGAATGAAGATGTTCAGCAAACTTGCGGCTGCTGAGGCTGGCAAAAACATGATGATTTCCCCGCTTTCGATTTCGATTGCGATGGCGATGAGCACAAACGGCGCATCGGGCGAAAACCTTGACGAAATGAAAGATGTCCTCGGTTTCGGCGAGATGGAACTTCCCGATATCAACGAGCAGTTCATGCACCTTATCGCAAGCCTTGTCGCGGCAGATAAAGACCTTGTTCTTTCGATTGCGAACTCTGTCTGGATGCGCGAAGAGTTCTCGCTTGATGTAAAGGCGGCTTTCACCGATGTTCTAAACGAGTTTTACGATGCCGAAATTTTTGCTGAAGGTTTCAATGTTGAAAACATCAACGCGTGGGTTTCAGAGAACACAAACGGCAAAATCGACAAAATCGTCGAGGAAATAGGCGAAGATGTCGTTATGTATCTCATAAATGCGATCTATTTCAAAGCTGCGTGGACGACCGCTTTCAACGAAGAAAACACCTATGAGGGAACATTCACTCTTTCTGACGGAACTGAAACGACCGCGAACTTCATGCGTTTCGTAGAAACAGAGGATGTCCCTGAGTTTTTAGCATATTCGTCAGACTGGGGGGACAAAGACGGTTTTGCTATGATCAGAATCCCGTACGGCCGCGATGTTTTCGCATTCTACGGCATAGTTCCGAGTCACGACAACAAATCGAATATCGACGAATTTATCGCAAAAATAGCTGGCAACGGTTTCGACCATTATTTTTCTCTTCTCAACGAAATGGATTTTCCGATGAAACTCCCGAAATTCAAGTTCGAATACGAGAAGTCTCTTGTTGAAATTTTCAAGGAACTCGGCATGAAAAAGGCTTTTAAAGAAGGTGGATTTTACAACATAGCCGAACTTCCGCACGATCCTTTCATTTCGGAAATCAAGCACAAAACTTTCATCGAAGTCAACGAAGCAGGAACAGAGGCGGCAGCTGTTACTTCCGTCGAATACAGCGACAACGCGATGTCTTCCGGATTCTACGCAGACCGTCCTTTTGTTTTCGTGATCCGCGACGACAGGACAGGCTCGATTCTTTTCATCGGAAAAGTCGAGAATCCAAGCGCTGAATAAATAGTTTTGAAAACTTTTTGATGGAGTCGAAAATGAAAAAAATTATGATGATTTTCGCAGTTTTAGCGATGGTTTTCTTTGTTTCTTGCAGTAACACGAGCGAAAGAAAGGAAACAGTCGACACAGGTGACACAGAACCGACCGACACTGGCGATTCCGGTGATACCGATACCGCAGAGCCTACAAATCCGACCGATTCTACAGATCCGACGGAACCGACCGACGATCCGACTGGTCAGGAAGAAGGCAGTTGGGAAGCAAAGTATAAAAAGGCTGACGAGCATGCTAAAAAAGTTTCCGAGGATATCGTCAAAGCGAACAATGATCTCGGAATGAAGATGTTCAGTAAACTTGCGGCCGGCGAAGCTGGTAAAAACATGATGATTTCTCCGCTTTCGATCTCGATCGCTATGGCGATGGTAACAAACGGAGCAACGGGCGAAAACCTTGATGAAATGAAAGAAGTTCTTGGCTTCGGAGAGATGGAACTTCCCGATGTGAACGAGCAGTTCTCGCAGCTTATCGCAAGCCTGGTCGAAGCCGACAAAGATCTGGTTCTTTCAATCGCAAACTCCGTTTGGATGGACGATACGTTCGCGCAGGACGTAAAGCAGGACTTCGTTGATGTCCTCAAAGAATTTTATGACGCAGCGTTTTTTACTGAAGATTTTCAGGATGAGGCGACTGTAACAAAAATAAATTCATGGGTTTCAGAAAAAACGCATGAAAAAATCGATAAAATAATCGAAAAAGTCGGGCCGAACGCTGTTATGTATCTCATCAACGCAATCTATTTCAAAGCTGCATGGACAACCTCTTTTGATAAAAACAGCACTTACGAAGGCGTTTTCATGCTTTCCGACGGAACAGAAGCAAAGGCAGACTACATGGATTTTGCTTATGATCAGGAAAAACCGGAGTTTTCCAGCTATTCGTCAGACTGGGGCGACGAAAACGGCTATTCTGTTGTCAGAATTCCCTACGGACGTGATGTTTTCGCACTTTACGGCATAGTTCCCAACATGGACAACAAAACAAATATAGATGATTTTATCGCAAAAATTGCCGCTGACGGGCTTGAAAATTATTTATCGCAACTTACAGAACGCAAATTTCCGGTTCAGCTTCCGAAGTTCAAATTTAAATATGAAAAATCGCTCGTTGATGTTTTCAAGGAACTCGGAATGGAAAAGGCTTTTGCCGAAGGTGCTCTTATGAATATCGCCGAAGAACCGCACGCTCCTTTCATTTCGGACATTTACCACAAGACATTCATCGAAGTAAACGAAGAAGGAACCGAGGCTGCAGCAGTCACAGTGGTTGAAGTCGGCGAAAGTGCGATGCCGAGCGGATTTTACGCAAACCGTCCGTTTGTATTCCTTATCCGCGACAACAGAACAAAATCAGTTCTCTTCATCGGAAAAGTCGAAAATCCCAAAGCTGAATAATCTTTTGCTTTCACTTTAAACAGATTCTGAAATTTGTTTGTAATCAGATAAAAAAAAGGCCCTCCGAAGAGGGCCTGAAAAAAAAGAACTTTTCGGAATTAAGCTTTGATAGCTTCTACCGGGCAGCCGTCTTCACATGCGCCGCAGTCAACACATGCATCTGTTACTTCGTAGCCGCCGTCTTTTTCGATGATAGCTTCTACCGGGCAGGTTCCAGCGCAAGCGCCGCATTTTACGCAAACATCTTGATTAATCTTGTGCATTTTTTTCTCCTCGTACCGTGTTAATAAACGCTAAAAAGCCGTTATTTTTAGTTTGATAACGGGTTTTTGTCAAGGAAAAACTCAGTGTATCCTGATTTCTCTGATCCGCTGGAGGAAGTTTTCGACCTGCGTCGATTCGCTTATTCCTGTTTTGCACCATACCGCGAAGTGCTCGCAGTTGTTTGTCGCGATGTTGTAATTTCTTTCTCCGAGACGGCTTTCGGCGCGCTGAACCGTTTCTTCCGGAGAATAAATGTGATAGTTGCTGTTTCCGAGCAGGGCGATAAGAAGTTTCGAGACATTTATTCCGAACGGGGTGATGATGTCGAATATTTTTACCTGATTTTTCCTGATGAATTTGTCGAAATCGATGACGAAAAGGTATTCAGAATCCTCTTTGAAAGCATCCAAAGTCGTTCTGTGGACTACGATGTTTGTGCCGAAATCCCCGGAAGGATCGGCGTAGTGGATCATTCCGCCGTTTCCGGTATATATTCCGTAGTGATCGTAAAGCCCGTGCATTCTGTGGACTCCTACGACATCTCCGAACTGAATTTCGTTGTCTTTCACGACTCTTTTTATGTTGTTTATATTTTCGTGATGCGGTAGTAAATCTGTCATTTCTCCTCCTGAAAGCACGCTATTTTATAGGTTCAAAGCCAAAAAAATCAATATGAAAATTGACATTCGTATAAAATGACAATAAGCCTTTCAAGTATGCGGTTTTGTCAGGAAATTGTTTCTGGCATATCTTTAGGCTTGATTTTAATGGAGGAAGTTATGACAAAAAGATTCGTTTGCAAGGTTTGCGGTTATGTTTATGAAGGTGAATCTGCACCGGAAAAATGCCCGGTCTGCAAAGCTCCGTCAACAATGTTCGATGAGATCAAGGACGAGCTCAAACTCGCTGCTGAGCACGAGTTCGGCGTTTACGAAAAGACTGTAAAAGACAACGCGAATGTCTCCGAAGAGGACAAAAAATTTATCCTTGAGCAGCTCAAGGCAAATTTCACCGGCGAGTGCTCCGAAGTTGGAATGTATCTCTGCATGGCGAGAATCGCTCACAGAGAAGGTTATCCTGAAATCGGTCTCTACTGGGAAAAGGCTGCTTTCGAAGAAGCTGAGCACGCTGCAAAATTTGCTGAACTTCTGGGCGAAACCCTTGAGCCGAACATGAAAAATTCGACCAAGGCAAATCTCAAATGGCGTGTTGACTGCGAATTCGGTGCAACAGCAGGCAAAGTAGAGCTTGCAACACGTGCGAAAAAGAACGGTCTTGACGCGATCCACGACACAGTTCACGAGATGGCACGCGACGAAGCACGTCACGGCAAAGCTCTCAAAGGACTTCTTGAAAGATACTTCGGAAAATAATCTTTAGCGCCGAAAATCCTGTCGAAATTTCGAAATGTCGAAACATCGAAATATCGACGGCGCAAATTATCGCGACGATGTTACGGCGCGTTACAACCAATTCTTGACGTCGTTGAAGAATTTTTCAGGCTGATTGACGGAAACGCTGTGCGAGCTTTCCGGATAGAACGGGAATGTGACTGTTGCCGATTCTCCGTCTTTGAAATGTACGGTAAAAGAATTTTCTTCGGTATCTACACTTGAAACATTGCTGAAGCTTTTGGCTGCTTCAGGAATTCCTTTTGCATAGATGACAATGTCTTCTTCTGCCTGGGTGATGAAAGTCTTGGTTGTTCTTATGTTTTCAAGGAACATTTCGCCGTTGACATCGCTGTACGGAGAAACCGAAGCATAATAAAAGGTGTAGGTTATTGAATAAGACAAATCTACAAAGTATTCATCGTAAAGCGGAAGTTCACCGAAAAAACTGTCGAGATTTCCGCTTGAAAGAGGATGGGCGTTACGCTGTCTGGTGCGTGCTTTAATGATGGTTTTTTCGATCTCCGGAAGGTTTTCAAATTTATCCGACCATGTGAGATTTCTTGAAAATCCGTTGTCGTCGCTGTATCTGAAAGCCCCTTCTATAGCTCTGGTTTCGGCGTGAAGTTCGCTTATTTTTGTCGGATCATTCATTATGAGCTCTTCAAACATCGGCATCTGGAGCATTTTTGCTGTTCCGGCATCAGTGTAGTCGAAAAGCCAGTTGTACGGTCTGCGGTATGAATAGATGTCGCGGTCTGCATTCTGAACATAATTTATGGCATTGTTGTATTTGGAACAATTGGGAGTAAATCCGCATTTCGAGTATTCCAAGCCTGTTTCATTCTGGATTGTGTAAAGCGGACTGTCGCTCTGTTCCAAAAGTCCGCCTGCCGCATCCATCTGTTTTTGTCCCATAACTAGCGGCTGGATCATGATCTGTCTGCCGAACTGTTTTGCTACGTCTTCTTTTGAAGGCATTCCGGTTATTGACGGATCTATTTCTTTGAAGTGACGTGCGATTTCTTCAAAAAGCTTTTCGTCATAGAAAACCCTGTTGTTTTCTGCATAGTCTGCGACATTAAGAAGAATGTTGATGATTGCGGTTGTTCTCGTTCCGCCGTAGCTTTCACCTGAAAGAATTACAGGGTTGCTCTTTATTTTCGGATGGCTTTCCAAAAAGCGGAAGATAACGCGGATAAAGTCAGCAGCATCTACGAAAACATTGAAATTCGAGGTCGAAAAATAAGCTGAGCGGGCACTTCCGTCGGTAGGATAGTCAAGGATCCCGAAAGAAAATCCTGTTTGTCTCGCATCAATGTAAAGCAGGTTTCCGATCTGGTTCCAGTTGTATGCGTTGTCTGCTACTCCTTCGCCCGAAAATGCCTGGTCGGCAGTTTTTTTGGCCGTGTTGTAAAGAAAAACGATTGCCGAAGCCGAGCCCGGGCCTCCGTTGTAAAATACGAAAAGCGGCTTTTCTTCCGGATTTTCGTCAGCAGGCTGGAAGTTGTACCATATTTTCGCTCTGCCGCTTTTATCGTTGCGGCTGCTGAGAAAATATTCGTTTTCTTCAAGATATATAAAGCCCGATTCGTAATCTAAACCTTCGACGATTACAACATCGTGATCCGGTGCAGTGTCTTCATCGGGAGTGTCTGTATCGTTTTCGGAATCTTCCGGAGTGTCAGTATCTTCGTCATTTACACTGCTGTCATCATCGTTAGCCCACATATCGCTGTCGGTGATTACACTTGGTTTCGATGAAGTATTGCTGCACGAAACTGCGAAAATCAGTGCAAATGCCGCAAAAACAAGGAAAATGAGGGATTTTTTCATTTTGATCTCCATTTATAATTTAATTCTTCCGTTTGCGATCGCGACTCCTGTCCTGAAAATATTTTCCTGGTCGAAATCTTTAGCGTTTGGAATCCTGCCGCCTGCCATGTCGAGGTGACCGCCGCCGGAGCCGACTCCTTCAAGAAGTTTCTGGACAGCGGTGTTTGCCGGAATTTCGGGAATCTCGCTTCGGACGCAGAAAGAAATGCCTTCGATTGATTGTGCTGAAAGGACTGCAAATTTGATTTCTTCCGCCGAAAGAATGTAGTCGGCAAGAATCGCCAGAAGATCTTTGTTGCAGCCGTCGGCAAAGTGGCAGTATGCGAAGTTTCCTTTGACTCTGAGCTTTTCGAGAAGGTAGCGGTATTGTCTGAAATCATCGAGTTTTATCGAGTTTCTGACGAGCGAATTGACCAGACTGACATCGCTTACGTTGTAAAGCATCGCAACGGTTTCAATGTCGATCGGACTGGCGTTGCGCGTGAACTGGTGCGTATCGAAAACTATTCCGGTATGAAGGGCTGTCGCGACTTCTCTGCCGGGTTCGAGCATAAGTTCTGCGAAGTACGAAAAAATTATGCTGGCGCATGCACCGTAGTCGCTTCTAATATCGCAGAATTCAAGATCTTCGTGTGCTATTCCAGGATGGTGGTCGATTACTGCTACGACGTTTCCTTTGAGAGCGATTACATTCTTGTTTTTTTTATTCGCATCAACAATGACGATCGTGTCTTCATCGTTGAGTTCGTATTTGTAGTGCGGAAGTATCGGTATATTCAGCTTGTCGATCATTCTCTGAAGCGAATCTCGCAGAATGTCTCCGTGGAATATGATGTTAGACTCTATTTTGAAGTTCTTCAGCAGATAGTGAAGTGCGAAGGCCGAGGCAACCGCATCATGATCAGGATAGTTGTGTGTTTGAATGAATATCCGCTTTTTGTTTTTAAGCGTTTTTATCAGTTTCTTTATTTTCTGCATTTAATTTACCATTGAGTTTTTCTGCAACGATCTGAAGGTCATGCCAGCCAGGCTGCTGATAAAGCCTGAGACCGAAAAATACAGTTGTAGAGAAGAGATGGTCAAAAATATCTGATTGGACTGCTTCGTGTGCGGCCCAGTCGGTAGCTTTCGTGAAAGCGTAGATTTGAAGCGGAAGTCCGTGCTCAGTCTGCTGCATCTGACGAACCAGAAGCGGAAGATCGTGTCTCAGCAGATCGTTGTGCAGGAGATACTGTCTTGTGTATTCGCGGAAAGTTCCGATGTTGGTGAGTCTGCGCATATTTATCGGAGCCGAGCTGTCAGTTTTTGCGTTCCACTTCTCGATTTCGGCCGTTTTTACCTTGATGTAATCAGCAATAAGGTCTATTTTTCCGAGTCTTTCAATTTCTTCATCGGTCAGTCTGCGGATAGACGAAACATCGAACAAGATATTTCTGCTCATTCTTCTTCCGCCTGATTCGACCATGCCGCGCCAGTTGATGAAACTCTCTTCCGTGAATTTGTGGGTCGGGATGTTTGCGATGGTTTTATCCCAGTTCTGTATTTTTACGGTGTGAAGCGCGATGTCGATGACCTCTCCGTCGGCGTTGTTCTGCGGCATGACGATCCAGTCGCCTTTGCGTATCGAATTGTTTGCCGCTATCTGAAGTCCGGCGACAAAGCCGAGGATCGTGTCCCGGAAAATCAGCATGAGAACTGCCGTCATTGCGCCAAAACCGCTGAGAAGCAGGGCAGGGGACTTGTCCAGAAGGATCGATACCATCGCGATAAGGCCTACACAGTAGATGATAATCAGGATTATCTGCATGAGCCCTTTAAGAGGCCTGTCCTTCGAAATTTCAAAAGTGTCGTAGATTTCGAGCATCGCCTTGTTTGCAGCGCGCAGAATGTCCATCAAAACGAGGATGATGATGCAGAAAGAGAGTTTTTTCAGCCAGTGACCGCCGCGCTCAAACGAAAATGCAGACCAGTAGAAAACGAGTGCCGGAACCATGTTAACGAACTTGGAAAAGACACCGTGGTTGAAGAAAACGTCATCCCACTTGGTTTTTGTCCGCGTTACGGCGAATTTTATTATGACATCGACGATTTTTCTTGCCGTAAAAGTGAGCAGTACCGCGATCAGTGTTACGACAATGAAGTCAAAAAGAGCGTGCATCAGTGTGTGAGTAGCAAAAAAGTCGGAAAAAATATCCGGTGTGACGATTTCAAAAAGCGGTTTCATGTTAACCTCATTGTTTGTTTCGGCGGTGCCGAAATGCGAAATTAATCGGTCGGGTCGCTGGGATCAGACGGATCACTTGGATCTGAGGGATCGCTTGGATCTGACGGATCGCTTGGATCTGAGGGGTCGCTTGGATCTGAGGGATCGCTTGGATCTGACGGATCGCTCGGATCTGACGGATCGCTCGGGTCTGACGGATCGCTAGGATCTGACGGATCGCTAGGATCTGACGGATCAGTTGGATCTGACGGATCAGTTGTCGGATCGTTCCCGAACGGAAATTCATCACATGCATCTCCGATACCGTCGCCGTCGCTGTCACGCTGAGATCCGTTGAAAACATTGATGCAGTTGTCTTTGCAGTCAAGAACTTCGTCACCGTCGGTATCGGTTTCGGGAACTCCGCAGCCGCATATGCCCTTGTCTGTTGTTTTTGTTTCGTCATCAGGACATTCATCGCAGGCATCGCCCACGCCGTCACCGTCGGAATCCTCCTGACCGGCATTTTCTTTTTCCTTGCAGTTGTCGTTTTCGTTTGAAATTTTATCACCGTCAATATCCGGGTCGCATGCATCTCCGATACCGTCTTCGTCAAGGTCGGGCTGTTTCTGGAAGAAATTACCTTCTTTCGGATTATAGATATCGACGCAGTTGTCATCAATGTTGCTGACACCGTCACCGTCGATATCGGGGTCGCAGATGTCTCCGGTTCCATCACCGTCAAGGTCTGTCTGGTTCGTATTTACGTCAAGCGGACAGTTATCAACGCAGTCAAGGATCGTGTCTCCGTCTTTATCTCCTTCATCGGCGGTTCCGCAGCCGCATATTCCTGGAGCCGTTTTTGCCGGATCTAAGGGGCATCCGTCCTCGCTGTCAAGAACTCCGTCACCGTCGCTGTCGGCAGAAGGATCATTGTCGTTTATCGGATTCTCTTCATCCTGTTCCGGTCTGTCTTCGTCGTCTCTTTCAGGACGGTCGTTGTCTCTGTCAGGTCTTTCATCGGGATCGTCTTCTTCGCCGTTCCAGCCGTCTTCCTCTCCTTCGTCATCATTGGAAGGTCTTTCACTGTCTTCGTCTGTTTCCGGGCGGTTATTTTCTTCATCACTCTGTTCGTCATCGGAATCGTCCGAGACGTCATCAGAATCATCCTTCTGCGAATTGCCGCCTTCGTTCTCGAAAGTTCCAGAACTTACGAGCTTTGTCGTTTCCAGACAGCCGAAAAAGAAAAATGAAAGAAAAATTGCCAAAATCACTGTTTTTTTCATCTCGGAACCTCAATAAAAATCAAAAAAAACGAAAAATTCTAATGATTCTTGAATAAAAGGCAAGGAAAGTAATCAAAATTTAGGATGGCTGATCAAGTTTTTTCGTATTTGATCAGTAGCAGAATCCCTGAATGCAAGGTGAACCTGAACAGCAGTTCGTTACGCCTTCGATACATTGTCTGCCGGAGGGTATGCACTCTTTCATGTTGATGATAGTTCCGGATGAGCATCCGCTGGACGTGGTTTTTGCCTTGCAGATGTATTCTCCCGGTTTACACGCGTAGCATTTTGCCGGAGGATTGAGTGAATTGGAATTGAGTACCGGACAGTCGTCGGTTGTCATCGAACAAACAGCGTTTACACACTTTGAATCCTCAGGTGAATAAATCTGGTTCTGCGGGCAAAGTCCGCAAATTGCAGGTGCTGCATTTGGACCGCTGGCGCATTTAAGACCGGAGAGGCCTTTCTCTGCATAACAGCAGCCTGACGAACAGTTTATTTCGTCGCATGCTCTGCTTGAAGCAAAAATGCTGAGGCAGCGTGCAAGTTTCTTGTTGCAAAACGTACCTGTTAATGTGCAGTCACTGTCAGAAGTGCAGCCTTTTGCGCATTTTCCGCCGGTAATGCATATCATGCAGGCACCGCAATCGTTGTCTGTCTGGCACTCTGTGTCAAGATTATCGGTTGCACAGCTGCCCGGTTCGTTGTCCGAGTCAGGATCCTGTGTTGTGTCTGAATCCTGGTAGGGTATTGCGTCTGAATCCTGGGATGGTGTTGTGTCTGAATCCTGGTATGGTGTTGTGTCTGAATCCGGATGGTCTGAGTCTGTATAATCGTCATCATTTCCTGAGGAGTCTTCTTTTACGCATAAGTTGTGAGTTTCATTGCAGATCAAGCCTGGGTTGCAGGTTTTGTCCGAATAACACTGCCCGCCGAGTTCACCTTTTTCTTTCTGTGATGCCTGGTTGTCAGGATCAATCGGGTTTTCAAATTTCAATCCGGAATCGCATGAAACTGAAATGAAAGCTGTGAAAACAAACAGTAAAATTACAAAGTTGCATTTCATAATAGCCTCCTACCAGTTAAGGGTGAAATAAACATTTCCGTCAAACGGGTTCATACCGAAAGAGATATTTTTTTTGAGTTTTTTCTCTTTTTTGAATTCTACGGAGTAAAGAACGATTCCTGTTGCAACGAGTGCTGCGCCGACTCCGACGCCTACACTGCCCAGCAACATGTATTTTTTATATTTTTTGTCCTGTTTCTCCGTTTTACTGCGGTATTCTTGGACAAGAACGGGATCAGTGAGATTATTTTGGTACAGATCATAAAATTCATCGCGTTTGTCTTTTGCTTTGTTCATTTTGTAAAAAGAAAATCCTCCGAGACCTGCGGCTGCAGCTCCTAATACGAGTGTTGTGGTTGCGACTGCTATTCTCGTATTTCTAAGACGGCGCCACTCTTTTTCATAATTTTCGGATTCAGCAGGTTCTTTCGCTACTTCCTCTTGTTGCTGAGGCTGCTCTGCCTGCGGGGCCTGGGCGACAGTATTAGGACAAGCCTCACTGACTTCAAGTTTGCATGCTTTTTCAAGATATTCAGCTTTTTCGGTTTCATTAGACGTGTGGTGTTCCGCATAAAGCTGGCAGTCTTTTCCCGAGTCTAGTTCGCATCTCTTTTTTCTCGTTTCAGTGATTTTGGTCCCGAAGAGTTCGTTATTTTTTATATCAGGCTGGATCGCAACGGCGTTTATGATTTCCAAAGTTCCGAAATTGATGCCCGATTCGTCCAGATACTTGATCGCGGCATCGGTTTTTTGTTCTGTTGTAACTGCGCCGTCAGCCATCATGGCTGTTATTTTTGCAATATCTTCGCGGTGTCTGCCAAGTTTTTCGATATAGCTTTTCCATTCCGAGATACGCTCTCCGGCAATCGTTTTGAAAGGATTGTTGCCTTCAGCCTTAGCCATCTTCTCCCAAGCGGCGATCGCGTTTCCGGGATTTCTCATAGTTTCCTTCTGTTTTTCCAGATTTACTGTCGATTCGAAAAGCTGTATGTTCTGTGTATCGGCATTCATGAGTATTTCCGCATTGAGTGTTTCTAGCGAACATGGCTTGATCAGTCCGATAACATCTTCTGCTAATTCGTAACTTATCGCTTTTTCTTCGGTTTTCTGAGGTTGAACCTGAGGCTTCGCCTGTTGCTTTGCCTCTTGCTGTTTTGTGCATGCCGGCTGGTATTTGAGTTCGCACGCTTTGTCACGCATCATCATTTTTTCATATTCCATCGTCGTGAAATTTTCACCGAATTCGTAGCAGTCTTTTCCCGAATTGTGATCGCAGCGTTTCTGCTTAACATCCTTTATCATGTTTTTGAAAACGTCGTCTCCTGTAATGGTATCTTTATCGGGAAGTTTCTGAAACAGCTGTTCAACTTCAAGTGTGCCGAAAGTTATTCCGAATTCTTCGAGATATTTTGATGCAAGGGTTGTTTTCTGGTTTGACGGCAGTATGGAACTAGCCGTAAACATTGATAGTTTGTCGAAACTTTCCCTATGTTTTTCAAAAAACTCGATGCAGGTTTTCCATTCGGCCGCCCTTTTTTTCGCAATATTTAAAAAAGGATTGTTATTGGTGATATTTGCAATGTCCTGCCACATTTTTAAAGCTTTGTCGGGGTTGTTTATCAGCTCCGGCTGTTTTTCTTCGTTTACGGCTTTTTCATAGAGCTGCAGAGCCTGTTTGTCGGCAGTCAGAAGTTCGTTTTCGTTTATTGTTTCAGGGGTAAAATCCTTTATCGGCGGATCGACAAGTTCTTCTTGGAAAATGTAAGTTTTTTCTTTTTCAGCTTTGGCTTCCTGTTTGTTTTCCTCCTGTTGCTGAATCTGCTGCGCCTGAGGCTGTGGTGTTTCCTGCTGCTGTACCTGCTGTTGTGGCTGAGGCTGGGGATTGTTCGGCTGAGGATCGGCAGTCAGTGCAAAAGAGCAGATCATGAAAAAACACAATGAAAAAACTGAAATTTTGGAAAAATTCATCTGTGCCTCCGAATTATAAACTGAATTTTAGTTGATCGTCGCTTTTCCAGGATAGTTTGTTCCGGAAGTTATGAAATTAGGTCCAGGAATATCGCTGATATCCGGACCGATGCCTTTGTCGGCATACCACCACGTCTCGCCGTTATCAAGCGAGAATCTGAAAATGTAGATGAAGTTTCCTGCTTCGTTAGTCGGGAAGGGGATCATGTATTCATGGTTCTGGTTGCCGTCAGCACAATCATAGCCCGAGTTGAAGTTAGCGTCGATCCATGTCCATGTTCCTGCGATAACCGGATATTCAGCCATGCCTGAGCCTTTTTTATAGCCCAACTGAGCTTTCCAGTTGCTTTGCTGCGGATGATCGGATAACGGGCAGCCAGTTACATCTTCAACATGAATTTCTCCATAAACCATGTACGGGTCATATCCAGGATCTTCTGGTTTGTAATAGGGAATACTGAAAGGCCACTGAACGCCGATCCAGCCAGGTTGCTGCGAGGTGATTGCAGCGCATGTTGTACCGTTTCCGTAAAATCCGTGCGGGCAGTTGCAGACTGCGTTGCCGTTTTCAGCAGTGCATACACCGCCGTTTCCGCACGATACGCTTTCACACGGATCGCTGGTTGTAGGATCTGTATTGTCGGTAGAATCTGCGTCATCTGTGGAATCAGCATCGTCAGAATAGTCTGCTTCATCGGTGGAATCAGCGTCGTCCTCGTCATGAGTCTCGGTATCATCCGTGGAATCAACATCGTCTGACATTTCGCCTTCGTCAGAAGTTTCTGTGTCGTCAGTGGGATCAGCGTTGTCCGGAATTCCATTTTCGTCCGTAGTTTCGGTATCATTGACGGAATCGCCGTTGTCCGCAGTGTCACCGTTGTCGGAACTACCGGTATCGCCAGTCTGAGAATCTCCTGAATCGGTGTCGGTGTCTGCTGTTGAATCAGTATCGGTCACGGTATCGCTTTCATCTTTGTCCGATCCGCATCCGATAAACAGAAACATCGTAAAAAGTGCCAGAACAATGCAAAATTTTTTCATTTTTCTCTCCTCGAAATATGAATTAAATCATCACAACACCGCATAGAGATGAGTCTGTACGTCATCTTTACGGTCATTGTGTTTTTTGAGACGTTTACGTCTCCACAGCCAAACCTCGATATTGTATTCAATTTTTTGAGAAAATCCATGAGTTTTTATGTTTACTCCCGATTTTTATTTTGAAAGTTGCCCTTCCTCTTGACTGAAAGAGTTTTGCGTTGTAAAAATCAGCGGTTTTATGGTTTTCGGAGGTCTTATGAAAAGGTTTTTTGCTTTAATTTCACTTGTTTTTTTGTTCGTTTCGTGTCAGCAGGTTGACAAATTCCTGGGTATAGAAACCAAAGTAAAAAAGGAGAAACCCGTTGACAAAATAGTCCATGTCGAGGCGGCTCCGGTTTCTCAGGCTCAGAAAGAAGCCGGAAATCTGCTCAACTGGCTCAGATATCCGGCGATTTCTCCCGACGGCAGCGAGATTGCGTTTGCCTTCATGGGAGATGTTTACATCGTGCCGGTCGAAGGCGGTTTTGCACGGGCTTTGACTACGGCTTCTTCTTTTGAATCGATGCCGGTCTGGTCGAATGACGGTCATAAACTCGCTTTCATAAGCAGCCGCTACGGAAACCATGATATTTACGTCATTTCGCGTAACGGCGGCGCGGCTGAAAGGGTAACTTTCCATTCGGCAAACGACTTTCCGATGGCTTTTTCGCCCGACGATTCGCGGATTTACTTCTATTCTCCAAGGATCGGCACGAAAGAGAGTTCGCTTTTCCCGTCGAGAAGCATGCCTCAGCTTTACTCCGTTCCGGCTGAAGGCGGCGAGGAAAAACTTGAACTTCCGTTCCCCGTAATGGATCTCAAAATCAGTGCCGACGGCTCGAAATTCATTTATCACGACAAAAAAGGTTACGAAGACAACTGGAGAAAGCACCACGTTTCAAGCAATGCCCGCGACATCTGGGAATACGATACAAATGTTAAAAAGTTCAATAAACTCAGCGATTTCGGCGGTGAAGACAGAAACCCTGTTTTCGGCGAGAACGGCGAAATTTACTATTTGAGTGAAGAAAGCGGTACTTTCAACATCTGGAAACGTTCCGCCGCAGGTGCTAAAACTCAGGTCACGAAATTCGATACCCATCCGGTAAGATTCCTCACGAGAAGCAAAAACGGTGTTCTCTGCTTTTCATACAACGGTCAGATCTACACTTTGAAAGACGGCTCAGAACCTGTAAAACTCGAAATATTCTCGACAGTTGAAAGGAAGGGAACGGAAGTCCGCTCGATGCTTTCTGCGGCTGACGAAATCGCTCCGAACAGCGACGGAAGCGAGGCTGCGATGGTTCTCCGCGGCGAAATCTATGTCGTAAACACCGAAACCGGCACGACGAAAAGGATCACCGACACGCCGAACGAGGAAAGGTGGGTGAACTTCCATCCGAAAAACAGAAAACTGCTTTATTCTTCGTTCAGAGACGGCACCTGGAAAATCTATGAAACGACTCTCGAAGATGAAAACGAACCTTACTTCGCAACTTCGACTAAAATCAGTGAAAAAGTAGTGATTTCCGGCGATTTTAACGCTTTTCAGGCTTACTATTCTCCCGACGGAAACAAGATCGCATACCTCAAAAACAGAACTGAACTCGTCGTTTTCGACACAGAAAAAAATACTCACACGACTGTTCTTGCAGGCGACAAAAATGTTTCATACGTTGACGGTGACCAGCAGTATTCATGGTCACCCGACAGCTCGCGTCTTGCCGTAATCTTCAACGACAGAGACCGTTGGAGCGGCGAAGTCGGAATCGTTGACGCGAAAGGCGGCGAAGTCGTAAACATCACCAATTCCGGTGCATTCGACGCGCTTCCAAAGTGGAGCGGAAACGGCGAATTCATTTCGTGGATAAGCGGTTCTGATCTTTACGCTTTCTTCCTCAACAAAAAAGGTTTCGACAACTTCCAGAAAACCAAAGAGGAACTCTCAGACGAGAAAAAGGCTGAAGCCGACAAGAAGGCTGCGGCGGCGAAAACTCAGGCTCCTACCGCTCCGAAACCTGCCCAGCCGGCAGCTGCCGAGAAAAAAGAACCGGTCGAATTCGACACGAAAGATATCGAAGAAAGGATCGTAAAAACTTCGCTCAATCCTGCAAATTATGTTGAAAACGCAGTTTCAAAAGACGGCGAAACGCTCTACTACATGACTTTCGATCCGACTGAGTTCCGTGTTTTTGCACTGGATCTCCGCGAAAAGAAAGACAAAGTTCTTACCGCTATTCCTCATCCGAGAAATATTGCCTTCTGGGATGATCCGCATTTCTCGCTGAACATGGATGCAAACGGAACATCGCTTTTTGTTCTTGCCATGAGAAAGGCGAGCAAAATCGGTGCTGCTGACGGAAAAGTCAAACCGATTGCACCAAGCGCGGAGTTTTCCGTCAACAAAAATTCGGAATACGCATATCTTTTTGAATATGTCTGGAAAACGATGAACGACAAGTTCTACGACACCGGACTTCACGGCGTGGACTGGGCGAAATACAAAGACGAGTACGCGAAATTCATTCCGTTCATCAACAACAACTATGATTTCAGCGAACTTCTCTCCGAAATGCTGGGTGAACTCAACGTTTCCCACACCGGAAGCGGCTATATACCGTATATGGCTATGGGTGATGCGTCAGGAAGACTCGGAATTTTCTACTCTTTCGACAAAAACGGTGTGAAAATCGAAGAAATAATGAAAGGCGGACCGCTTGACAAGGCAGAAAGCAAAGTTAAAGCAGGCAATATCATTGAAAAAATCAACGGAATGGCGGTAACTGCCGAAAGTTTTGACAAACTTCTCAACCGCACTGCCGACAAAAAAGTCAGGATCTCGTTCTGGAATCTCGAAACTTCGGAGCATTGGGAAGAAGTCGTCAAACCGATCGGTTACAGAGCCGAATTCGAGCTTCTTTACAACCGCTGGGTTAAAAAGAACCGTGAGTCGGTAGAAAAACTTTCAGGCGGAAAACTCGGTTATGTCCACATCCGCGGAATGGACGGCGGCAGCTTTAAAACGATATTTGACGAAATCATGGGCAGATACAGCAACGCCGAAGGAATCGTCATCGACACGCGCTTCAACGGCGGCGGATGGCTTCATGACGACCTTGCCGTTCTTTTCAGCGGAAAGTCATATACGCGCTACAGCCACCGCGGAATTAAGAATTTCGGCGGCGATCCGCAGGACCGCTGGACTAAAAAGACGATCCTTCTTGTCAACGAAGGAAACTACAGTGACGCTCATCTTTTTCCGTACACCTACCGCGCTTTAAATCTCGGAAAAATCGTCGGAATGCCAGTTGCCGGAACTGCGACGGCAGTCTGGTGGCCGCTTCTTCTTGATGAATCGCTCTACTTCGGAATCCCGCAGATCGGTATTTCCGGAAACGACGGAAAATATCTCGAAAACAACGAACTAGTTCCAGATTTCGTAGTGCCGATGCTCCCGAACAACATTATCGAAGGGCGTGATCCGCAGATCGAAAAGGCAGTTCAGGTTCTTCTTGAGGAGAAATAAATGGATCTTGAAAGATTAAAAGCACTCCGCAAGGTTCTGCACGAATCGCCGGAACCTTCGTTTAACGAGTTCAAAACGGCTGAAATTATTCTCGATTTCTTTAACGAAGTGACGAAAGGTTCTCCGCTTTTTACTGTCCATCGTCCGTTTTTGACTTCTATCGTTATCGACTATCACAACGGCGGCGATAAACCTTACAAACTTTTCCGCGCCGATATGGACGCGATCAAAGTCGATGAGAGTCCTGATCACGAAATTGTTTCGAAAAATCCTGGAGTTATGCACGCATGCGGTCACGACATCCACATGACTGTTCTCTGCGGAATCCTGGCGGAAGTTGCTGAAACACTGCCGGAGAAGAACATTCTTTTTGTTTTCCAGCCTGGGGAAGAAGGTGCCGGGGGTGCCAGAAAAATGATCGAAAGCGGCGTTTTTGACAAATACAATATCGAGGCGGCGCATGCAATTCACGTGAACGACGATTTTCTTGTCGGCGAAATCGCTTCGAACGATAATGTTCTTTTCGCCATTCCGCGAGAAGTCAATGTCGTTTTTGAAGGTAAAACAGCTCACGCCGCATTTCCGGAGCGCGGTCACGATGCTCTGGCTGCCGCGGCTGAATTCCTGACTGTAATCGAGCACAACATCCGCAAAAACATAAATCCAACCGAAACTTTTCACGCCCACTTCGGCAAACTTGTTTCGGGAACGGCGAGAAATGTTGTTTCTGGATATTCCAAAATTGAGGGAACTTTGCGTTCATTCACTTCAGAAATGATGAGCTTGGGCACAAAGATAGTCGAAGAAACTGCTCAAAGATGCGCTGAAAGCTACGGCTGCTCGTCTAAACTCACGATTTTGGGTGAATACATCGAGGTTCGCAACACGCCTGAATTATTCACAAAACTCAAAACCGCCGCGGAAAAGCACAACATCAGGTGCATCTACAAAAAAGGCGATCTCGTAGGTGAGGATTTCGGCTATTTCACAAAAAAATGGAGCGGGATCATGTTTTGGGTAGGCTGCCGCAGAAATCCCGATGCCGAGCCTGTTTCACTTCATTCCAATATCTTTTTTCCAGATTTCGGGGCGGTCAAAGTTGCTCTTAAAATCATGCTTGAAATGCTTGAATAGGTAATCAGATTTTGCTGAAGCACTGGCTTTTCGCAAAAATCATTTTACAAGAATATTGTTTAGTTAGTAAGTTTTTAAGAGTTCACTGCCAGACAATTTCTTTATGTTCCATAATAAATTGACTTGTTCCATTGTTTATGGTACAAAATATTCGGAGGTGGAACAATATGCTTGAAACTATAAGAAATATCTTTGGAAATTCAATAAGCGAAAGCCGTTTTCAGTTCCCTGAAAGCATTCCGAATTTCATCCGTTACGGTTACTCTGTCAGGCGTTTGTTTTTCGGCGAAAAAAGCTCTCTTCTGATTATTCCCAAAAGTGATGATTGGAATCTGGCGACACTGAAAAAGCAGATCAGGCTTATTGAAGAAATGCTGCATGAACCTGTTATAGTGCAACTTGAAAGACTTACGGCGTTACAGCGCACGAACCTTATTGAATCGCGGATCGCCTTCGTTTCGGCAAAAGGGCAGATTTTTATTCCTTTCTGGGGCTCTTATTTTGAAGAAAAGATTTTGAATCCGCAGAAAGTTCCGGCTTTGCTCTCTGCAAACGCGCAACTTGTTTTTTTGTATTTGTACTACAGCAAAAACAGGAATAGAACACTGACTCAGACTCAGATCTCAAGGGCTCTTTCTTTGCCTAAAACAACCTGTGCAAGGGCTGTTCAGCAGCTTCGGGATTTGGACCTTGTAGCTTCATTGAGTGAGAGAACTGCCAATCTTATTTCGTTGAAAAGTGATTTGAACACAGCTTTTCACCATCTGACTTCGCCCGTTCAGAAATTGCTTTACGTCAAGTCGATGCCGCTGAATATTTCGTTTAAAATCAGTGGTTTGAAGGCACTTTCCGAGAGAAGCAACCTCGTTTCGCTGAGTTCGGACGGAGGTTATGCGGTCAACAAGGCGGTCGCATACAATCTGGACAAAAATCTTCTCATAGATAAACAGGCTTTCCGTGATTTCGGTGGTGAAATCATAGAAGTATGGAAATATGATCCGTTGCTGCTTACTGATTCTGAATATGCGGATGACATCTCGCTTTTGCTTGAACTTAACGACTCGGATGACGAGCGTGTGCAGAATGAACTTGACAACATCAGGCAGAAATACGGATTGAATGGAGGCGCAGAGTGACAAGCGGAATAGAAACTTTCAGAGAACATTTCAAAGATTTCAAGGATCAATATGTCCTTATCGGCGGAACTGCGTGTGATCTGCTTCTCGATGAAGCCGGAATCAGCTTCAGAGCGACAAAAGACATCGACATGGTTTTGATAGTTGAGGTTTTGACTGCGGAATTTGCTTCGTCTTTCTGGCAGTTTGTAAATGAAGGCGGCTACGAAGCGCGGCTCAGAAGCAGCGGGAAACCAGAATTTTACCGTTTTGTAAATCCGAAAAATGCGGAATATCCGGCAATGATCGAACTTTTTGCAAGAGATAAAAGCTCTTTCGGGGATTCTTATCCGAGGCATCTTGCACCGCTTTACATAGATAACGAAATATCGAGCCTTTCCGCCATATTGCTGAATCCTGCATACTACGAATTTCTTCTCGGCGGCCGCACCGTAGCAGGCGAAGTCTCTGTTTTGGATGCGGCTCATCTCGTGCCGATGAAAATGAAAGCGTGGCTTGATTTAACGGAAAAGAAATCTCTGGGAACGCTTGTCGGCGACAGAGATCTTCGGAAACACCGTCAGGATGTGTTCAGGCTGTTCCCGCTCATCAGCAACGATGCCAGGATCAAAGTTCCGGTTGAAGTTTATCAGGATATTCAGAAATTTATAGAAGAACTGCGTTCAATGCCGTTTGAAACCAAGCAGATAGGGATAAATATCGATAAAAATGAAATTCTTGATATTTACGGCAGTATATACGAACAAAAGTAAAGAGATTTCGGAGCGGTCAAAGTAGCTCTTAAAATCATGCTTGAAATGATGGAAAACTAATCTGAAAAAACTATTGCGCCGCTAGTTTCGTCTTTCTCTTTTTTTATTGCGTAAAAATAGTGTCTGAACTGCGGATTTATGAGGTTGTATAGGTGCGAAGGGCTTGAAACGAGCATTTTCCAAGCTTCAGCTTCATTTTTTGCGGTAAAAAGATTTTCTCCGAGAATTTTTTTATGAACTCCGGTGTGACGGATGCCGCCGTCTTTCGAAGAGTAGTGCTTCAAACCTTCGCTCTGTACTTTTTCAAGAGACTTTTGAGCAGCTTCTTCGAGTCTTTTGTCAATAGAAATGTTAGATTTTTTACAAGATTTTCTTAGTGATTTCAATGATGTATCGAAATTGTTGGAAAAAGGAGGCAGTTTCTCTTCTTTGAATTTTCTGCTCCAGAGAATTTCCGGGCCGCCGACACCCGTGCCGGTTATCTGAAGCCTCGTGATGTTTGCTGCTTTTTCTTCGAGAATGATCTCACGCTTCGTTATCTGGATTTTGTGGACATTGCAGCCGCTCTGTATGTAAAGAAAGTATGAAATGTAGGCAGGATCGGGCGAAACGGTCAAATGAATGGAATCTTTGACGATTTCAGCTGTGATCTCCAGATTTCCGCTCTTTTTTGCAAGATAAATTTTGCCGTTGTGCTGAACACAGACGGCGTTTTTTTCAGGCTTGCACACGGTTACTTCGGAAATTTCGGTGTTTTTATAGAAAAATCCTACATTTTCAGCTTTTTCAAGAATAGAATCCTTCTCAAAAAGATAAGAAAAGAGATAAACCCAAAAAAACGACATTCAAAATCCAAATGTTGAAAATATAAAAGATGGTGCAGAAGGGGGGACTCGAACCCCCACACCAACAATAGGCATAAGATCCTTAGTCTTACGTGTCTACCAATTCCACCACTCCTGCACCGGAGGGAAAAAACTCAAATAAAAAGGAACAATCGGCTTCTGCCGAAGCTACCAGCTGTCTATTCAGCTGGAGCTTCTTTCTGCTCTTCAGCAGGTTTCTGTTCTTCGACAGGAGCTTCTTTCTGCTCGTTTTTCTGCTCGACAGCTTCCGGTTTCTTTTCTTCCGCGGGCTGTGCCGCAACCGGAGCCGGATTTGTTTTCTCAGCCTGCTGCTCGATTTTTACAACCGATTTGTCACTACTTGAAATGTAGGACATCCAAACTGAGTTGAGCATGAAAAGGATCGCAAGAACGGAAGTGATCTTGGTGAGAATGTTTCCAGCACCTCTTGCACCGAAAACAGAACTACTCGAACCGCCGAAAATAGCTCCCATTCCTTTTTTACCTTCCTGAAGAAGGATAATTACGACAAGCAGTATGCAGATAACTATCTGAACGACTGCAAAAGCCTCAAACATTGCGAACCTCGTCAATCAAAAAAACGTCAGCGGCGGGATTTATAGTCAGGAAAAATTTAAAGTCAACTTTTTTTTCGTTTTTCGGTGAAAATTTTTTTGCATCTGAAATATTGCCTGAAAATCAATATCTTATAAAATAATGCGCTTTTTGTTTTTTCGCTTTTTGGGGTTTAAATGAAGTCTTTCAGGATTTTTTTCATAGTTTTAGTTGATATTTTGTTGATTTTAGGCTGTGCCAGGGAGGAAAACATGCTTAGCGGAAAGAAAGTTTTGATGATTATTGCCCATGAAAATTTCAGAGACGAGGAGCTTAATGTTCCGTTCAAACAGTTTTTAGGCGAAGGGATCGATGTCACGGTCGCCAGCACTGAAAAAGGGATGGCAAAGGGAATGTTCGGTGCGACTTTCGATGTTCGGTATTCGCTTGACGAAGTGAATGAAGCCGATTTTGACGGTGTTGTTTTTGTCGGCGGAATGGGCACTCCCTCGGTAAGAGCAAACGACAGAGCAGTAGAGATCGCGAAAAATTCTGCTCACCACAAAGTTCTTTCTGCAATCTGCTGGGCTCCGACGATCCTCGCAAAAGCCGATGTCGTTAAAGGTAAAAAAGTGACAGTCTGGCTGGGCGACGATTCCGAATACGGCATGAAAACAAGCAAAGTCATGGAAAACGCGGGGGCGACTTTCGTAAATAAAGAGGTTGTCACTGACGGAAATATGGTTACGGGCAATGGTCCGAATGCAGCCGAAAAATTTGCAGACGCAGTTATGGAAAAACTTTCTGAGTAGGTGAGTTATGCAGCATTATTTTGTTTTTTTGAGTTTTGAAGTCCTTTTTTCCGCAAATTATGACAGAAATTTCATTCACGATGAGCTTGAAGAACTCGGACTGTACGCGCAGATCAGGCTCGGAAACACTCTTCAGCCGCTTCCCGAAGGAACTTTCATCGGCGAATACAAGTTCGAGGACAAGGAAGAGCTTAAAAACACGATCTACACCGAAGTTTCGGAGCTTTTCAACAAGCACGGTGTGCAGGCGCGTCTTTTCATCGCCGTTTCCGAGAAAGCTACGATCGGTGTTGAGGATATAACAGCCAAAAAATCTTGACGGTCGCAAATTGAACAACTTTTCAGGAATCTATTTTCACATTCCGTTCTGCCCGAAAAAATGTTTGTACTGCGATTTTTTCAGCGTGACGAAGTTTTCTGAATCTGCTTTGGAAAACTACGGAAAAGTCCTTCTGAACGAGCTTAAATCAAGGTTTAACGAGCTTTCCGGCACAAAAATAGTCTCGGTTTATTTCGGCGGCGGAAGCCCCTCGATGATGAACGAAAACTTCTTTCAAAAATTCGCGGAATCCGCTTCTAAATTAGGGATAAACCTCGGATGCTGCGAAGTTACAGTCGAAGTCAACCCAGCCGACATCGGAGAATCGTGGATAAAAAATCTTAAAAACTGCGGAGTAAACAGGATAAGCCTCGGTGTTCAGGCGTTTGACGACGCAGTTCTTGCCGAAATGGGACGCAGGACAACTGTTTCCGACATGCAGAAAAATATCCCTCTTTTTGCAAAATATTTTGACAATATTTCATGTGACTTCATTTACGGTCTCGGTAAAAATCGTGAAATAAATCAAGAACTTACTAAAGTTTTTGAACTCGCTCCGCTTAAGCACCTTTCGGCTTACAGCTATTCAAGACCTGAGCGGAAAAACGCGCCGCAGCTTCTCAATGAAGATGAAACTCTGCTTCAGGAAAAGGAAATACGTGATTTTCTGCAAAAAAAAGGATTTTCGCGCTACGAAATCAGTAACTATTCGCTTAAAGGCTTCGAATCGCGCCACAACATGCTTTACTGGACTTACGGATCGTGGCTCGGAATCGGTGCCGGAGCGGCTTCTTTCATCAGAAAAACAGGTGTTTCTTCGCGTTACGCCGACGATATCGGGGCTTTTATCGAAAGTGACGGACTCAGCTCGTTTAAACTAACTTTGCAGGAGCGTCTGGAAGAATTCCTGCTTATGGGCCTGCGTGTAAAAATCGGAATAAATATCAAAGATTTCAAAGAGTTGTTCGGCAAAAACTTTTTTGAGCTTGTCTCTGAAAAAGTTGTTTCGGACCTTGTTTCAGAAGGCTTTCTTGATTTTGATAAAGTGAGCGGCATTTTGAAGTGCACGGAAAAGGGAAGTGACTTTCTTAATGCAATACTAATTAAACTTTTTGACGGGATAAAATGCTGAAATGATAGGCGAAATCGATAAAATCTATAAAGAGCAGGGTTTCCTTGTAATCGGTGCCGACGAAGCGGGCAGAGGACCTTTGTGCGGTCCTGTCGTGACGGCTGCAGTATCGCTTTTCATCGAAATTCCGGGCGTGAATGATTCCAAAAAACTCTCCGAAAAAAAGCGTTTGGAACTCGTTCCGCAGATAATTCACAACAGTTTCTGGGCCGTTTATTCGGTTCTTCCGGCAGTCATCGACGAAATGAACATTTTGCATGCATCGCTTTTCGGAATGAGTTTGTGCGCCAAAAGAATAATGCGGAAAACTGAACAAAACTGCATGGTTATGATCGACGGAAACCATCTGACCGGACAGTTTGAAAATGAGATCGCAGTTGTAAAAGGCGACGCCAAAAGCATAAATATCGCAGCTGCTTCAATTCTTGCGAAGACATACCGCGACCGCATTATGGACAAATGGGACAAAATTTATCCCGAATACCATCTTTCATCGCACAAAGGCTATCCGACTGCGGAGCATTACGAAATTCTGAGAAAAATCGGACCTTGCGAAATTTACAGGAAAAGTTTCAAGCTTGTGAAGGAAGAAAAGCCCGAACAAATGAGTTTGTTTTGAGACTATCGGAGTGAAGCATGAAAAAACTCTTTTTTGCCGCAATTTTGCTTATGTTTTCGGTAGTTTTTGCCGAAGAGGCTGTTTTTGTGCAGTTGAAAGACGAAACGCGCAAGTTTTTGAAAAGCGATTTTAAGGATTGCGGTATCAGCTATTTTTACAAAATCAAGCGGACGAGTTTTTATGCCGTTCACGCTGATGATAAAGATAAGTTGTTAAATTGTTTGGATAAATCTGCTTTGGTAAAAAAGGCTGTTCCCGATAAGAAAATGAATATCGAGTACAAAAGCAACGACCCATTTTTTGCGAACCAGTGGCATCTTGAAAATACCGGTCAGCGCGGGATAGCCGGAAATGATGCAAAAGTTTCGGCTGCATGGGATTATCTTGAAAGTCTAGGGCTTGGTGCCGGGACCGGAGTCAAAATCGGTATAATCGACGATGCTTTCGATCTGCATCACCCCGATATGGCGGGAAAATATCTGAAAGGGCTCGATCTGGTCGACGAGGACGATTATCCGTATGCCGATGAGAACGAGCCGCACGGGACTTGTGTGACCGGTGTTATCGCTGCGGTGAAAGACAACGATTTAGGTGTCTCCGGGGCGTGCCCAGAATGCAAAATAGTGCCGGTTCGCTCGGGTGATATGCTCGGTGAAGGGGAAAATATGGCAAATGCCTTCAATTTTGTTCTGGATCATGGGGTTCAGATAATTTCAAACAGTTGGGGCCCGGCAGATAACGGCGGCGGCGAGGATATGCCCGAAGTGATCAAGGAAATCGTGAAATATGCCCGCGAAAAAGAGCGTGACGGGCTCGGTGTCGTCATATTTTTTGCAGCGGGAAACGGAAACGAGGATATCAGTGCGGAAGAAAGTTTTGACGGATACGCCGCAAATGAAAATGTGATCGCGGTCGGTGCGCTGAATGCCTACGGACAGAGGTCAAACTACAGCGATTTCGGCAGAGATCTCGATATTATGGCGCCTTCATCCGATATCGACGGCGATTATGTGTGGAATCCGTTCGCGTTCGACATGATAAAAGACGGGATCTGGACGATCGACGCGCGGAGCTGGTACGGATATTCGCAGAGCGATTACACGGGAACTTTCGGCGGAACAAGCAGCGCAGCCCCTCTTGCTGCCGCAGTCGCAGGGCTTCTGATTTCGGCTTATCCCGGGCTCAGCCGCGACGAACTTTACGAAATAATCACTGAAACCGCAGACAAAGTTTCACCAGTCGATGCAGGCTACGATGAAAACGGCTTCAGCGAAAAGTACGGTTACGGCAGGATAAACGCTCTTGCAGCGCTTGAAATGCTCTGCGAAAGGCATGAATGCACGGGCGGGCTTCCCGAAATCAAAGAAGAGACCTACGAACCTGAAGATCTTGAAATGGGAAGCGACATCGACGAATTTCCCGATGATTCGATGCTTCCTGTGAAAACCACCGAAAAAGGGTGTTCTCTGAGTATTTTTTGAGATTATTTGAGCATTTCGTCGCCCGAGAAGTCACGGTAAAGCGTGAGCTGGTCGAGGATGAAATCGTATTCGTGCGAATTGTCGACGATTATCTCCGACAAGATCTTGCCGAGACCGCTGCCTATCATGTAGCCCTGTCCGCACATACCGGTTGCAAGGAACATATTTTCGACTTCTTTCGTTCTGCCGACGATCGGGAAACCGTCCGGAGTCATCGGGTAAAGGCCTCTCCACGTCCTTCTGATGCGGATATTGCGGAGTCTCGGATAGAGCGAAAGCATTCTTCCGACGACCTGCGGCATGAAGTTGCTCGTATTGTCGATATCGGTTCCTTTGATCGAAGGTTTCGGGGTGATGCAGAAAACGAACTGACCTTCGTAGTTCTGGTAGAAGTAGTAGTTGAGCGAGATCGCGTCAGGTCTGATGTCAACAACCATCGGACGGAGGAAGTATTCGACCGGCTCGGTGATTCCGCCTTCGTGGCAGTCCGGATAAACAGGGATGTCGACTCCGCACATTGCACCGATCTCGCGGCTGAATGGACCTGCAGCGTTGATGATAAGGTCAGCGCAGTAAGTGTCTTTATCAGTTTTGACAGAAACGATCTTTCCGCCTTTGACTTCCATCGAAACGACTTTTTCGTGGAAGTTGAATTCTGCGCCGCACTCTCTTGCGAGCTTGTAGAAAGCGCCTGTCGTCTTGAGCGGGGAAGCACTTCCGTCGTTCGGCGAGAATGTTCCGCCTCTAAGTCCTTCGGGGCGTATTCCGGGAACTCTTTCCTTGATCTCGTCAGCTGAAACCCAGTCGATATTGAGCCCCATGCTCTTCTGGAGTTTGAGAAGCTCTTTCAGATTTTTCTCGGTCTGTTCTTCGAAGATCGGGTAGATGTAGCCGCCTTCGACCCAGTCTACATCGATTCCGTGATTTTCTTTCATGTGGCTGATCTCATTGATGGAAACAGCGCAGATCTTGATTTTCGCGGGATCGCTGAATGTCGCTCTGAGTCCGCCGATAGCCGCTCTGTTCTGGCCTCTTCCGGTGGAAGCGTTCATTTCGATTACACAGACTTTCTTTCCTTTTTTCGCAAGGTTGTATGCAAGCGGTGTTCCGATGCTGCCTGCGCCGATTATGAGAATATCGTAACTTTTCATCTAATTTTCCTCCTCGTTTACAATTGCGTACATTGGAGTTTCGACAGTCAGCGGTCTCTTCCTTCCGGGAGTTACTTCCGCCCAGTCGACGCCCGCCATTCTGAAAATCATCGGCATAAGAACGCTGCATGTCTTGCTGCCGCAAGCGCCCATTCCGACTCTTATCTGTTTGAGCTGGTTGACATCTCTGACTTTGTTTTCCTTGATGAAATCGACTATCTGCTTGACTGTTACTCTCTCGCAGCGGCAGACTATGCTGTTTTCCGGAGCGTAGGTGAAATCAGGTTTCGCAAGCGGTTTCGTGACTTCTTCGCTCTGGTATCTGATTCCCGCGATGTCAGCGACATTAGCAGCAGAAACGCTAAGTGTTACGAGAGTAGTTTTGTACTTTTTGTTGTAAGCCGTTTTGATGACCGTTCCTTCTTCGATGAATTTGCCGTCGATATCGGTGAGCGGAAGTTTGTCGCCCTCTTTGAAATCGCAGTTGAATTCATACGGAAGAACGATCTCAGCCTTAGTATCGTCGACTTTCTTTGCAAGCGCGATCGCGAGGCCTGGGCATGCAGCTACGCACATTCCGCAGCCGATGCATTCTCCGTCGAAGTAAGGCGTATCCATGATCGTGCCGGTTTCGCCTTTGAGTTTGATCGCCTTTTTAGCGCAGACTGTGGTGCAGGGGTTGCACGGAATTTCCTGAAGGCAGGAGAATTTAGGCTGGAATTTTGCCGTGATGACCGGTTTTTCCGGCTCTTTCGTGTTTCCTGGTCTCGATTTGAGGACCGCTGCCTTTTTAAGCCAGCTTTCATCTATTGCCGCATCGGTTTTTCCGAGAGCAGCAGCCATCTTTCTGCCGGTGATTTTGCCGCCGAACATAGCCGAAGAAGCCTCAGCGATCTCGTCGCAGTCTCCGGTTTTCATTACGTTGAACTTATACTGGTCGGCCAGCGTGAAAAGTTCGTCAGCCGAGCTCAGACCTACAGCGACAAGGAGCGTATCGACTTCGTATGTTCTTGCTGTTTCAAGGATCGGGTTCCACTTTTCATCGACCTGTGCGACTGTGACTCTTTCGACTTTTCCGTTGCCTTCAGCCGCGATTACTGTCGTGCTGAGATAGATCGGAACGCCCATTCTTCTGATTTTGTCGGCATGGACTTTGTAGCCGTTGATCTTCGGAGCGATCTCAACGATCGCAGCGACTTCGATCCCAGCCTGAAGAGCGTGGTAAGCGCCGATGAGACCGACGTTTCCGCTCCCGATGATGAGGATCTTCTTAGCCGCTTTTACGAGGTCGCGGTTGAGAAGCGTCTGGAAAGCGCCTGCGCCGTAAACGCCGGGGAGGTCGTTGCCTTTGAAGAGGACCGACTTTTCCCTTGCGCCGCTCGAAAGGATGAGCCCTTTGAAATCGACTGTGACATAGTTTTTATTTTTGACGAAAAGACCAGCCTTTTTGTCTTTGAAAACGCCGATAACGCTTGTTTCGGTGTAGATTTTGACGTTTTTGAAGCTTCTGACTTTCTCTTCGAGGATGTGGGCGATGTCGACACCGCGTGTTCCTGCAAAGCAGTCTTCCTCGCTTCCGAAGAATTTGTGTGTCTGAAGCAGCAGTTTGCCGCCGAGGCGCGCCTTGTCGTCAACCAGAATTACGCTGAAACCGAGCTGAGCCAGTTCGATAGTAGCATTGAGACCGCTCGGGCCGCCGCCGACAACGAGAACGTCGCAGCTTTCGTTGCGTCTTTCGGTGTGTTCTACCGGTCTGTCGTCTTCAGCGAGTTTCGGAACGCCGTTAAGAGTTTCGATCTTCATTCCTGCTTTAAGCGGAGTGATGCACGATTTCTGCGGAAGTCCGTCGATGATTACCGTGCACTGGCTGCACTGGCCGTTCGCGCAGAAGATACCCTGCGGAGCTTTGCCGTTTCTGTGGAGCGAAAACTGTCTGACACCGTTTGCGAAAAGAGCCGAACTTACCGCCTCTCCTTCGTAACCTGTCATTTTTCTGCCGTCGAAAGTAAATTCGACTTCTTTCTGGCCCTGAGGAATCTCAAGGACAGGATGTTTTTCAATTCTTGTCATAATTCCACCTATTCCATAATTAAAGAAACAAATTCAGTGGGGGCAAGATAATTCTGCGGCTTTTAAAGTCAATAAAATTTAGGGGGTGCAGGGAGTCTAAGGAGTTTAGGGAAACTAGGGAATTTAGGGAGAAAAGAATCCTTGTTTTTCCGCAGTTTTTCTTTAGAATATCAGACTTTTTGTTTTTTGCGGAGGTGAAAATGAGCAAAGTTGCTGTTTGTATCCCGACTTACAATGAAAAAGAGAATATTGCGGCTATAATAAAGGCTGTGCACGATGAGCTTCCCGAAGCGGATATACTGATTGTCGACGACAATTCGCCCGACGGAACTGCGGAAATCGTGCGGAATCTGATGAAAGAAAACAGTTTTGTTCTTCTGAAGGTCAGACAAAGTAAAGAAGGTCTCGGTGCGGCGTATCTCGACGGGTTCAGCACCCTTATTGAAAAAGGCTATGAAAAGATAATCCAGATGGATGCCGATTTTTCGCACAAACCCGAATATCTGCCGGAAATGGTGAAAAAATCGGACGAAGGCTACACTGTTGTTGTCGGCTCTCGCTATGTCAAAGGTGGCGGAACTGCAAACTGGGGCTTGGGCCGCCGCATTATTTCAAGGGGAGGCAGCTTTTATGCAAGCACGATTTTAGGGCTCGGAGTGAACGATGTCACTGCCGGATTCAAGTGCTGGGACGCTAAACTTCTTGAAAAAGTGATTTCGACTCCGCTTGTTCTTTCGGGCTTCGGATTCCAGATCGAAATGGCTTTCAGAACGAAGATAAGCGGCGGAAAAGTGTTCGAACTGCCGATAGTTTTCCCCGACAGGATCGAGGGAACGAGCAAAATGAGCGGAAAAATCTTCAAAGAGGCTCTTTTCGGAGTCTGGAAACTAAGATTTATGGGCAGAAAAATATTGGAGAAATAGATGGATGCATACGAAATCATAAAACTCATCAGCGAATCGAAGAAAAAGACGCCGGTCCGCGTGCTTTTCAAGGGAAATCTCGAAAAATGCGACTTTTCGGCTCTGGCGGAAAGTTACAGAGGTCTTGATTTCGTCGAGGTTTACGACGAGTTCGACAAAATCCGCGATTTTGCCGCTGCTCATCCCGAAGTAACGATGACCCGCTTTGAAAACGACCGCAGAAATTCGGCGATACCTCTTGCCGACCTTACCAAAATCAATGCTCGGATCGAGCCTGGTGCCGTCATCCGCGAAATGACTGAGATCGGCGACAAATGTGTCATAATGATGGGTGCTGTAATCAATATCGGCGCGGTTATCGGCGAAGGAACTATGATCGACATGAACGCTGTGATCGGTGGAAGGGCGACAGTCGGCAAAAACTGTCACATCGGCGCGGGAACAGTCCTTGCAGGTGTTATCGAGCCTCCGAGCGCAACTCCCGTTAAAATCTGCGACGGAGTCATGATCGGCGCGAACGCCGTTGTTCTCGAAGGTGTCACAGTAGGCGAAAACTCAGTCGTAGCGGCAGGTTCGGTCGTAACGAAAGACGTGCCCCCTTTCTGCGTTGTAGCCGGAGTTCCTGCGAAGATCATCAAACAGGTCGATGAAAAGACCCAGTCAAAAACAGAGCTCGTCGAAGCGCTGCGTAATCTTTAATTTTCTTCCGGTTCCCTGAAAATTATCGACTGCTGAAGTGCGTCAAAGTAGTCATCTGTTGAAAGATGACCGGTTTCGTTCATTATGCTGAGGATTCTGAAAAGGCTTTTGTACCAGTTTTCTGTAACATTTTTTGATAGAAACATATAGTGGTATTTTGCGGGGCCTGGAATTACGGAAGCGAGATAAGCCGATTCGATGGGAGTGAGCTGATACGGCTGTTTGCCGAAGTAGTAGTAAGCCGCTTGCGAAATTCCGAAGATACCGGGTGCCCATTCGATTATGTTGAAATAAATTTCAAGAAGACGCTCTTTTGAAAGTGCTGCGTCAAGTTCTATTGCAAGAAGGACTTCGCGGAATTTGCGCAGAAGTGTTTTGTCACGGTTGAGGAAGAGGTTTTTTGCAAGCTGCTGCGTTATCGTTGAGCCACCGCGCAGTTTGTGCTTTTTGATGTTGTCCTTCACAGCCGCGTCGAGTTCCTGAAAATCAACCCCTTTGTGGACAAAAAATCCTGCATCTTCCGAAACTACGACCGCCCAGATGAGATGGTCTGGAATTAGCGATATCGGCGTAAAATCGAAGTTCCGCTCGCCGACAAATATTTTTCTCGTGCTGCCGTCCTCGTTTGTCCATGTGTATTCAAAAGGCAGTTTGAGGTAGTCCATGCGCTCTGAAAGCTGTTTCGGTTCGATAAGGTTGCCGACGATTGAAAAAACTGGCGGTTCGTCGCCTTCCTGCGAGTATTCGGCAAAAAGTTCGAGTGTGCCGCCGAAAAGGTAACCTTCAAACGCTTCGTCATGGATCAAAGTTTCGAGTTTGTTGAGATTTGCCGATTCGGTCTTTATCGAAAATTCTTTGGATTCTTTGCTGTAACTTCCTGAAAATATTGCGTTTATACCGCCGAGAGAAAGTTCTGCATCTTTTGTTTCGGCTGATTTTTCGTTTTTGTCAAAAGTTACTTCCCCCTTGAATCTGAAAAGCGGCAGTGTGAACGGCTGGGAATCGATCAGCGGATGAAAAAATGTCAGATCGTGAACGGTTATGTCATTTTGCAGAAAAATTTTGCCATCTTTCTCCGATATTTCCGAAAAAGCGCTCGTTTTTCCCTTTGAGATGTCAAAGGAGGTTTTGTTTTTTATTATTTCGTGAAAATCATTCAAATCTATCCCGTCGAGCCGCACCGAAGCAGTTCTCTCTTTGAGTGAAAATATGATTTCGGCAGTTCCGCCGTTTTCTTTGCCTGACTCTTCGAAAAGTGCCTTGCCGCCGGAGCTGGAAACGGTTAAGTCGGTTTTAAAACTCTGCGTCACGCTGCCGAAAATAAAGTCGGCATCGGTTGAAAAATCTATTGAAACATCGATATTTCTGCTGTTTTCATTTTTCTCTTTTTCCTGCTTTTTATCCTTGTTTAAGAGAATCGGAGCTTTAAGCGCTTTGTCAGCATGGATCCTTGAGTTCATGCAGGTTATCTTCAACTTTTTCTCGTCTGAAAAGAGCAGTTTCCGGAGATTTCTCAAAGAACATTTTTCAATTACGGCGAGTTCGTTTCCACCATGCGAAAAAACAGCTTTTTTGACGAATATCCGAGGCGGAAAAAGCGAGAAGTCAAGCCCTGAAATTTCGGTATCGATACCGTATCTGGCCTTTATCAGAGCGTTTGCCTTTGATGAAAACCCGTCGATTTTACCTTTTGAAACTTTTTCAATGGCGAAAATCACGATCACCGCCGAAACGAGCAGAAAAAGAATGGCGGTAAAAATTTTTTTCAGCTTTTTGCTCATAGATCGAGGAACTTAGTGATGTCTTCTTTGATAAGTTCGAGAGAGTTTTTCCAGAAATTTATATCGTTAAGGTCGACATCAACTATTTTTGCGACATCTGTCACGCTGCGTTTACCGGTTTCCGAAAGGAGAAATTCATACTTCTCGGTGAAGCTGCTGCCGGTTTCGGTGTATTTGGCGTAAAGTCCTTTTGCGAAAAGGAGCCCGAATGCGTAAGGGAAGTTGTAGAAATTCCAGTCAGGGTTGTAGTAGTGCGGTTTGATGAGCCAGAGATACGGATGGAGGACCTGTTCGTCAAGTCCGTCGCCGTAAGCTTCGATCTGCGCTTTGGTCATCTCTTCGCTGAGCTGTTCAGGTGAAAGCGGTGCCTCTTCGCGTGCTTTGAAAAGTGCTGTCTCGAAAAGATATCTGCTGTAAATATCGACTATGACCTGACCGGCAGAGGATATTTCAGATTCCAGAAGTGCGAGTTTGGTCTCTTTGTCGGCTTCTTTGAGTGCCGCCTGGTTGATTATCGTTTCGCAGAAAATCGAAGCTGTTTCTGCAAGCGGAGAAGGGTAACTGGTGTTTAAAATCAGATTCTTTGAAAGACAGTGACCGTGGAATGCATGACCAAGTTCATGAGCTATAGTCGTAACGTCGTTGTATGAACCGCCGAAATTTGCGAGGATCCTGCTCTGCGAAATCGAAAAAATGTTTTCGCAGAAAGCTCCGCCGACTTTGCCGGGTCTGATTTCGGAATCGATCCAGTTGCTGTCGAAGGCGTTGCGGGCGAAATCGCTGAGTTTTCTGCTGAACGTAGCAAATTTCTTGACAATGAAATCAGCCGCTTCTTCGTATGTGAAATTCGACTGAGCTTTTGTAGTTACCGGCGCAAAAAGGTCATAAAACGGGAGAGAACCGCTCAAACCGAGCATCTTTGCTTTCTTTTTGTAGTAAGCTCTGAAACATGGAAGATACTCTTTTATCGCCGAAAACATCGTGTCGATGATGCTTTTGTTCATTCTGTTTTTTGTCAGAACCATCTCCAGCACGGAAGAGTAGCCGCGCATTCTCGCCAAAATGATCGATTCTCCTTTTATCGCGTTGATACAGGCCGCCGCAGCCTTTTCTACTTTTCTGTAAGCCCTGATTTCCGACTCATAAGCTTTTTTTCTCATCTCTGCGTCTTCAGAGTATGCCATCGCCCGGATCTGAGAGATCGGTTTTATCTCGATTCTTCCGTCTGCGGTCGAAATCTTACCGGTTAAAGAGCTGATGAGGACATTGTGGAGATTCATCCACGACGAAGACCCGACAAGTTTAAGGTTGGAAATGATCTGTTCCGTCTGGTCGTCGAGAATGTGACGTCCTTTAGTGATGAGCTCTTCAAAGTGGAAAATGCAATCCTCGATATCGGTCCCGCGCAGAGTTTTCGGTTCGAATCCGCTTGCGGCAAGCCATTTTATGAATTTGACGTCGGAAAGAGAAGTTCTGTTCTGCTTTACCGAAACCGATTCAATATAAGAATTGGCCTTTGTATTGTTTGTGTCTGTGCTGAAAGAGAGGGATGCGAAAGAGAGAAGCCGGCTCGTCAATGCGGTGATTTCAGATTTTAATGAGACGTATTTTCTCAGAATTTCCAGAATGTCGCTGCTTTTGGAAAGGGTGTTCGCAAAATTTTCATATTCTTCATTTTTCGCATCAAGTTTTTTGCAGTCTCCGGCAAATTCCGGCGAATCGAAACCCGTATAAAGAGCATCAAGATTCCAGCGTTTATCCATAATTTTTATTTCTCCATTAAAAATGAAAGCAAAAAAACGAACAATTATACAGGTCGGCAAAAATAAGGCAAATTTCATTTTGCAAAAAAAATCATCTGTGCTATAAGGTCAGGACTTGTTCGGGGGAGTTATGATCATTCCTTTTTCTGAATTAAAACTTTTTATTTCCGATTTTGAAGGAAAATATATTTCATCATTTGTCAACGATCTGGCGCGTGACGGCGGACTCAGCCGCGGTATAGTGCTTGCCGAAGCTGGAAACAAGTCTCTTTATGTGCTTATTTCCGACGGGCGTGCGGTAATTTCAAAGGTGCTTGCTTTTTCCGACTGCGAAGACTTCGTGACAGATGTTCCGATCACTGAAATTCTTGGCGAAAAACCGGTCGATCTTTATCTTTTCAAAATAGAAAACGATCTTGTTTTCAGCTGGCTGACCGATTTTTTTACTTATCCGGTTTCGCTTTATGCCCCGAGCCGTTTCGTTGATGTTCCTAAACTTGTTTCGTCGTTTGCAGAAAACAAAGAAGATGCGCTTCTCTGCCTGAAACACGGAACGGTTATGAATGTCGTCTCTTTTGAAAAAGGGAACTTCAAAGGTTTCACTTATTTCGATCCGGCTGAAAAACGCTATGTTTTTGAGAAAAATGCGGTAAAATTCGGTTCCTATCTCGGTTCTCTCGACGTTTCCAAGCCGACAGTTTTCTGTAAAAAAGTGTCGGAAAAAATTCTGGCTTCATCTTTTTTCAGCAGCGGTCTTGATTTTCTGGAAAACGATCCCGTTCAGATTGAATCGGATCTTTATTTTTCCTGTTTCAAGCTAGTTTTCGATGCTTTTGCAAAGGTAATGCCTGTTGAAAAGGTTAAAGAACTTTCTGAAAAACTTTTTTCATATCTTGGCGGCAGGTATCCGCAGTTTTATTCGAAACTTTCTTTTTCGGCTGAAACTTCGAGTGTAAACTGGGAAACGGTACTCGACGAAAGAAAATCAGTTGCTGTCGAATACCGTTTCGGTGAATACCACAGATATTTTGACGAAATCCTTTATCTGCTGCTGAAGACTTCCGCATCGCTGCTTCAGCCTGAAAAAAAGCGCTCTCTTGCATTGGATATCGGTGAAAAAGTCCGCAGATTCGAGGAAGAAAACGGAGATTTTTCAGGAATGTTTGACAGATTCGATAAATTGTTGAAAATTCTGCGGTAACGTTTTTTTTGAGGTGTGAATGGCGCTGCTGAAACTCATAGTCGAAAACGACAGAAACGAACTTAATATCTTTGAATTCAACGGCAATCTCATTACCGTCGGTCGAAGTCCGAAAAACGATCTCGTCCTCGATGAACGGAATGTATCGAGATACCACTTCCAGATCGAGGTCGTTGACGGAAGAATCATTATCTGCGACCGCGGAAGTTACAACCACACTTTTGTCGACGAACGCGAACTTGTTGGTGAAAAGCTTGAAATCTTTGTCGGGAACGTCATAACGGTCGGCGATTACAATATCTATCTCGAACAGGATGAAGAAGCGCTTCTCAAGACTGTGCAGCCGATGGTAGAATCTGACGGCAAAAAAATCGCTGCCGACAACCTGCTTCTTGCAAAGAACGGTTACCTTGGCGGAAAGATTTTCCCGCTTGCAGGTCGTGAAACCGTCATCGGAACCCATGCGAGCGCCGATGTCTATCTTTCGGCAGACAATATTCCGCCTATCCACTCGAAAATCGTTTTTGACGGCAATATCTATCTTCTTGTAAAAGGTGACTACAACGCCGGTTATCCGCTTATCGTGAACGATACCGTGGTCAATTCGGTCGATATGAGGAACGGTGACGAAATCAGAGTCGGCGATTTTATCTTCGAATTTGTCGAAAAAGGCGAGGAGTATGACCCGCAGCCTTATCAGCTCGAAGCTGAAAAATCGAGAAAGGAAAAACTCAGAAAAGATATAAAAGGGAAGAAAATAAAAAGCATCAACGACGAGGAGCAGGATGAAAAAACCGAGATCACCCGCGTAAACAAACCGGGAACGGGCAAAAAAATCGTCGTTATCCTGCTTGCTCTTATAGTTGCTGCGGCTGCCGCCGGCGCGGTATTCTTTTTTGTTCTTTAATGCGCCTTAAAGAAGTTTTGCAAATGAAATCTCCGGTTTTATTCATTTTTTTTATCGTTTTTCTTTTGTTTTCCTGCTCGACCGACAACGCTTCTCTGCTTAGAAAAGCGGGGTATGAAGCTGACGGCACCGGGCTTTTGGAAGCGGTCCGGAACGATGACGAAAAAGCTCTCGATATTTTCCTGAAAATGCCTGAACTTCTTAACTTCGCCGATAAATCGGGAAAAAATGCAGTCATGCTCGCTTCGGCTAAAAAAGATTGCACGATGCTGAAAAAACTTGTAGCTGCCGGAGCAAATCTGAAAATAATGGATAATTCCGAAAAGACTCCAGTTCACTACGCTGCTGCCGGAAGCTCTTTGGAATGCGCGAAGTTCCTGCTTGAAAACGGTGCCGACGCCAATCTTGCGGATAACTTCGGGCGCGATGCGGCAAACACTCTGCTGAGTCTTGCCAAAGAAGAAAATGTCGAATTATTCAAAATACTCATAGAAAAATCGACCGACATCGAAAGGCGCGACAAAGATAAAAAAACTCTTTTTATAATTGCGGCTGAAAAAGGTTTTGCGGATTATGCAAAACTTCTTATGTCACTGAATGTTTCGCCTCTTTCGAAGGATTTCAGCGGAAAAACGGCGCTCGACTATGCGGCTGAATCACTCGAAGCCGGTCGGCTGGAGAACGAAATATTTGAAGAAATCGAATCCTACACTCAGAAAATAAAGGAAAAACTGTAATACGAGGTGAGCTGAATGGTAAAGTTGATTGCGGCATTTTCTCCGAAAGGGGGAGCGGGAACTTCGATGATAATCGCAAATCTTTCGATTTACCTTGCCCAAAAAGGAAAAAAAGTCCTCCTGATCGATGCGGCCCCGAACGGCGGAACGCTTCATTCCTATCTCAATCTTCCGACGATAGCCGTTTCCGATGAAGTTGCAGAGCATTTTTCAGTGTTGCCGCTTATTTCGACTGATTATCAGAATCTTAGTTTTTTCAGTAATTTGCAGCATCAGGGCTCGAAAATCAGCGAACTTCTTACGCGCTGGCAGGGCGAGATGGGGCAGGTCCAGTTCGATTTTGTTTTCATCGACATGGGTTCGGTAATAAATCACGATCTTATGGATGTCATCGGAATTGCCGACTATTCGCTGATGTTCCTTTCACCGGACTTCATTTCTTTTGAAAAAAGCAACTATTTTTTCAGGGAATTTTTCAACTACAGGCTGCGTAACGTCGAACTCAAATACGATATCCAGCTTGAAACGCAGAATATAAGACGTGCTAAAAACGATTATCTTTTCACTTCACGGAACCTGCTTGTCCTGCTTTCTCAGGCGATCCCGAAAACCGCAAATCAGATTGCGAACGTGGTGAACGACCTGAAAATAGGCATTGTTTACAACGGTGTGCGTAATTCTGCCGACAAGGAACTCGTGCAGCCTTACCGTTTTCTGATCAGCAACAGTTTCGGCATCGAAACCGATCCGATAGCTGAAATAGCCTATTCTGACCTGGTCCCCACTTCGGTAGCTACGATGAAACCCGTTGTAACTCTTGAGAAAAACGCCGAATTCGTAGATGCTCTCGACAAGTTCGCCAGCACGCTTTCAGCCAACCTGTTTCAGCATAGTTCGATCAAGAAAAAACTTAAAGTTACGCCGTTCAACTACTATGAATGGTTCGGTCTTGACCGCGGCTGCTCGACATTCGACATAAACAACCAGTATGAAAAGCTCAAAAAAATTTATGTCGGCGAAAATCCGATGCTGCGCGACATCTACGGCGACAGCGATCTTTTCATACTCAACTCCCTCGTCGATACGATCTTCAAAGAACTTAATGATTCCGAAATAAGGCGCGAATACGATATGGATATCAACAGCCATCTTCTTTCGCTCGAGACTTCATTTCCCGATATTTTCATAATCGGAGAAGTCATCAAAAAGTATAACCGTGTAAAGAAGCGTGAAGTCCTTGTCAAAAAGGACGTTTTCGGGCGCAGTGCCGAAAAGAAAGTTGTTTCATCTTCCAATAGCGATTTTGTGGATGTTAATGAAATATTTAATAAATATCATGACTTGTCGGTGACGGGTGATCTCTTGAGAAAGATCCGGGAAGAAGTCGGAATATCCTATGAACTTATCATTTCCCGCACAAAAATATCGAAAATGGTTCTCGATGCGATAGAAAACGACAAATATGCCCAGCTGCCGGCAGATCTTTATGTAAAGAATTTCGTGCAGCAGTACTGCAAAACACTGAAGCTGAATGCGGCGAATACAGAGGCTATCGTTTCCGGATATCTGAAATCCAAAAACGGTCCGCTCATTTCGGAGAGTGTTCCTGCCGACACGGAAAATCAAGAGGTAAAAGCATGAATCCCGATATTTTCAGGCCGATATTCGATTACTTAGGATTTCCTTATCCCGGCGCATACATGACGATCCTCTTTTTTTCGTTTTTCATGACGCTGCCGATAATGATTTTTTCTTCAAAGCAGTTTGGTCTGAGTTTTAAGAAAATGTTTTTTCTACCGCTCGTAATTGTTCCGTGTGCACTGCTCTTTTCCAAAGTTTTCCACATACTTTTTGAAGGGATGCTTCCGACTTATATCGAAGGTTTGAAGGAAAACGGAATAAGCTATCTTTTTATGAGGATGCTCAATCCGTTTACTCCGGGACATGTTTTTTACGGCGGGCTTCTCGGAGGATTTTTAGCTGGTGCGCTCGGCACTCTTGCCGTTTATCCGCATGACCGGACCGCGTTCCTTAAAACTGCCGATGCCGCTTCTATTTGTGTCGCCAACGGACTCTGGCTCACTCGTATAGGCTGCTTTCTTGAAGGCTGCTGCTTCGGAATACCATCGCAGATTTTCGGAATCCGTTTTCCGCAGGGCTCAAGAACGATGTTTGCTCTTTACCACCTTGATCCCGATCACACGAATCTTTTGTCCGACACGCAGCCGGTAATCCCGACGCAGCTTATTCATTCTTTCAGCAATTTCGTGATATTTGTTGTCCTTTTAAAGCTCGCTTTATCGAAAAATCCCAAAAATCCAGGCTATATTTCGTCTGTTTTTCTTCTTTCGTATTCCGTAACCCGCTTTTTGATCGAATTTCTCCGTTTTGACACAAGAGGAAGTTTTTTGATTTTCTCAACAAGTCAGTGGATTTCGATTTTTCTTTTTATCGGCGGTTTTATGCTGTTTAAAAAGACTAAAACTGAGAAAAATCAGGGAAAATAACTATTTGACGCAGATGACCGAAGCTTCTTTGGTTTTTTTGCCGGTTTCTATCGTGCCGTTTGAAGAATTGATTCGCCATGCGTAGTCGGGGCTTTCGTTGTAGGAAGTCGATGACCAGAATGAAGTCGAAGAGAGTGAAGGAAATTTTGAAGCCGGTTCCGAGGCCGAATAATCAAGGATTGATGCAAGTTCGTTGATGCTCGGAAGCCTCCAGCCTGAGTTGTCTCCGTAATTGAGTTTATTACAGTAATTCAAAGCCTTTTTCCATTTGAGAGCTTCTTCGCTTTCTATTTTTGTCCAATATAGATTATGAGCGGAATCCTCAACGATTTCTTCGTCACTACCCTCATTTGTAATTGTGAAATCGGCGACCGGAAGCTGAAAGTCTCCTCTGACGCATCTTACAAGTTTTGCACTGCTGTCTCCTGATTCTGTGCTTCCTTTCGTAAAATCGACATATAAACCTGTCAGAGTCCAGAAATCCCGGAATAAAGTGTTCGGAATCGAGAAAATTTCTTTGTTTATAGCCGGAGTTCTTCCGTAATCAATGATCGTTGCAAATTCTTCAGGTGTAGGAAGTCTCCAGTCGTCGAAATTTTCGAGTGTGAGATTTTCACAGAAATTTAGTGCCTGCTGATAAAGACAGTAAGCTCCATCGTTGCCGGTGCAGCCTTCGTAAGTCGCAGGAATCTTTCTCTGCCAGACTAATCCGGTGTTGTTGTCCGTAATGATTTGCGGATTGCTTGCATCCAAACTTTTAGGGAAGCAGTAACCTTTGCTGGCATACTGCGCATCCTGACCGAAGAAATCCTCGTCAGAAGTGGAAGGACATGTGATTTCCTCACTCGAATTATAGCATTTTGTCTGACCTGTGCAGACTATTTCAGAATCCTCTTTGTGTGAAATCGAGTCTGTGTCTGAAGGTTCAATAGGATTGTCTTCGTCGGGAACAGGTTCTTCGTCTGAATCTGACTCATCTCTGTCCGGACGCGGATTGTCATTATCGTCAGTGTCATCCGGAATTTCCGGGTTGTCGTCGTCTACATCGGGTTCAGTGTCGGAATCGTCCGGTTCAGTGTCGCCGTTATCGTCAGTGTCTTCATCCGTAACAGGAGCGGGATTATCTTTGTCTTCTGTGTCAACGGCGTCGAAATCATCCGGATCGTCGTATTTGCCGCCTTTGCCGCCGCAGCTTATACAGAAAACAAGTGCCGCAAGAAGAAGGAAAAAAGAGAAAATTTTTTCTGATTTCATGGTAAATCTCCTATTCAACACAAATTATATAGTTGCTGTTTGTCTTGTCATCGGTGACCAGACTCAAAGTCGAAAAGTCGACGACATAAGCCTTGGCATTGTTTTCCGGACTGCCGCTCAAAGTTGTCGAAGTCCATGCTCTTTCTGCGAATCCCGGGATCAGCGAACCGCCGTTTGTTGCGTCAATAAGCGATATAAGCTCGCTGGCTGTCGGAAGTCTCATTCTGTTGATACCGTTTATATTGATGTTCTTGCACGTATCGAGTGCCTGCTGCCATGTGTCGCTCGTCATCGGATTCCCGAAATGCCAGATAACGATGGCTGTTTTGTTGAAAACGGTTATCAGCGATGCGCTGTATTCAAACATTTCGAGATCGTTTCCGCATACAGGGCAGCTTTCTTCGCCTGCTTTTCTGACACATTTTACCTGAGCTGTCGAGTGTCCGCCGGTCATAGTTCCGTTGACTGCCGAGAATGCAAGTCCTTCGGCAGTCCAGTAAATATCGTTCTTTGTATCTGTGAACTCTGAACGGATATGAGGTGTCGCTTCGAAATCGGCGATAATCGGGAAATCAAACGCACTCGGAAGTCTCCAGTCGTCGTAACCGCCTAATCCGAGGTTCGAGCAGTAGTTGACTGCTTCATCGTAAGTGCAGGAATCTCCGGCAGCACAGCCTTCGTAGGTTGCAGGAGTCTCTGTCTGCCATTCCGTATTTGAAACCGCTTCGGAAGTTATTCCGCCGTTGACCTCAAAATCCTGCTCGAGATACAGGAACTGCGGGCTCTGGCCGTAGAAATCTTCAGCTTCTGCCGGGCAGGTTATGTCATCCGAATTGTCGTAGCAGATCGTCTGGTTAGTGTTGAAGAACGGACTTCTGTAGGCATCGTTATTCACGCAGCTTGTAAGGACAGGCATACATTCGCTGTTGCATTCAGTTACTTCACCGCTTGAGAACTGCGGGAAAAGGCTGCAGTTCTTGTATACTGATGCTGCAAAATTTGCTGCATAAAGAAGACAATCGTTCGGATCTTCTGCGTAACTTACGCATATTCTTTCGCACACTTCATCTTTACCTACCAAACCGTCACCGCAGTATGAAATGCCGCTGCAGAGCTGGTTGCAGTGATCGTGGGACAGTCCGTTATCGTCGCCGTCATCGCATGCCTCGGAAGCATCGCCTGCTGCGAACTCAACGACTTTGCAGCAGTTTGTCGTTATTGTTTCATCACAAAGTTTACGGTTGACCGGATCTTCCGCAATATACTCTGTGCACTCGGCATCAGTGCTTTTCTGGACTATTCCGTCACCGCAGTAACCGCTGGTGCCGTAACCGCTGCAGTCGTCGTTGCATTTTCCGTATTTGTTTTTGTTTTCACCGTCATCGCAGAATTCGCCGGCATCAACGATTCCGTTGCCGCAGACCGGTGTCTGCCCGTTGCATGTGCTGTTGCAGAATCCCTGAGTGTTGTTGTTTTCACCGTCGTCGCAGGTTTCGCCGTGTTCACTCTGGATTATTCCGTCGCCGCAGAATCCGCCTGCTCCTCTTTCTTTACAGTCAGAGTTGCAGGTTCCCGGTTTCTCCAGAATATAGGTTCCGTTTACTCCGTCGCTGTCGTCACAGGTCTCGCCGTGAGCGAAATCAGGATTTCCGTCACCGCATCTCCAGGTTACCGTTTCCAGACATCTTTCGTCGCATTTGCCGAAAGTTCCGTTGAGTTCACCGTCGTCGCAGAGTTCACCGTGTATGCCGTCGACATTTCCGTCGCCGCAGTATGAAATCTCAGTTCCGCTTGTCAGCTGGCATGAAGTCGTGCAGACATAGCAGCTTGTTTCGCCGTAGTTACATTTCGTATTGCCGTTGTCCGCGCCGTTATCGCACTGTTCATTGGCACCCGGGATCTCGATACAGCCTTCTTCTCCTCCGCAGGCAGCTTTCTGCAAAATTCCGTCTTGGCAGTAACCGGTAATTCCGGAGCAGTCTGATCTGCAGTTTCCGTAAGTTCCGTTAAACGGCTCGCCGTTATCGCACGCCTCTTCCGCCTGCTGTATTCCGTCGCCGCATTCGGATATTCCGCGGCATCCTGAACTGCAGTGTCCGTAGGTTCCGTTGAGGTCTGAGCCTTCGTCGCAGACTTCGCCGTATATGCCGTCGACATTTCCGTCGCCGCATTTCGGCATCGGTCCGGAACAGTCTGATTTGCAGTTTCCGTAACTTCCGTTTTCTTCGCCGTCGTCGCAGTCCTCGACATCTTCGTCGACGATCCCGTCGCCGCAGTATGAAGTCTGACCGTTGAATTCCTTACATTGAGCATTGCAGAGTTTGCAGCTTGTTTCGTTGTACGCGCACTGGTCTGTCGTGCCGTTTGCATCGCCGCTGTCGCACTCTTCGCCGTTTCCGCTCTGGATTATTCCGTCTCCGCATTTAAGTATTGCCGAGCATTCGCTGTTGCAGTGACCGTAAGTTCCGTTTAATCCGTCGCCTTCGTCACATACTTCGTTTGCATCGGTAAGTTGAGCCAGGCAGGCTTCTACATCATTGAATCCGTTCTGAAGCAGGAAATCGTTCTGATTTAAGTAGCCGTTTGCCTCAAGAGTCTCGTCATCAGCAGTGCAAAGCGCTCTGCTCTGTATTTTTCCGTCGCCGCAGTAAGTGGGGCTTCCGCTGCATGTTGTGTCGCAGAGTCCGCCGTACGCGCCGTTGTTGAGTATACCGGCATCGCAGCTTTCGCCGCCGTTCTGCGTGCCGTCGCCGCACCATCCGCCTTCGCCCTGACCCTGGCAGTTGCTGTTGCAGGATCCGGGTTGTTCGAAGAGATAAGTTCCGTTGTCTTCACCGTCATCGCAGGTTTCACCGAATGTTTCGTCGATATTTCCGTCGCCGCATTTCGGCGGAACGCCGGAGCATTCAGTGTTGCATGGAGCATTGTAGTCTGCGTTTTCGGCACCTCTGTCGCATTCCTCGTAGTCGGAATCCCGATGTCCGTCGCCGCAGTATGCAGTTTTGCCGGCTGTAAGTGTGCATCTTGTGGAGCATACCTCACAGCTTGTTTGGCCGTAAGCGCACGATTCGCGTCCGTTGAGGTCTTCACCTCTGTCACAAGCTTCTTCCGGCTGTTGTGTTCCGTCACCGCATATTCCGCCTTCTCCGTATCCTTTGCAGTCTGAATTGCAGTGTCCGGGCGCATTCAGCGAGTAAGTTCCGTTGTCTTCACCGTCGTCGCAGACTTCACCGTGTTCAGTCTGGATTGTTCCGTCGCCGCAGCGTTCGCCAGGACCTGAGCAGTCTGTTTTGCATTTTCCGTAATTTCCGTTTTCTTCATCGCCGTCGTCGCATTTTTCGCTGCCGTTTACTTCACCGTCACCGCAGCGTTGTCCTGCACCGTAGCAGCCTGGCAGACAGTGTCCGTACTGGCCGTCGTTTATTCCGTCGTCGCAGGTTTCGTTTACGCCGGCGGTAACAACACAGTTTTCATAACCGTCGCAGTTTTCGCGGTTTAGTTTGCCGTCGCCGCAGTAAGCTGCTGTTCCGTCGGTTTCGGTGCATGAAGTCGTGCAGACTTTGCAGCTTGTCAGGCCGTACTCGCAGTCCTTTTTGCCGTTGTCTGCGCCGTTGTCGCAGACTTCGCCGTTTTCGGAATCAATGTTTCCGTCGCCGCAGTGCTTGCCGGGACCTGAACAGTCGCTGTTGCATTTTCCGTAATTTCCGTTTTCGTTGCCGTCATCGCACTCTTCGCCCTGATCAAGCGATTCGTTGCCGCAGTAATGCGCTTTTCCGTCGGTTTCGGTGCATGAAGTCGTACAGACTTTGCAGCTTGTCAGGCCGTACTCGCAGTCCGTTTTGCCGTTGTCTGCGCCGTTATCGCACTCTTCGCTGCCGTTTCTCGTGCCGTCGCCGCATTCACCTTCAGATTTTTTGCAGTCGGAAGAGCAGTACGGATCAAGCCCCGGATCACATGCTTCGTTGGGCTGTTTTACGCCGTCGCCGCATGAACCTATGACTTTCATGCAGTCATCCGAGCAGTAGTAAGGTCCTGTTCCGTCTCCGAAATTCGCCTTGTCGCACTCTTCGCCTGCGAGGTTGCTTACAACGCCGTCGCCGCAGTATCTCGGGATGCCTTCTTTGGGATGACATGAGGCGGAACACAGCGTGCAGGTGGTCATATTTATGCTGTAAGGACAGTATATAAGGTTGTTGCTTCCTCCATCGTCACATTCTTCGCCAGCTTCTTCATAAATAACGCCGTCACCGCATGTACCGTGGTCTGTCTGGCAGTCGTCGTCGCAGTATAAACCTTTTCCTTCGCCGTAAGTTGCATTGTCGCAAACCTCGAAATCCTGTTTTATACCGTCGCCGCATCTTCCGTTTGAAGTCTGGCAGTCTGCCGAGCAGTAATCTCCGTCCAGAGTGTTGCCGTCGTCGCATGCTTCGTGGCCGAGGTCAGTCTTTCCGTCACCGCATTTCGGACCGTCGCCTGAGCATGTCGCATTGCAGTAGCCGTAACGGCCGTTTTTGCTGCCGTCATCGCATGCTTCATTCTCCTGGAGCCGGCCGTCGCCGCATGAACCCATGATTCCCTGACAGTCTATGCTGCAGTAATAAGGTCCGATTCCTTCGCCGCCGCCTTCGCCTGGTTCGGCGTTGTCGCATTTCTCGTGAGGCTGCTTTATGCCGTCGCCGCAGTATCCCGCGATTCCTGAACAGTCATCAGCACAGTACGGCTCGATGACGGGATCGCAGTTTTCGTTTGTCTGCTGGACACCGTCGCCGCAGTAACCGGTTATTGTCTGGCAGTCGGGGCTGCAGTAGTCGCCGGTCGAAGCATTACCGTCGTCGCAGCGTTCGCCTGAATCGACAATGCCGTCTCTGCATCTTGCAAAAAGGCAGTCGGTTCGGCAGGTGATTCCGGGAATTCCGGGTTCATCGCTGTTCTCGGCACCGTTGTCGCACTCTTCGCCCTGATCGCGGATGCCGTTGCCGCATTCCTGAGTGTAATCGGGAATATCAGCGTCTTCATCCGGCTGAGTATCGGTATCTTCCGGTTCGTCCTTGTCAGGAACCGCAGTATCTGAATCGTCTGTCGGGTTCGTGTCGGGCACATTTGTGTCTGTATCCGAATCGTCCGTCGGTTCGGTATCTGAAATGTCTTCGTCATTTTCCGGATTTTCGTCCGGATCATTGATCTGGTCTTCGTCTTCAACAGGTTCGCTGCACACCTTGTCTATGCAGAAAAGACCCTCTTTACAGTCAGGGTTTTTCTGGCACGGATCGCCGACATTGCCTTTTTCGGCAGTTGTAGGATCCTCGTCTGGATAATCGTAAGTAGTTTTTTTGTCATGACACGCGGAAATGGCAAAAACAAACATGAGACAAACCAGAATCTTGAAAATTTTCATTTGAAACTCCTATATAAAACAACTGAATTTTAAAAAACCAATGTATTTTAACCAAAAAAAGAAAAAAATCCAGTTTTTTGGATGTAACGGTCATTCTTCTTGACGCCGCCGCCAATCTTTTTTGTCGAAATATCGAATTTTCGTAATCTCGAAATATCGAAAGGCGGCGAATCGAAATAACGATAACAACGATTCTGATTTTCGGCGGCGGCGACAAGAACGACAAAACTTGCCAAAAAAAATCAGATTTTTACAATGCCGTCATGTTTGGGCGTTTTTTATTTTTCTCAACTCTGTTTTTATTTTCCTTCACGATTTTCGGAGACCCTTCACTGCTTCAGGATTTTTTCTACTCGGCCTCCCGCTCGTGGACTTCCGCATCGGGGCTGCCTCACAACAGCGTTACTTCTTTGTACCGGGACGAAAACGGTCTGCTCTGGGCAGGGACGGTCGAAGGGCTTGTAAGGATCGATTCAAATTCGTCCGAAATTTTCAGCAAAAGCACAAATTCTGCGATTTTAAGCAATAAAATCAATGATTTGACTGGGTGCAGCGGAAAAGTTTTCGTTGCAACTCCGATGGGAATTTCCGAAATTTCCGGCTTCGGTAAAAAAATCTCGAAAGTTGTCGAAATGCGCGGGATTTTTGATATCGAAGCTTTTGATGACTGCACTCTTTTTGCAGCCTCGGCTAAAGAAATAATTATGATAAAATCCAATAAAATCGTAATGTTAAGTGATTTGTCCGCTTTCCCTGAAAGTTCTCTTTCCGCTGTTTTTTCGGACGGAACAGAGCTCTACGCCGGTTTTGAAAACGGGGAAGTCAGGGCTTGGGGAGAAAGCGGTTTTTCGGAAAATCTCTGTGCCGGAAATTCTTCGCCTGTAACCGCCGGAAAGGCGAAAGAGGGGAGGGTTTTTGCCGGAACGGCCGAAGGAACTGTTTTTGAGATAAAGAACGGAAAATGCTGGAAAATCGCGAAAACTGAGTCGCGTAAGGCGGTGACTTCGCTCGATTTTCAGGGCGGAACAGCTGCTTTTGTCTCGGACGGCGCCCTCTTTTTTGCGGAAAACGGCGTGCTGAAGCCGTGCGGCGCTTTCTGTGCCGATGCCGGTTCCGTTTCGGAAGTCATGCTTGACGGCGCTTTTGTCTGGCTGGCCGGCAGCCGCGGGATCACCCTTTTTTATCCTGGAAAATTCATGACTCTGGGGCGCGAATCGGGGCTTTTTTCCGAAAAAGTCTACGCACTTGTCGAGGATGATGCCGGCAGAGTCTGGACGGGAACGCGCGGCGGCGGACTTTTCGTCTACGAGAACGGACAGTTCAGATATGTCAGGGACAGAAAAGGCGATATCGGACGTTTTGTCGGCGGACTGTTTAAAAACGACGACGGGAGCATTCTTGTAGGAACGACTTCAGGAATAATTTCGCTTTCTCCGGAAAAACCCAATGTTTTCAAGAAGATGAAAAGCGAAAACGATGTTCGTGTGAATGCTGTGGGTGTCATTTTCCGCGACAGAAAATCCCGTCTTTGGGCAGGCGGCGGCGGCGGCGCGATATACTTGAACACGGCAAAAGGGTGGCATCTTCTCCGCAAATTCGGTGACGATTCAGATTTTGTTTCGGCAATTGCGCAGGATAACGCCGGAAATCTATGGTTTGCTGCTTCGCAGGGGCTTTGGCAGCTCGATAAAAATGATGAATTTCATGAAATAAATCATGGCGTTACCGGAAATGTCCCGGTCAGTCTCTATGTCGATGAAAACGATATCGTTCTTGTAGGTTCGATGCACCGCGGCATAACTTTGATATTTCCTGACATGAAATTCAAGCAGCTTGATTCGCGGAAAGGGCTCTGCAGCGACACGATTCTGGGAATTACAGCCGATGAAAGCGGAAATCTCTGGTTTTCAAGCACAAACGGCATTTTTTCTATTCCCAGGAACGAGCTCCTGGCGGCGGCGCAAAGTGAAAACGCGCGGCTTTCATGCACTCCGTTCGATGCGTCAGACGGAATCCGCAGACCGGAATCGACAGGAGGAGTCCAGCCCTCTGTTTTGAAGAGAAAAAACGGCGATCTGTGGTTCCCGACCCTTGAAGGAGTCGCAGTTTTGAAGAAAGAGGGGAGAAAATCTGTAAAATTCGATTCGGTTGTGCCTGAAGAAAGTGCAGCTATTATTGTTGAAAACGAAGAAAAATCAAATTATTTGTGGATTTTTGCGGTTTTTGCCGGTCTGGCAGCGGTTTGTGTGATTTTTGTGGTGAGAAGACCTCACCCCGACACCAGACCTCACCCCCAGCCCGGACCTCACCCCCAGCCCGGACCTCACCCTGACCCTCTCCAGAGTGGCGAGGGAGAAATAGTTGGGCGAGGGGAGAATGCTGTGTCCGCGGAACAGGATTCTGCCGTAGAAAGTGGAAATGATGATAACATGCCTGATTTGCAGGATAATTCCGTAGAGTCCGAATGCGATGAAACCGGAGAAACTGAAGAAACGGCTGCTTCTGAAGACATTTTCGATCCTGCTGCTGACGAAGTTGAAGAAAAGCAGAAATATGAGGGTTATCAGCTTGACGACGAGATCGCAGCAGCCTATGCGAAAGAGGCAACTGATCTGATGGAAAAAGAAAAACTCTATAAAAATCCGGATCTTACGTTGCCTAAGCTTGCGAAAAAACTGGGGCTTTCGGCAAATACACTCTCCTATGTCCTGAACGGTTACTGCGGTCAGACTTTCTATAATTTCGTCAATTCGTACCGTTTGGAAGAGGTGGTTTCAATGATGCGCGATCCGAAATTCGATGACAAAAGCGTTCTTGAACTTCTCCTCGAAGCGGGTTTCAAATCGAAGAGCACTTTCAATCCGATCTTCAAGAAATGGACCGGAAAAACTCCGAGCGAGTACCGGAAGGAAATTCAGGAAAAAAGATAAAATCAACAAAAAAAGCATAAAAAAACGACAAAAAATATGCTTGAAAAGTGAAAAAAATAAAAATCGCTTAAATTCTTGATTTTATTTCAAAAACATGGTACGAATCTACACAGCCGTACTTTTTCGGCGGTTGTTTGAGGTTCTTTTCTACACAGGCGGACGAAATTTATTTGTATATTTAATAAAAAAATCGAGTTGATGTTTGACGGAGGCTGACGTGAGAAAGACAAACGGTTTTTCATTGCTTGAGTTGATGATCACTTTGGGGATTCTGACGGTAGTTGCAACTGTTGCGGTTCCCAAGGTCCAGGTCTGGAATGCCAGAAACCGCGGTTTGCAGACGGTTATGGAAATTCTTTCCGATTTTTCCAAGGCGAGATCGGTTGCGGGATACACGGTCGTAGGTACCAGCAACAACAGTATCAAGATTCCGACAAATGTCGATGCCGAAGAAAGTGATGATGATAGCGGCAAAATGTCTGTTTATATGGGTATCCGCCGCCAGACTGCAATGGTCTTCAGAAAATCGGAATATGCGATTTACCAGAAGCAGTCGATGAATACTGATACCTGGGATGCTGCCGATGCCAACACGACTATGCTGAAACAGAACAAACTTCCGAACATGATCACGATAGAAGTTGTCAACGAAGACGATTCGCTGACCGGTTTCAGTACTCTGCTGAACTTTAATTCAAACGGAAAGATAAAGACGAAAGGCGGATATTTCGTAAGCGGCGCCGACCCTCAGAACGGCAAGTGCGGAAGCGCTGTTGCTGCAAATACTCTTCCCGATATCGTTTTTTCCGCCATTATACGTTCGAAGATCTCGACAGGATCCAACGATTCGATCTGGTATCGTCTTGATATAGACCAGAGAGGCGAATATTCGATCTGCACGGTTTTTTCCAACAAACCTTCTGTAGGTTACAGCGATTTTGCCGGTACCAGTGCCGCACTGCTTGATATTTAGGTAGGAGGGAATATGCGAAAGAACAAAGCTTTTACCCTGATGGAAGTCATGGTTTCGATTTTTGTTTTTACAACTTCGATGCTCGGCTACATGGCTTTCCACGCTCATTCGATGTCCGTTCTGTTTGAAAACGAATCGGCTCAGTTCGCCCACGCGCTTGCTTTCAACCTTGTCGAAGAGTTCAATTCGATGTCCTACGACTCGTTCAAGGAACTTGCAGGAACAGGCGGTTCCGTCGTCAAACTTCAGGAAAGCACTCTGCAGGATAAAAAATATTTCGGATCATCCTACAAAATAAGTCCTTTTTATATGACGGGTACTGCAAGTTACGCATTTTACAGAAATATTGTAATAAAACCTTATTCAGCGGCAACCGGAACTTATGTCATAGGCGGCACCTATCTTTCGACTCTCTATGAAGTCGAAGTTTCCGTTTACTGGCCGAAAATGGGACACGGCGGATTTTCGTGTAAGAACAACAACGGCGGTGATTTCGATGCAAACTGCAATACGCTCTCAATTCCGCTTGTGCGCTCCAACAGGGCTTATTAGGAGGCTGGCATGAAAAAAGTCAATTGTTTCAAGGCTTTTACTATTATCGAACTTATGGTCAGCATTTTTATAACCATAACGATCATCGCCTCTTTTTATAAGTTGTATGAAGCTTCTCTCAGAACAGAGCGTTCTGCATCGATACGCGTTGCCGAGAATCTGATGGGCGAACAGATTCTGGACTCTCTTTCGGAATCTTTCCGCCTGATAGGTCTCAACAGTGTGGCATCCGATTTCAGGGACGACGGAAACGGTATTATCCGCAAAATCGATACGGAACAGTCCATTATGGAATTCGAATATCTTTCACCTTTCGGATCTCCTGTTACTAAAGTGGCGGTTTCTCCGTCTACTCCGATTTCCGACGGCTGCGAATTCAAGCTTTTCAACAGTGCATCTTTCTACAAATCGATCGACAAACTCTATTTTCACAACCAGAACGGCCTTTATGAAACTTCTCAGATTAGTTCTTCTAATGTTACTTACGGCGAGGACGGAGTTACCGTGAAAGTCAGCGGTTTCAACGGAACTGCTCCGGGAAGCGGCAGCGACACCTGCAGGGATGTTTTTCCGGTAGGTTCGCTTGTTACGGGAGAAGACTTTATTTATAACTTGAAGTACAATCCCAGTCTTTCCGACAACTATCTTAAGCTCGACTACAAGAAAAAGGACAATTCAGGCGAAGGAAATCTGATAAATTTCTCATATAAAAGTAATAAAAGTGATAATTTTTACATAATGCCGAAATTCGTAATCGAATTCCTCGGAGAGTGGGAATGCGGGAAGGATATTTGCAGAAAATGGCTCCCGAACGGTACCGACTATCCTAAAGACCATATAAAGGACATTGTTGCGGTAAGGTTCGGTTTTGTTCTTCTTTCCAAAAAAGAAAGAATATCAAAAGGAGATAAAGGCTCGACCTCAGATATGCCGAGATACTGTATTTTCAGTGTCGACACGGGTTCTAACAATAAATACTGCTATCAGTTTGATAATTTGAAGAATAGTTTGAGTTACACCGCTTCGGTTTTCAGCCGGGTCGTATATCTTTCGAACTATCGCTATCTCAAAGATCATGCCGGTAATTAGTTGAGAGGTGCAAATGTTTGATTTAATTGACAAAAAACACTTAGGTGTGGCGCTTTTCATCAGCGTTCTGATGACGATGAGCCTTTCGATCATTGCGCTTGCCACGATGGCGAGACTTTCGGAAACAGCTCATACGACAGGTAAGGATCTTCAGGACAGAAGACTTCTGACGTTCGCCTATTCAGCCGTAAACATCGTAAACGGCGAGATGCGTTCTCTCATTGATTCGACCTATCAGTTCGAAGACGCTTATGCGATAGGTAACGGTATGGGCGGCAGCACGACGGAGAATGACGGAAGTTTCAGATACTATCCGTGCGGTGACATTTCATCGGCATCTGTTGCTGACGATGTCAAATTCGCATACCGTGCGGTCGCAAGAAGGCTGACGACCAGCGAAACTGCAAAAGTGTACGGTCTGAATCCTGACAGTACGGCAATTTACGGCAGAGACAAAAATGCCTGCTATGATATAACGGTCGACGTCAGGGAAGTTATTTACGTCGGTTCGGCCAACTACGTAACTTTCAAGGACGAGACCAATAAAATTCAGGGTAAACCGAACTTCTCTCTCGGAAAAATGAAGACGATAGGTTTGATCAGCTGCTTCTCGAGAGACGGTGAAAACAGACCGATTAATGATGAAGATAATGGTAATTAGGGAATAAAGGGGTGGAAAAATGAGAAAAAGTACGTTTCCAGGCAAACTTTTTTTAGCCTTTTTTGTTAATGTTCTGTTGTGTTTTTCTATCGCAGCAGAAGGTGTTACGATTTCCGACTCTCTCAAAGACGATGTCGCGGCTATGATTACGAGTTCGAAGAAGATGCCCCACCAGATTTTCATCGTCGATTCGTCGGACAACATGAGCTCTTTCGCGTACAGTGACTACACCGATACGTGCAAGGACGGCGAAGCAAACCTGGAGAAAGCGCTGGCGCTCTGCAACAATGCCTACAACCAGTGCCGTAACGTCGAAAACAACGCGATGTGCGACGTCGATCTTAACTGCGGTGACGTAAAGTCAAAATGCAAGCAGATCGAAACCGTTAAAGACAAGCTGCACAGTCACTGCAGAAAGATTTCTGAAGACGTATATCCTGAACCTGACCGTTTCAATACTTCCCCGAGTACCAATGAAATGAAGAAGTATGTAGGTCCCTGGAATCCGAACAAAACATATAAGGACGATATCTGTTTCTACGACTGGACTGCCGATACGCACGGCGATGTTCTTGAAGGGACTTCTTCGGCTGATGACTACAATAAGGAAAAGCTGGGAATGAATGACGCGCAGTATGACAGTTTCAAGGAGTCGAGCGGAGGTTTTATCGCCGACAGAAGCGACTGGGACTGCCTTACTGACGGAAGCGACAAGATGAAAGTCGGAAATACGACCTACCGTCTTAGTGTTACCGGTGTAAGCGGACACTGGCTCAACTGGAAATATACGACATCGCTTGATGCTTTGAAAATAATTCTCGGCGACGTCCACTCTTTTTCAGTCCAGCCGAGAACCAGAGGATCGAACAAGTGTCACAAAACCACCTACAAACCTAAAAATACATATCAGGAACAGCAGACTGATGCCAGCGGAAATCCTGTTACGCAGGACGGTCAGGCTGTCATGGTTGATAAAAATACATGCTTTGTTGCTTTTGATCCGACTTTGTCGGGTGTTGATGAAAGTGTCCGTGAAGCCGAACTGGAGTCTCTGCGCGAAGCGATAGATTCGCTCTGGGAGGCAGAACTGAAAACTCCGTCAAGCGGTGAATCGGCTCAGGATTCTGAGGATCCGAAGGCGTTCCAGGCAAGCAAATGCAACAACTTCAGCATGGAAGATAATTTTTCGATTTATACCAGTCAGGAGTATGGCTGCGGAATACCAGACAACGAAGATACTTCATGCAGTGATTCAGTGTCGTATCCTGAACTTACGACAACGACTGCTTCGTCAACATGCGGCAGATGTATGATCTGGAAGGGCAACGGTGACGGAACCGGTTCTTTCGTCGAAACGAAATGCTCGAACTACAAAGGTTCGAAGGAGACTCCGTCGGATAAACTTCTCGGCACTTACGCTTTCTCAATGAATAAAAAGTGCTGCAAGGCAACGCAGTGTACGAACCCACACTGCAGGGACAACGATGCAAACTGCAAAACAAAACAGGGAACAGTGGACGGACATCTGATAGGAACTTGCTCCTCTTATGAAGAAACCTGTGATTATCAGAATAAACCGAATGATGATCCGAGCTGCTGCAACCCGAATTACGACTGTGTCCTTGATTACTACAGCGAATTCGACCAGGATCCGAACCACTGCTGTCAGGAACTGATCTGTGCAGAAGAAGGTACTACTGAGCAAAATGAAGGGTGCGATACCTGCAAAGTCGGCAGCGCTCTCGGCGATGACAGCAAAACTATAGAGCTTGATCCGGTTTCCGTTCTTACCGCTACTGATCCGTATATAGTCTGCGGCGCAGACAGTGACAGCGATACCTGTACCGGCATTGCTGCAACGGTCTATATCGACAACCAGGCTGCAATTGATTTTAATTATGTCGATAACATAAAAGTTGAAGTTTACTACGGCTGTGTCGGTGAAACCGGCAAACCTTCGATTCCGTTCGGCTCGGCGGTATGCCAGTCCGCATCGGATTGTCCGTCGATATCGGGAACGCTCGACGGATGCAGTGAAACCGGTTACCGTATGCGTGCAGTAGTGACGCTTACAAGAAACAACTGCAAATACGGTTCCCTTAATCTTTCGGTCAACCTGAAATATTCTTTTGACGAAGGATACAAGACGCAGAGTGTCGATCCGAAAACTATTTTTGATCCTACCAAAGAATTGTATCAGGTATTTGAGTACCAGACTTCTTCAAGTGCCAAGAAGGTCTTTGAGTACGAGTGCAAAGTCGCTTTCTACAACAGGGAAACGGCGGTTATAAGCGGCGGTTCGTGCCCGAGTGCTTCCCAGGCTCCGAATTATCTGAACCAGAACCGTGAAGGTTCAAGAGTCGAATACTGCGAATCGAGAACGATCGAGAGAGAGGTTCTTGCGAGAGACCAGTGGGGTACTGCAACGAAAGTCGCATGTTCATGGCTGTGCAGAGCTGCCGAGGTTTATGACGATCCGTGGAAATGTCAGTCTTTCTTCTATATGACGGATGCGCAGGAGTTCAACGGCATCAACAGCTGTATGGAAGATCAGTGTACGGTCGACGATGTTTCGAAAATAGAAGACTGCTGCCGCTGCATCAACAGCGAGCAGGGGTTGTACTACCATCACCAGACTCCTGTCGGTGTCAACATGTCGTCGAAAGTCAGCCAGGGTTCCAATCCGAAACCGTGTCCGAACAACCACTGTGTCTGCGCTGTAAGTATTTATCAGTACGCGACAACCAGCAACGGAGGAAGAACGGAATCGAGCGGATATCAGGCTGAAATCGTGAACGGTCACATAAACGAAGGTTCAACTCCGGGATACTACAACCTTGTTCCGTACCTCGATTTTAAAGATTCTGATAACCCGACTTCGCCTTATGACGGATGGTATCACAACTACAGTCTGCTTTATTCGGAAAACGGTTCAAAATATCTCAGAGATTCTCTGACCTCCATGTTTACGACAAACGATGCGGCGGTAAGAACTCCGACATGCGTCTATGATGTTCTCTGGGGCTGGACGGGCACCGACTGCGACACGACATGTACATCGGGCTGCTGCTCGGTAGACCTCAGTCAGAACAGCAATGACTGCGATTATCCGACATTCTGGATGAAGATCCCGAAAGGAGACGGCGGACGTCTTGTTATGCCGGCACTTGATCTGACCAATCCTTCAAATATCACCAAGTTCCAGCAGGAGCTTCTGGCTCTGAAGGCGATAGGCGGTTCGACACTCGGCGAGACTCTTTACGATGCTTGGCGTTATCTCGGCGGAATGTATGCACTGTACGACGGTGAATATAAAACGAAGAGATACACTTCTCCTTATGCAGCCGCTGCGCCTGAGTGCAACTCCAATGAAGCGATCATTATTTCGGGCGGCCAGCCGCAGTATGACCACAACGACAGGCTGAACGGCAAGGGCGTTGCAGGTGACAAAGTATCATGCAAGCCGTTCAGTGATACGGCTGCGGATGCTGAAAATCCGTGCGTAACGCCGACTGATACCAATCCGCACCAGCTCGCGCCTTACGAAACAAAGGACTGGTACAACAGTTCGCTTCTGAATGTCTCTGCGTTCGTAAACAGCACGAGCCATTCTTTCTGGGGTAAGGAAGAATGCCGCGCACAGTCTGTTGACGAGAATCCGAAAGGCTGCGATCCGTCGGCTGTAGGTCTCACCGGAGCTAACGTGCCGAGAATCGACAGAGTCCACTCCATTGCGATCGGCGAGTGGGGACTTTCAGCTATGTACGACACTCTGAAATCTTCGGGAACAGGCGGTTCGACCGGAAGTTTCATGGATGAAAGTTTCATGGAACGTGTCGCGACCCAGACGAAAGGATCCGACAATGTTAAAGGTAAATATTTCGGCCTTACTGCTTCAACCAACGCAAGCGGAACCTCGGAGGGCGGTAACTTCAACGATCTTACGAGTCTTTTTGCGGCATTTGCTTCGAAGTCAAGAGACTCGGATGTCGTTGTCGGTCGTCCTCACTGGACTTCGTCTCTGGTTCAGGCTTACGATGTCGAGGAAAAATACCGCGGTCCGGATGCTTACGTCGCGGGAACTGTTCCTGTAGACGGTTCGGTAAGCCGTTTCTGGTTCGGAAACCTCAAGAAATACAATGTCGACGGCGGTTCGGAGTGTCCTATCACGGATGATACGGATGCAAACTGCGGTGAATGGAAGAAACAGGATTTCGATGCTAAGGATTGTTTCGCGGAAGGCCAGGACAGCGGCACTGATTTCAGCGGCAGCGATTCCGAAAGTGTCGATCAGTATAAAAAACTTATGATCGGCGGTGCGGCATTCAAGCTCGAAAAGAAGATTAAAGAAGGGGCTTGTTCGTCTGTTCCGTGTTATAAGACCTCGAAAAGAAAGATTTACTACGACGAGAACAAAAAAGGTTTTATTTCCCTGCTTAAGGATGTAGATCCTGGCAGCAACTATCTTTACAATAAATTCCGTGAAGGTAACAACTTAGAAAATCCTGATGTCAGGAAAATCCTTGACTATATGGCGGGATACGACAGTTTTGACGACGACAATGACGGTGACGACAAGAATGTCCGTTATACAAAAGACTGGTTTACGACTTCTACCGGTGAAAAAACCAAGACTTTCGAGGTCGACGACCCGTTCAACATCGACTTCAACAAAAAGACTAAACTCACGCTCCGTCCGCTGCTTCTCGGTGCTATCGTCCACTCGAAACCGGTCGCTGTCCTCTACGACGACGAAAATACAACGAGAATTTTTGCAGGAGCAAACGACGGAATGCTTCACGTATTTGACAAATCAGGCGACGAAGTCTACGCATACATTCCGACTCTTGCAATTCCGTCGATTAGGAGCTTCAAGGAAAAGAATGCCCAGATTTTCTTCAATGCGACGGTTGACGGTCCGATCACGCTGCTCCACATCGACCAGAGCCACGACGGAATCATCAACAACGGCGAGAAGGCTTACCTGATTTTCGGTTACAGACGAGGTGCGAAAGGTTATACCGTTCTCGATGTTTCCGATAAAGACGAGCCGAAATTTGTCCAGAACATTAATCACGAAGACGGAAAAGGTGGTTACAGTTTCGGAAAGGCGGCTGTTTTCAGAAAATGTTCCGGAACTTGCTCCTTCGCAGACGATCTGGAATATTACCTTGCAGTTCCGGGCGGCTACGACGCTGACTGCCACGATCCGTCTGCTTTGACTTCGTCTCTTGAAGACAACCAGATCACGTGCGAACCGGACGAGGTTGAAGGCAACAGTTTCACACTGTTCAAGCTTAACAAATCACAGGGCAAATTCGAAACTGTTGTCAGGTTCGACACCAATACGGCTTCGAACAGAATGACTACCTTCACGAAGTCGTGGCTTGTAACTTCGTTCGCATCGGCTCCGTTTGTCGTAAATACAAGCGGAAAAGCGGCTGTCGATACCGAATACATCTATTTCAGCGATCTTTCGGGAACTGTTTTCAGAGTCGACGTAAGATCTTCGAATCCCAACGATCCTGAGAATCCGTGGACTGCGAAAGTCGTCTATGCTGACAGAAACGGCGGTACAGGCGAGGGATGGAAGAAAGTTAAATGGTCTGAAGTAGGTAAGAACTATGTCGGATCGAACTTCTTCCCGCCGCTCGAAAGATACAATCCTGTAAAGAAGTCCGCTTCGTCTATCGGCGGTGATGAGGGTGCTGAAATGGATCAGTATATTCCGGTTCCGATCGTTACAGGAAACGCTGCAAACCCGAGATATATCGGAAATGCAGAGAAAATGACAGTTTTCTATGACAAACAGGGCGGCAAATACAATGAATTCGATGATGACACGGTATATTCGACAGATTTCCAGTACAACAGTGAAGGTAATAACCCTCACCCCAAGAACACGATGTTCCTCGACAAACGCGGCTGGAGAGTCAGATTCAGCAGAGACGGCGGTGAAAAAGGCATTACCGAACCGCTTGTTGTTTACGATATCTACGGCGGTAAAGCTGAAGATTCCAACAGCTATACCATCGCATGGAACACATTCACTCCGATGAAACTTTCCGAGTGCAGATCTTTCGGATCGAGCAGCAACTACGAAAGATACATTCTTGACGGTAACCAGTACTTCACGGATACGAACATGACCGGAAACAACGGTGAATGGACTGTTTCGGCCGATAAGGACAATAAGTGTATAACGGATGCGACGAAGGCAAAGAATATAAGTCTTGCTACGGGAGTCGGAATAATCTCTTCCAAAGACGGATACGATCTTACTTTCGGTGCCGGTGCCGACATTTTCAGAAAGAAACAGCTTACTGTTAAAACGAATAAGACTTATATTATCAAGTGGTATGAACTTTACTAGGAGGACGATATGAGAAAAATTATTGCAATCTGTTTCGTTATGGCGCTGACTTTAACGCTTTTTGCCGAAAGAGAGGTCGGTGCGGGCAACTCGTATTCTGAATACTCCTACATTGTTATGGTCGGTCAGGTGATTGAACTCACGCCGTATTCCATCGTTTTCGAAAACACGGCTTTTGAAACGCGTGCGACTGAAGACAGGATCCGGGCGCTCACCGCTACTTTCACCCGCGATACCGATTTCAGAGCTCACGGAATGGCAAACGCGCTCCGGGCGGCAAGCGTTAAAAACGGAAAAATGAGGCTTAATTTCTACATCGACAACATTCTGAAGATTTTCGACGACAATGTTTCGACTTACATGAAATATCTTCCGCTTTACTACCTTTTCCGCAATAATATCAATGATTTCAAACTGCCGGAAGCGACGATGGAATCTTTGAAGAAGCAGTCGATTGACTACTACATTTCGCTGCCGATGGCTCAGGAACTCATGCAGAACTCGTGGCTTGCCGCGGTTTTCGTAATAAACCCCTCCAACGACAAGCTGACATTCAAAACCGGCCGTTTCTTCGACAATATCGACGAACTCAATTCGAGCGAATGGGCGCAGGAATACAGGATCCCGGATATCGTAAAGGCAGGAATGACGGTTTCGATGACTAAGGCGATCTTCATCGGAAATGAGTCTGAAGACGGTTCGTTGGAGGATGTAAACCTCAACTATCTCGACAGAAAGAAAGAGAAGGAGAAAGCATATAACAAACAGAAGCAGTTTGACAACAGAAAAGGTTCGCCTTCAGGCAGTACTAAGTAGTAAGGAGTAATAGTATGACGGTTTTTGCTGACAAAAAGGGTTTTACGCTGATCGAGCTGTCGATCGTAGTCGCAATCATCGGCATTCTTGCCGCGGTTGCGGTTCCGATATTCGACTCTTTTTCGGACGATTCCAAAATCGACGAGTTGAAATCGATAATGCTTGTCGCTGCGGCGTCCCAGGAAAAGTTTTATCTTTCGGAAGGACGCTACGGCAGTACGGGAACCGATAAAAACGCGCTGATTTCGAAGTATGCGTTTCCAGATGATACGACGCAGATGAAATTTAAGACAGGAATCGTCGTTAAGGACGGCGTAGGCATGGGTTACTGGATAAGCGGCGTGCGCAAAATCCGCAACGATCTTCACTGCTGGCTTTACACTTCATCGTTTATGGACACGACCGAAACGACGAATTTTAAGGAAATCAAGAGCGGAGAGTCGACAGGATACACCGGAGCAAGCTGCTCATGGTAGCGATTCCGTCAAGGAAAGACGGAGGTAAAAAAATGTTTGATTTTATGGAGAAAAAGATATAATAAAAAGGTTGCTTTGCTGGAGATTCAAATGAGAAAAAAAGGTTTCACGCTTATTGAGATTATGGTAGTTGTTACTATTATGGGTATTCTGGCTGCTGTTGCTATCCCGCTTTACAGCGGTTACGCGAACCGTGCCAAAAGGGTCGAAGCGGAAGAACAGCTTATGACTCTTGCCTCTGCCGAAGAGGATTACTTCAACACATACCGTCAGTACACGATCGATAAGGATATGCTGAAAAAGTATTACGGTATCGAGTTCGGCGGCACCGGCAACAAGCATTATTCCATAGATTTTCCTTCGGATGATACTGAGAACTCAAGCCGTGCAACCTATAAAGCTAAAGCATACGTCTGCTTCACAAAGCAGGGAACTTCATGTGACAAAGGCGCAGCGAATGTCACGTGCTGGGTTTCCAACTCAGAACACTCTTCGATTTGTAAAGAAAATAACTGATAACGGAGGATAAGATGAGAAACACTATCATTTTACTCGTCATTTCGGTTCTGACTTTTTGTTTCGTTTCGTGCGGTGAGGAGGAGAACGCTACTGCCCGGATCCAGAAACAGCCGAACGGAACGGTTTTGAACCGCACCGTGGTTGTCCGCCCCGAAAAAGAGGTCAAAATCCCGATGCTGAAAAAGCCCTCGCTTCCTCCGGTCAACACTCAGACATGGCCGATGATTGCGACTGGTCTGACAAAATGTTACGACAACACGAAAGAGATCGACTGCTCGGAAGTTCCCGATGATTTCGCCGGTCAGGACGGTCAGAAACGTTACGGAACGCGTTCTCTTGTCAAAGAAAACAACAACGAAATAGTTTATGACAACGTTTCGAAGCTACGCTGGACGAAAAGGATCAACTCCGACCTTAACTGGTACGAGGCGAAGGCTTACTGCGAAAGTCTGAAGCTCAACAACAAAACCTGGCGTATTCCGACGACCGCAGAACTCCGTTCGATCGTAAATTACGGAAAAGTCAATCCTGCGCTTGACAAGATTTTTTATGAAGATGCAAGCGGTTCGGCTGTTTCCGATGAGGCGGAGGACCTGAAAGCACAGCTTTCCGACTGGTTCTGGGCAACAAAACATGTCCATTTCGATTCTGAAACTGATGTAGAAGTCGAAGGTGAAACAAAAAAACGTCTTGCTTCTTCGTGGATAATCAATTTTTACGACGGTTTTGTCGAATATACTTCGCGCTACAACAAATACAATGTGCGCTGTGTTTCGTCGGATAACTAATGGTGGAGGGGAAAATGAAAAATACAATGAATTTCACGGCAAAAACGGTAATTTTTGCTTTGTTTGCGTTTTTCCTTTCCGGTTCGCTTTTTGCGGCAAACGCTTCGACTGACGGCTGTCACAAGCTCAACGGATGCAGCTCGGGCGCAAGTTACAACGGTTCTGCCTACAGTGGTCCGACCTATGCGCCTTCATGGACGGAAGTTACGACGGCGGGTCGTGTAAAACGAGGCGACTACCTTATTTTCTCGGTTGTCGAAGGCGAGGTTTATCAGTGGTCGACTGAAGGTCAGGAAGATGTCTTCGCCGGTGAATATTCGACACCGTGCAATGCGGACACACAGTGCGCCGCAAACTATGAAATCTCGGCAGGAACAGGTCTCCGCTGTATCGACAACTACTGTCTGCTTCCTTTCGATACTGAGCTCACCCTTATCGACGGTACGGCATGCTCGAATACCGCAAATTTCCTTGCATACAGCAATTCAAACGGTTACAGAAACCAGTCACAGCTTGAATGGAAGGCGACTTTCACAGGAAACGTAACGCTCCTTGTTACGAACTACCAGTATAATTATGACAACGGCGATTTCGAGAATTGTAAGAAACATAATGCCGCCGACGCCTACAAAAACGTCAGCACGACTGTAAAATGGCGCAGAACGGCTTCCGAACACTGCGATGTCTGCGGTGTTTCCGAAGATTTCAAAATTCCGACGACTGCCGGTGATGCCGATGATGTCGCAAAGGCTCCGTTATGGACTGCGGTTCAGGAATATTCCGCAACATCTTCGCTGAATGTTTCCTCGGTTCTTGCAAGTATGGACAGCTGGATCAAACCCGGCAGCTACCTTACTTTCGAAGTCAAGGAAAACGAAATTTACAGATGGTCGACCTGTAAATCTACACTTCACGATACCCAGCTTACTCTTTTCAAAGGCGATGTAAACAACTCCGACGGTCAGGAATCCTGCGGCGAGTTCCTTGCTTACGGCGATGATTCCAAAGTTTCTTACGTTGCCAACGCTAAAACTTACTGCCCGGCGGGAACGAAACAGACAGTTCTTGAATGGCAGGCAAACTTCACAGGTCCGGTCACGCTTCTTTTCAGCGAGTACAACTGCTATCAGTGCGCTCCGCAGAAGAATCCCGCTACCGGTGCAAACAACTGGCTCAGCTGCTTTGACACGGTTGTCGGAACATATAAGGCGACTGTAAACGACGACGGTACCAAAACGGTCGTTACCGACAGCGACGGTTTCCCGATTGTTGCATCGTCTTCCTGCAATCCTTCAAGTGCTACTGCTGAATGTGTAACGGCGTCTTACATTTACACATATCCTCTTCACTGGCAGCGTTACGACTGCCAGACCTGTTCGGGTGAAGCTGCAAAAATCGCAGATTACACCACTGACTCGTCGGGATGGAATGATTTCGCCGGCGGCGGTTCACAGGAACTTACGGCAGGTAAATATGTCGCATTTTCTTTGACGAGAGGTTCAAAATACCTTTTCAAATCAACCAACCCGAGTTCGATAATCACGATCAAGAAAGGTACCGGCTGCGGCGGCGAAACGATCGCGCAGGGAACCGGCGAACTCGCATATTTCGCAAATTCCGACGATTATGACAGTGATGAAGGCACTTTTTCGCCTGATCTGATAAGTGTTTATGTTTCGGATTCCGACTGCAATGCAAACGCTAACACTCTTTCATACTCGTATTACGGCACTGGCGGAAACCTTAAAACGAGATTCACGGAAACCAAATACGGAAACGATGTCATCATCACAGATAACACGACGGGATTGCAGTTCGCGGATACAGGAGAGTGGGTCGACAGCTGGCAGAAAGCTATCAAAAAATGCCAGACGCACACAGTCGGCGGCAGCACCGGATCGGGAGCAGCCCTTAACTGTCCTGAACGTATCTGTCCGAATACCGAAAACTATTCATCCGGTAGTGACGAAGATGATTTCTGTTCTTATCTGCCGGCACAGCAGCAGTGTGATGCTCCTGTCTGCAGCAGCAATGATTACACGGAATATGTAAAAACAAATACCAATAAAAATGATGAGGATAAACAGGATCTTTTCGGAAGATGCTATTACCGCTACAGTTATGAATGGAACGGTTCCAGGGGATGTAATGCGACATCAGTCAACTACACCAACGCGACAAATCCGACTTGTCACGGTTCTACGCAGGCTGTCTGCGAGAGTGATGAAACTTTTATCCAAGGCAATGCTGTGGGAAAAAGATGCTGCAAATGCACAGACGGCAAGGTGCTTAATCAGGGTAAGTGTTACAATGCCGAAACGACATGTAAACCTCTTGCCAACCAGTTCTGTGTCGGCAGGGAAGTAGGTTGCAACGAAGGCGCTGTACAGCAGGTCTGCCCCGACGGCTATACCGAGCAGAGCGACGGAACATGCCTTGATGAAGAAGGCACCAATGTTTACAATATGTACAGCGATATTTCTGACGTAGAGGCTGTGGAAGCTGAGTGTGAGGGCGGAAGCTGCCTTGTTGACGACGGGGAGGAAGAGACGTGTCCGGAAGGAACTTATCGGACGTCCAGCGGTGCCTGCGAATACACCGGATGTTATCCTTATGCAAACGGCGGAAAACAGACTTCTATTTCATTCGGAAGCGACAATAATGGAGATTATGACACATTCAACGGCAAGGATGTATGGGCTGATCATACGAGCACTAACCCTTCATCCACTGTTCCGATGTGTTACAGTTCCTGTTCCAGCTACTATAATAATATCAAGTGTTCCGGTACCAGAAAAACGTGCTGCTGCGATTATGATTCTAACAATTCGGTAAAGAAAGCTTATTATGATTCGTCTTTATTGGGCGGGTCAATTGAATATTATGAATATAGTTCCAGTAATCCTTTGATATATGCTACAGCCTATAACCCGAACGGCACCGTTTCGGCTATCGACGAGTGGAGATGCGAGCATGTCGATACATGTGAATCCAAAGGCTTCACAAAAGGTGATGACGGACATTGTTACAAATGCGAACAGGGCACTTTGAGAAAAGGAGCTGACGGTGAATATCACTGCTATGAAGACTGCCCTGCAGGTTCGACATTTAAGGAAGGTAAGTGTTATACCTGTGCAGGAGGAACGAGTTACGACGTTATTTCCGATCCCTATGGTGACGGTTATGCATGCTTCAAGTCATGTACGGGCGGTTATAGAGAGGGAACAGGTCTCGATGCAGTCTGTCACATGGATGTTACGGATAAAGTCAATGCATGTGACAGGGAAGCAGGCTGGGTTCAGGATCCGAGCAGACCTGATCTGTGCAAAAGAATATATACCAGTACTACTCCTAAATATAATTATGTATTATGTTCCAATTCTTCGGCTGAACTGAAAGATGAAAGTGCCGGAAAAACCTGCGACACTTCAAAACCGAACTCTTATGACTGCGACTGTTACTACAACCGTTGCGAGAATACCGAAAGAACAGAGGATGATGCTAAAAAGTGTCCGGAGAAGGTATCTTACATGGGAACATGTCAAAAGCCGAACGGTGTGCTATATAAGTGCCAGAAAACAACCAATGTTACTACGGTATGGAAAACTGTAGAGCTGAACGGTGTTCCGATACAAGTTGCAGGAAGCTGCACATTCAGCGATGCAACCACCGGTCAGGCTTGCGGTAAGGCGCTCGGCGGCTGGACGCTTCCGAACATCAACCAGCTTTATTCGATAGTCGATTTCGATCTTTACGATCCTGCGACGGCATATCCGGATCTTGAATACAGCAGAGGAACGCCGAACAGTGCAACTTGTGAGAAAACCGAGAGCACGAACGCTGCATGCGACCCGAACGACGAAGATCCGTGCAACAACGAGTATCTGGAATGTATCAACAACAAATGTGTTACAACAGATCCTTTCGGCGATTTGAAGTGCAAGAAAGACGGAAGTTTCCTTTGTGACGAAACAGGTCACTGTGTAAGAAACAACTGGTTCTGGTCGAACAATACGGTCGTCAGCGAAAATGCAAACAGCGCGAAGTTCACCTGGGCTGTCAACATGGAAGACGGCCGTTCGTACCGCGCTCTGAAAGGCTGTGTCGGTGAAGCATGCGACGAGACTGTCGACGCAACTGCGAGAAGACACCGCGTTATCTGTATCAAAGGTGCGTCGGTTGCCGGAATTTTCGACAATGATGCTCCTTCTTCGAGTCAGACTTTCTCCGGCTGGGCATGCGACAAGGATAATGATGCCGAGGAACTTGTGATTTATTTCGAAATCGTTGACAACAGCCAGGCTAAAAAAGATGTAGTTGCAATGCTTCCGGCTTCGGATTTCATCACTCAGACCACAATTCCGGGCGGTGAGAATAAAGGTATAATTTACGGCAAAACCGATATCAAACCGGCGAATGAGTCGCAGAAAGGGCAGGAAATCTACAACAACTGCAACTTCAAATCGAATCCGGCTAAACACGCTTTTGAAATCAAGTGGAACGGCGAAGTTACCGAAGGCAAGGATGAAATTGCCGACCTTATCATGAGCATTGCCGATATTCAGTGCAGTGATGAAGTGATCAAAAATTACTATGACACGACTGTTTTGACGAAGCCGGATGTTTCGAACTGCGCTATGCCGCCTTATTTCGTAACGGCTTACGGCTTGAACGAGTCTTCGACAAGCGCTTCGGCAGTCGCTATTGCTCCGACCTACAGACCGTTTGTAATCAAGAACGTCTGCGGCGACGGTTATCAGACATTCGACGGCGACTACGCTGAAAACTGCGAAAGCTCTGATTTTAATAAAAAATGCGTTTACGGTTCTCCGAGCTGCTCATTCTGCACACAGCAGACAGTTTCGAAGGACGGCGAAGTCTACAAACCTTGTCAGTTCTATCCTGCCGATGTTCCGGACTGCCATGACGGAAAAATCCAGAGCTACTACTGCGAAAACGGCGTTATTGCGGATGGCAATATCGGTGCCAGACTTTCATGTGAATACTACGATTTTGCGGCGGACAACAAGATGAGTTCGTCGGAACAATGCGACGGACCGGCGGATCATCCGTTCTACTATTATGAAGATCCGGACAATTTCGACATCAGTCATCCGCTCGAAAAAAATATCTGTCCGTACTATAATTCGACAAGAACCGTGTTTACGTCAGAAAGTGCGCTTACCGACGATGATTTCTGCTACATCTGTTCAGGATGCCAGAGATCGAAAACTCCGAAGGCATACTGCGGCGACGGAACGACTCAGCGTTCGGACTGCACAGGATATTTGAGCTGTGAAGTTGTTGCCGGTGCTGATGAAGAGTGCGATACCAGTGCTGAGTCAGATACCGGAAAATGCACGAGCAAATGTAAGAATGCCGTATGCGGCGACAAAGTAATCCAGCCTGAAAACGGTGAAATATGCGACAGCGGAAACCTCAACGGACACTACGCGACGCATTGTAATTCTGAAGATATAAGGTGCCCGGGCTGTGCAAGCTTCGACTGCGGAACCGGCGGCGAGAACGACGGACTCGGACCGCGCTGCGGCGACGGAAAAATCCAGAATGAATCGCTCTGCACTGCAAGCAATGCGACACTTGTTGCAAACGGCTACGCAGATCAGGAGGAATTCTTTGCAATGTACGGTTTCAAGGCTCACGACGGCAAAACAGCTGTCCAGGACTGCCAGGAAAAACTTGCCGGTGCGGCTGAAGTCTGCGACCTCGGAATCGATGAGGCAACAGGAAAATCCAAAAACGGTGTTCCTGTAACATTCGAAGATTTCCTTGATACTACGGAGGGAGCTGACTGTGCTCAGAATGTCCACGGAATACTTTATCCTGTAAATGCAGTCCACGCAAATTATGCTGAATGTATCTACAAATACAAACAGTTTGTTGAGGCTCACCCGGGCTGCTCGGCTGACTGCTCGGAAGCAAAAGTTCCTTACTGCGGCGACAAACCCGGATGCGACAAAGACAATCTCGCAAACTGCGACGGCGATGAAAAATGCGACAACGGACTTCCGACCGTAACTTATTCAAACGGCCAGTATACGATCGCTGCAAGCTCATCGGGTTACAACGGCAAGATGTACGGCAGCTGCCGTCTCGACTGCAAAGACACATACCATTGCGATGACAACATCAAAGAAGAAGAAAACTGTGTCGAGAAAGACGCGAACGGTTTCTGCAAAAACGTCGGAACCTATGATTCGACTTCAGATGATTCGGGTTCAGGTGTTACTCTTTACGTTAAAAACGGTAAGGAAACGTGCGACGAAGGCGAAAAGAACGGAACTTACGGTCACTGTGACAACTGCAGCGGCACGGCAAAATGCGGTAACGGTATTATCAACGATATCAAAGCCGGAAAACGTGAGGAGTGTGACTACGGCGGCGGTTCCGAAGGTAACCAGACGCTCGAAAAAGCTTACAGTATGGAATACAGTCAATCCTGTGTTGCAGAAGAGGGCTGTGACGGCGAATATGAGACATGGGGTGATAAAAACTGCTGCGTTTACGGCAGATACTGCGGTGACGGAACGGTAGACAACGGTACCAACAAGAATTTCGACACATGGGTCGGAAAATCCGGAGTCAGTTACAACCCGGCAGCAAACTGGACTCTGGAGGGTGCTGAGGTCGAGTACGACATCCACAATTACGCTCTGCTCTTCACACTCACCGGTGATGAAGCGACTGTAACATTCAATACGTCTTATACTATCGATCCTGCTTTAAGGTATTTCATGGAACTTGATCTTATGATTCTTCCGACAGAAGCTAACGAGGCAGTCAGCTTCGATGCAGGTGCGAGAGAGTATAATGATTCTTCTGCTGAAATCGCAACAAGTCCGTTCTACTTTGTCGATATTTACAATCCTTCGGGAACGTATGTCTCCGGCAAGTGGTATCACGGCAGAAACGTTACTCCGATAAAAGGTCTCGGTACGGCAACTTACAACTGGGGTGCCGGAACAAAGACGGCTAAAGTCGTATTCCACATGGAAGGAACTGAAGGTACAAGATTCAAGATCAGATCTTTCAGTTTCTACGATCTGGAAAACGTTTCGTATAAGGGCGATGACGAATCTCAGGAAATGTGCGATCCTGGAGACGGCAATTTCGCGACATCATCGAACTCGTATATGACAGACTGTGAGGGTTATTTAGAAAACGGCATCGTAACAGGAACCTGCAAATGGATCAACTACTGCGGCGACGGTACGGTCCAGAGATCAGGCAATGACTGTGTCGGCGGTAAATACAACGGATACGACTGTGTCGGCGGCATCAGCGGTGCAGCTGAAATCTGCGATAAGGGTGAAGGCAATAATATTGCGAACACATACAACGGCTGCGAACCCGGATGTCTTGAAATCGGACCTCACTGCGGCGACGGCGTAGTCGACTGCGCAACCAACAACGGTACATGCCACTATGCAAAGGGAATGAGCGTTTCCGAGCAGTGCGACCAGGGCGTCGGCACCTGTGCGGAAAATCCGGCATTGTGCAACAACGAGACCGCGCTGACAGGCGAGCGTACCGGTGCGACTGCCGCTAACTACGGTACATGCAGAACGAACTGCAAATTCTCAAGATGCGGCGACGGTGTTTTTGATGAAGGTGCCTACACGATTAAGAATGTTCCGAAAACAGACGAATACGGCAACATTCTTTACGAAATGGACGGTGATCATTTCGCACTTGATGCAAACGGCAATAAAATACCTCAGACTGAACCCAAACCGGTTATGCTCGAAGAATGTGACTGCGGTGAGCCGGGTTCTTACGATCCTGCCGTTACGGGAAACTATCAGGTCAACCTCAATGCAGGCAAAGAGGGAGTTCCGGCAGAATGGTTCGATATCTGCAGGAGAGCCGACGCCGACGGCACTGCGGTTTACAACACGAATAACGAGAAGAGAAAGGCTGTCTGCCGTCCGAACTGCACGATTTCAAAGTGCGGCGACGGTATTCTGGACAAGCTGGCGGGCGAAGAGTGCGACGACGGCAACGACAACGACCACGATTCCTGCAAAAACGACTGTACGTTCGCTCAGTGCAATGACGGAATTCTTGCTTTCACGCGTTCGTATCTCTGCGAAGAGCTTGTAGGCATGAACGGTCCGGCATTGAAGGAACTGGCGAAAAAAGGAATCGTCGACTGTGACGGATACGGCTCAAGCTCATACACCTGCGCGCAACTTGCCGGAATCATGACAACTAATGCAGCTGTTGCAGACAAGTTCGACGAAGGTGTTCTTCACTGCTGCTACAACACCAAACTCAGAGAAGGCGGAGAAGGCGACCACAACTGCGAGTTCCTGTATGTAGATACAACCACGTCGGCTGAAGTATACAAAACTCCGAAAGAACTTGCTGTCCAGTACTGCAAGGACAATGCAGTTGCAAATGAAGTAAGTTCCAGCGGATGCGGCTCCTCCGAGCAGATCGAAAGATGTGAATACTGCAAAGATAAAGACTGCGGCTGCAGCGAGCTTTATCCTGAAGAGGAGAGAACGACGGATGCATTGAAGAAAGCATACAAAAAATGTCTGGAAAATAACAAATATTGTATCCATGACATGTCTTCAAAGCAAAAGTGCTGGAATATTTTCGGTTCCTGCGGCGACGGTAAAATCGATCCTGATGAAGAGTGCGATGATTTCACCGAAGGTTTGCAGGGAACATACACCGATCTTGACGGCGAGCTTCAGAACGGTCTTTCAGAGGGAATCGGCACATACTGCACCGGTACATGCAGCAGCGGAAGCTGCACCTACAGCTCGCCGCGTTGTACAGCTGAAGGACAGGCAAACTGCTGGACGACAGGCTGTGCCCGCAAACGTCATACCGGAAACGATGATGTCGGCGGAACAGGACGTTCAAAATGCGGTGACGGTAAAATAGATGCCTATGCGACAAACAGCTCGGGCGTTGCTATTGAAGAGTGTGATGACGGTGACGCTCAGCACAGCAATTCTGCTACCGAGGCATACTGCAGCAAGAAATGTAAGAAAAATACATACGGCAGCGGTTATGCAAGATGCGGCGACGGACAGATTCAGTCACTTATCGAAGCATGCGATGACGGAAATACTGCGGACGGCGATTACTGTGTAAACAGCTGCAGAACTTCTTACGGATCCTGCGGTGACGGAGAGCTTCACGGTGTCGGTTTCAACTACTACGATTCCAAGAGTACGCTTTCAGCGCCGAACGGATCGGACGGTCCTGAATACTGCGATTTCAAAGATTTCGGCGGCGGCACTTATAAAGGTGACCCGAGATCTGTATCTCTTTACAAAGCCGGAGCTGACATGGCCGATTACTGCAGCAACTGCGGTGTCGATAACGTTCCGTTTACATGCGGCGACAAAAACCGTAACCTTCGTTTTGAAGGCTGCGATTTCAGCACTACCAACAAAGACAACAATGTCGAGTGTACGTCTGCCATTGCGGTATCGTCTGACGGTTCGGCCGACGACTTCGGAGCATGCACTACAAAATCGATCGGAAGAAAATGCTACAAAGGCTGCACATCCGATGCTTTCGGCGGACTCATCCAGGCTGCAAGCTTCGGAATTTACGGCTGGGCATGCGATCCCGATCACCCGATGACGCATGAAGCAGGTTTCGTAACTCTGAGGTTCTACAACAAAAACAACAACGAACTGACAGGTTCTCCGATTACACTTAAAACTGACAGGAATTTCGGCGGCGGAGACCTTAGTGATGGATTAGACACCAACGGTTACATGGTCAATCATAATTTTACAGTCAAAGCATGCGGCGGCGGAGAGAAACACGGCTGGTTCTTCGATCCTTCGCTGGCTTCGGGTGTTGTATTTGAAAACGGTCCTTACACTGTAAAGGCTTATGCAAAGTCTCTTGATCCTGAAGAAGTACATACTGTAGGTTCCGAGACGGTTCCGAACATGACGCTGCTGGGTGAAGCTTCGTTTACGATGATGATGTTCTGCGGTGATAAATTCGTTTCAAAGTGCTCCGATATTACAGTTGTCACAGGATATAATTCACAAGGTCAGGAGATTACGGAAACATGGGTCGAAGGCAAGATATGTAACGATGGTGATGTCAAAGGCGGCTGTGCGAAATACGGATTGGAAAACGGTAAGGCTTGCGTTTCCGAGAAATGCGACAACGGACTTGATTTCAACGGAGCAGCATACGACTGCGGCAGCAACTGCCAGTGGACAAAGTGCGGCGACGGAACAACTCAGGACAAAGCAGGTCAGGGAACAGGTATTACATTCAGACCTGCAGCAAACAAGGCAAAACCTGCTGATCCTGAAGAGTGTGACGGCAACACAAAACTATGTTCGGCATTGCTGGCAGACAAACCGATTACCGGTCTCGAAAACGAGATCAAGAACACTGCAAGCTGCACGAACACCAGTTCAAATAAATGCAAATGGAATGTGGCATGCAAGGTTGAGAGCAAATGTCCTCCTCTTGACACGGCAGAAATGCTGTCAGGTTCGGAATACAAAAAACCTGCTTCGACATACATCAGGTATGTGAACGGTTCGAATCCTAAATATACCAGAACATGGAACGGCGATTTTGCTACCGGATCATGGCCTGCGGCACAGACAAAAGTTGTCTATAAGGATAATGCTGCCAACGATATTGAAGCAAAATGTGCATTCGAATGTGTCGACGGTCTGAAATGGAACGGTTCAAAGTGTGTCGGTAAGGAAAGTAATACTTACGATTGCGGAAGTTCTCAGTGTCCGGATTATTCAAACGGTATCTGGGTTAAATGGGGAGACAGCAGTACAGAAAACAAAGCGTGTTACGGCGGAACTGCCAACCCGACGGTAACTTACGGCACCGAAATCAATTCCACGACCGGTGAAATCGTCTGGTATCATAAAAACGGAAGCACGAAAGAATATTACACAAACAATACGATACCTGCGGTTTACGGAACAGCTGTTGACGGCAAAAACTGTGTCTACAGATGTCCGTCAGATTCTGTTTACGGTCCTGATTCTTCCAATAAGATGGTATGTCAGAAAAATTCAATAACACATACCTGCAAAGTCGAAGGTGACCGTGCTGTCTTTACTTACGGCAATGGTGACGGTGCAGAAAATAAAGTATGGGTAAAAGTCTGGAAGACATCAGCCGGTGTGCTCCAGATCAGAGCGCTCGGTAACGGAGACAAACTGGAAAATGTAGGGCGTCATTTGAATGCCGGATGCGGTAATGCCGGAGTTGACTGTTATTATGAGCCGTCAACAACTGATTTGACAGCTTATGAAATCAACCACGCTCAGAAAGGTATTGTTGCACAAAAGAGTGATCTTACCGTGGATGACAACAATTATGCAACTGCGGCTGCTGTTCCTGACTCTGTTCCGACACGTTGTTTCTACACCTGTGCAGAAGGTTATGAGCTTCAGAGTGACGGAAGTTGTAAAAAACCTGAAAATGAAGCTCAGTGCGGCGGCAGAGCGAAAATCCACAGCGAACACTGCGACCTTATCGAAGGTACCGGTATGGCGGGTTATATTGAAGGTTCTGCGTCGACTAAGACTCAATGCGTATTTGCCGTAGGTGCCAAGGAACTCTGCGATGACGGAGCTTCAAACGGAAAATACGGTAAAAAGGCTGTCGACGGCAAGTCATATTGTAAAACGGACTGCGGAAAAGGTGATTCGGATGCTTTCCTCCAGTGTGTTGCAAATCATTCTGGCGACTGGCGGACAGCATGTGCAAACGGTCAATACGGCAGAATAGGCGGAGGTACAGAATACTTCTGCGGTGACAGCGTTGTGCAGATCACAAGCAGTGACAGCAAATGTCAGGGTTTAAATTGTAAAACGGTAAATAACTACCCGGGAGCTACTCTTACAGATTTCAGCACATATCAGGAACAGTGTGACGGTTCAGCTGACCGTAACAAACTGTGCAACCGCTGGTTAGCTCTTAAGAGTGTGACCACAACATCCAGTTCGTATTACAACAACACGAACCTTGCTGTAGGTTGCGACACTGACTGCACTATTTCAGGTATTACCTCATCTAATTACCAGGCGGCATGCGGTTTCTGCGGTGACGGAAAAGTACAGAGAGCAAGTGCGGCGACGGGTGTTTCTGCCGACTTTACAAATGTTGCCAATGCGAGCGAAAAATGTGACAAGAGTATAAATTATGCTAACCAGGACGGAACAGTAAAACTCTGCAACGCGGCACTTGGACAGAGCTTTAGTTCATACTATGATCCTACCTCATACAGCAAAGCAAGACCGTCATGCAATTCAGACTGCCAGGGCATATCAAATGCTACGAAAGGAACCAACTGTATGTGGTGCGGCGACGGAACGGTTAACGGTCCTGAAGAATGCGAATCAAATCCGGGCAACATTTGCTACAAGGAAACTGGCAGAAGCGATTCTGACTGCGGTCGAGACGATGATGACAGGTATCTATACGATGTGTACACGCTGAAATGCTCATCATGTAAAAAAACCTGGGAAAAGACATCTTCCGGTCAGACATCCTGCGATGCTTCAATGCCGACTCCTGTATGTAGTTTTTAATACGGTGAAAAAGGTTGCTTGGCACTATTCTTTCTTTTACCGGAACAAATGAAAAATTTCTCCTTTCTTCTTTTATCCTGATGATTCCTTTGGAACTTTATCTCGCTGACAGATTTAAGGTGTCAAAAATAAAGTTCTTTTTGTTTTCGATCCTGGCAATTTATTTTTCATATTTAATCGGTCGGATTTTTCATGTATATTTGGATGCCTATAAACTGGTAATGACGACTTCGGAACTAAAAGTCTGGTTGCGCTATTTTCTGGTTCCTTCATCCAGCACAACAATGTTTTACGGTTCTTTGCTTGGCTGTCTGATTGGAATTGCATTCATCTATCCTTGTTTAAGAAAGGACAAGTCGGCATATCTGCGCTGTTTTGATATTACGATTATCTGTTTTGCTTTTACGGCAATATTTTCAAGGTTCGATGATTTTCGTTTTACCGATGCATGGGGAATTCCTTTTGATTCTCCTTTCAGCCTTGTTTTTCCGTCCGGAAGTGTAGCAGCCAGACGTCTTGCCAAACGCGGAATTATAGAAGCCGGAATGCCGACTCCGCCTCTTTTTCCGACCCAGCCGATTATGATTCTGGCAAAAATAATCATCTTTTTCATTCTGCTTTTGAAAAGTTTCAAAGACAAAAAGAAAGTTCCGCTGAATTATGTCGCTTTGTATTTTCTGATGTACGGGCCTTATCGAATCTGCATCGACTTTTTCAGATTCGACAGAGCGGCATATTTTCACGGACTAACGGTTTCGCAGTGGCTTTCTATCATTTTTACAATTCTCGCAATTTTGTATTATAAATTTCTGTATAAAAAATTGGAGAAAAAATGCTGCTCAAATGAAGAAACAAAATGAAAAAAATTCTTTTGATGATTTTGATTCTTATTCCTTTCGTAAGTTGTCAGAAAAAAACAGAAAACATTTATGATGCTGTCATTGTCGGCGGAGGTCTCGCCGGTTTGAGTGCGGCATATCACCTGAAAAACGAACTCGGGGAAAATGCAAAGATCCTTCTTTTGGAAAAGGAAGATAGGCTCGGCGGCAGAGTTTGGACAAAAAAATTTGGTAAATATTTCTATGAACTTGGCGCGACATTCGCATACACTCCGAAACTCGTCCCTAAAAGTTTTGATTTGCCAGAATTGATAATTGCTCCTAATTCTTACGGCGAATATAAAAACGGAAAGCTGACATTTTCAGATTCTTTGAACTCAAAAGAAAGTTTTTTGACATCAGGATCGAATATGCTTGGTAATGGAAAACATTACGGAAAATACGAATATTTATCCCATCGTGCAGGCGGCAACGGAACAATGGTTGAAGCTTACGAAAAAGAACTCGCCGGAAAATTTATTCTTGAAGCCGAAGTCGTTTCTGTCCGAAATGAAGGCAGAAACAATATTGTCAGATATAAAAAAGGGGGAAAAGAAGAGGAAATTATAGCAAAAACCGTAATTGTCGCGACAACTGCGACTGTCGTGGCAAAAATTATAAAAAATATGAATGAAAAATCTAAAAAGTTTGTTAAATCAATATCTTATTACAGTAAAATAGTCATAAATTTGCTTGTCAGACCAGATGTGCCGCTTGATTTTGCTTCTGTCTACAGTGATGATATGTGGCTTTATGTGATAAACAACGGAAACGGTGTTTACAGCTTGTATTGTTATATCAGTAATGATGCGGAAACAACCGATTATGTGGAGTTTGCACAGCGGCGATTGAAAGAAACGGGCATTTTAAACGAAAAATCTGAAATACTTCACATTGATTCATATTTCTGGAAAGAGGAAGGCACTGTTATTTCAGAAAAATCATACAAAAATTTTAGCGAAAACGCTTTGAATCCGCTTCCTGGTGTCTTTCTGGCAGGAGATTACACATGGTGGAATAAATACAAAATTCCTTACGGAATGCCGCCTGCATATTTCAGCGGCAAAACCGCAGCAAAAAAGGTTGTCGAATACCTGAAAAAATAGGTTCCTCTCGCAATTCCTGAAAAATTGAGTATAATAGCGCGGTTTTGCGCCGCCGCCTTTGTAGGGAATTTAGGGAATCTAAAGAATTTAGGGTGTTTAAGGAGCGGCGGTTTTGCGGTAGAGACGCCATACCATGACGTCTCAAAGGTCGCGGAATGTTCCGGAGACGCCATAATATGACGTCTCTACGAAATATCGGAGGGATTCAATGGGAATTTACATCAATCCGGGGAATGAGAATTTAAAAATGGCTTTAAATTCAGAGATTTTTGTTGACAAGTCTTTGATTCTAAAAAAATTCTGTTCGTTAATGAACACAAATAACCGTTTTGTCTGTGTTTCGAGACCGCGTCGTTTCGGAAAGACAACTGTCCGCAATTTGATGACTGCATATTTCTCGAAAGGGTGTGATTCAAAAGAACTTTTCAAAAATTTGAAAATAGCGAATGAATCTTGTTTTAAGGAGAATCTCAATAAATTCAATGTGTTGTCTGTAGATTTCGGAGCCGTTTTCAATACGGTGGAAAATAAAAACGACGTTCTGAAATATCTTAGAAAAGAGTTCTTGGAAGATTTCAGAAAAGAGTTTCCGGATATTGAATTTTCCGATGAAGACAGTATTGCAAAAATGATTATGCGTGTTTACGCTGAAACGAAGTCTCAGTTCGTTATAATCATTGACGAATACGACACTTTGATAAGAGAGCGGAGAAGTGAGTCGCTTCTTGAAGAATACCGTTCCTTTTTAAATTCACTTTTTAAAAACAACGAGCTTTCGCCGGCAGTAGCTTTTGCATATTTGACAGGAATACTGCCGGTTCAGCGTGACAGAGTGCAGTCTAAACTCAATAATTTTAAAGAATATACGATGCTTGCGCCTGCCTGGAGCAGCGAATTTTTCGGATTCACGAAAGAAGAGGTCAAATCTCTCTGTGACAGATATGAAATGAGTTACGCCGAGTGTGAAAACTGGTATGACGGTTACAGAATCGGTGAATTTGATATTTGCAACCCTAATTCGGTTGTTGAAGCAATGATGCGGAGAAGGTTCGCGAACTATTGGAACGCGACAGGCTCTTACGAAGTCGTTTCGGAGTATATCAAGCTCGATTTCGACGGCACAAAAAGTGCTGTAGTAGATATGCTTACAGGAACGGAAATCAGAGCCGATATTGAAGATTTTGAAAATTCACCGGATAGAATCAACACGAAAGACGATGTTTTTGCATATCTTGTTCATCTCGGCTATCTGAATTATGATCCGGACAATCAAACCTGCCGCATTCCTAACAAAGAAATCAGGCAGGAATGGGAAAAGGCGATAAAGCGGACAAACAATTTTTCTAAAATAGTTAAAATGATTGCTGATTCAGAAAAACTGCTGAAACGGACCCAGGAAGGCGATGCTGAAAGAGTTGCGGCGGCGCTTGATAATGCCCACCTGAATGTCGCAGATCCGCTTGACTACAACGACGAGTCGTCACTTAAAACGGCGATAATTTTGGCGTATTACACGGCTCGCTCAAAATATACAATCGTTAAGGAACTTCCATCCGGCCGCGGTTTTGCCGACATCGGTTTTATTCCGCTTGACAAAAAAGATCCGGCAATGGTTGTTGAACTCAAATACAATAAGGATGCCGACACCGCGATAAAACAGATAAAAGAAAAACGCTATCCGGCAGGTTTTGAAAATTACCTGGATAATCTGCTTCTTGTCGGAGTCAACTACGACAAAACGACAAAAGTCCACGAATGCGTGATTGAAAAGTATCACTTATAAAATCTTTCGCAATTCCTGAAAAATTGAGTATAATAGCGCGGTTTTTGTTGCTCTTGTCGATAATTCGATTTCACCGCCTCGAAGTGTCGAAATCTCGAAATTACGAAATATCGACAAATAATTGGCGGTTAGAAAAAGGAGATATGTTTGAGATCAGTCGCCGTTCTTGATTTTTCGTGCATCGGTCCGGGAATAAAAACGCCGGAAGATGTCTGGAAAATCGTTATAAACCGCAAAAAAGAGTTCAGGATCATGCCTGATGTCAGGCTGCCGGAAGAACTTTACTACGCAAGAGGCGGCAATATTCCTGAAAAAAGCGCGACACGGCTCATGGCGTTGATCACTGATTGGAAATTTGATCCGTTGCATTATAAAATTTCTCCCCTGAGTGCGGAACATTATGACATCGCCCACTGGCTAGCTCTTGACACTGCTGAGAAATTGCTGAGTAAATTCAATTATTTGAAAGATGTTGATAAAGAGCGTACAGGTGTAATTATCGGCAACAGCATTACCGGCGAATTTGCGAGAAGTTTCACTCTGAAATCGCGTTTCAGCACGATAAATGACCGCTTGAATCGGGCTTTGAACCATTTTGACTTGGATTCTGAGACAAAAGCTGAAATTTCGGCTCAGTTTGAAAAAGATATGGTCAGCATGCTGCCTGAAATCAATGAAGATTCGCTTCCGGGCGGAATGTCGAACATTATTGCCGGGAGAATCGCAAACTTTTTCGATTTCCGTGGCGGCGCATATACTGTTGACGGCGCGTGTTCGTCTTCTCTGCTTTCGGTAATAAACGCCTGTTTCGCGATTGAATCCGGTGACCTTGATTTTGTTCTCTGCGGCGGAGTCGATATCAGTCTCGATCCGTTTGAATATGTCGGTTTTTCCAAAGTCGGAGCTTTCGCGAAAGAAAATATTCTCCCTTACGATGCCCGCGCAAACGGTATGCTGCCGGGTGAAGGATGCGGACTACTGCTTCTTGCAGACCTCAAAACCGCTCTGAATTTCGGTTTTACGCCGAAAGCTGTAATCAAAGGATTTGCGTTTTCTTCCGACGGAAGCGGGGAGGCGATAACTGCTCCTAAAGCTGAAGGTCAGGCAGTCGCTCTCCGGAAAACTTACGAAAAAGCGGGATATTCAATAAATTCAGTTGATTATTTTGAAGGTCACGGCACAGGAACAGCACGGGGCGACGCGGCTGAAATCGAGGCTCTGCTTTCGGTTATGGGCAGAAAGAAAAAAGAACCGTCTTTCATCGGAAGCCTGAAAGCCAACATCGGTCATCTTAAAGCGGCCGCAGGGGCTTTCAGCGCGATAAAAGCACTGCTCGCGCTCGAAAATCATTTCATTCCTCCGACAACCGGCTGCTTTATTCCGAATTCAGCTTTCGGGAGACCGCCCGAAATCCTGCAACCGTCAATGGAAGGCAGGGTATGGCTTCCGAAAAACCACAAAAGAAGAGTTTCAGTCAGTGCTTTCGGCTTCGGCGGATCAAATGCACACATCACAATGGAAGAATATATTCCTGAAGATATTAGGAAAATCTATCCTGCGGCAAAAGTTGAACCTGAAAAAAGTTCTTTCATTTTCATGGTTTCCGCTGCGACGAAAAACGCTCTCAAAGATGAAATCAAAAAAATCGCGAAAGTTGCGAAAAATATGAGTTTTTCTGAAATCTCAGATTTTGCGGACTCTTACAATAAATCAATAAAATCAAGCGCTTGCAAAGTTGCGATCGTGGCATACGATCCTTCTTCATTCCAGGAAAAGTGCGAAGCTCTTTTGAATGAGATCGCAGAAAAAAAAGAGAGTTTTTCAAAAGCAGCTTTGCTTTTCCCGGGGCAGGGAAGCCAGTATTTCGGAATGCTTGCCGGAATTTTTGAATATTTTCCGGAAGAAAAGACATATTTCGACAAACTTGATGCCGCAATAAAAGAAATAATTCCCGAAGGTATAGCGCAATTCGTGCTCGAAGAACGCTGGAAACATTCGGAATCTGAACTCTCAAAACTTGATAAACTTATAACTCAGACAAAATACGCTCAGCCTGCAATCGTTGCAACAACTCTGGTAATTCTTGATCTGCTTAAAAAATATTCTATCACAAATATCTGTTTTGCCGGTCACAGTCTGGGTGAAATAACAGCTTTGTGCGCTGACGGGATAATTTCCGATACAGATGCCGTCAAAATCGCGGCAAAACGCGGCATACTGATGTCGGAAAGCACTGAAAACACTGGCATGATAGCACTTTTCTGCGATATTGAGACTGCAGAAAACATTTTGAAAAGTTCAAAAACTGAACTTGCTTTTGCCAACATAAATTCCGAAAAGCAGGTCGTTATTTCCGGAGCTGAAACTGAAATCGAAAAACTTGTCAGATTGCTTGATATTCTTTCCGTCGGCTACAAAAAACTTAATGTTTCCAATGCATTCCACTCTGATTTTATGAAAGATGCTGCTAGAGATTTCAAAAAATTCCTCGAAAAAATTCATTTTAATAAAAAGAAAAGTTCAATATTCTCAACAGTTTATGCTGAAGAATCGGAAACTTGCGATTTTGCAGGATATCTTTCGCAGCAGATTCTGAAACCTGTTAATTTCCTGAATACGATCCGAAATATGGAAAAATCGGGGGTACGACTTTTCATCGAATGCGGTCCGAAAAATGTTCTGACTTCTCTGGTTTCGGACATTTTAAAAGATAAAAACTGTATTGCCTTTGACAATTCAGAAAAAACTCCGCAGAGTTCGCTTCTTTCTGTTCTTGCAGCACTTTATACCAACGGAAATGTATCTAATGAAAGCAAAGACTTGTCTTTTGATTTTGACAGTCTGCCGAAGCATTCATTCATCGTAAATCCTTTGGAAAAAGAACCAACGGAAAACAAAATTCCAGATGGAAAAACATCGGAAAACGATGAAAATATCTACGATTTTGCTTTGAACTGGATTGCTGCAAAAACAGGTTTTGCGAAAGAAACTCTGAATATTGATATGAATCTGAAATACGATCTCGGCTTGGATTCGCTGAAAGGGGCTGAATTTGTTTTCGCTTTGGGAAGAAAGCTCTGTCCTGATGAAATTATCGGGAGTCCAACCCTTTTTTCCGAATCAACTATCCGCGAAATAATTGAGACAATGCTTGCCGATATTTCCGAAAAATATTCCGATACCGACTTAAGAAACGACAAAAAAGCTCTTGTCACGACTCCCGGAGTTATTCCTGACTGGACTGGAACTTTTGAGATGGAACTTTGCGATGCACCGTTTTTCAAATATAGGAAAAATGATTCTGCAGAAAATACCGAAACTAAGATCGTTTATCTTGATGAAATTAAAAATAGCAATAATTTCGACTGTTTGGGCGAAAGCATTTCAGCATTTTCAAGCAAAATTTTTGCTGATTTGAAGTGTTTTCTTAAAGACAAGGATCCTATCCATTCAAAATTCCGCGTGATTTTTGTCTCGCGTTTCTTCGATTTAAGCGGTTCTATGAATCCGGTTGCAGCAATACTGAAAACTTTGCGTCTGGAATACACGAAAGGAGAATTTCTCCTTCTTTCGATACATGAAAAAATCGATGATTCGATCGTTTCTCTTCTTGTTCAAAAAGAATCCAGCGTTGTTTCCGACGGAAAAACTCACGTTGTTTACGATGAAAATCTTAATAGAAAAACCTGGGCTGCTGTTAAAAGAGTTAATGAAAAATCAAATAAAATCAGTGAATTGGTTAAAGAAGACGATCTTGTTCTTGTTACCGGCGGAGCGAAGGGGATAACTTTTGAGCACGCTCTCGCTCTTAGCAGGATTTTGCACGGACGTTTCGTTGTGATAGCTTCAACCAAAAGCGAAAATATTTATAAAACCGGTTCGGAAACTGCGAAAAATTTAGCCCGTTTGAAAGAGAATGCTAAAGAAGTATTTTACTATTCATGTGATCTTTCCGACAGTGCGGAAACTAAGAAAATCATTGAAGAAATAATTAAAAAACATGGCGATTTTGCAGGGATCCTGCACGGTGCAGGTATCAGTAACTATGCTCTTTTCAAAGATATGGAAAAAAGCAGTTTTGATAAATGTCTGGCTGTCAAAGTTTTCAGTCTGCTCAACATTTTATCGGTCTGCGGAACCGAAAACCTGAAATTTGTTCACCTTATTTCGTCTGTTCTTGCAAAAACCGGAATGAGGATGCAGGCTGACTACACTTTTGCAAACAGCTGGCTCGATTATTTGTGTCTGCTGTTAAATAAAATGAATGTTTCAGCAAAATCAATCGGTTACACAGTCTGGAACGAAACCGGAATGGGTAAAAAAGACAATGTTCTAGAATATTTGAAAAGTGTCGGAGTCGTTCCGCTTTCCACTCACGACGGCATTGAGGCATATAAAAACATAATAAATTCCGATTCAAGGATTTCAGTTGTCTCAGGCAGGCTTGCCCAGCATCTGGAAGCAAATTTATACACTGAATCCGAAGTTTTCAACGAAGCCAAAAATGTGAGAATACTCCGCTTTATTCCGGATACCGAAATCGTAACACAGACAAAAATGTCAATAAATCAGGATAATTATCTCCTTGACCATGTGATTGGCGGCGCGGTTGTCATGCCGGTTGTCCTTTTGCTTGAACTTCTTGCCAAAAACGCCGCTTCTATTGCCGGGAAGAAGAAACTTTGCGAAATAAAAAACATAAAAATCAATTCTCCTGTTATTTTTTCCGATTCGTCGCCGGTTGAAATCCGTTCGTTTTCGGCGGTTTCAAAAAATTCTGACAATTTGATTGTTTCAGTCATAAGAACAAGTCTTGACGGTTTCACGAATAATGTTGTAACATGTGAATTTTATTATGATAATCTAAAAAAAACGAGTGAATTGGTTTCTCTTCCGAAAGCGTTGAAAAATCCAATAGATATTGAAAAATTCATCCCGTATCCTCTTTTCCACGGAAAATTTTTCCGTCATCTCGAAAAAATCGTCTCTTTGAAAGAAAACAGCTGCGCCGCAACTTGGAAAAGAGGCGAAAAACGCTCTATTTCATTCTCGGATTTCAAAAAATCTGCAACGATTTTCCCGACTCTGATAGATTCAATGCTTCAGACGGCTCTTGTTATGGCAAACAAGCTTGTCCTTCCTGTCTCGATCGGAAAAATCGAATTTTTCTCTCATAAAATTCCGGAAAGCGGAATCTGTCTTGCAAATGAAAAATCGATTTCCCTCTGCGACGATTCAGGGAGGAAACTCATCGGGATTTCTGATTTAAAAGTCAGTAAAATCAAATAGTTATTTCGTTATACGATCTTGCTGCCAAGGGATCCATTCCTGAAAAAGTTTTTTATATTTCTCAGTTTTTTCCTTGTTTTCTGCGGCGATATTGTTTTTTTCGAGCGGATCAAGGCTTAAATCGAAAAGTTCCTCTTTTTTTCCGTCTGGATAGTAGATATATTTGTAGTTGCTGTCCAAAATTCCGTCGCTGTAAACAATGCCGCGTGCAAATGTAAGTCGCGGTTTCTGCTGATAATTTCCTGAAATCAGCGACTGACCGTCCCAGTTTTCAGGTTGATTTATTCCGGCAAAATCAAGAATCGTCGCAGGAATGTCAAAATGTGCCGCATCGACATCAACTGTCTGTTTCTGCTCTGGAAAATCGGGGCTTCGCATTATAAACGGAACTTTTACCGACTCTTCGTAAATGTAGTTGCTGTGGGTGTAGTTTCCTGGATGCTCGCCGAAAGCCTGACCGTGGTCGGAAGTCGCGATTATCACGGTTTCATCGAAAAGATCGTTTTCCTTCATCTTTTCAAAGAGTTTCTGAACTGACTCGTCGACATATTTCAGCGATTCGTCGTAGCGCTCTTCAAGTGGAAGCGAGCCTGTCGCTTTGAAAGGATGCTCGTATGGGCTGTGAGTCCAGTAAACATAGTAAAAAACGAAAAACGGATTTTCGTCTTTTTTCATAAATTTTATGATTTCCTCAATCGGAATCTCTTCTTCTATCGCGTTTCCGGTTCCGTGGATTTTTTTCGGCTGATAGCGTTTCGTCAAAGTCGAAGGCTCTTCTATCACGCTGAAATCTCTAAGCATTTTTGCCTGGTCAAATTCGTCGTAAGAAAGGTTCACAGCCGAAAAAAGCCCTGTTCTGTAGCCGTTTTCACCAAGTTTTTTCTGCAATGAAGTGCAGTTGAAATCGGGCTGATAACGCGTCAGAGCCGTAAACTCAGTCCCGCTGTAAGTTCCGCACATCGTTGAAATCATTGACCTTGTCGTTCCCGGGAAACATGCTCTGAAATTGGTCGCCTCGACCGAATTTTTATTGAAGTATCTGAAAAATCCAAGTTTGTCTTTTTTTGTATAAGGTGTTGATTCTATTAGTAAAAGAAGAATGTTTCTCTTCTTTTTGAGTTCTCCTTTCTCCACTTTGACACTGCTTTTTTCTTTGCCGAAGATCAGTTTTTCAGGCGGAGTGAAATCTTTTGAATAAGTTTTCGGCATATAATCCGGCATCGTGATGTAACTTAAAGGAAGCTCGAAAAGAGGGCTTGCTTCGATCCGTTCGCACTTCTCAGAAAAAGCGATTCTGAAGGGAAGCATCAAAAGGGCAGCAACCAGAAAGAAAAGCGGAAGAAGAGGAGCTTTTTTAGCGATATAACTGCCGGATTTTCTTGCAAAAATAAGATAAAGAACCGTAATAATCAGCAAAAAAATAAGGAACATAACGGCATAGACATCAAGAGCGTAAAGAACGAAATTCACAGTTTCGTTTCCTTTCGAGCCGAGGAAATTATTCAGCCCGAAGTTAACAAAACCGTGGAAATAGAGGTAAATTATGTAGCCTTTTATCGCAAAATAATAGATCGGCGGAAAAGTTGCCCAAGTCAGGACAAAAAACGCGATTTTGTTATTTCTTGCAATAAAATCAATGAGATATGCTGCAATCAGACAGAAAAAAACATCGGTCACATTTAAAATGAGCGAAAAAGGCGGAACAAAAACAAGCGAATCACTTCCGACTTTATCAAACATATAGAAGCCGAGAAAAAACTTCATCGACCAGTAAACCGAAAAAATCAGAATAAAATATGAATAAGACTGAGGATTTTTGAATTTTAAGATTTTTTTTACTGATTCAAGCATACAACCTCTGTCCAAAGCAAAAAAACAAAAAACCGGAACTTTATAGCAACTTTCATTAAAATATCGAATTTTCTGAAAATAAACTGATGTTTTTGCCTTCTGTTTTTAAGGTCTTTTTCTTGAACTTTTTCTTTGCATTTTCCGGCGCACTAAATAAAATCGCGCGATTCGAGTTTTTTCACTTAATTTAGGAGTTAAAAATGACAGTAAAAGAGACATTCGAGAATTGGAAAGCCGGTAGTTACGGCAAGGCTGTTGCAAAGTTCCCCGAAAGGAAGCAGCGCTTCAAAACATCCTACGGCGAAACTGTAGAACCTCTCTACATTCCTGAAAACGAGGATGAAAAATACCTTGAGACACGCGGCGTGCCCGGCGAATATCCGTTCACCAGAGGCGTTCAGCCCACGATGTACCGCGGCAGATTCTGGACGATGCGTCAGTATGCAGGTTTCGGAACGGCTGAAGAATCTAACAAACGTTACAAATACCTTCTCGGCAACGGTCAGACCGGTCTTTCGGTCGCTTTCGACCTTCCGACGCAGATCGGTTACGACTCAGACCATCCGATGAGTGACGGTGAAGTCGGAAAAGTCGGCGTTGCAATAGACTCTCTCAAAGATATGGAAATTCTTTTCGACGGTATTCCGCTGGGCGATGTTTCGACATCAATGACCATCAACGGAACCGCTTCTGTCCTTCTTTCGATGTATATCGCAGTTGCTGAAAAGCAGGGTTTCTCGGCTGACAAACTTACCGGAACCATTCAGAACGATATTCTCAAGGAATACATCGCGAGAGGCACTTACCGCTTCCCGCCGAAGCCTTCGATGAGACTTATCACCGATATTTTTGCTTTCTGTGCGCAGAACGTTCCGAAGTGGAACACGATTTCGATTTCGGGTTACCACATCCGCGAAGCAGGCTCGAATGCCGTTCAGGAAGTCGCTTTCACCCTTGCCGACGGTATCGCTTACGTTGAAGCAGCAATCAAGGCAGGACTTGACGTTGACGTTTTCGCGCCGCGTCTTTCCTTCTTCTTCAACGCAAACAACAACCTTCTTGAGGAAGTTGCAAAATTCCGCGCTGCAAGAAGACTCTGGGCTGAGATCATGAAGCACCGCTTCAATTCGAAGAGCGCGAAATCGCAGATGCTCCGTTTCCACACTCAGACGGCAGGATGCACGCTCACCGCGCAGCAGCCCGACAACAATATCGTCCGTGTTGCTATCCAGACTTTGGCGGCGGTTCTCGGCGGAACCCAGTCACTCCACACAAACAGCCGTGACGAAGCGCTTGCTCTTCCGACCGAAGACAGCGTCAGGATTGCACTCAGAACGCAGCAGATCGTAGCTTACGAAAGCGGCGTTGCAGACACAATAGATCCGCTCGCAGGAAGTTACTACATCGAAGCTCTTACCGACAGCATTTACGAAAAGGCTAAAGGATACATCGCTCGCATCGACGAACTCGGCGGAATGGTCGAAGCGATCGAAAAAGGTTTCGTACAGCAGGAAATCCAGGACAGCGCATACCACTATCAGCTTGAAGTCGAAAGCGGCGAACAGGTCGTTGTCGGCGTCAACAAGTTCCAGATCAAGGAACCCGCTCCGGCTAACCTGCTCAAAGTCGACCCGTCAATCCAGGTCGCTCAGATCGCTAAAATCAAGGCTGTCAAAGAAAACCGCGATAACGATGCCGTCAAGAGACACCTCGCAATCATTAAGGCTACGGCTCAGACCAGCGACAACCTTATGCCGAAGATCCTCGATGCTGTAAAACAGTATGCGACACTCGGCGAAATCGCAGGAACTCTTGAAGAAGTTTTCGGTGTTCACAAAGAATCGGTAGTTCTGTAAATTCTGAATAAATTCAACGAATTAACGTAGAGACGCCATAATATGACGTCTCTACAAAACACCAATAATCTAAACACCTTTCGCCCAGTCAGCGAGTTTCTCTTTCGTCCACTCTCCGTTGAGAACTCTGCCTTCTTTGATGATCGTAGTTTCCGAAAGGGAAGGCTTAAGGGATTTCAGGCTGCCATCAAGATTTGTTGTGCCGCCGCTTGTCGCGAAAACGACGATAGTTTTGCCCGAAAAATCGTGCTTTTCCAAAAAAGCGTTGACGATTGACGGTGCTGCCCAGCCCCAGATCGGAAAACCGAGAAAAATCTTGTCATAACCTGTTAAATCAAGCTCTTTATCAACTATTTCCGGTCTTTTGCTTTTGCGTGTCGCCACTTCGCGGAAACTTCTTGAAAGCGGATTCATCCACAGAAGATCGGCTTTCGTGTACTTCTTCAGCGGCTCGATTTCGAAAATATCGGCTCCGACAGCCTCAGCAAGCTGGATGGCTTTCACCTTCGTGTGACCGCCAGCCGAAAAGTAAATCACCAGTGTTTTTCCCATGTCTGCCTCCTTATCGCACGTTTTTTATTTCACTATTTCCCAGTGACCGTTTTTGTCTGCGCCGATGCGGCGGATAATGCCCTGTTCCTGCAACTTTTTCATATTTTCCTTAATATTTTTTATGGCAATTCCGACTTTCTTTGAAAGCTCTTCCTGCGTAATATACGGGTTTTCGTTTATTGCAGAAATAATTTTCTGCTGATTTGCAGTCACCTTTACAGTCACTTTTGCAGTCACCTTTTTCTTATGCTTTTTTATTGTATCAAGAATTGTCTGCAACATGAATTCTGCAAAAATTCCTGAATCATTTTCATCAGTACTGCGCTCGATCGCCTTGTAATAATCAGCCTGATTTTCGCGGATCATGTTCTCAACCGGAATATACTCAAACACCGGATTCCACTCTGCGAGGAGCCGTGACTGCCAGAAACGCCCCATTCTGCCGTTACCATCAGGAAAAGGGTGAATAAACTCAAACTCATAGTGAAAAACGCTGCTTTTTATCAGAATGTGATCTTCCGATTTTTTTACCCAGTCAAACAGGTCGGAAATCAGAAAAGGAACCCGATGTGCCGGAGGCGCAACATGTCTGATTCCGTCCTTGCCCATGACGCAGACTCCGCCTTTTCTGAAATGTCCAGGGTTATCCACGAGTCCCCAAGCAAAAATGCCGTGCGCTTTGAGCAGCTCTTCCACATTGTAAGGGTCGAATTTCATAAACTGCCCGTAAGCCAGAATTGCATTCCGCACTTCCTGAACCTCACGCAGCGGAGCGATCACAGGCTTTCCTTCGATTAAAGCCGTTACCTGCTCTTCGGAAAGAGAGTTCCCTTCTATCGCCAAAGTACCGTGAATAGTTTTCATGCGATTAATTTTGCGGAGCTGCACGCTGTCGCCCTGCTCCATCGCGATGGAAAAACGCTCAAGCTGCGCCGAAATCTCCGAAATAAGATTTATCGCTTTCGCCGTGATTTCAAACGGTGGTCTGTAACTCATTTCGACTCCTTGTTTTTATCCGAAAATCTCAGTCTCTTTCAGCCATTCCGCGACTGCTTCGGCTTCTTTGTCGAGTGCGCGGTCGTCTTCAACGAATGCGCTGATTTTGCGGATTTCGGCGTGGATTTTCTGCGTGAATGAGGAAAATTCGTCTTTTCCTGCGAGGTCTACCGCCTGCATTGCGGCGAGAATGTGAGCTGCGAACTGTAAAAATACGAGGTCGGTCTGCTCGGCAAGTTTGCGAGCGGAGATCGTTCCCATCGAAACTTTGTCCTGATTCAAAGCCTCTGTCGGAGCACTTGTTATGCTGACTGGGAAGGAGTAGGTCATGACTTCGCCGCGTATCGCGCTTATCGTTATCTGGACTGCCTTGAAACCTAGCCTCAGTCCCGCTCTCGGATGATTTTCCGGCGTAAACGGAATCAGGTTTTCGGTGAGTCCGTTGAATTTGCCGTCGATTATGACTTCGGCCTGTTTGTCGGAAAGGTCGGCGATATTGGCAAGTGCCGTCCGCAGGTAGTCGCATGCAGCGCAGATGTGGCCGCCGTAAAAGTTTCCGGTGTTGAAAAGTCTGCCGCTTTCGATATCGACAAGCGGATTGTCGTTCGCGGAATTGAGTTCTTCCGTTATGAGATCACGGGCAAAGCGCAAAGTGTCACGGTAAACTCCAGAGATTTGTGGTGCGCAGCGGATGGAATATCTGTCCTGGATCTTATTCTGCTGCTTGATGAAGCCTTTGTTTTCGATCGAATCGATTTTGTTTTTAAGGAAATCCTCGTATCTGAAAACGCGTTTCGAATCTTTAATGATTTCGCGTATATATGCCGCAGAGTCGCACTGTCCGCGGTGATTTTTGATTTCGCTCACCTTTTCGGCGAAAGGGGTGTCCTTTCCCTGCGTGATTTCAGATGTTACAGCGGTTAAAAAGTCTGAAATTCTGGCTAATCTTTCCGCTTTTTTCCAAGCAAGAGAGGCGACTGCGCTCATTACGCTCGTTCCGTTCATAAGGGCTAAACCTTCTTTTGCTTCGATCGGAAGCGGTTTTATCCCTTCCGCTTTAAAAGCCTCAGCCGTCGGAACGATTTTTCCTTTGTAGTAAACATCGCGTTCCCCCATGATGACAGCCGCAAGGTAGCTGAGCGGTGTCAAATCGCCCGAAGCGCCGACCGAACCAAGCTGCGGAATCACCGGGATTATGTCTTTATTGAGAAGAGTGAGCATCATTTTGGCAAGTTCAGGCCTGATTGCCGAGTGACCGCCTTTCACATTGCTGTTGAGGCGTGCAAGCACTACCGCCCTACCCGTTTCGCGACTGAATTTCGGACCCAAACCGATTCCGTGGTAAGTGCAGATCGTCCGCTGGAGCTCGCCCGCCTTGTCAATGCTTATCTGGTTGTCGCAGCTGTCGCCGAAATCGGTCGTAACGCCATATACCGGAACGCCGGTTTTTACGTAATCTTCCAGGAATTTCCGTGATTTTTCTAAAGTTTCCCAGAATTCGCGTTCTTCCGGGAGTGCGACTTCCTCGTTTTTATATGCGACATCGCACACATCTTCGATTGTCAGATTGTTTCCGTTTACAATTTTCATTTATCCCTCACTTGTAGTCGTATTTCACTCTTAACGCGGCAGGACCGAAATCAAGAAGAATCTTCTCGTCAGCCTTTGTCTTCGTATCGAAAGATTTCAGGTAAGTATCCGATTTTTCATCGACAAAATAGTAAATTTTTCCGCTGACAGAGCTGTAATCGATCGGATTTGCCGCAAATGCGTTGATTTTGGAATCTATTTTTGAAATGTTGCCTTCTTTCGGTTTGTAAAGCAGCAGACTGTTGTCATTGTAGAGGATATTATTTGAAAAAATGATGTAAAAATCACCGTTATCGGCAATCGAGAGATCGACGAAATCACCGTCAAGAATATTGTTTTCCTCTTCAGATTCGCTTAGAACTTTCTTAACTTCGTAAGTGTCGATATTTACTTGAAGAAGTGCACCGTCACCCTGTTTCCAGTTACCGGTCGTCGTAAGATAGATGTGGTTTTTATCGACATTTTTGTTGTATTCGATCTTTCCTGTCGGGTTCGTTGTCGGAAGAGTTATCCTTTCGACCGAATAATTTTCAAGGTCAACAACTGCGATTTCGCCTTTTGCCGAAGTGTTGTTTTCGAGGTTCTGCAGTGCAACGAAAAGTTTTTTGCCGACGACCTTCATTTTTGCAGGGCTTGCCGACTCGTTATCGCTTATTTCCAGTGTTGATGCCGTTTCCGGCGAATCTTTTTTGAAGATGAAGAGCTTGTTGGAAAAGACCGTTTTTGAATCGGTATCGAAATTGAGGGCCGAAACGATGAATTCATCTTTGAACGGGTTATGAACCATGTCCTGCATGTTTATGTAAGTATCTGGTTTTACTTGAATTTCCTGCTCAAATTCAAAATTCCGTGTGAAAAAGTAAAGAGAAGAAGAATCGTGCCTTCCGACAACTGCGAAACCGTTTTCCCATGCAGCTGCATTGAGATCTGCGCCGTCTGAACTTCCCATGCCGCCGTCAACCGGAATTTCCTTAAAAGTGTCGAGTTTTTCATCTTTTGCATAGTAAACGTGACCGCTCATCGGAACGTCGTATCCGCCGACTGTCGCCACAATGAGGTGTGAAGCCGCTATCTCATGTTCAGAAACTTCTTCGTCGGGAGTTTCAGGCGTTTCATACGGAGTTTCAGTATCCGGTTTTTCGGAATCGGGACTCTCAGAATCAGGAGTTTCCTGGTTATCCGCATCGTTTCCGCCGTTTTCCTCATCAGGTTCTGACTCGGAACCGGGAGTTGCATCCTCGTCACCGATTTCAAAAGCATCGACATCCATCGACTCATCCATCTCCGGCAGATCGGGCAGGGCGGAATCTTCGCAAGAAACTAAAAATGCCAATAAAATTAGTGCTAAAGCTGAAAGAATAATCTTTTTCATATTGCTTTGACCAAAAAACTTAATAAAACGCGGCATAATATAGGAAGAGGCTCTTTTGTCCAGTTTAAAACAATAAATATTAGCGGTTCTATTGTTGACACACAGCCTGAAAAACGCTATTTTGGCAGGTATTTGGCTTTTGGGAGGGAGATATGTTGAAAGAAGATCTCGTAAAAGTTTTTGAAGATTCCTTTAAACTGAATTGGAATAAACCGTGTTTCAGCGATTATGGCTCTGAACCTCTTACTTTCGGCGAAACTGCCAATAAAATAAAAGAGTTGCATGAAATATTCAAAAGTCTTGGGATAAAAAAAGGCGACAAAATCGCTCTATGCGGCAAAAATTCGGTAAACTGGGCTGTAACCTACCTTGCAACAGTGACTTACGGCGCTGTAATCGTTCCGCTTCTCAGCGATTTTACGGCTGAAGAGATCCACCATCTTGTAAATCACTCGGATTCAAAGCTGTTTTTTGCTTCTGAACTCATAATAGAAGAAAAACTTGATTTCGCGCAGCTTCCGGAAATAGAGGCCGTTTTCAAACTCGAAGATATGTCGGCAGCGTTTTCAAAAGAAGAAAATCTGAATGAAAAAGTTGCCGGAATTATTGATAATTTTGTTAAAACACAGGCTGTTACGAAAGAAACGCTTTCTTTTGAAATTCCTGCAAAGACCGATCTTGCGACGATAGTTTACACATCGGGGACGACCGGTTTTTCAAAAGGTGTAATGATTTCGCACAACTGTCTTATGGCGAACATCCAGTATGCCATTGATTCCCTTCCCAAAGGCGGGGAGGCGATGGTTTCGTTCCTTCCGCTGGCGCACTGTTTCGGATGCGCTTTCGACTTTCTTCTTCAGGTTGCAAGAGGACTTCACATAATTTTCATGAGCAGAACGCCGACACCGAAAATTCTTATCAAGGCTTTCGGCGAAGCCAAGCCCTTTCTTGTCATTTCGGTTCCGCTCATCCTTGAGAAAATATACACTTCGAAGATCCGTCCGCTGCTTGAGACCAAGAAAATGAGGATTCTTATGGCGATTCCCGGCATCAGGCAGATAATAATGAAGAAAATAGGGAAGGGGATCAGCGATTTCTTCGGCGGAAAGTGCTACGAAGTCATTTCTGGCGGAGCCGCTTTCAACCCGAAAATCGAATCGTTCCTTCTCAAATCAGGCGTCAGGTTCACGACCGGTTACGGAATGACCGAGTGCGCGCCGCTTATCGCGTACACCGACTATGCAGACAACCGCAAAATCGGCAGCTGCGGCAAGATCATGACTTACTTGACTGCAAAAATCGACAATCCCGACAAAAAAGGAGTAGGTGAGATCTGCGTCAAAGGCGAAAACATAATGAGCGGCTACTACAAAATGGAGAAGGAAACTGCTGAAGTCCTCGACAGCGAAGGCTGGCTTCATACCGGCGACCTCGGCAGGATCGACAAGGACGGATTCCTTTTTATCTGCGGCAGACTGAAAAACATGATCCTTTCCGCTTCAGGACAGAACATCTATCCCGAAGAGATCGAACTCAAAATCAACTATATGCCGTTTGTGTCTGAATCGCTCGTTCTCGACGGCGGCAAAGGAAGACTTATCGCATTCGTTTGTCCCGATTACGACAAGATGAAAGCTGAAAACGTCACGGAAGAGCAGCTTGCAGAAATCATGAAGCAGAACCGCGACGAACTCAACGAGACACTTCCGGCGTATGCAAAAATTTCGGAAATCAGGATTCACCCCGAAGAATTCCAGAAAACTTCAACCAAAAAGATAAGAAGAACGCTCTACACGCACCTTGTAAGCCAGAAAAAAGGCTCGAAAAAGCAGTAATTTAAAAATCTCTGAATTTTCAGGAAAAAAAAGAAACCCGCCGCAGCCGTGGCCCAAAACAAGCTTTATCCTGTGCTCACAGGTGGGGAAAGCCGAACCGATCATCTTTCACGGTAGTAAGTACAAACCCCAAAATTTAAATAGGAAAAAACTTCTAACGCCTCAAGCTCACGCACCGGGCAGGCTCAAAAATGGTAGTCCTCTTTCAAAAAGAGTCAACTTTTCGGAGAGGTCTGAAAGCAAAAAAAAGAGGGCCCGAAGCCCCCCTTCTAGAAAAAGATTCCCAAGTCCCTCGCCACTCTGGAGTGTTCTGACCCCATTTTTTTGGACACAGTTTAATAACATCTCTTAGACCTAAATTCAACAGGTGTCATCCAATTCAGTTTTTTCTGAATTCGCCTGTTGTTATAATATTCAATAAATTCAAGGATCATTCGTTCCATTTC
>JAGCNV010000109.1 GCA_017645765.1 bacterium | reverse complement strand
GTTTGTTTGTTTGTTTGTTTGTTTGTCAGCCCTGATCTCGTCATCACTAACCCCGAAAAAACCGCAAAATTATAGGTATTATTAAAGGCAAGGCAATTTTTAAGCGTATTATATATTTCCGATTGATGCCGAGTTTATCGGATTACAATCCAACAAACTTCTAATCGTGCAAAAATCCGATAAGAGTGTCAGAGGGTGCGCCGCCGCGCGAAAGGACTCGTCCAAGCCCCGAAAGATATGCCTTTCTGCCAGCTTCTATCGCCTTTCTGAAAGCATCGGCCATCATCGGAAGATCTCCGGCAGTCGCAAGAGCGGTGTTCGACATTATAGCCGCGGCCCCCATTTCCATTGCCTCGCATGCCTGTGACGGGCGGCCGATCCCTGCATCGACGATTATCGGCAGGTCGATCTCATCGATCAGGATCTGGATGAAATCGCGTGTGCAGAGCCCTTTGTTGGAGCCTATGGGAGAAGCGAGCGGCATGACGGAAGCGGCACCTGCATTCACAAGGTCGCGCGCCGTGTTGAGGTCAGGATACATGTAAGGCATTACGACAAAACCTTCTTTTGCAAGGATTTCAGTCGCTTTTACCGTTTCGGCGTTATCTGGAAGCAGGTATTTTGTGTCACGCATGATCTCTATTTTGACAAAATCGCCGCAGCCGAGCTCTCTTGCAAGTCTCGCGATGCGCACAGCCTCCTCGGCGTTTCTCGCTCCAGAAGTGTTCGGAAGAAGCGTTACCCCTTTCGGAATGTAGTCGAGAATGCTTTCGTGCTCCTTGGAATTAGCGCGTCTGACGGCAAGCGTGATGATTTCAGCACCGGCATACTTCACCGCAGCTTCGATAAGTTTCATCGAATACTTGCCCGAACCCAAAATGAAACGGGACGAAAACTCATGCCCCGCAATAACGAGTTTGTCACTTTTATCCATCTTTCCTCCTAACGATCAAATCTCCTGCGATTACGCAGCGGTGCTTTATCACTCTTTTTTTTGTATTTATCAATAAAACTGCAAATTATGCTGGAATTTACAGTTGCAAGCATGCTCGACTTCTTTTTATCAGTGTGAAAAACGAGCGCTGAATCACAAAAAACGCATTAAATTAGAAACCTTTTTAGGAATCACAAAAATTTTTCGCTGAAAACCTGCAAAACCCCTTAAAAATATTTATTGATTTTTCCAAAAAAATAATTATTGTGCGCTCTACTTTTCCGGAATTTGCCGGCCTTTTAAAATTTGAATTTTTTTTAGGAGAAAAAATTGAAGTATTTGGTTACATCAGCTTTGCCTTATGCGAACGGACCGATCCACCTCGGTCACCTTGCAGGGGCTTACCTTCCCGCCGATGTTTTCGTGCGCTATCTCCGCAACATGAAGAGAGATGTCGTCTACGTCTGCGGAACGGATGAACACGGCGTCCCGATCACGATCAATGCGGAATCGCGCGGGATCACACCTGAAGACGTCGTAAAAGAAAATCACGAGCTTATCGCACGCGGTTTCGAAATGGCTGAAATGTCTTTTGATATATTTTCAGGTACGCACAACGATATCGAGAAGGAACTTTCGCAGGATTTCTTCAAAAGGCTCGATAAAAACGGCTTCATTTCGGTGAAAGACGTCGAGCAGTTCTACTGCGAGCATGACAAGATGTTCCTCCCCGACCGCTATGTCGAAGGAACATGCCCGATATGCAAGGATCCGGGAGCACGCGGAGACCAGTGCGATAAATGCGGAAACGCACTTAATTCGCTCGATCTCATCAATCCTAAATGCAAAATCTGCGGTGAGACTCCGGTGAAGAAAAGCTCGAAGCACTGGTTCCTTGACCTCGACAAATTCGAAAAAAGGCTCGATGCGTGGCTTGAAACTAAGGAAAACTGGAAAAGCAACGTCAAGGCTTTCTGCAAGCAGTGGTTTGAAAGAGGTCTTGAGCCGAGAGGTATCACCCGCGATATTTCGTGGGGCGTTCCCGTTCCGGTCGAAGGAGCTGAAGGAAAAGTCCTTTACGTATGGTTTGATGCGCCTATCGGTTACATCGCATTCACGAAAGAACTCTTCGCGAAGAGAGGACTCGACGAAAACGAATGGGAAAAATGGTGGAAAGGCGGAGACGATGTCAAACTCATCCACTTCATCGGAAAGGACAACATCGTTTTCCATTCGATAATCTGGCCCGCTATGCTAATGGGTCAGGAGGACGGCTGGAAACTTCCCGACGAAATCCCGGCAAACGAATTCCTCAATCTCGAAGGTCAGAAAATCTCGACAAGCAGAAACTGGGCGATCTGGGTCCACGACTTCCTTGAAAGATTCAACCCCGACTCGGTCAGATTCTACCTTGCGACGATCGCTCCTGAAACCAAAGACTCCGACTTCTCGTTCAAAGGTTTTCAGGATGCGAACAACGGCATGCTTGCCGCGATCTACGGCAATTTCGTAAACAGAAACCTCGCCTTCATCAACAAATTTTTCGGTGGAAAAATCGAGGGAGATATCAAGTTCTCCGAAGAAGACGACAAAATGTGGGAAGAAGTCAACAAGGAACTTAAGGAAGTTCTCGACTGCTACGAAACTTTCCGCGTGAGAGACGCAGCTTTCCACATTATGGAAATAGGAAGAATCGCGAACAAATACTTCGACGCAATGGCTCCGTGGGCTCTCAGAAAGAGCGATCCGGCGCGCTGCAACGGCGTATTTGTCAACTGCCTTAACCTTATCAACACTATCGCAACGGTCATGGAGCCGATAACTCCTGCCGCAAGCAGAAAAGTCAAACGAATGCTTAATCTGCCTGAAGTGTTTGATTTTACTGAACTTTTTGAACACGCCATTAAGAACGGCATAAAGCTTGGTGAAGTTGAGATACTTTTCGGGATGATCGACGACGAAACTATCGCCGCCGAGAAATCGAGATTAGGCACCAATCATTGATACCATAGCTCACATTTTTATTTTTTTGTAAGGCTGAACTGCACTTATGGGGGTATTTTTGCTTTGCTCACATTTTTTGTGGAGGAAAAATTATGAGTGACAAAATTATTGAACTTGTCGGAATTTCGAAAGAATTCGACGGCGGCACTTTGGCTGTTTCTGACTTCAATCTTCATGTAAACCGTGGCGAATTTGTCACGTTTTTAGGCCCGTCCGGCTGCGGAAAGACGACAACGCTGAGGATGATAGCTGGTTTCGAGCTTCCCACGAAGGGAAAGATCCTGCTTGACGGCAAGGATATAACGAACCTTCCGCCCTATCTCAGACCGGTAAACACAGTTTTCCAGAGATACGCCCTTTTCCCGCATCTCAATGTTTACGACAACATCGCTTTCGGTCTCAAACTCAAGAAAGTGAAAACTTCGTTCAGGGACAAAAACGGGAACATGGTCGAAAGAATGGAACATCTCAAGAAGTCGGAAATCGACAAAAAAGTCAGCAAGGCACTCCAGATGGTTGACCTCGAGGAATTCGAGAAAAGAAAAGTCACCACCCTTTCCGGCGGTCAGCAGCAGAGAATCGCAATCGCCCGCGCTATCGTCAACGAACCAGAAATCATCCTCCTTGACGAGCCGCTGGGTGCGCTTGACCTCAAAATGAGAAAGGACATGCAGCTCGAGCTCAAAGATATGCAGAGAAAACTCGGAATAACCTTCATCTACGTCACGCACGACCAGGAAGAAGCCCTCACGATGAGCGACAGGATCGTCGTTATGAAGGACGGCGAGATCCAGCAGGTCGGAACTCCGCAGGATATCTACAACGAGCCCGCAAACGCTTTTGTAGCCGACTTTATCGGCGAGAGCAACATCTACAACGGCACGATCGTCGGCGACAGAAAGGTAAAATTCATCAACAAGGTCTTTGACTGCGTCGATGATTTCGAGATCAACGCGAAAGTCGATGTCGTCGTCAGACCCGAGGACGTCGAAGTTGTTCCGCCAGAGCAGGGAATCGTTTCAGGCCAGATCGTATCCTCTATTTTTAAAGGCGTCCACTACGAAATGATCATGATGGTCGGCAAAAGCGAAGTCATGATCCAGTCGACGAAAGAGGCTAAAATCGGAGAAACGATCGGGATCCGCGTAAGCCCGGACAACATTCACATCATGAAACGAGACTTCGTTTCGAACGTTTACGACGGCTATATCGACAAAATCAACAAAGTCCACTTCGCGGAAGGCGCTTTCGAGTGTGATGTCACCCAGCTCTACCCCGGTTCTCACCTTGATTCCGAAGGCTATGTCATCACAGCAACCGGCGAAAAACTCGACCTTACCAACGTCGAAGTCAAAGTCGAAGTCGGCCTCAAAGACATCGAAATCATCGACAACGATGTTGACGGTGATGCAAGAGGTTCAATAATTTCAATAGTTTACAAAGGCGATCACTACCAAATCATAATCTGCACCGATGAAGAAGAGGAAGAGATCGTCTGCGACACCGAATACCTCTGGAACGAGAACGACCGTGTCAGCGTCAAGATCCCGAAAGATAAGATCAAACTTACTTTGAAGGCGGTGGAAAAGAAATGAGCGGACTTAAATTTTCAAGAAAGCAGCTGGGTATCCCCTACGCGGTTTTTCTCATCGCGTTCGTCGTCATACCGCTTCTGCTTATAATTTTGTATGCTTTCACGAAGAAAGTTCCGGCAGGGAGCGAGACTTTCACGATCGCGGGAGAACCGGTCTCGTTCGCGGTCTCCAACTTCTCGGATTTCTTCTCGAAACAGGCGAATATCAGAGTCCTTTTCGTAAGTTTCGGTCTCGCGATAATCACGACTGTCATAAGCCTTCTTATCGCATATCCGGTTGCATACATCCTCGCCAAATCGAAGTTCAACAAAGGCGGAGTTCTCCTCATTCTCTTTATTCTTCCGCTTTGGATCAACTTCGTTTTAAGAACGGCCGCGATGAAAGAGCTGCTTTACTTCATCGGTATGTACAAATCGAACAGTTTCAGCTTTGTCAACACCCTTATCGGCATGGTTTATGACTATCTTCCGTTCGTCATCATGCCGCTTTACTCGGTCATTCTGAAGATCGACAAAAGCTATGCCGAAGCGAGCGCGGACCTTGGCGCAAAACCGTGGAAGACCTTTGTTTCGGTCACCCTTCCCCTTTCGATGCCCGGCATTGTCAGCGCGGTTTCGATGGTCCTTCTTCCGACGACGACAAGCTATGTCATCAGTGATACGCTCGGAAACGGCAACGTCACAATCGTCGGAAAACTTATCGAGACGCAGTTCCTCACGATGCACAACTGGCATGCGGGAAGCACGATCGCGCTTGTTCTCCTTGTAATAATCTTCATTTCGATGTTCCTCAGCGGCAAATTCACCGAGGAAAAGGACGAAAGCGCAGGGAGGGCTAACTTATGGTAAAGAAAATACTCAGCGGAAGCTACATAACTTTAGTACTTTTCCTTCTCTACGCGCCGATCCTCCTGCTTTTTGTCTACAGTTTCAACATGTCGCGTGAAATCGGGATCTGGTCGCCTGACTGGGGTTTTGACCTTTATGTCAAGCTCTGGAACAATTCCGACCTCATGGAAACGGTCGTCAACACGCTCGTTCTCGCACTCGTCGCCGGATTTATCGCGACAATTCTCGGAACAATGGGCGCGATCGGCATTTACTACTCGAATCACCGCGTGAACAAGGCAATGAATGAGCTCACGAAAATCCCGATGATAAACGCCGAAGTCGTCACCGCTATTTCGATCGCACTTATCTGCACGATGTTCGGTTTCGGGAGAACTTACGCGTCCCTTCTCATCGGGCATGTAGTCCTCACGATCCCGTTTGTCGTCCTTTCGGTAATCCCGAAGCTCAAACAGATGGACAACAACCTTTACGAAGCTGTCCTTGACCTCGGTGCAACACCGACGAAGGCGATTTTCCTCATCGTTATTCCTGAAATTCTCCCCGGAATCATTTCGGGTTTCCTTCTTGCGATAAACATTTCGCTTGACGACTACATCATCACGAGTTTCACGAAACCTTCGACTTTCAAGACGATTTCGACTTATGTCTATGATGCTTACGCAAAGGGCGGTAAAAGTTCGTCCGTCCCTGCGCTCAGGGCTCTTTTCGCTATAATTTTTGTTGTAATGATCGCATACGTGGTCATTTATTCGTTTATACAAAACAGAAAATCTAAACGGGAGGGATCTAGATGAAAAGATTTTTCAAATTTTTTGTTTCTTTTTCACTTTTGTTCAGCCTTTTATCGCTCTACGGTGAAGGCGAAGTTATAGAGCTCAAGGTCTATAACTGGGAAGATTACATTTCTATCGATGACGGCAGCGGCGAAAGCGTTGATTTGATTAAGAAATTTGAACAGCACTGCAAAGAGAAGTTCAATCTTGACGTCAAAGTCAAATACTCCACTTTCGGAACGCTTGAAAATATGTACAACGAGCTCATGCTCACAAGAACCCAGGCAAAAGACGGTTCATACACCTACGCTTACGACCTCGTATGCCCGTCCGACTACATGCTTCAGAAGATGATAATCGAAGGAATGGTCGAAAAATACGACTACACCATCGAAGAAGGAAAACTCGGCCACGTTAACGGTTACTACGACAACGCTTCGAAATTCATCGTCGATCTCTTCAAAAAATACGGCTGGCAGGATTATGCGACCGTTTACATGTGGGGAACGATGGGTTACGTCTACAATCCCGCAGTTTTCGAGAAACTTCCCGGCTACAAAAAAGGTGACGAAAATCACTGGGATTTCATCTGGAAGGAATACGCGAAGAACCTCGGAACGATCAAGGATTCGATCCGCGACACATACGCTCTCGCACTCGGATACGTCTACAGAGACGAACTCGCCGAACTTGCAAAAAGCTACAAATCAGGCTCGCTCACGAAAGACCAGTATGCCGACAAGATCGTCGCCCTTTTCAACAGAGCTGACGAAGAATCGGTAAACAAAGTCGAAGAGGCACTTTCGGTCCTCAAGGAAAACATCTACGGATTCGAAGTTGACAGCGGCAAGAAAGACATGGCTACCGGTAAGATCGCGATCAACTTCGCATGGAGCGGAGACGCGGTTTACACGCTTGACACCGCTGACGAAGACGAAAACGGCGCGGAACTCTACTACGCTGTTCCCGAAGAAGGCAGCAACATTTGGTTCGACGGCTGGGTAATGCCCAAAGGCGCTAACGTTCCCCTTGCACAGGAGTTCATCAATTTCCTCGCGCAGCCTGAAAACGCTAAAGCAAACATGGATTTCATCGGCTACACCAGCGCGATCGGCGGCGAAGAGATGTTTGAAAACTGCGTAGAGAACTATGGAACCTACATCATGGTAGAATGCGATGCTCCGAAAGAAGGCGAAGCTGAAAAAGCCGAAGGCGAAGAAGAGGAAGAAGAAGCAAAACCCTTCCTCGACAAAGAAAGCGGCAAATACTACTGCGACAAATATGTCGGAGAACTCAGCGAAGAAGAACTCAACAAATTCAAAAACGCTGACGGAACCTACAACTTCCTCTACCCCGACTACGACAAGGACGACAACGTAACGGGAATGCACAAGGAAGAGAACGTCACCCTTTACAAGAACGACCTCAACTACTTCTTTGCTAACAAAACGACCGATGCTGCGGAAGAAAAGAAGGATTTCACAGTCATCACCGACGTAATCGGCAGGCAGTGCTCTGCTCAGTATCCGACCGAAGACATCGTTTCACGCTGCGCAATCATGAAATATTTCGATGACACCGAAATGCGCCGCCTCAACGACATGTGGGACGAAGTAAAAGTCTCCTCATCGGGAATGTCGATGGTCATCCCCGTCATCATCGTAGTTCTCACCTGCCTTGTTTTCGCAATAGTCGCGATTATGAAGAGAAGATAGAAACCTCACCTAAATCCCTCTCCAGTGTGGAGAGGGACTTCTTGTCGGAGCACGGGCTGCTTGCCCGCAAAGTCTTGCATTTCCACCAATTTTCCTTAAAATATCGCAGTTTTTTTGATGGAGGAAAAATGAAAAGAATCTCCCTTATTTTTTGTATACTTTTGTTTGCATTCGCTCTTTTCGCCGAAGACGATGACGACAAGTTGAAGCTCGCCGTTATGGAATTTGAGGATTTAAGCGGCAAACTGCCGAAAGAGATGCTTGCAGGTGCGACTGAATACATCCGTGGCGCGTTTGTCAGCACAAACAAGTATGTCGTTATCGCAAAAGAACGGCAGGAAAAGGCGATGATCGCCGAAATGAAAAAGGAATCCTACAAAGCCTGCAACAACAAAAACTGTCAGATCCCGCTCGGTCAGGCGCTTTCCGCAGACACGATTTTGAGAACGACTATCAACTTTTTCGGCGGGATCTACACGATCACTGCCGAGCTCATCGACCTCGCGAAAGAGGCAACAGTCAGCGGTGCCAAGCAGAATTTCGACGGAACCGAGCACTCGCTTATGCAGGCACTCGACAAAATCGTGGCTCAGATTGCCGTAGTTCATGCTGCCGGCAATGCTGAGGTAGTAGATAAAAACAAGGCTGAAAAAGAGAAAATGACAAACGAACTCAACCAGGCTGGAAGAAAAAAAGAATCGTGATCGCGACTTCGACCCTTGTGGCCGGTGTTGTTATCGGCGCTCTCGGCGGAGTTTCGTTTTATGGCATGAACAAAGCAGAAAACGACCGCAAAAGCAACTATGACAAATATTTTTTCGGTGAAAACAAGGATGATGCCGTGCTTTACCGCAAAAAAGCGGAGGATGCCGACAAAAAGCGTAAAACATACCTTGGACTGGGAATTGCCGGCGCCGGTCTCGGAGTCGCTCTGATTGCTACCGGAATCACATTCTACTGCATAGAATTTGAAGGCGAAAAAGAGGTTAAGAAAAAATACGACCTCTCTTTTGGTGCAAGCCCGATGGATGGAACCCTGCAATTCGCATTGAGGTGGTAGAGACGTTTCCGAAACGTCTGATTTATGATTTCACGGAGGTATAAATGAAAATCAACTCATTGATTTTATTGGCGATATTCTTGATGTTGCTTGTTTCATGCGAAAAGGAAATGAAATGGGTAAACCCGTACGACCCGAAAGCCGACACATCTGAAATTTCAGGATTCTGCTCATCGAAAGGGGCTGAATGCGGCCAGATCGATTACGAATTTGAAGGCAAAACACGAAAAATTTTCTGCGGCGAGTGCGGAAACGGCTACGAATGCATTAAGGAAACCAACAAATGCGAAAAAACGGGTGAATCAGGCATAACCGATCCGACTGATGAACCGACTGATCCGACAGACGAGCCGACAGATCCGACGGATGAACCTCCGACTGATGAACCGACAGATTACGATCCAACTGATCCGACAGACGATGACGACGATCCAGCTGATATCACGGATAATGACACAGATAATGACACAGATAATGACACAGATAATGACACAGATAATGACACGGATGATGACTCAGATGAAATCATTTTCCCGTACACAGATCCCGCAACCGGTATTACATGGTCATCGAAATCGCCAAACACAATGGATTGGGAAACTGCAAAAGTATACTGCGACGGTTTATCGGAAGGAGGTTCCACAGACTGGAGATTACCGAATATTGACGAACTGAAAACGCTGATTACCGTTCCTAACGGCATCCCTAAAACAGCTTCCTGTCTGGTTTCTGAGGCAAATAACTGCCTTGCCGAAACATGTTGGGATAATCATTGCGCAGAGAATTGTTTCGACAATGAAGATAGCAACATTAACTGCAATGAATATGATGACGGTAGATTCAGCAAATTGGGGGATACAGAGTGGTTATGGTCTTCTTCTCTTATCCAAAACCTTTCAAACGAACCTTGGCTTGTCTTATTCTTGAATGGATTAGTATCTGGCAATGTTGTTGGTGGAGTTCACAATGCCCGTTGCGTGAGAGGTGAACTAAATACAAGAACCGAAAGTTGCTCTGATAAACCCAAAAACACCGAATGGAATGACGACGGTAGAAACGGCAAATTCACACAGATTTCGACTGAATCAGGCTGGAATCCTACAAGTTATGCTTCGAGTTACAGCACAGATTCCGGTGCCTGCCGCTTCAAGTGCGACAGCGGATATTACTGGTGGGGAACAGAAATAGGCTGCATAGACAAACGCCGCCTGACTCTCGGCAACATCTGCACAGGTCAGAACAAATGTTACAACAACGAAGAAGAAATTACTTGCCCGGCAAGCCCGTCAGGAACAGATGACGAGTATAACTTCTACGGTCAGGATGCGCAGCACACTAACGAATGCACGCCTCAGAGTTTCACTGTTAAGACGCTTTCAAGTCAGAAAGTGGTTTTTGACAACAACACAGGTCTTATGTGGCAGCAGACAATGCCGTCTGATAAATACACCTGGGAAAACGCTGTTTCATACTGCGACGGTTTGACTTATGCAGGATACAGTGATTGGCGTCTTCCGAGTCCGAAAGAATTTCACACTATTTCAGATAACAGCAGATACGCGCCAGCTTTCAACACAACCTATTTCCCGAGCATCCCAAATTCTGATTCATATTATTATGGATGGACATCACAGGAAAGGAAATCAAACACCTCAAATGCGTATTGTGTCGAATATCGTGATGATTATTCCAGTCCTGTGGCAAAAACCTATGAATTCAATGTAATGTGCGTCCGCGGAGACGAGTTGCCCGAGCCTGTTTTCACGACTCAGACAATAAACGGCGAAGTTGTTGTCATAGACTCGACAACCGATCTTATGTGGCAGAAGGAGTATGTAATAGACAAAAAATGGCAGCAGGCACTTAAATACTGCGAGGATTTGAGTTACGCCGGTTATACGGATTGGAGACTGCCGAACAGGAATGAGGTTGCATCATTGCTTAATTACAACAAATCCGTTGCTCCATATTCCGATTTTCCGGATATGCCGAGCGGCATTTTTTGGTCTTCCTCTAACAACGTCCGTGATACGCAACACTCATGGGTCGTGGTTTTCCATGACGGAAGTATGGGCTCCGGCGCTAAGACTTACAAACCCAACCACAATGTCCGTTGTGTAAGGTAATTCACTTTAACTTCTTAATTTTCCGCAACATTTTTCAACAAAACTTGTAAATAACACATACAACTTCCTTATGCAGAAAAAAAGAGTTTTCGCAGTCGTCGCTATTATGAAGAGAAGATAATCAGTCCCTTTTGATTCTGATATTCCAGAAAAGATAAGCTAAGTTCGAGAGAACTTTCGGAACTCTTTTGATCAAATTTATCGAGGGCGCGCGTTTTTCATCGAGAGAAACGGGAACTTCGGCGATTTTTATTCCTGCGCGCTCGGCCCTGATAACGAATTCACTTGCGAAAATGTCTTTGCCGACAAGGCATTTGTCCATAACCGGCATTAACGGTTCTTTAACAAAGGCCTTAACGCCGTGTGTGTCTGTTCCTTTGAGTCCGAGAAGTATTTTGAGCATCATATTCAAAATGAATGTCGCGAACCTGCGTCCGAGAGGCCTCTGGTCGTTGGCACCTTTTGCCCTTTTCGAGCCGACAACCATCTCTGCCCCGCCCTCTTTGAAAATTTTAAGCGCGTCTCTGTAAAACTCCGGCAAACACAGATCTATCTCATCGCAGACGACAATCTCCCCTTTTGCTCGTCGTATCCCGGCCTGAAGCGCAAGTCCGTAATCCGGTACCGGATGATGAAATATCGAGACAAAAGAATCCTGTTTCGAAAGTTCTTCACCTTTTGCCACGGTATTGTCTTTACTTCCGTTTTCAGCCAAAATCAGCTCAAAATCAAAATCTTCCGAGAACTCGGAAAGAGTTTCCTTCAGATTTTTAACAGCCGATTCGAGAATTTTTTCTTCGTTGTAAACAGGAATTACGATTGAAACCAGTTTTTTTGACATTTTTCAACCTCCTGAAAAACATACTGCGGAAATATATTTTAATGCTTAAAAGAGTCAAATTTTATCGCTCGATTCGTCAATAATCAACAAGGCATTATCCTCTAAATTTATACAAACGTATTTTCACGAAACATAAAATAATGCCTTTTATATGCTTTCCATAAGTCATCTAAGATTTCTCAGATTAGAAAAAAAATTACTATACTAAATTTTTGTTTACTTTTTATATTTTTTATATTAGATTCCCGTCGTTTTGGTTTGGCATAATTTATTGTTCTTTACAAAAAAGAATTTTTGGTAACAATAATGTCGAACAGGTTTTAGTTTTATTAACCATGGGGGTAACAATGAAAGAAAGCATCAAAAACAGAATCGTCGAAAAGGCAAGAGACCTTCTTTTCAGATCTTCTGAAGAGGACATCACAATGAATCTCATCGCAAAAGAGCTCGGTATCACCGCTCCGACGCTTTACCACTATTTTAAAGGTAAAGAAGAACTCATCGCCGCTGCACAGTCTCTCGTAACGACCGAAGTCAACGCTATCATTTCTCTTAAATTCCCGCCTTCAATTCCGGCTGAAATGAAAATTTTGACAACAACCGGTCAGATTGCGGAATACTTCATGAAAACTGACATTCCGCCTTTCTATCTTATCGAAGATCCGAAGGACAGACCTGTTCTTCTTAAAGAGTTCAGAGATAAATTCTCCGTAATGTTCGATGCTTATGTAAAAACAAAGAAAGGATTCAAACTTTCTTCCCAGCACGCTATGTACCGTTATCTTGGTCTCATGGCAGCAGACATTCTCAACTGCAAAAGCACCGGTTCAAAACTTCCTGAAGATTTCGCAGAAATTATTTTCGGAATAGTTTTCAACAACTAACTATCTGAGTCCGCCGATTATTTTCCAATTCCCGTCATCAGATTTTTTCAGTGAAATAACTTCTTTCTGATTTTCTAATTTTTCTGAAATCCCGCCCTCTTTCGTTTTGAAAGCAAGATCAAATGACTGCATGACTTCGGCATTTTTTTCATCAGTAGAGACTGAAAGAAGTTTTCTTTCTTTAATAGCGTAATTTATTTCTGAAAAGACTTCGGCGTTTTCTTTGAAATCTGACAAAAGTTCGTCTCTTGAAGCAAAATCGGCGTGGATCACACTTTCAAAAAGCTGAAAATCATTGTTTGAGAGTGCCGTTTTTCTCGTGTCGAGAGGGTAAAAAATATCGTGAACAAGCTGAGGAGCGATTTTTCTGCCGCTATCCTTCATTTCTTCGATATTATCTATTTTCCAACCGATTTTTTCTTTTAAAAGCGTCACTTTTTCAAGCCTTCCCAAAAGCATCGCAGGTGCGGGATCTTCGGGCGTTTTGAACAAAAGATCGAAATCGATTAAAGCTGAGGCTTTTTTCGTTAACGGATTGTAAGATGTGAAATTTATTGAATTTATTGAGTAATCGTATTCGGTAAAATAAAAATGTCTGTATTTGAGCTGATCAAGATATTCATTGCGGTTGGGGAAACTGTCTGTAAATATTACTGCCAGTTTGTTTGTCTGTCCTTTATTCGAAAGATCTTCCCTTATTTCGAGGATTTTAAGGACATCCTTTTTCTCTTCGTCAGGCAGCGAACAAGCAGTAAAAAGAAGTGACGTGAACAATATCGTCAAGAACAAATAGCTGATTTTATTCATCATTCTTGTTTTCCGTTTCTTCATCCGAAGTTTCCGTTTTTTCTTCGTTGTTTTCTATTTTGAAGTATTCTTCTTTCGATTTCGGAGGACATTTTTTATTAAGTTCTTCTATCCTTTTCAGATTTTTGTCAGTCGTAACTTTAAAGTTGCCTTCAATATGCTGAAGTCTCAGAAAAACCCCTGCGCATTTTTTCTTTTTCGCATAAAATTCGGCGACTCTCAAATCCTTTTCAATGAGAATACTTTCAGCCTCTTCCAGCTTTTTTTCACCTTCAGATCTGTTTTTGTCTTCGGGATATTTTTCGAGATACTCTCTATAGATCACGACAGATTTTTCGACAACAGTGATGTCACGTTCAGCAGGATTAGGCAGAACGAAAAAGTCAGAAGGTTTTTGTGCAAGATAACTGTGCGCCTTGTAAAGAAGAGCCTCCGGCGCCAATTCGTGGTTCGGGTGACGCTTCAGAAACGTCTCAAAAACGGTAATTGCTGACATATATTCTTCTTTTTGATAATATGTTTTGCCGAGAGCAACCGTCGCGAAAGGCTCGTATTTACTGTAGCTGAAATCTGAAATGACTTTCATGAAGCGGTTTTCTGCATTGGTCAGATCACCTTTTTCGAGATAAAACAAACCTTCCTGATAGATTTTGTCGGCGTCAGATTCGGTGCTTCGTATTACCGGAGTCTTGCTGCACGAAAAAAGAAGCAGAATATTCGCCAGAACAATAAAAAACGATATTTTTTTCATCATAAAGTTCCTCTCTTGACTGCGCGGATCGAGCTTAGTTCGACCCATCCTTCGACATTGTCCTGAAAACCTTTGATTTTATACCACTGGCCGCTTGATGAAACGACATTTACAATCTCACCTTCCTTGATTTTTCCTATTTCCTTGAGTGATGAGTCGGGACCGCTTCTGAGGATTTCTCCTTTTACAGCAACTGCCCAGTTTTCTTTAAGATTTTCGTTGTAATTCATATAGTATAGCGTCGCGCTGACGCACATGACCAGAAAAACGGGCAGAAGCATGATTTTAAGCCGCCAGTCGCTTTTGAAGCATATCAGAACAATGAGAACAGCAAATGCGTAAAGCGAAACAAAAAAGAGTATAAGCAATCCGTCTGCCGCAAAAACAGGAGTTGTCAGCATTTTCGGAACGGCGATTCCAAGGTCTGAGACAACTATGTCCAGATTGTTTTTTGCTTCGGCAAAATCCGGTGCATTCTGGAGAGCCTGCAAGTAAAAATAAAGAGCCTCACCTTTTCTGCCCAAAGCTTCTGATGTTACTCCGAGATTATATGAATAAAGCGGATCGTTGCTGTTTTCGGCAAATTTCGAGTAAAAAGCGTTGTATGCGCCGGTATAATCATTTTTTATGTAAAGCGAAAATCCGTCTTCGGCAAAAAGAAGCGACGAAAAAACTAACAGACAAAAGAATATGATTTTTTTCATCATTTTTTCAGACCTCTCGGATCAAGCAGTTTTACAGCTTCATCTTTTAAAGACGAAATATCGATTCCAGACGTTCCCGAGTATGAAAGTTGCTCTATTTTTCTAATAAAATCGGTTATTTCATCAATTTTACCATTGTATTTCTGCTTCATTGCATTGATACGTTCACCTTTTAGTCTTATGTTGTAAAGTTCTTCGAGAGCGTCGTAAAAATTATTAAGCAGCTCAGTGCAATCATTGGATTTATTGATTTTTTCCCTCCATTTTCCCATTTTTGCACCATTGGAAGCGGCATGTTTTGCACTGATATTTTTCATGACCCAGATGAAAAACGAGACAAAAACCATCAGGAACGGAATTACAATAAAAATTCTGAACCATGTTTTTTCGGTGAGCGGGCTGATCTCATACTTTTTGACATTTGCCGGAAGTTCCTTCAGAAGCTCGAAGGAAACTGCTTCCCTTTCCTCTTCCCGAACATCCTCTGCGCCTGAAGTTTCTTTTACATTCACTCTTATTTCGGAAAGACCGGGATCTCGCCAGCCGTTTTCGCGGCTGAAGAACTCGAATGCTTTCACTTTTATCGAAGTTTCCCCTTTTTTCAGACCTTTGACCATAAACTTGTAGGTTTTTGTTCCGCAATAACCTTTCGGAGTCACCGAAACTGAAGAGGTTATTTCGGGTGAGAATATTTTGAGATTAGGATTGCTTTCAAGCGCTATTTCCGCATCCTGGAAGTTTCCGCATCCTCTGATAGAAAAAGTCAGTGTTTCCAGCATATTGTCTTTATCGAGCGTAAGATTTTTCTTATCTACTGAAACAGCAAAATCACCGAAGACACCGTTTTTATGCATCTCTTTTTCAGGCATAGGCTTAAGTGGAACTTTCACGCCGACAGATGAAATCGTCGCTTTTCTTGTCGAGAAAAAAGAGCCTGTGATGACATCCATTATCATCTGAGTTCCTTCTATCGTATCGGTTGTTCCGTCAGGAATCAGAATGTAGGTTTTTATCGGCGCATAGTCATAAACCTTGCCGTCAATGCTTATTCTCTTAAAATTAAGCCGTGTTTCCGCTTTTTCGTCCTTCCAGCAGTTCTCGAAAACGGGAAGTTTGTAGAAATTGACGTCGCTTATCGAATTTGGTTTTACAAAAAGATAGTAACTGACATTCAGCGGCTCGCCTGCATAAAGATCGTTCGCGGGATTTATGACTGTCCGGATAAAATAATCAGGCGTTTTCTTTTCCCATTCACTTAAAGGTGACATTAGCGAGTTCGCACGTTTTTCGTAGTAATTTTCATTCGTTGCATCGTCGGGCTTTGCTTCGTTTCGAGGCGCATTCTGAGCACTATTTGAATTTGCCTGCGCACTGCCTCCGCCCTGCCCTGTTACGGTAATAGTAACTTTGTTCGACTTTATCGTTTTGCCTTTCACTTTGAGCGAGGCCGGGCCGATCTCGAAAACACCGGCTTTGTTGGCTCTCAAAGCATAGGAATAAGTGATCGAACTTTTTTTCTCGAACTTTCCATTGATTATGGTTATCGAATTTGACTGCGACTGCGAGCGGTTTTCTACCGTAAAATTGGCAAAATCGGGTTCTTCGATCGAATCGAACGAGCCTTCCGCCGTGAGAACAAATCCGAAAAGAGCGTCTGTCTGAACGATTTCGCTGTCGGCAGAAAGAGTTATAGTCTGCGAAAAAGCGAAAAACGGCAAGAGAACAAGTGCCGCAAAAACCAGTTTTTTTATAATAAAATCACTCAATTTTCCCTCAAAAATCACCAAGTCTGATCACTATCCGACTTTTGCTCCTTCTTTAGCATGAAAGGAGATATTTGCAAATTTTTCCGCTGTTTGAACTGCTTCAGAACGGAGCTTTCTTTTGGTTTGTCTTCGCTTTGCTGCTCGTCATCCTGTTCTTCGGCTTCTGCAGCTGAGCTCTGGTTTTCCTCGTCCTGAGTTTCGCTGTCTTCGTCGTTCATGCCGGAATTCTGCTCGTCGTCATTGCCTTCGTTGTTTTCATCATTTTGTTCAGCAGACTCTTGATTTTGTTCATCTTTTTGCTCATCATCAGGATTTTCATTCTGTTCTTTTTCGTCCTGTTTTTCCTTTTCTTCCTGATTCTGCTCCTGATTCTCTTGATCCTGCTGATCCTGATTTTCCTGTTTGTCCTGCTTTTCCTGCTGCTGTTTCTGCTGTTCTTCCTGCTCTTGCTGCTGCTCGATTATTCTGCGCACAATTTCAAGATTTTCGGCAGATTCTTTGCTCGGTTCCTCTTCGAGCGACTTCATGTAGAATTTTTCGGCATCCTGATACTTTCCGAGTCCGGCAAAGGAGTTTCCCATGTTGTGGAATATTTTAGAGCGGAGATTTTCAGTCGTTTTTCCCGTTTCAAGCGACTTCTGGTATGCGTTCAAAGCCTCTTCGAATTTCTGCTGGCTCTGCAGCGCGTTTCCAAGATCGTAATATGCTTCAGCGTTGTTTTCAAGCCGTTTTGCAGCCTTATCGAACTCATTTTCGGCTTCCGCCATCTCGCCTACAGCATATTTTTTTCTCCCTTCTCGGCTTTCAGGAGCCTCTTTTTCAAAAAGAGAAAATGCCTGTAAAAACAATGGCATAAACACAAAAATCAAGAGAATTGAGAATCTATTTTTCATGTTTGCCTTCACGTCCCGCAAAAGAGAGAAGATAGTAGACAAAAAATACGATTATTCCGAAAAGAAGCGGGATCTGGAACCGTTCCTTGTAGATGTTAACGATCCTGCTTTCGCCGCGCGAACTCTTTTTGAAATTTTTGATGTAAGAGCTCAGAGTGTCCCCTTTTTTGATTTCGACTGCACCCAAAACCGAGATGCACTTGTCGAAGAAACCTTTGTCTATTTTTGAGATAACTGTCTGATTTCTTTTGTCTTTCAGATAGCTGTTACCAATCTTCACCGGTGCCCCGTCTTCGGTTCCGAGCGGAAGCAATGCCAGATGGATATGCTCTTTTTCGACCAAATCCTTCATTTTCCCGAAATCAAGAGAGGGATCTTCGCCGTCAGAAATTATGATTATCATTTTGTCAGAAGTTTCGGGAGAAGACTTCAAAGTGTCGGCGGCAAGTTCCATCGCCGTTCCGAGTGCGGTCCCCTGACGTTCGATCATTCCCGGTTCAAGCACCGAAACGACAGTCTGCAGCGTTTCATAGTCGTCGGTCAGCGGCAGCTGCAGGAAAGCGGCTCCGGCAAAAGGAATTATCGCGACGCGGTCGCCTCCGAGCGAATTCAGAACATCGATGAGCATCATTTTTCCTTTTTCAAAACGCGGTCCGTTCTCGTCCTCGGCGAACATACTGAGGCTCACGTCAAAAACAACGGCTATATCGATACCGGTGGAGTTTGTGTTTATCTCCTCTCCTCCCGTCATCGGACGCGCCGCCGCAACAGTGAAAAGCGAAAGAGCCGTAAACATAAGGATCCGTTTCAAGACAAGGTTTTTACTTCCTGCCACAACAGCTTTCTTTAATTGGGATTTTGCGAAGAACTTTTTGAAATCATTGCGTTTTTTGGTGCAATAAACGATCCAGAAAACAAGAAGAGGGATCCACACGACGGCAGAAAGAAGAATTTTCCAGTCATAGAACCTCATCTTTCAACCTCCGGATAAATTTTGAATATCATTGAGAAAATCCTGGCAAGAAGAATGAAAATCATTGCAAGGATTATGAAATCGGGAGCGTATTCGTTGTAGATTTTGAGTTTTCTCGCCGGGATCGGGCTTTTCTCAAGCTCATCGATGTCTTTGAACGCTTTTTGAAGCTCTTCAGTTGATATCGACTGATAGAACTTTCCGCCCGATTTATCCGAAATATTCCGCAGAAGTTCAGGATTTACTTTCATCTGCACTTTCTGGAAAGTGTCGCGCCCGAAAAAGTCCTTGCCTGCCGGGAAAGGAACCAAACCGTTCGTTCCGATGAGGATCGAATAAACTTTTACTCCTTGTTCGGCAGCGAGATTTGCCGCAGTTTCTGGGCTTATGTTGCCCGAATTGTTGTCGCCGTCGGTGAGAAGAATTATCACTTTGCTTTTTGCTTTGCTGCTCTCCAACCGTGACAGAGCAAGTCCGAGACCATTTCCAATAGCCGTTCCGTCTTCGATGACTCCGGTCGTAACTCTCGCAAGAAGTTCGTTGAAAATATCATAATCAGTCGTAAGCGGAACCTGAAGGAAACTCTCTTTCGCGAAGAAAACAAGACCGAGCCTATCGCTTTTTCTCCCTTTGACGAATTCTTCGATTATATTTTTTGCCGCCGTGATCCTGTTCTTCGGCTGGAAATCAAGAGCTTCCATCGAACCCGAAACATCGAGCGCAATCATTATATCCTTTCCTTCAACCGGCGGGGTCACCGTTTTTTCAAGCGTAACAGGTCTCGCAAGGGCTAAAACAAGGATGAAGAGTGCGAGAAAATCGAAAAACTGCGGAAGAAAATATTTTGCGTTTGCTTTACTGCGCAGAAAATTAAAATTGGTGAAAGCGACAGAATTTCTTGTTGTTTTTGATTTAATCAGCAAAACCGCAAGAAGAACGAGCGGGATCCACAAAAGGAGAAAAAGAGGCTCAAGCGGAAACATTGTTCGCCTCCTTTTTCTTCAGAAAAGTGCGGAAACCGTCGATCAGAGAATCGAAATCTTCAGGTTTAAGCGGTTCGTCGGCGAATTTGTATCTGTCGGCAAGGTTGAGGATTGCAAGGATTTCGTCTGTATTTTCCGAAAAAATATGGTCGCGTTTTAAAGCGCGTTTGACTTCAAAAGTTGTCATTTCGACATAATTCTTGTGTGTTTTCAGAGACATATAAGTTTTTATCCCGAGCGTGACAAGGTCTGTAAAACTCTCGAAATCGCCATCTTTTCTCTTTGCTTCGGCCTTTTTGATGAAGTCTTTCGCGACATCCGCCGGAACGACAACAGGCACTTTTTCTACCGCCTTTTTCGCAAATTTCTTTTTGAGTTTTATAAACGCGAAAACAAGCGCGGCGGCAAGTAGTAAAGCGGCTGCGACATAAAGCAGAGTGTAGTCTTTTTCGCGGATCTCGGCATTTTCCCTTAGCCCGCGGAGTTCCGTGTCGCTCTCTTCAGTTCTCGTCTGAACTGTGATTTTGAAAGGCTCGACCGTTCCCGAAACGCCGCCCGAAACGATATTTATTTCGGGGATTTCGATTTCACCGCTTTTGAAAACGACGATCTTCAGCAGAACCGCATCCTTTTCAGGCGTTGCCTCGACTTTTCTGATTTTTGCATCGGCAAATTTTTCACTGAAAACCGCAGAAATGTTTTCAGAGGGCTGGATTTTGACTTTGACGGCAATTTCATCGCCTAAAAAAACATCGCCGCCTGGAATTTCAGGCGCAAAACTTTCGGCAAAAACTGAAAAACTCAGAAAAACTATAACAAAAATCAGCTTTTTCACAGCATCCTCACGCGAAACAGACCAAAAAACCGCGTAAACAACACTAAATAAGACGATTTTATTTCACAAAAATCAATTTTAAGGGCTAAAAATCCACTTTCCCCGCCTCTGCCGCACTGCCTACTATTTTGAGGAACTCTTTTCTCGGGATAAATTCGGCTCCGAGCGATTTCAGATGCTCGGTTTCGACCTGGCAGTCGATTACGGGGCAGCCGATCTCGCGAAGTTTGCCCACAAAAGTGATGAAAGCGGCTTTCGATGCGTTCGGATAAGTCGAAAACATGCTTTCTCCGAAAAACGCCTTTCCTATCATCACGCCGTAAAGCCCTCCGGCGAGGATATCCGTGCCGGCAAGCCAGCTTTCGACGCTAATTGCATAACCCAGAACGTGAAGGCGGTTGTAAGCTTTTTCCATGTCGTCAGTGAGCCAGGTCCCTTCCTGATGAACTCTGACTTCGTGGCGGCAGCGGCTTATGACCTGCGGGAAAGCGGTGTTAATAGTCACCGTGAATTCCCCCGATTTGAGAACTTTTTTCATGCTTTTCGAAACATGAAGTTTTTCGGGAAAAAGGACAAAGCGCGGATCGGGCGACCACCAGAGGATCTTGCTTCCTTGATATGAAATTCTGCTTTCTTCCGAATACCACGGAAAAATCCCCGATTTGTAGGCAAGAAGAAGCCTTTCCGGCCTCAGATCACCGCCGATCGCCAGAAAACCGTCAGGCTCGGCATTCTCGACAGGAGGAAAACCGATTGAACTTTTCGAAAGATAGTAAATCATTTATCCCCGCACAAAAAACGGCGCAATTTATCAGAAGAACGCCTTTTCTGCAATTGTTATTTTAATTTTTTTGTGTATATTTGTTCGTTTTTGGAGGGAAAATGGAAAGTTCAGACAAAATTTTCTGCGGAATCGATATCGGATCGAGAACAGGCAAAATCGTTCTTATCAACAACAAAAAAGAGATAATTTTTTCTGAAATCATAAAAACTGTCGCATCCGCGGCCAAAACTTACGCCAGGCTGATTGAACTGATACCGGAAAATCTTAAAAATATTACGGCTTCGGCAGTCACAGGCTACGGCAGGGAAAGCACTAAAACGATGACCGATTTTTCGGCGACCGAGATCACATGCCATTATCTCGGCGTTCTTCACGCGCACCCTGAAATCAAAACCATAATCGATATCGGCGGGCAGGACAGCAAAGTTATAACTATCGATAATTACGGAAGAATCAAAGATTTTGCGATGAATGACCGCTGCGCTGCCGGAACCGGAAGATTCCTGGAAGTCATGATGGAGCGGATCGGTTTTTCGATTGAAGAATTCGCAAATCTCGACATTTCAGAAGTGGAACCTGTAAAAATCAATTCTACCTGCACGGTTTTTGCTGAAAGCGAAGTAATTTCAATGGTTTCACGCGATGTTCCGCAGGAAGTCATCGCCTCTTCACTTGCAAGAATGGTCGCAGCAAACACATTTTTCATGGCACGCAAAACACGCCCCGAAGCACCTTTTTTCATGTCAGGCGGTGTCTCAAGGCTGAAACCGGTGAGATTCCACCTCGAAAAACTTTTCGGAAACGAAATAAAAACTGATAAATTTTCACAACTTATGGGCGCTCTCGGCGCTGCGCTCTTTGCAATGAAGGAAACGGAGAAAAAATGAAAAAAAGAATCCTCGCTGTTCTCATAATTCTCATTGTTTCGGCACTTTTCATCGCCCGTACTTTTACCGCCGAAATCGATGAATACGGGACAAAAGAGACCGATCTTGTCAAAGCTGCAGGGAAAAATATCTGCATGAGCTGCATCGGTTTATACGATGAAAACATCTTTGAAAAGATCCTCGAAAAATTCGGCATTAAAGAGAAAAAGGAGGCAGAATGACAAAAAACACGTCTTCTTTTTTAAACAAATTAAAAAACACAGGTTTAAAACGCAATTTGATACAATTATTCTTTCTTATAATACAGAACCCGTTTATATCCAACTTCCTTTCAGGGAAACCATACAACGGCCCGACCAAGACTTTCTGTGCTCCGGGGCTCCACTGTTACAGCTGTCCGTCGATGGCTTTCGGATGTCCGCTCGGAACTTTGCAGTATGTCATAAAATATGCCTCCATGATCCCGTTTTTCGCACTCGGAACACTCTCCGCAGCAGGTGCGATACTCGGAAGAGCGACCTGTGCTTACGTCTGTCCGTTCGGATTTTTTCAGGAAATTCTTTATTCGATTTCGCCGTGGAAAAATATAGAAGCAAAATTACTGAAGAAATTCCGTTATATAAAATGGTTTAACCTTTTCTTCTTCGTTCTCTTAATTCCCGTTTTCGGGCTCGCTCAGGGCTTCTGCGCATACGTCTGCCCCTCCGGACTTATCGTCGCAGGCATCCCGATAATCGCCGCAAATTCCGGTTTGCGGGCTTCGATCGGACTCACTTTCTGGTGGAAAACAGCTCTCACGATTTTCTTCGTAATTTATTTTATGAAAGAAAAAAGAGCCTTCTGCCGCTACATCTGCCCTCTCGGACTCATTTTGGGATTTTTCAACCGCATTTCACTTTTGCAAATCAAATTGAATCAAAATAAATGCATCTCATGTTCCGCATGCAAAAAACACTGTCCAATGGGAATTGACCCCGTAAAAGAAGTCAATTCCATCGAATGTATCAAGTGCGGCGACTGCGTCAGAGTGTGTCCGGTAAACAGGGAAAAATAAAAACTCCCTTGGAAAAGTGTCGTCACTTACAGCAGTGCTGCGATTTTATCAGCGATTTCAGCCGGTTCCACTGTCGGTTCAAAACGTTCCACGACTTCGCCTTCACGGTTCACGAGAAATTTTGTGAAATTCCATTTGATATCGGCACTGGTTTTGTATTTGCGGTCTCTTATCATGCTGAAAAGTCCCATCAGCCACCCTTTTCTGCCGGTAAAACCCGCAAAACCTCTCTGGCTTTTGAGATATTCGTAGAGCGGTTCAGCATTTTCGCCGTTGACTTCGATCTTTTTGAAGTTGTCAAAGCTCGTGGCGTATCTTGCCATGCAGAACTGATGGATCTCATCATCTGTTCCTGGAGCCTGATGACCAAATTGGTCACATGGAAAATCCAATATTTCCAAGCCTTTGTCGTGATATTCCTGCCAAAGTTTCTCAAGCCCTTCATACTGCGGAGTAAAACCACAGCCCGTTGCCGTGTTCACGATAAGGAGCACTTTGCCTTTGAAATTTGACATCGGGACATCATTACCTTTCCTGTCTTTTACCGTAAAATCGTAAACAGCCATCACTCACCTCCGGAATTATTAAATAAAATGCGCAGCACAAACATGGACTGCCGCTTCGGTCCTTATTATCCTGCTCCCTAACGAAACAGGTTTGAAGCCGGCTTTCAAAAACTGCGCGGCTTCGTATTTTGTCCAGCCTCTTTCGGGTCCTACAGCAACAATGTTCGATTTTCCTTTTTCAATTTCGCCGATTTTAGGAAAATCTCCGGGCAAAGCGATGTAACAGTTTGATTTTGCTGAATATTCAGGTAAAATATCGTTTGAATACGGGCCAAAACGCTTAACCAGACTTATTTTCGGCGGGATTGTGTCCATACTCTGTTCAAGTCCTTTTGCAACAGCTTCAGCAAGTCCTGATTCTGTAAACAGTTCGTTTTCCCAATAACCTTTGTCTCCGAAATATGTCTGGATAATTTCTATCCCTTCGACTCCGTAGGAAACAAGGTCTGAAACAAGGCGTGAAAGAACCTTCGGCCGGGCAAGCGCAACGATGACAAAAAGCGGGATTTTGGGAAGCGGATCTTCATTTAATTCAAAAGAAAGAACTGCTTTTTCTGTTTCAATTTTTTCGATTACGGCTTTTCCTTTTTTTCCGTTTAAAATTCCGACTCTGACTTCATTTCCAGGATTCAGCTTCAGAATTTCGTTAAGGTGTCTGACTTTTTCACCGAAAATCTCGGCTTTGTTTTCAGCAATCAGATCGCTTCGATTGAGTAAAAGCAGATTCATAGAACTTTTAAAACCGCAAATTATTCGTCTTTCTTTTCCTGTGCTTCTTTTTCAGCTTTTTCTTTCATTCTCATTTCTTTGTATTCTTCGGCAGTCATCAGAGGATCAGCGGTTTTTATATCGATGAATAGAACTCCGTTTAAATGATCCGTTTCGTGTTGAAAAATGACAGCTGTAAAACCTTGGATACGTTCGACTTTACGTTCTAATTTATCACCGTTCATGACATCGTATTCAACATCGATATCCTGCCACCTTTCGACCTGTCCGTAACCTGCCGGAATCGAGAGGCAGCCTTCCCATCCGACAACCTTTTCTCCTCTTTTTTCTTTAATCACAGCGTTGTAATAAAATTCAAAAGGTTTTCCTTCTTTGTCGAATCTCTGAACCATGATGAGACGCCTGTTTATTCCGACTTGCGGAGCCGCGATCCCTACTCCGGTTCCGATAGCTTCTTTCATATAATTTTCAAGAACATCGTAGCCTTCTGCTCCAAGTTTTGCCGGAATCGAAACTTTTCTCAAAATCTCGTTATCCTTTTCGACATCATTCTGGAGAAGATGCCTTCTTCCTGTGTCGTTGATGTAGCTGAGTTCCTCAGCAGTCATCGAACCGTCATCAGCCTTTCCGTGTCCTTCGTTTTTCGGAGCCGAAGCGCATGAGAAAAGAATAAGCGCACAAAGTGCTAGAATAAACATTTTTGCAAATGATTTCATAATGTTACCTCTATTTAACAGTTATAAGTTTTCCGTTTTTGAAATCGATTTTTATTTTTCCGCCGTTTTTCGATTTTCCGAAAAGAATTTCGTCAAGAAGAAGATTTTCAAGCTCTTTATCGACAACTCTCGCCGTTTCTCTTGCGCCGAAATCATTTGAGAAACCAAGTTCAGCCAAGTGTGCGACAGCGGATTCGGTGATTGAAAGTTCAATATTTTTGGAAACGAGCCTTTCTGCAAGGGCTTCAACATTCTTTTTAACTATTTTCTTAACGATTTCAGGCGTCATGCGTGAGAAGTAAACAATGTGGTCAAGCCTGTTCAGAAACTCAGGCGAAAACGTATTTTTTACAGCTTCTTTGAAAGCGGAAGTGTTTTCCGAATGGGATTCAAAGCCTACCTGTTTTTTTGCAGCGTCTTTGCTTCCGGCATTGGAAGTCATTATAATTATTACGTTTTTAAAGTTAGCCTTACGTCCTGCGTTGTCTGTCAGAGTCGCATAATCCATGATCTGAAGAAGTGAATTGTAAATGTCTGCATGGGCTTTTTCGATTTCATCAAGAAGAAGAACCGAAGTCGGCTGCTTTCTTATCGCTTCGGTGAGAAGTCCGCCCTCTTCATATCCGACATATCCGGGAGGCGCGCCGAAAAGTTTGGAAACCGTGTGCTTTTCCTGATATTCGCTCATATCAAAGCGGATAAGCGGCATTTCCATTTTATCAGCTAAAACGCGGGCAAGCTCCGTTTTACCTACTCCGGTCGAGCCTACGAAAAGGAAAGAAGCAACAGGTTTTTCGGGATTTTTGAACCCTGCATAACTCTTTTTTATCGCTCTCACAATTTCGGAAATTGCCTCGTTCTGACCGAAAATCTCAGTTGAAAGAGCCGCCTCGAGCCCTTTGAGCTGCTTCATTCCGTCAGAATTTACAGCTGTTTCCTTCTTTCCTGTGAGAAAAGCGGTGACTTTTTCAATATGCTCCGGCTTTACAACCTTTATTTTCTTAGCCTGCATGTTGCAGGCTGCTCCCGCCTCATCGATCAGATCTATCGCCTTGTCCGGCAGAAAACGGTCGGTAATGTAAAGCGAAGAAAGTTCCACAGCCGCACGGAGAGCCTCGTCACTGTATTTAACCTTGTGAAAAGACTCATATTTTTCAGCAAGACTCTTTAAAATCAGGAAAGTTTCTTCTTTTGAAGGCTCGGGAACGTTTACCTTCTGGAATCTTCTCGAAAGAGCCGAATCCTTCTCAAAAAACTTTCTGTATTCTGCTGCGGTAGTCGCACCGATAAATTTTATCAATCCTTCTTCAAGAACTGGTTTCAGGATGTTTGCCGCATCAATCGACGAATTTCCTGCACTCCCCGCCCCGACAAGATTGTGAATTTCATCAATAAAAACAATGATTTTTTCTTCCTGCTTCAAAGCAGAGACGAGTTTGTTCATCGTCCGTTCCAAATCGCCCATAAAGCGGCATTCGCTGATAAGGCGCGAAATGTTGAGCGAAAGAATTCGGTAGCCTGAAAGCTGCGCAGGCACTTCATTCCTCGCAATTCTCTGAGCCAGACCTTCAGTTATCGCCGTTTTGCCGACTCCGGGATCACCGATGTGAACAGGATTGCACTTTTTGCGTCTGAGAAGGATCTGAATCGTCCGCTCTATGATCTCTTCACGACCAATTATCGGATCAAGCGCGCCGGAACGGGCTTTTTCGGTAAGATCTACCGTAAAAAGTTCAAGCGTTGAAGGCGATTTTTCTCCCTCTTCGGGATTTAATTCAACATTTCCAGTCTCTTCAGGCTTTTCAGTTTCGGAAAATCCGCCGTGTGCAATCGCGCTCAGAAGGTCGTATCGCTTGATGTTGTTAGCCTTGAGCAGACTTGAGGAATACGATTTGTCACCGAGATCGTAAATCGCTACGATCAGATCGGTCACTTCGACGCGAGTCCGCTGTGAGCCGAAAACATTATTCGCCGCATCGAGAAGGCACATGTTCAGGTATTCGGACGGAACAACTCTCCCGTTTTTAGAGCTTTTGGGAACATATTTTTCGAGATATTCCCTGACATTCTGCCTCATTTCCGAGACATCGACATCAAAATGTTCGAGAAGTCCGACTACTTTCCTGTTGAAAAGCAGCTGAAACAGAAGATGTTCCGGAGTCACGAACTCGTCTTTGTTGTCGGTTGCATCTTCGATTGCCATGCTGAAAATTTTAGCCACTTCAAACGAAAACGGCAGCGACATATTATCTTTTTCCGCCATAGTTACTCCTTTTCAACGATACATTTGAGCGGGAAACCTTTCTTTTTCGCCGCTTCGTCGACCTGCGCGATTTTGGAAACGGCGATGTCGTAGACGTAAATTCCTGCGACTCCGCGTCCCTGTTTATGCACTGCAAGCATGATTTTGCGCGCTTCAGCTTCACTTTTTCCGAAAATGTCGATCAGAATTTCGACAACAAACTCCATCGTCGTGTAATTGTCGTTCAGCATAACGACTTTGTACATATCGGGTTCTTTAAATTTGAAATTTGTTCCAATCGAACGCTTCGGCGTTTTTTTTGTTGAAAAATCAGACATATCGTCTCCGAACTAATAAAACGATTGAATAAGCGATGACTATTTTTTCGATGCCGCGCGGCGCTTCATAATTTCTTTGTGAAGCGTCCACAACGTATCCTTAACGGCCTGTCTTGCCGCAATGTTCTTGACAAAAACGGGAAGAGAGCCGCCCGGATCGTTGTAAATGTAGTAATCGACTTTTATTTTGTCCGGCTCTACCTGTGTAAATTTGTAGAACCCCTTGTTGTCAGCCACGCGGACAAATTTGTCAGTCACAGGATATTTCGGATCGTCGAAAGGAACCCAGGTTACAGAGACCGAGCCGTCTTTGTTGTCAACTCTGCATGATTTGACGTAATAATCGCGGTTGGAAGCCACCGGTACCGAAATCTGGTTATAAGACCAGTCGCACTTGTCATTCTTTTTGAGGACATCCGAGAATGTTATATATTTGAATATCTGCGGATGTTTAAGCCTGTCGAACATAATATCGACAGCTTCCTGAATCGTTCCCTGATAAGTGACGACCGCCTTGACCTCTTTGATATCGGAACCTTCGTGGTTACGCTCGTAGAGTTTCAGCCCGTCCTCTTCACCGACAAATTTCCACTTCTCAGTATTCTGCCCGGTTTTCTTGGCAGGATCGTCTGCCGCAAAAACAGAGAAAAATTGTAGAAAAGCAATGAAAATTATAAGAATTTTTTGCATGAAAAAACCGTTAGCCTAAAGATATTTGTAAAATGCTTTGTAGGAAAGATAGGTGTTGTAAAGGTCTGCCTTCGAAGCAACTTCGAACGGGCTGTGCATCGAAAGGATCGGAGTACCGACATCAAGGACCTGCATTCCGTATTCAGCGATGAACATAGCGATCGTGCCGCCGCCGCCGAGGTCGACTCTTCCGAGTTCTGCAGTCTGCCAGCGTGCGTCGTCTTTGTTGAAAGCAGCTCTGCATTTTGCAACGAATTCAGCGTGTGCTTCATTCGAGTTGCCTTTGCCGCCTGCACCTGTGAATTTCGTAAGGCAAACGCCCCAGCCGACCTTTCCTGCGTTCATCGATTCAAAAGCGCCTGCCCATTCAGGTTCGATACCTGCATTTACGTCGGATGAAAGGAATCTGCTGTTTGCAAGAGAGTTGATGAGGGTGTTGTAATCGCCTTTTCCGTAAAGGTTTATAAGTTTGTTGACAGCTCTTTCAAGAATGTTGGAGTTCGCGCCTGCGTTTCCTTTCGAGCCGATTTCTTCTTTGTCGAAGAACATCGCGAACTTGTTTTCCTTCGTTTTGCCTGCATCGAAGATAGCCTGCAGCGCACTGTAAGCACAGATTCTGTCGTCCTGACCGTGAGCACCTACGAAACTTCTGTCGAAGCCGACATCTCTTGCCTTTCCTGCCGGAACGAGCTGAAGCTCGGCGGAAACGAAATCTTCCTCTTTGAAACCGTATTTTTTGTAGAGGAAATCAAGGATAGCGAGTTTTACGCTGTCTTTGTCATATTTGAAAGAGTAAGGAATCGAGCCGATGAGAATGTTCATGTTCTCGCCTTCGATAACCTTTCTTGCTCCTTTTTCCATCTGCTCCTGAGCAAGGTGCGGAAGAAGATCGTTAATTGTGAAAACAGGATCGTTTTCGTCTTCGCCGACAACAACGTTAACCGTTTTGCCTGCTTCGGTGATTACAACGCCGTGAAGTGCGAGAGCTCTCGTAACCCACTGATATTTTTTGATTCCGCCGTAGTAGTGCGTTTTGAAGTAAGCCATATCCTCTTTCTCGTAAAGCGGATAGCCTTTGAGGTCGAGTCTCGGCGTGTCGATGTGTGAACCGACCATGAGCCAGCCTTTGTCGAAATCGGTGTGATTGATTTCAGCGAGAACGCATGCAACGTTGTCGAAGTTGATGAAAATCTTCTTGTCGTTCTTTGTTGCGTTTTCGATGTTTTTGTAGCCTTTCGCCTTTGCAAGTTCGAAAATCGTGTTGACAGCTTCACGCTCGGTCTTGGCATCCGTGAGGAATTTTTTGTAACCTTCAGCGAAGTTCATGATCTCTTTCATTTTTGCTTCGTTGATGCCGTCCCAGCCTGATTTTTTGGAATAGGTCAGGGTCTTCGGATCGAATTTTTCGGCTTTCTTTGCCGCCTTCTTTTCTGCCATTTCACTCTCCTAAAAAAACAATTAGTAAAGAAACAAACGCGGCATTATAATTGAATTAAAAAAAATACCTAATTTTTTTGGAAATGTAGGGACGGAACCCGATATCTCTCTTCAGTCCGCGTTTCTGACACAACGGACATAATAGTTCTGAGTATTACTCTTTTGTCCGTCGAAGCCGGAACCATAATTGAAATAAACGACCAAAGCCTGATTGTATTTATCCACCGAGGTTGATGAAGACCAGAAAAAATGATAAGCCACGTCTGATGATGCCGGAAAGTCGGAATACGGAGGAATTGATATATCGAAGTTTACAAGAGAGTAAAGTTCGTTCTTGTTAGGCAGTCTCCAGTCACTCAAACCGGCATAAACCAAATTCTCGCAATAAGACAACGCATCCTGCCATCTATACGGCTCCGCTATAATGTTTTTCTGCCATACAAGTCCGGTTGTCGAATCGGTTACGACAGATTCTTCTTCAGTCTCATCGGAAACGGAAAACAACCCTGACGGAAGTTCTTCACCATGCACACACATTACATAGTAACTCTCGTTTTGGGATTTCAGCTCGATCTGACCGTAATGAGCATCAAAGCTCCATCTGGCGTCACTGAACTCATAATAAGTCTTTGAAGCCCAGAAATAGGCAGGATTCTCTGCAGGGATATCCGGAAAGATTGTCGTATCAACTGCCGGATCATACTTGCTGTTATCGACGATCGTGAGAAATTCATGCGGAGCTGGAAGACGCCAGCCGCTGCTATATCCGGCGTAATTCGAGGCATTCAGACTGTCGCAGTAGTTTTCCGCCTCTTCCCGAGTGTAGGTGCCTTTGTCAAGCGTTTGCTGCCACTCGAGCCCAGTGTTGTTATCCATAACGATATTTTGTCCAGAAAGGGTTTTGACGGTGAAATTCTGCGGCAAGCATGAACCGAGTTCCGCATACTGCGCATCCTGACCATAGAAATTGGTCTCAGTCAACGAACAGTTTATTTCCTTTTTATTATCGTAACATTTATTGTTTCCTGTGCAGATGTTACCAAGCGACAATCGTTTGTTCATACAGCCCTTCTCCGCTCCCCACCAATAATATCCGCCGATACAGCCGCAGGAATAAAGATTCTGAGCTATCACAGTGCATATTTCTGTTGAATTTTGCAAACCTGCACACGGATTCGGATCACAAGGATCTGACAGCTCGGAATCATTGTCTGAACCTTCTATGACATCGGCATCATCCGGTTCCGGATCATCCGGTAACGTATCTGAAATATCATCAATATCATCTGAATCAGGAACGATGTCAGACGTATCTTCATCCGCCGCCACTTCTCCCTCTTCCGAATCTGATTTCTCCGTATCATCATCATTTTTTGAGCTGCCGCTTCCGCATGAAACCAGAAAAAATGCACAGAAAAACGAAAATACAATAAAAAATCTCTTCATTTTTCACCTCATTAAAACAAAAAACGTAAGGATTTTAATGTTTAAAGAAGAAAATGCAAGAAAGGGAATGAATTATTTGAACGATTTCAGAACGTTGATGACGTAGTCGATATCAGCTTCGGTGTGGTCTGCGTTGATCTGGAAACGGATCTCTTCGTCGCCCTTCGGAACTACCGGATAGTTGAGTCCCGTAGCAAGAACGCCGTTCTTCGTGAGCCATTCAACGATGTCAGCGGTCTTTTTGGTGTCTCTGACCATGAGCGGAGTTACCGGGTGCGGTCCTGGGATCGTCTCGAAGCCGTTGTCAATGAGTCCTTTCTCGAATCTTGCGGTGATGGATGCAAGGTGAGCAAGACGTTTTACGCCTTCTTCGCTCTCGAGGATGTCGAGAACTTTGAGAACCGCATAAGCTTCGCCGACCGTGATCGGGTTCGAGTAGATGTACATCGGAGCCGACTGTCTAAGGAATTCGGTAACCGATTTCGAAGCGACGACATAACCGCCGTTTACGCCGTAAGCCTTGCCGAGCGTGCCGATAAGGATGTCGACTTTCGCGCCTGTGACTTCTTCTGTTCCTCTTCCGGTCTTGCCGTAAGCGCCTACACCGTGGGAATCGTCAGCAGCGGTCGTTACGCCTTCTTCGAACTTGTCGTCGTATTTTTTGCAGATAGCGGTGAATTTGTCGAACGGGCAGAAGTCGCCTCTCATCGAGAAAACGCCGTCTGTAACGATGATGCATCTCTTGCCTTTGCCGACAGCTTCCTGAAGTTTTGCTTCAAGATCTTCCATATTGTTGTGCTTGTAGATGAGTTTGAGTGCCGGACGGGCAAGTTTCATCGCGTTGATGATGCAGTTGTGGTTGAGTTCGTCGCTGATGATGACTGTTTCGTTGGTGATAAGCGGGAAAAGAACGCCCATCGAAGTTACGTAAGCGCTCGAGAAGATCATTGCCGATTCTCTGCCGTGGAACTTCGCAAGTCTTTTTTCAAGGTCAACGTGAGCCTTGTGCGTTCCCGAAATGAAACGGACTGCGCCGGGGCCGACACCGAAAGCCTTTGTTCCCTCTTCCTCAGCCTTGATGACTTCGTCTCTCATCGAAAGACCGAGATAACTGTTTGAATTCATTTTAATAAATGTCTGTTTGTAGCCTTCGACGACGTAACGCGGACCGTTTGCGCCTTCGGGCGGAAGGATCTTCGTGATGACCATTTCATCGCCTTTAGCCGTTCCTTTAGCCTTGAGGTCGTTGACGTAATTGTTAAGAGCGTTTTCCAGTTTTGTAGTCATAGTGAACTCCTTAAATAAATTTATAAAAAAACCGTAAAAGACAACGCGGCGAGTATAGTCACTTGGTTTTGTTTGTGAAGAAATTTTAGACGTGACCTGACACGTCTCCTCTTCCGCTTCCTGAGCCTCGGTTCCTGAGCTTGTCGAAGGAGTCGAAGCTCATTCATTTTTCAGGATTTATCGAGGTTAAAAATTTCGACCACAAAAAGGATTTATTTTACTCACCTACTCCGGCATATAGTGCCTGAGTTCAGGAAATTCGTGCTTTTTTCCGCAGTTTTTTCAAAAGAAACAGTTGTATAAAAATTTTTTCAAAAATTTCGGAAAAATTGTTGATTATTTGCAGAACATCTGTCTTATTATCTGTGTTTTCAAACGAAGAAGGATTGCAAAAGTGAAAAAACAAATATCAGACAATAAAAAAAACGGGACTTACAAGAAGTCCCGAATGCACACCCTGTGCAGTTGGTTAAGCCAACGATGTGAGTCAAACTTTTATTTGAACTCGCAGTGTAATTCCATAGGGGTCTACAAAATTACGATGGCTATATATTTAACAAATGAGGAAAAATCAAGATGAAAAACACTCAAAACAAAAATTATTTTCTTTCTCTCGACATCGGAACTGATTCGGTCGGCTACGCGGCAACAGACGAAAACTACAATCTGCTCAAATTCCACGGAGAACCTGTCTGGGGTGCGACTGTTTTTGATGCAGCCTCTTTGAACACTGACCGGCGCACATTCAGAACGGCAAGAAGAAGGCTTGACCGCCGTCAGCAGAGAATAGATCTGCTGCAGGAACTTTTTGCGAAAGAAATCGGAAAGATCGACCCGCGTTTTTTCATTCGTCTTGAAGAAAGCACTCTCTGGCCGGAAGACAAAAACGAAAAATACACACTTTTCAACGATAACGGTTTTACCGACAAGGAATATCATGAACTTTATCCGACTATCCACCACCTTATTGATGACTTGATGAAAAGCAAAGAGCCTCACGATGTCAGGCTTGTTTATCTCGCATGTGCTTGGCTTGTGGCACACAGAGGTCATTTCCTAACACCAAATTTGAATGTTGACAACATAGGTAATGATTTCAACAAAATTTATGATGATTTTTTCCTATATTTTAAATGTAACGACTACAAAACACCATGGAGCGAAGATGCCGTCAATCGAGACAAATTGGCTGAAACATTAAAGAAAAGCTTTGGAGCAACTCAAAAATACAAAGAACTTTGTGAACTCATTTATAGAGGTAAACCTTCGAAAGATGTTTCAGAAGATTTTCCTTTCAGTCAGGCAGGAATTTTGAAACTCCTTGCCGGCGGAACATGCAAACTTTCAGATCTTTTCGGCAACGATGACTATGACGAACTTGAAAACAAATCGGTTTCTCTCGGCATGGATGAGGAAAAATTTGAACAAACAGCATCTGAAATCGGCGATGATTACGATCTTATCGCCGCAATGCGCCCCATCTACGACTGGGCGCGGTTAATAGACATTCTTGCAGGTGAAAAGACTATTTCTAAAGCAAAAATCGAAACTTATAAAACTCACAAAAAAGATCTGGCTTTCCTCAAACACGTTGTCAGAACTTATGTTCCTGAAAAATACAACGAGGTTTTCCGCAGAACTGACAAAGACAATTATGCTGCATATTCGCATCACACCGATGAACCTCATGCCGGAAAATGGAGAAAAAACAAAGAGGAATTTTCTAAATTCATCCTTGGAATCATAAAGGAAATAGAACCTGACGCAGATGACAAAATCCGCTTCGAAGATATGAAAAAACGGCTCGAAATACGCAAATTCATGCCGAAACAGAAAGACGGTGATAATTGTGTTATCCCTCACCAGCTTTATTTTCACGAGCTCAAAGAAATACTCCGCAATGCTTCAAAATATCTTCCCTTCCTCAACGAAAAAGACGAAGACGGCATCAGTGTCAAAGAAAAGATTGAAGACATTTTCCTTTTTAAAATACCCTACTTTGTCGGACCTCTCAATGAAAGATCAAATAAAGCATGGCTCGAACGACATAAAAACATGGAGAAAGAAAAAATATATCCCTGGAATTTTGAAAAAATAATCAATCTCGAAGCAAGCGAGGAAGCATTTATTCAAAAACTAACAAACAAATGCTCATATATTCCGGGCGCTGATGTTCTCCCGAAAGACTCGCTCATCTACCACAAGTTTGAAGTTCTCAATGAAATCAATAATTTAAAGATCAACGGAGAAAAGATAAGTGTTGAATTAAAGCAAAGGATTTTCAACGAACTTTTTATGTCCAAGAAAAAAGTAACGCGAAAAAATATTGAAAACTTCCTTGTCACCAATAATTTTCTGGAAAAAGGAAACGAATCAGAGCTTGAAGGTATCGATATAACAATAAAATCAGACCTCGCGCCGCACCACGCTTTCAAAAAGCTAATGGATTCAAACACTTTGACAGAAAAAGAAGTCGAAGAAATCATAAAAAGATCGACTTATGCGGAAGATAAATCGCGTCTTTCAGTATGGCTTGAGAAAGAATTTCCCAACATTAATGAAAAAGACAGGAAATACATCTGCGGAATAAAAATCAAAGATTTCGGCAGACTTTCCCGCGAATTTCTCGATGAATTACAAGGAATAAATAAGGAAACCGGCGAACAATGCACGATACTCGGCGCACTTTGGAACACAAACTACAACTTGATGGAAATTATTGAAAGTGACAAATTCACTTTTAAAGAAGAAATAGAAAAATTAAGCAACGAATATTATTCCGAAAAAGAACCTACATTGGAAGAGAAGCTCGATGAAATGTATATCTCAAATGCCGTAAAAAGGCCAATTTACCGAGCTTTGGATATCATCAGAGATATCACTAAAGCATTCGGGAAACCGGCAAAAATATTCATTGAAACGACCCGCGGCGGCAAAAAAGATAAAAAAGGAAATCGGACAAACAGCAGGCGGGAACAAATACTTGAGCTTTACAAAAAATGCAGCGACGAGGATGTTCAAATTCTGCGACAACAGCTTGAAAAAAAGAGCGATAACGAACTTCAAAGCGAAAAACTATTCCTTTATTTCATGCAACTTGGAAGATGTATGTACACATGGAATGCAATAGATGATATCGATGCTCTTGGTGTAAATTATGACATAGATCATATTTACCCGCAAAGTTATGTAAAAGACGATAGTTTAGACAATAAAGTCCTTGTCTATGGACCAATCAACAAGAATGTAAAGAAAAACGAATATCCTATACCTTCAGACATAAGAAATAAAATGTTAGGATTTTGGGAAATTCTTAAAGAAAAAGAACTTATAAGCGAAGAAAAATTCAAACGCCTGACAAGATCGACTCCATTTACTGAAGATGAAAAGCTCGGCTTCATAAACAGGCAGCTCGTAGAAACATCCCAAGCAGTAAAAGCAATCAAGACACTTCTTGAGAAAAAGTTTACTGGAACTGAAATCGTTTGTTGCAAAGCGAGCCTTGCTTCAGAATTCCGCAATAAATTCAAAATTTGGAAATCAAGGCTTTTCAATGATCTTCATCATGCCGTCGATGCTTATCTGAATATCGTAACTGGTAATGTTTACAACATGAAATTTACGAAAAAATTCTTTAACATAAACTCAGATTACTCAATCAAAATAGAAACTATCTTCACTCACCCTCTTATATGCGACGGAAAGGTTGTCTGGGACGGATTAAAAATGCTCGCTAAAGTCAAAGAAACGGCTGTAAAGAACAATGCTCACTTTACAAAATTCGCATTTTTCAAAAAAGGCGGATTATTTGATCAAATGCCTGTTCCTGCGGCTGAAGGACTTATTCCGAGAAAGAAAGATCTTCCGACAGAAAAATACGGTGGTTACAACAAAGCCGGAAGCATGTTCTTTATTCCAGTAAAGTATAAAATCGGAAAAAAGCAGGATATTATGATTATGTCGGTCGAGCTTCTTCACGGAAAACATTTCCTTGCAGATAAAGATTTCGCGCATCAATACTCTCTTTCGAGGCTTAAACAAATACTCGGCAAAGAAGTGGATGAAATTTCATTCCCGCTCGGCATGAGACCTTGGAAAATAAATACCGTTTTGTCACTTGACGGCTTTAAAATCTGCATCACAGGAAGTGCCAGTGGAGGCAGCAAATTAATAGCTCAGCCAATAGTGCAATTCTCTACTGACAAGTTTTGGCATTTCTACCTTAAAAAACTTGAAATGTTTGACGAAAAATGTGCAAAAAATTCCAACTATATTTACAGCGAAGAATACGACAAAATTTCCGTAGAAAAAAATATCGAACTTTACGACCTGTACATCAAAAAACTTAAAAATTCCATCTATTCAAAACGCTTAAATGCTCCGACTGAAACTTTAGAGAAAGGAAGAGAAAAATTTATCTCACTCGATGTCAAGGAACAGGTCAAAACTCTTCTCAACATTCATCAGGTATTTTGCAGAATGGATCGAGGTTGTGACCTGACATCAATAGGAGGACTCGGAAGAACCGCCGGAACAATGATAAGTTCAAATATATCAAATTGGAAAAAGAACTATTCCGATGTCCGTATAATCGATTCTTCCGCTTCAGGGCTTTGGGAAAAGAAATCAGAAAACCTTCTTGACCTGTTATGAGCTGGCGAACCGTAATAATTTCAAGTCAGGCAAAACTTGATTCCAAAATGGGTTATCTCGTCATCCGAAGTGACGAAACAAAGCGGATATTCCTTGATGAAATAGCAACCGTTGTTATCGAAAATCCGGCTGTTGCAATAACAGGCTGCCTGATTGAAGCCCTAACCGAAAGAAAAATAAAACTCATTTTCTGCGATTCCAAAAGGAACCCGGCTGCTGAACTAATTCCGCACCACGGCAGCCATGACAGCTCATCAAAAATAAGGACTCAAATTGCATGGAATACTGAAAGCAAGGCTGAAGTGTGGCGCGAAATAGTCAAAGAAAAGATACGAAAACAAGCAGAATTTCTTCTTGTCAGAGGCAAAGAAAGCGAAGCCTCAATGCTTGCATCATATATAACACAGGTTGAACCTATGGATGTCTCAAACCGTGAAGGCCATGCGGCAAAAGTTTATTTCAACGCAATTTTCGGAATGGATTTTATCCGCGGCAGTGACGATCCGGTAAATTCGGCTTTAAATTATGGATATAGCCTGATTCTTTCGGCTTTCAACAGAGAAATCTCAGCAAACGGATACCTGACTCAACTTGGAATATGCCACGACAATATGTTTAATCACTTCAATTTGGGTTGCGATCTCATGGAACCTTTCAGAATCGCGGCAGACAGAGTCGTATGTTCCCTTGGAAAAATGACGGAATTCACAACTGAGATAAAACATTCACTTTGGCACATCCTCGAAAAAACCGTTTATATTGATTCGGCACAACAAACGCTTCTGAACGCTATAAAAATCTACACAAAAAGCGTTTTTGATGCCATTGAACAAAACGACATTTCCAAAATAAAATTCTATAGTTACAATTTATGAGTTACAGATTTATGAGAGCTTTTATATTCTTTGACCTGCCTACTTTGACACCTGAAGATAGAAAAAACTACAGGCATTTTCACAAGTTTCTTATAAGAAACGGCTTTATCATGCTGCAGGAATCTGTCTATTGCAAACTGATAACAACTCCGACAGTTGAAAGCTCAATCAAAAACCTGATAAACAAACATAAGCCGCCAAAAGGACTTGTACAATATCTCTCAATAACAGAAAAGCAGTTTTCAAGGATGGAATATGTTGTCGGTGAGTACAGCAGCGACATTATCAGCAGCAATGAACATGTGGTGATACTATGAAATTTGTTTGTCCTGACATAAATCATGTTTTTGACACTGAAATCGGTAAAGTGAACTCGCTCATAATTGAAAACCAAAAGCTGTTTTTTGAAGTAATTACCGACATCAGCAGTCAAATCGAAGGTTTTGACGGCAAAAGTGTTTTGTCAGAAGAAAATAAAATCCTGACTTTTTCCAAAAATGCCGATCTTTTGACCCAATTTATCCCATTTGATCTAAACCGGAAAACGTTGGTAAATAAAGCAGTTTCTGCCTTGGAACAAGTAGCGGTTTCAGGAGAATATTTTCAAAAAACAGCTGAAATTCTGAGCCAGCTTGAAGCATATTTGTTTGAAATTTCGGCGAACTTCTCATGCGACATAAGTTTCAGCAAAATCTCTGCGGCTTCAATAATCAAAGCGTCAGGGTTTGAATTTAAAAACGATTACGACACTCTATGCGAAAAAATCATCGATTACTTCGAACTTGTTACGGAATTTGATAGGAAAAAACTGTTTTTTACAGTAAATTTAAGAAGTTATGTCAACGACAAAGAAATAGAATTATTTATTGAAACAGTGCTTCAACATGGCTATAATCTGCTGATGATCGAAAGTGGAGAACATCCGCTTCTGACAAGTGAGCAACGGTATATTATAGATTCTGCTCTTTGTGAAATTTGTTAAAATGATTGAGACTTTTGCTCTCTTACCTCAGCGGTTGCAGGCCGTTTTTTCTGATTTTGATCAGAATTTGAGGTTTGAGAGCAGTGTTATTTCTTAGGGGTCTCAATCGTTTTTTCGTGAGGTCTTTATCGCCGAAGGGTTTGAGAGCAGTGTTATTTCTTAGGGGTCTCAATCTTCGCAAAACTTATCCCCAATCGCACGATAGTTTGAGAGCAGTGTTATTTCTTAGGGGTCTCAATCTCAAATCTCTGCAGAAACTCGAGCTTCGACGTTTGAGAGCAGTGTTATTTCTTAGGGGTCTCAATCGATCTGATTGAGGGTTTCCTCGATAATTCTGTTTGAGAGCAGTGTTATTTCTTAGGGGTCTCAATCACTTTCAGCGCTTTCGCTAAGGCCGTATAGTTTGAGAGCAGTGTTATTTCTTAGGGGTCTCAATCACCGTTGTCGGTTCCGGTCTTTCCACGCCCGTTTGAGAGCAGTGTTATTTCTTAGGGGTCTCAATCACAGATGGCGGCGGCGGCAGGAAGCGCAACGTTTGAGAGCAGTGTTATTTCTTAGGGGTCTCAATCAGACCAACAGACGGGAAAACTTGAAATCAGGTTTGAGAGCAGTGTTATTTCTTAGGGGTCTCAATC
>JAGCNV010000002.1 GCA_017645765.1 bacterium | reverse complement strand
AGAGACCAGCTCGGCGCAGACAAAAGCGTTGATCTTGTCTACAATTTGCCGCTCCATATAACGGAGCTCGTTGGACCAGACTGGCGCGTCCACTGAAAGAAAGAGTTTTTTGAAATCCATGCGAACCGGTCTTACATGAGCCGCAACGGCCTCCCCCACGATATCTTCCCAATGACAGGCCATGAGATGATAATGGTAAGTCTTTTCCTTGTCCTCTTTCATAACGGAAAAGAGACGGGGAATCACGTCCGCAAACTTCTCCGTCTTTTCGGCATGTTCCGCTTCCTTGTCCGAAGAAGTTTTCCTTCTCATTTGGCGGTCACCGTCCCCTTTTCCACCTGAAATACAGCGCCGAAATCGCCGGACGAAAAATATGCTTCGTCTGCCGCCGTAACCAAAGCCTGCAGATTTTCTCCCTTGATAAAAAAGAGAAGCTGTTCCTTTCTTTCCCGGTCCAGCTCGCTCATCACGTCGTCCAAAAGCAGCACCGGATATTCTCCCGTTTCCTCGCGGAAAAAGGAAAGCTCCGCCAATTTCAGCGCCAGGACGCCGGTCCTCTGCTGACCTTGGGAACCGTAAGCCCGAAGATCCACTCCATTTACGAAAAAAGCCAGGTCGTCCCTGTGGGGGCCGAATCGGGTAAAACCTCTTGCTATATCCATATTTTTTGATTCTTTTAGCTTCTCATTATACCATGAACGGAGGTCGCTTGTCATGCTTTCGTCGTGCGATTCTCGTTCTCCTTCATGGATTTCATATCGGAGAAAAAGCTCTTCTTTTCCTCCCGAAATTTCTTTTTGCTTTTCGGAAGCCAAAAAGCTCATTTTCTTTACGGCTTCCGTTCTTTTTTTTATGACGGAAATCGCTTTTGGAACCATCTGCTCGTCCCAAAGAGAAATCTCTTCTTCCGAAGCGAGACCGTCTCTGATTCTTTTCAGCAGGGAATTTCTATGACTGAGAAGCTTTGTGTAAATCGCCAAATCTTTAAAATAGGAAACGTCCGCTTGGGAAATTTCCATGTCCAAAAAACGTTGCCTTCCCGCCGGCGTTCCTTTGATCAAAAAAAGATCTTCCGGAGAAAAAAAGACAACGTTGACGGCTCCTATCAAATCTTTCATGCGGACAGGAGCTCCGTTTCGGTTCATTTGTCGTCTTTTTTCCCGGAAGAATCTGAATTCCAGCAAATTTTCCGCGTCCCTCTTTATAAAATTTACGGAGAGCTTCGCTTCGTTTTCATTCCAGCGGATAAGCTCTTCATCATAAGAGGTGCGGTGGGATCTGCCCAAAGCAGCGTAATATACCGCTTCCAATATGTTCGTTTTTCCTTGGGCGTTCCGCCCCAAAAAAATATTGGTTCCCGGCGAAAATTCCACAGTTTCGTCCGCGTAATTTCTGTAATTTTTCATAACAACGCGACGAATCCTCATGTTTTACTCCCCTAATACTACTATCGAATTGAAAAATCCAATTCGATAGACGCGCACTTCGTGCGCTACAGCCGAGCTTGCGCTCGTCTGACGTCTAAATGCAGAACCTGTAAAAATCAGATGATTTTAACAGGTTCTAGTATAAAACCACTTTATAATGCTTTTCTCCTTCCTCCATCTGGAGAGACACCACGTCGCCCGGAACCAATTTTTTCCTTCTGGCCGTTTCGGGTACTCCGTTGACCAAAATCCTTTTCTCCTCCAACAGAGGCTTGACGGCCCCTCCGGTGGGCACGGCTCCGGCCAGCTTCAAAAGCTGGTCCAGCTGTATAGTTTCCGTGCTTATTTCAATCTTTTCCATTACAAACCTTTTCAAGTCCTCGTGCGAACCGGCGTGAGAATATATACGAAATCTTCCTTTTCCGGATCGCGAACGGCGGCAGGCTTCAGAGAATCGTTCATCGAAATCACGATATTCTCGCCGTTGATGATTTTCAGCACGTCTAACAGATAGGAAGCGTTGAAAGCAATTTTCACGTCCTCGCCGTCAATCACGGCAGGCACCGTTTCCTCCGCCTTGCCGACAGTCGGATTGTCGGAGGATATATGTACCTCTCCCATATTGAAGATCAGCTTGACAATATTGTAATCCGAAGCGCGGGCAATCAGCCCGGCGCGGGATACGGCGGCAAGAAAATCGGCATTATTCAAGGTCACGCGAGTACCGAATTCCGACGGAATCACCCGATGGTAGTCGGGGAACTGTCCGTCTATCAGACGGGAGGTCAGGTAAACCTTTTCCGTCTCAAAACTCATTTCGCTGCGAGTGAAGCGCACCGTCACTTCTTCCGGAATCTCGCTGTTCGTTATATGCTGGAACTCTTCCAAAGCCCTCTTCGGCACAATGCAGTATTCCTTGTTTTTCTGCTCTTCGTCTATGATTCCTTGGTTCAGGGCAAGTCGATGAATATCGGTGGCCACCATGCGCACTTCTTTTCCCTCCACCTCCAACAGGGCGCCCGTAAAGACGGGACGGGTCTCGTTGGTGGCGCAGGCAAAAATCGTGCGGCGGATCAAATCCCGCAGCACGGCGCTGGAAGCCTTGAAGGTCTTTCCTTCCTTTATTTGATGAATTTGAGGATAATCCGAGGACTTCATGCTGAGCAGCGTGAAATTGGAACGTCCGGAAGAAATCTGGCAGATATTCGTGGAGGAATCGTATTGGATGGACACTTCTTCATCCGGCAGCGTGCGGACGACTTCCTGAAGGAAACGTCCCGAAACAACGGCTTCTCCCGGTTTTTCCACTTCCGCCGAAATGTTGAGAAGAACGCCTATCTCATAATCAGTGGCCTGTATTTCCAGCAGGCCGTCATGGGCATGCATATAAATACCGGACATTATCGGAGTCTGTGGCTTGCTTGCCACGGATCTTCCGGCAATCTGCACGGCCTGCACAAGTTCCGTTTTTGAGCAGGTAAATTTCAAGGTTATGCACCTCCGCTTTATTGAGAAAATAATATATAAAAATTTAGTAGACGTAGTAATAGGGACTGT
>JAGCNV010000108.1 GCA_017645765.1 bacterium | reverse complement strand
TTGTTTGTTTGTTTGTTTGTTTGCCGAACATCATCCTTCTATAAAAACAACCAGGTTTTTAAACAAAAAACGCGGTATTTTAGGTTTTTTCAGATAAAATACAAGAATTATTGTTCTTCGCTCATCCCGTCGAATATTTCAGAAACAGAGACGCCATAGTATGACGTCTCTACAAATATGCGGAATAATTACTTTTTGATATTGTCGGTAAGGAAAGAAACTATCTGCTCGGAAGTCGTTCCGGGGGTGAAAACTGCTTTTATGCCGTTTTCTTTGAGGAAAGGAATATCGCTTTCAGGGATAACTCCGCCGCCGAAAACAAGGATGTCCGGAGCGTTCTTTTCTTTCAAAAGTTCAGCAACTTTCGGAAGAAGCGTATTGTGCGCGCCGCTAAGAATCGAAAGACCGACAGCGTCAACGTCTTCCTGGATCGCAGCGTTTGCGATTGCTTCGGGAGTCTGTCTCAAACCTGTGTAGATGACTTCCATTCCGGCATCACGAAGTGCTCTCGCAACGAATTTTGCACCTCTGTCGTGACCGTCAAGACCCGGTTTTGCAATAAGAACTCTGATTTTTTCGCTCATTTTTCTCTCCTGTAAAAAACGTTACAAACAAATCAAAACGCGGCTTTTTACACCAATAGAAGAAAATTGTCCACTTAAATTTTTCTGACCGATACAACATTTCCGAAGCAGCTTTTTCCCGCAATATTTCCAATTTTCCGCTTGACATTGCTTCCTGCGCCTATACACTACTCGAAGTTTTTTAAAGGGAATAAATGGAGTTACAAAATGAAAAAAAGAATTATGTCAGTTATCCTTGCTCTGGCGCTTTTATTTGTATGCGCCTGCGGCGGATCGGGCAAAAACAAGGATTCGGGAGACTCGGACACTTCAACCGACAGCGATATATCGGATGATGCGGACAACGACGGAGATACCGACGTCGATAAGACGGATGATTTTGACGACGGTGAAGTCAGCGACAACGACGGCGATACAAAGCAGGACGCTTCGCTGTTCGATGAGATCGTTTCAGGTCTCGATGACTCGTTTCTTGAACCCGACAAGGGCTTTGCGTTGAAAATCGCAGCGCCGCTGCTTCAGAGCATTCCTGACAGTTACGATCTTGCCGATGACGAATATCCCTATTTTATATCAGGCTCGATGATTGACGAAAAAGGTCGGAACTACCCCTTTAAAGACAAACGCAGCGCCTTTGCCGCCGATTATCAGGGCTATCTCTATGTCACTGCAAACAGCGAATATACAGGCAACACCTACTACTCCGCTTCGATAATGGCACCCTACTCCTCATTCGACTGGATGTTTCAGAACAATGTGGATGAAATCGGCTCGAAATATTTTTATGTCTACCTTTTCGAGCAGGTTTATGTTTCAGAAACTCTATTCCGCTCATGCCCGAAAGCGGTTGCCTCCGACAGCGGGAAGAATCTGCTGAAGCTCTTTATGAACGAAGAGGGCTGGCTGCTTGACGAAAACTTCGGATTTATGATGAATGTTTACCTTTCGTTTGACGAAAAGAGCGTCGAGGACTTCATGGGCGGCAGGATGATCAACCTCTGCACCTGCTACGATATAAATGGCAGTTCTATGAAAAGCAGGGCGTGCAAACCCGAAGAACTGGATCTGCTTCCGACAGCTGTTTTGAATCCGAAGCCGGAAAACGGTGCGGAAAACCAGCCTGCAGACCTGACTCTTTCGTGGGATGCAAGCACTGATCCTGACGGCGGAGAGGTTACCTACACTGTTTTCTTCGGGACGAAAAGCACTCCTGACGAGAAGGTCGCCGAAGGGCTTGCGGCAACTTCGTGGAAACCGGCATCCGCGCTTTCCGCCGATACAACCTACTACTGGCAGGTCGAGGCCGTTGACGACGAAGGCAACAGCGTCAGAAGTGATATCTGGGTTTTTGATACGAACACTGAGGTTTCTGAGGTTCCCGAGCATGATTTCCTCATTGTCGCCGATCCAAGCATGAAGAACGGTCTTGAAGAAGCGCTTTCAGTCTACACCCTTGATCTCGAAAAAGCGGGCTACAAGCCGTTTGTGCGCTGGTGGCATGCTGGCGGCGCAGGATTTTTAAAGGAAATGCTGAAGCAAAGCTATACCGATTATGCACTCAAAGGTGCGCTCCTCATCGGCAGAATGCCGTCGGCTTATTACGAGCAGGAGAGTGATTACGACGGAACAGGCACCATGACTTATGAATCGTTCCCGTGCGAATACTACCTTATGGACCTTGACGGAGAGTGGAAGGATGCCGATTCAAACGGGATTTTCGACGATTACCCGGCCGATCTTTCGCTTGAAATCTTTACATCGAGGATTACAGGAAGTGCCGAAGAGATCAGCGAATATCTCCTGAGAACGCACGAATACCACGAAAACGGCTCATTCTTCGAGCCGAGGAACTTTTTCTCGTTCATCGACGACGACTGGAATTCTTATGAGGAGAACGGAGAAATCATAGAGAACGCCTTCGGCTTCAACGGCAGCACCTGGGGCATGGAGTCGATCTACGGCGACAACTACGACCGTCTGGAAAGCCGTGAAAACACGACGAAAACAACCTACCTCGACTATTTCGACAAAGGTGGAGCCGAATTTGTCTACCAGTGGATCCACAGCGATCCGCATGAGCTCTACTTCAACGACAACTATTCACCGAATCCGGCGAACATCCTCACTATCGAAGCAATCAGGGAGGCTGATTTCAACGGCAGTTTCTACAACCTGTTCAACTGCTCCGCATCAAAATATACCGAAGAGGACGGAAACCTTGCCGACACCTATCTCAAAGGGAAAAACGGTCTGGCGACCGTCGGCAGCACGAAGGTCGGCGGAATGTTCAATCCCGAGGCGATGTACGAGGCTCTCGTCAACGGCGAATCCTGGGGAGCTGCATACCGGATCTGGGCGAACGATCTGTGGGCGAACTATAAAAGCTACGGCTTTGACAAGTCTTATGTCGATGCATGGTGGCTCGGCATGATGATTCAGGGCGATCCGACGCTGACCCTGACTGACAAAAAGGTCTTCACCAAGAAAAAAGTCATCGACAGAAAGCACTATTCGGAAAAGTTCCTCAGAGAAATGGAACGCAGAACCTTCCGCCGTTCAAAGTAAACCATCCTGCACCTGAAATTCGTTTCACACCTCTCTGCTGCTCTTCTCAATTTTTAGACGCTGATATTTTGAGACACCATTATACGGGACTGTCAATGTGGCAATTTGTCTTTTTGTCATTTTTGATATAAAGACAACTGTTTGATTCCGTTGAATTATTTCAATGGAACGCTAATTGCTTGTATTATCGGTTTTTTTGTTTTGGAGGAAAAATGAAACCTTTGAATGTTGCGATAGTCGGCGCGACAGGACTTGTCGGCCTTGAATTTATTACGATTCTTGAAGAAAGAAATTTTCCGATTGATAAACTTTATCCTTTTGCGAGCGACAATTCGCTCGGTCTCACGGTGACTTACAAAAACAGGGAAATCGACGTAATCCCTCTCAATGAAAAAGAGATAGAAAAGCATCCGGTTGATCTGGCACTTTTCAGCGCAGGTGCCGGAGTTGCACTCGATTACGCGAAACATTTCGTCAATGCCGGTGCGATAGTCGTTGACAACAGTTCCGCTTTCAGGATGGATGACGATGTTCCGCTTGTCGTTCCCGAAGTCAACGGCGGAATCCTCAAGACCACAAAATCGAAAATAATCGCCAATCCGAACTGCTCGACGATCCAGCTTGTCCCTTTCATCAAAATCGTTGAAGAGCTTTTCGGAATCAGAAAAATGGTCGTCAGCACATATCAGAGTGTAAGCGGCGCGGGCAAAAAAGGTATTGAAGAGCTCCGCTCGCAGATTTCTGCACTTTTCTCTTTCCACGAAGTAAAACCCGAAGTTTTCCTGCAGAGGATCGCTTTCAACCTCATTCCGCAGATAGGCCCTTTCTACGAAGACGGCTACTGTGAGGAAGAGGTAAAAATGATAAACGAATCCAGAAAAATACTTTCTAAACCCGATCTTGACATCGACGTCACGACTGTCCGCGTTCCCACCTTCTATTCTCACGCCGAAACAGTCTGGTTCGAGCTTGAAAAAGAGTGCAGCATCAACGAAATCCACCGCAAAATCAAAGAAAATGAAGAGATGGTCCTCATGGACGACATCGAACAGCTGCTCTACCCGACCCTCATCGATTCTTCGGGCAGGAACGAAGTTTTCATCGGCAGGCTGAGAAAGGGGCGCGAGCACAAAAACTATCTTTCCGCATGGGTCGTAGCAGACAATGTCAGAAAAGGCGCGGCATACAACGCGATAAGAATTGCCGAAACAATATTTGAGGATAAAAATGATTAAAAAATTTACGTTTTTTCTGTTAATTCTGTGCGGCTCGGTGCTTTTTGCCGAGAGCTACATAACGAATGTCGAAACAGAACCCGGACACTCAAACATGAATTTCAAAGGGTCGCTCAAATTCTACTACGACCTGCCGAAACCTGATCTTGTGGAAAAGGCTTACCTTCAGGCTGAAATAGACGGCGAAACCAAAACTTTCGACACAACCTCGACAGACAGCGGATTCTTAAGCATCGACAATTCGCTTTCGCTTGCCGGAGAAGAGCTTTACAATGCGATAAAAAACATCCGTTCGCTTGAAGATTCGGATGACAAATCTGTCGCCGACGGTACTTACGACATAAGGGTGAGAGTTGAACTCGACACTTCGTCAAACAACAATAACGATGATGACGAAGAAGATGATGATGACGATAACGACGACGACAACTCCGGTTCCACAATTCCGGAATACGCTGAAAAAACGATAAAAGTCACTTTTGATAACAAACCGCCGAAAGCACCTTCAGCAATAGAAATCGAAGGCGGCAACCAGCAGATGCTTATCAGAGTCACTCCTCCGAGCAACGAAGACGGAAAATCGAAAGAAAAAATCGGCGTATACCATGCGAAAGTCACCGGCATTTTCAAAAGCGACGATGCCGAGACACAGACGACACTGGAATACGATTCCATAGTTGATTCAGACAAATACAATCAAATTTGGGAATTTACCGTCAAAGGAAAGGATGGCTACGAATTTATCAACAACGATGACGGAAACAGCAGCAGAGCCTACACGGTTGAAGTCGTAGCGGAAGATCTGGCGGGAAACAGCGATGAAACGGCAACAATCTCGGTCGAAGCTTCGGCTGTCACGACTTACGGTTTTTGGAGCAACTACAAATCGCAGGGAGGAAAGGACGACGGAGGCTTCTGCTTCGTCGCAACGGCAGGTTTCGGAAGCTATTTTCATCCGAGCGTTGAACTTCTCCGCGAATTCCGCGATTCCGTCCTTGCGAACTTCGGTTTCGGCAAAAAATTTATTGCGGCTTACTACAAATACGGCAGCTATCCAGCTGAAATAATTAAAGATTCTCCGATACTTCGTGCAGTTTCGAGAACTTTTCTCATGCCGCTTGTCGTCACAGCTTGGTTTTTTACAACAACTTTAGGAAGGATACTCATGATTTCATGGTTGGTTTTAGTTGCGTTTTTCACTTTCAAATCTGGCAGAAAAGCGCTTTTGACACTCTTTTTCGTCCTGCTTTTAACCGTTCCGTTCCAGGATCTTTCAGCAAAGACAAGAGGAAACGCAATCCACGGCGAAGCAAGTTTTACGAACCTTATCTACTATCCGCAGATCGATTCTGAAATAAACGGAACTCCCTTCAAAGATGTCGCAGGTCCGCAGCTCCGCTGGCTTCCCTCGTTCACGTTCGGCCTGGCTATACCGACTGAATACATCAGGATAACATTCATCGGCGGTATCGGATATACGAGGTTCAAAGGACGTGCAATGCGCTCCGACGGCACCAGGAGCACCGACAGAACTACAATGCACTTCATCCCGCTCAAAGCGGAACTCAAACTGCGGCCCGTCTACGATTTTCCGCTTTATCCCTACATCGCAGGCGGCATCGATTATTATCCATGGTGGGTCCGCGACGGCGGAAGCACGACCGAAAACGGAGGAACTTTCGGACTTCACGGAACAATCGGCTTAATGCTCTCGCTCAACTGGATGGATCCTTCTTCATCAAAAAAAATGAAGGAAAACGGCGTTGTCAACACCTGCCTTTTCGTCGGATACAAATTCGAAAAAATCAACGATTTCTGGAGAGATAAAAGTTTCGACCTCTCCAACAAGATGAAAAACAACTTTGAATTCGGCCTCGTTTTCGAGTTCTAACCCTTTTTTGCCCGATTCACCGCCGTCGAAATAACGGCATATCGAGATAACTAGATATCGAAAAAGAGTTGCGGCGGCAAAAAAAACGACTATAATACCCGCCGTTTTTTGTTTTGGAGGAATTACAATGTTAAAAAAATCCCTTTTGATTTTATGTTCTCTTTTATGTTTTGTTTTTATGGTTTCATGCGGTGAAAATTCTACCAGAATCATTAAAAACGGCAACGAAACGGAAGATCCGACCGACACTTCATCTGACGAATCCTCTTCGGAAAATCCCGATAGTGAAGGAACCGTAACCGAACCGACTGATGAAAATCCGGACGGCGGAGACACTCCGACAGATCCGAATGAAGATCCGAATGAAAATCCGGAAAATCCTGACGAAAATAATGAAGAACCGGTAAAAGAAACGACCACAACTGTCGAACCGAGTTCCGATTTTGAGACAAAAACTGAAGCTCTGATCGTAACAACTGAGGATTTTGAAGAAGTTTTCCAAAAATTTGCCGTTTTCCACACCGTAACAGGCATCAATACAAAAGTCGTAACCGTTGAAGACATCTGTGACAATGCCGTTTGTAACGACAGCGATCCGTTAAACGACACCCAGAAGGCGATAAAAGACTACGTCATGTCGGTCGAAGGACTCAGATATCTGGTTCTCGGCGGCGACATCGAAGATATTCCTTCAAGACAGGTTCACGATCACTTCGAACTTCCGCTCGGAATCGCCGATTACACCGACGATTTCTACAGCGATCTCTACTATGCCGATTTCAGCAACTGGGATTCAAACGGCAACGGAATATATGCTGAAGACGAAGACAACCCTGTTCTTATCGCAAATGTCGCAGTCGGCAGAATTTCAGTTTCGACAGTTGAAGAAGCTGAACTTTATTTCTCAAAACTCGTAAAACATTATACCGCTTTCAACACGGCTCACACTACGAAATCGCTTCTTCTGGCAAATATCGCGACTGAACTTTCGGGCATAAAAGTAAACTCGGGATATTACTTTGAAACCGAAGGAAAAACCATAAGCCAGATCCCGATGAATTATTCGATAAAAAAGCTTTACACAAAATCGACACCTTTCCCCGGAGGAAATACCGCCCAGTACCTCGACAACGACAGTGAAAAGGCTGCTATCGAAGAGGGTATGAACCTCATCGTCCACAGCGGACACGGCGCGACATGGCTTCTCACCTGCGAACAGGGTGACGACCCGGACCGCGATTTTTCGGGAACAATGGCTTACAACCTTGAAAACGAGACTCTTCCTTTCTTTCTCAGCTGTGCATGCGAAGCAGGGCAATTTGTCACAAAAGATTCTGCCGGAGAAAAATTAATGAACGCTCCTAAAGGCGGTGCAATAGTCTATCTCGGCAACACGACAACCGGTTTGGGAATTGCAGGCGGCAGCCAGTTCATCGACGAAATGATGAAAAATATGTTCGCATTCCCCTACTCCGTAATCGGAGAAAGCTACCTTTACGCACATTTCAACATGCCGCAGAGCGACACCTTCAATCCGCCGATACAAATGGTAAACATCAATGTTCCGGTCGTAAACAAGGACAGCTGGACATGGACAAAGAAGTCGATCGTCATGCTCGGCGACCCGATGACCGTTTTCTGGCGCGATCCTGTCGAACCTTTTACCGCTGAAATTGAGCCTGAAGTTGAAGAAAACGAAGGGGTAAAAACCGTTTCACTGCACTTCACGCCTGACCTTGAAGGAGCGTCTCTCCGCATTTTTGCCGGTGAAAAACTTTATGACATTCCCTATCTCATGCACGAAACAGTCAAAATAAATATTGATTCCGCTGTTGAAACGATAACTGTCGGCATAAAAGCTGAAAATTCACAGTATTTCTTCAAAAAATTCGAAATTTAATACCCTACAAAAAATTTATTAAAAAAATTTTTTCAATATAATTATCTGTTACTGCTTTTTCATTTTGGAGTTTTGAGTTGTATAACACCAGGATTCGCGGCATCGGACTTCTTCTTATTTTTGTTTTTCTGTTAGTTGCTGCAGTAGTAGGAATTATAGTCTATTCTGGTCAGGAGACGACGAATTTTCAGGGTTTCGCCGAATCGAACGAAACCATAATAAATTCAGAGACTTCGGTCAGTATAAAAAAAGTTTTTGTCATGGAGGGAGACTCCGTTTACAAAGGGCAGAAACTCGCCGAACTTGAAAGTCAGGAACTTTCCATCCGCATCGCCGACATCCGCAGCCAGCTGCTTCAAATCGAGACGAAACGCGGAATGAGCGAGAAGGAAATCAAATCGAAAATCCTGCAGAACAAAGCAGCTGAACGCGCCGTAATAAGCGAACTCAGGGCTCAGATCCAGACTCTCGAAAATCAGCTTAAAATCAATAAAGAGCTTTCGGACGGGCTCAAAAGCGTGAAAATCAAAAAGTCGGCTTCAGTCAAAAATCCTATAGAAATCCAGATCGAATCGCTTGAATCGGCAATCGTTGACCGAAGAAAGGAATTCGCCGAAATAAACCGCATGTACACTAAAATGCTTGAAAGCGGCGAAACTCCCGAAAATGTCGAGGCTGAGAAGCTTAGAGCCGAGCTGAAATCACTCGAGGAACAGAACTCGAACATGGCGGTTTACGCACCTTTTGACGGCATTGTCGGTAGTGTTTTCATCAAAAACGGAAACGGCGAGAAAGTTTTTTTCAAAGGCGGAGAAAAAATCGCGGCATACAGCCCCATCCTTTCGATTGTCAACAAAGAACCGTCGTTTGTAAAAGGCTACATTCCTGAATCGCATTTCTCGGCGATAAAGATCGGCGACGAAGTTACCATATCCAACACTCAGACCCCGCAGCAGATAACAGGCATCGTCACAGGACTCGGCGGCAGAATAATTCCGCTTCCGGTGCGTCTTCTGAAGAACCCGAACATTGCTCTCTGGGGTCGTGAAATCGTTGTAAAAATCCCCGAAAACAACGGATTTATCCTCGGTGAAAAAGTCTCGATAGCATACGGAAGCAATGTCTGGGACAATCTGGCAAGAGCGTTTTCCGTCACTCAGTCAAAACTTTCCGCAAAGGAAAAGGATAAAAAAAAACTGAATAAATCACAAAATGAGACGTATCAGGTTACGTCTCTACCAAAAGACACGATAAAACAAAATGTAGAGACGTTTCCTGAAACGTCTCCGCAGGTCACGCCTATACAGTGGGACGGTAAGGTAAAAATCGAGGCTTCAGGTGCTGTTTTTGTTCCGGAAACTGGAAAATTTCTCGTCGTTTCTGACGAAACTGAAAAGAAGCAACCCACCCTTTTTGAAGTCTCCGGCGACGGATCGGCAAAAAGCATAAAAATAGAAAATTTAAATAAAATCAATGACTTGGAATCGATAGCAAAAGAAAAGGAAAACACTTACCTAATAATGTCTTCTCTCAGCTACTCCAAAAAAGGAAAACTCAAACCCGAAAGAAGAATTCTTGCGAGAATAACCTTCTCAAACGGCGGTGCGAATCTTGAAAAAGCGGTCGATTTTTATGAAATTCTTAAAGATTTTGCTGACAAATCTGATTCGGAAGCAGCGAGGTTTCTTAAAAAAGGAATCGCTGAAAAAACAATCGATGTTGAAGGGATGTTCGTTCTCGGAAATTCGCTTTTCATAGCTTTCAAGAACCCGTTTTCCGGAGAAAACGGCGTTATTTTTGAAATAAGCGGCTACGAAACCGTTTTTGCAGAGAAAAAAATTTCGGAAAACCAGTTAAAAACGATATTTGTCGATGTTCCTTATGAAAGAAGGATTTCCGATATTTATATGCAATCCCCCGATAAATTCTACTTTACCGCTTCGTGCAACAATGAAAAGTGCGGTGGATTCTACCGCTTCGAAAACGGGAAAAGTGCTCTTGTTAAAGACTTTCCCGAACTAAAACCCGAAGGCATCGCAGTCGATGAGAGCGGAAACTTCTTCATATTTTTCGACCTCGGCCAGCAGGAAAATTCAAAATTCATGAATCTGGGCAGAATATGAAAAAGTTTTTCTCGATTTTTTTCATACTTTTCGCCTCTTCCATCCTTTTTTGCGAAGATTTGACGATTGCCCAGTACATCGAAGCGGCGAAAGACGATCCGCGCCTTAAATCAAAAAAGGCAATGTCAGATTCGATTGAAAATTCAGCCGATACGCCGGGAATAAAAGGACTTGAATTCCGAAGCGAAACGGGAAATTTTGACATTATGGAGCAGAAATACGCTCTCAGGCTCTATTTCAAAGGGTTCGGCGAGACAAAATCATCGCGTGAATTTATAAAAAACATGCAGAATCTTCATAAACTCGAATATGCGTCGGCACGCTCGGATGTCCTGTTTGAAAGATACAGCGCGATTGTCACTTATATCCAGCATAAAAAAGAGCTGAAAATTGTCGCTTCGATGCGCGAACTTCTCTACGACAAGCTCGCTGTCACCACGAAAATGGGTGAAATTACAGGAGAAACCACCGAAATCGACAAAATGGATATCGACGACAAAATAACCGAAATTGAAATGCGCCAGATTGAGCTTGAATCGACGGTCGAATCGATTGAAGCCTTGATAAAAAGCGATATGGGCGATGATAGAACCCCGGTTTTCGAGAAAGAAAAGATTGTTTCGGTCGATGATATCGAGAAATTTGCGGAATCCCTGACAGAAATAGACGGCACATCTAAAGCCGAAAGCGATTACCAGACCCTGCGTTCGATAGTCGCACAGAACGAAATTGCCCTTGAAGAGGCGAAAGACCGTGACTGGCTGAAATACATCGCGCTCGAATACGACACAGACCACCGCAACGACAAGCCGTCGCGCGGATTTTCGATAGGCTTCGCAATCTCTATTCCGGGATTTAAAAACAACCAGTCTTCGCTGGTTAAAAAGAAACTGAAATCTTTAGAGCTCGATTCCGATTTCAATATGCAGAAACGCTTCAGGGAAGCAGAGATCCGGACTGCTCTTCTGATGCTGAAACGAGAGATAAAACAATATAAAATACTATCCAAAAGGAAAGATGAAGGAGAAAAAAGCAACATTTTTGCCAAATATTCGTCAATAGAGGGCTTAAATCCGATGATGGTAATCAAACTGAAAGAGAAAATCCTGAAAAAAGATCTGAAACTGGCTGAACTGGAGCTCAAAATCTACGAAAAATACATAAATCTGGCATACCTTCTCGGCATCTACGAAGACGAGTCGACGGGCAACTTTCTCAGCGGGAAAAACAAATAATGGCTGCTGCAATCCAAGTTGAAATACCTTCAGTCCTGCAGCGCTTCGAGTACAAATACCTCATTCCTAAAGAAATGATAAAACCGATTTCGGAGTTCGTTAAGATCTACTGCTATCTCGACAAATACTCTGAAATGTCGCCGACAAAATTCTACAGAATAAACAATCTCTACTTCGACACCCCTTTTCACACCTTTCTCAATAACAGACTTGAGAAGAAGGAAAACCGCTTCAATATGCGAATCCGCTCTTACGATGAAAATCCAGTTCCCCCGTATTTCTGGGAAGTCAAGTGCAAATTCGGCGAAAACAAGCAGAAATACAGGGCAAAAGTCAACTCGCCTGAAATCGAGAGAATTTTCTATATGATGAAAGCATCCGACGAACTCTCTCTGAAGGGAAACGATGCGAAAAACATGGATTTTTTTCAGTCTTTAGCTCTTGCCTACAACGCGCAGCCGCAGATCCTGACACAATACGACCGAATGGCATGGATAAGCGAAGCCGATGAATACGCCAGAGTCACTTTCGATGCGAATCTTCAGTGCTGTGAAGAACACGGTTTCAACGTAAAACCTACTCCCGAAAGAATGGAGAGCTACGACACGACAACGATTTTCGGTCCGCAGGCACAGTGCATCCTCGAACTCAAAGGACAGGTTTCAAACCTTCCGCTCTGGATGGTAGACCTCGTTCAGGAATTTGACTTAAAAAAGACGGCTTTTTCAAAATTCAGATACGGAATGCTTAGAGTCCTGCGCAATCAGACACCCGATAACAAATGGTATAATGTTTCCAACTACGGAGAAATATATGACTGACTTTTTAACTGCAAACTTAGCATCATCCTCGGTTTCGTCACTCAGAGTGATTTTTTCAGCTTCTCTGGCGTTTATCCTTTCGGTATCGATCGGACTAACATACCTCAAAACCTTCCGGGGTCTCTCCTACTCGCGCAACTTTGTTCAGGCGCTCATGCTTTCGTCAATAGTCACGGCTATGGTGATACATGCTATCGGCGACAGTGTTGCTATAGGTATCGGCACGCTCGGCGCACTTTCGATCATCCGTTTCAGGACAAACCTCAAGGATCCGCGCGACATAATCTTTCTGTTTGCAGCCCTTGCAAGCGGCATCACATGCGGAATCGGCGCATACTTCATGGCCTTTGTCGGGATCATGCTTTTCGACATCGCCGCTTTCGTCCTCTATTTTTCGCAGGTCAGCAAAGCCTCCTATTTTGACGGAATCCTTCGTTTCAACATAAGCCCTGATGAGCTCGATATTCAGAAAATGACTACTATCCTCAACAAATACTGCAAAGTCTTCGCACTTATCACCCTTAAAGAGATCGCAGTAGGCGAAAGACTCGAATACGCATACCACATCAAAATGAAACCGAAAAAGACTTCGGAAGAACTGATAAACGAACTCAAAAAAGAGATCCCTGAGATAAACAACGTATCTCTTCTTCTTCAGGAAACGACTGTCGAACTTTAGGAGAGATTTTTGAATTTTAATGATTTTCTGAAAAATAAAAAATACGCAAAAATCATTGAAATCGTTCTTTTTATCTTTTTATTTTCAGTAATATTTTCAAGAGTTTATCTTGAAACTGCGATATTTGCGAAAAAACCTTTCTTTTCATATTTCGTGGCGACGCATCACTGCGCGTGGTTCACTTTCGTATTTTTCTATTTTGCTCTCTGCGCACGCTATATTTTAGGCTTGAAACCCGAAAAAATCCCCTATTTAACCCTTCTCAGCCCGGTAATATACATCCCGCTTCTCCACGCGTGGATTACAGGCGCGAATCTCAGACTCCAGTATATGCGCGGCGATTTTTCAAAAGCGCTTCTTGACATTTTAACGCTCTACAAATTCAGCGAAAAAAACAGCCAGTTCTTCTTTGAAATGCTCGCTCTTCTCATTATTTTCGCCGTTTTGAGCTACATTGTTTCACGCAGCGTTTTAAGGACAGTTCTTAACATAATCGTCGGCTTTTACGGCAGCATGTTCCTGGCCGGAATGCAGTTTTTCGGGGTCGCACCGCGAACAAAAGCATACTTTCCTCTGAATACAGTTTTCAAAAACCACATTCTGCTTTCTCTCATCTATTTCACAGCTGTTATAATTGCCTTTACAACATGCTTTTTTCCTGAGATCAAAACTCTTGTAAAACGCGATTTCAAGCCTTTGGGAATGGCTTTAGTTCCAGGAATCTTCGCTCCGTTTATCATGTTCAACTTTTTGGAAAAATCATTGCCTGTTGCTGATGCAATACTTCTTGCAGTGACATGCTATACGACACTCTGCTCTATGATTTTTCTGCAAAAAGAAACAAATCTGCCCGGAGGACGTTTTTTCCCGCTTGTTTTTTCAGCTTTTCCGCTTGTTTTGATATTAGGAATAATATTCAGAGATAAGGTTTTTCTCTAAAGACCGCTTAGGATCTTCCACTTGCCGTCTTCTTTGATGAATTTCATCTTGTTGTTTTCCGAAACCTTGTGATTGGTCATCCCGTCAGGCTGGATAAAGGCATTTTCCTCTGTCGGAGGAATGGAACTCTTCATCTTGAAACGCACCTCGTAGAAATAAATCAATTCCGCCTTGTCTTCGTTTTCTTCGAGAAAGAAAAGATCCTTGATTATGGCGGTTATGCTGACTTTTTCCAAGCTGTGATACGCATCAGAATTGAGGATTTCGACCAGTTTGTCGTAATCGACATCGTCATCGGCTTCGTCAGTACCGTTCGTGTCGTAATAGTTTTTCGAAACATACTCAAGAAAAATTTCGGGGTTCTGATCTTTGAAACCTTTGAGATAGTAACCGAAAACTGTCAGAATCTCCTTTGAATCGGGCGTTTCCTCGATGTTCGTCCCTTTTATCATCTTTTTGTTGCAGGAAACAGTCATAAACATCGAAAACACGATCATTAACATCACGATTTTTTTCATTTTATCCTCCGTAAATTATTTATTCTTCCTCATTTTCGTTCTTGTCTTCAGCCCCTGGTCTGGGAGGTTCGGCATCACCTTCATTCTGCTGATTTTCATTAGCCCTCTTGACGGCTTCCATCTCTTCACGGACTTTTCGGATCTCATTCATAGCTTCTTCCTGAGCAGCATGAATCCTTGCCTCTTCCTCAATTCTGTTCCGCTCTTCCTGTTCTTTGCGCTCACGCTCCTCCTTTTCACGCTGTTCGCGTTCTTCACGCATTTTTTCTTCGCGCTCTTTTGCTGCCTCCTCTTTTCGTTTCAATTCCTCTTCTTTCCGTTTGAGTTCATCCTCTTTTTTCTTTAAATCGTCATTTTTGGGAGTCTCTTCTTCCGCTGCTGCAGGAGTCGGCGCCACCGGTTGCGGAGCAGTCTCTTTCTGAGGCAGACGTTCAGATTTCTGCGGACGCGGAGGTCTTTGAGGTCTTTCCGGCTTTTTCTGCCTTATATCGTTTTTGATTTCACGATCTTTTCTCTGCGCTTTTGCCATCTGGGGCTTGTTCAGTAAACCTTTCAGAGTAAATGCGAAACTGTTTTCAGAACTTCCCTTGTACTGTGAAAGCTGGCTTACAAGCAGATTAAGAGCGACATTTTCGGCAATCTTCGCCATATCCGGAACTTTTGCCGAAATTTCAAGATCAAGCCTTGAAGAAAGAAAATTCCTCGTGTTCAGGTTGATTTTTCCTGTTGCATCAAGTTCAACGATCCCTTTTATAGAAAGCTTTTTTATTTCAGCTTTGTTATCAACGACATCGGCTGAAAGTTCGATTTCGCCAAGAATTATTTTTCCGACATCAAAATCGCCCATAGGAGTCGGTACTTTGCCGCGCAGAACGACATCCTCCCCGCTCAGTTCTATATTTCCGCTGTATTTTCCCCCTTTCGAGCAGAGTTCGCCGCCTCCGCTTACCGCCCCTGTCAGCACGACTTCCGCAAGAAACGGCTTAAAAATCGAAAGCGGAAGTTCCGAAGCATCAAGCGAATAGCACGGGTTTTCACTGGTTTCGAATGTTGCGTCAAACCAGCCTCCCTGAGAATTTATATCTTCGACATGAACTTTGCCGGCAGGATGACCTCCCAGAGTGGGAAAAACAGAGAGAGAGAACAAAAGTTCCGAAAAAGTCAGGACTTTATTCCCTTTCTGCATCAAAGAGCCGTCCTCGAACGAAATGTTTCCGAAAAGCGAGATATCAACATCTTCGCTCATAAGCGCCATATCTTTAACGAAAAGCTGATCGTTGATTTTGGAAAGGACAAAATCATCAGGGAAAAATATCTTTATTCCGAGCCAGAGACCTATAAAGAACGCGGCATTCACGAACAAAACGCCCTTGATCAGCGCCTGAACTTTGCCTGGTATTGGCAAATTCTTGATTTTATTAAGTATTTCTTGAAATTTACTCGACATTTCCGTTCTCCTTCTTCATAGCCGCAACGACTAAAGAAACATCGTAATTCTGCTTGTTGAAACGTTTTTTTATCGTTATCGAATCAACAAAAACATACCTGCCTTTGTTTTCAAGCCCGTAAAGGAAAGTCAGCGTCTGGTCAAGCGGAACTTCACGCAGGTTCAGCTCTATTCTTTCTATGTTGATATCCCCTTTTTTTCGCGGTTTTATCTCTTTTATCGAACTTATCGGAATACCGACGCTCTCTTTGACCGCTGAAATGTCTGAATTGAGATTCACATTGCTTGAATCAATGCTGTCCTGCATTTTTGTCGCTTCAGCCTTCGCCTTTTTGAATATCTCTTTTTTCGAAATCATCTCCTGAAGCATCTTTTCCTGCTCAACTATCGTATCTTTGCGGTCGTCTATCGCGGAACCCATAAAAAACCATACTGCAACAAAAATGAATATCATAACGAAAGTTAGAAAAGCCACGAGTATCGTGCGTTCGCGCTCGCTGAAATTACTTATTGCCTCTATCAGTTTTTCTTTCATGCTGCTCTCCTAATCGTTGTTTTCCTTACCTTTTTTCTTACTCTTTTTTGCCTTCGGATCCTCTTTCTTCTGAGCGGCATAGTTGAACGAAATATTAAATGAACTCTTGTCGCCCCTTGTATTTATCTGCCCTCTGTTGATTTCGTCAATCAAAGGATCCTGTTCCAGAAGTTCGGTAAACTTGTTGATATCTTCGAGTGTATTGCTTGTACCTACGACTCTGATTTTTCCTTCTTCCTTTATTGAAATTTCGGAGACTTCGATAGTGCTGTTTTCAAAAGTAAAATAAGGAAAAATGATTTCCATGATGTAGAGCGCGCTGTACGGATAGACCGCTTTTTTGTCGGCCATGCTCGCTTCACCTTTTATAGACTTGTCCATTATCGAAAGTGCCTGACGAAGAGACGGCATCTCCTTTCCGATGACCTCTTTCATAAGCTGCTTAGTCCTCTCTTCGCCTGTCGCAATCCTTTCATCCAGATATTTTATCCTCATTTCCATTCCGACAACAAGCAGGAGAATAGCTGCAACGTAAAGGACAAGCGCGATGATCGCCCGCTTTTTAAGGAATGCAAAACCGCCTTTGTATGCAAAATCGCCCGTTGCGAAATTCACGGTACTGTCGTTGTCTACCGATTCGGAAATCATTTCAAGCTGCCTTGCAAAGTCATAGACTGTGAACGGAGAATCTGAAAAAACCGACGAATCCATTTCTCTGACTATATTTTCAGCCCCTTCCGGAAGAACACCGCCGATAAAAACCGCCGTCTCACCGGGATCTCCCGCAAAAGGAGAGAAGAAATCAAATAATTTTTCAAAGAACGAAATTACCGTTTTGCGTATTCTGACTTCGATGTCGCTGAGTCCGTCAGGTTCGCTGAGATCACCGGCAACACTAAGCCAGGAATCAAGTTCAGCCTGAGGATCTTCACCGCCGAAAATTGCGAGCATATCGCTTCTGAGCTCGTTAAGACCGCCGTTTCGAACTATCTGCCCGTCGGCAAAAACCATAAGCGAATAGTCATCGTTTACAAATATCGCCTTTTTAAGCGGAATATCCGATTTGAAAAAGAGGATTTCTTCAGGAACGATACTGCGGACCTTTTCACGTGCCGCATCGTCAAAATCGAGCAGAGCCTTGCGGATCACATCCTTTCCGGCAGCAAAAACGTTCATGTCTCCGCTTCCCTTCTGGAAATTCCTGACTTCGATCATAAGATCATCTTCCTTGAACGGAGTTTCAGATTCGATATCCTGTGCAACTATTTTTCTCAGGTAGGAGTGCTTTACCGGCGGATAGTTTCTTGCATAGTAGAGCATTTCCCTGCCGGAGCAGACAAAATCTATATAATCGAAACTCTTAAAAAGCTCGGCAGCTTTTTCACTTCCGGCGAATTCGCTCTTTTCAAAGGTCGTTTTGTTGTATTCCTTCGAAAAAGTGTCTATCAAAAATCCACCGTTTGCCGCCCTGCATGAAGCAAATTTCATTTTTTACCTCACTTGTGATTATCCTTCTCTGTAATAGTAAATATTTCCTTCACGGTCGACGATCATTTCGACCCAGCTTTCGACCCCTTCCTTTATTCCGACAGCCTTGATGCGGTAAACACTTCCGGCTGTGTCGGCAATCTCGGAAATTTTTTTATCCAAATTTACACCTTCGTCAGCACAAGCCTGAATGAAATCGTCAAGTTTCGAAAAACCGTACTGCGCCCGTTTTGCAAGGATCTTTCCCAAAAGCTCTCGCATCGCGTCTTCGTTGTAGAAAACGGTCAGAGCCTTGTCGACCGCATAAGCTCTGATCAGCCCTTCGATCATTTCGTGTCCGGCTTTATTCACATTGACTTTGCCGGTCGAATATATCGTGATGTAAGGTTCAAGAATCTTGAAAACCAGATCGTTGACGCCGTAAACCATCATAAGTTCCTGAACCGTGTCGAATTTAGCGTTTTTAACTTTATACCCGGGATCAAAATCGTCGTAGTTCGACTGCTCGTCACCGCCGGTCATATACTTGGCACCGTCGGTATATTTATCGTCACCCATATCGACCCAGTCTACAATGTTCTGAATGAGCTCTTCGCGGTCCACATACTCTTTTCTCGATGTGTTTTCGAGAAAGATAAAGTCGTAAAATTCAGGTTCAATCAGGGCTTCGAGCATTTTGACAATCGCTCCTTTAGTGCCGTAGGCAAGCTGGTTCAGATTGATTTTCGTGTCTTCGCCTTTAAATTCGACCTTGAAATCTCCGGGAAACTGGAATATCGGATCGCCTGTTTCTGCGTAGGTGTGCTCTCCTTCCTCGTCGTTCGTTGCAGCACCTCTAGGATTTTCGACATCGGTCTTTGAGACCACATCTTCAATATCAACAAAAGGTCCGGCATCGGTAAAACTGCGCAGAATAGCGGTATCCATAGGAATTATATCCCAGATTTCTATCTGATTGGACATACTGAACTGCTTGAGCAGACTTTCGACCTGCTTCTGAAGATCAAAAATAACAACCGCGAAATTAACAGCGCTCGAAGCCAGAGCCTGAGCCTCGGCCTTGTGTTTGTAGTTCATCGCAAGGTCAAATTCAGTCTTCGCCTCGTAGTTCATGTCACTCACTATCGGTAGCATGACTGCAATCATGACAAGGACTAAAACAAGGGCAAACCCGCGCTTTTTTCCTTCAGGCTCATTTTCAGAACGCTGCTGCAAACGCAGACTTGACTTTATTTTATCCAACAATTTCAACATCTTAAAAACTAAACGGTTTCGTCATTTTAAGGTTTACGACTGTTTCTATCTTGTAGTCTTCTTCGCCGAATTCGCCCTCTTTGGCAATCATAGTTATCTTCACTTTCGGCGGCAGTGAATTTACGTTGTCTATACTTTCGGTGTTCCAGTGGTCGACCCACTCTTTCGTTGTCGTATGCCAGTATTCGAATTTTATACTCTTGAAACCTTTCAGAACCGGATAGACGTTGCCGCCTCGTTCCGGATCTTCATCGACCCAAAGGCTTTCCCTGCGCATGAGAACGTTTTCGCCGTCAACATTCTCGCCGTAGTATTCGATCTCTGTCTGATCGCACTGTTTGACTCCCGCCGCCATTTTTACATGGTTGATAGTGGCGAAAGTGAGATGGCTAACAGGATCGTCGTCCTCGCTTTTGAAAATAGTCTTGTGTGTCTCTTCAGGCGCTCCTTTGTTTACCGTGAGATATGCGTTTTTCAGATCGCTGCGGATAAGTTCAAGCGTCGAATATATTCCGCGCTCCCTTTCCGTAACTTCTTTTATTTTTGCTCTTCCGCTGAGAAGGTTTGAAAACGAGAAGTAAACCGACGTGACAAGTATCGCAGTAATACTCATTGCAAGAAGAACTTCTATGAGAGTAAAACCTTTTCTCATCATTTCCCCTTCGGTAGCGCGCCGCCGCCGTTAAACATATTGTTGTTGGGTGCAGAATTTCCGCCTTTGTTGAGTCCTTCGAACCTGTTTTTCGGCGCATTTCCGCCTTTCCCGCCCTTTCCTCCTTTGCCTCCGTTGTTTCCGCCGGTATACTGCTGGAAAGTCTTGACAGTTCCGTCAGTCGTCAGGAAAACGGTGAAGACCACTTTTTCAGACTCTTTGACACCTTCGCCCCAGAAAACCGAAACTGTGAGTTTACGGATCCTATCTTTGAAGAAATCCTCGATATTTCCTTTTGCCAGAGAAAGCATCGAAGCACTCTGGTCGAGGTATGAGCCGTCATCCGCGCTCGTCGAAAAGTCAGGAAGCGGTATAAAAACGCGCTTTATAGAATATTTCCAGCGGAAACCTTCGTATTCTCTATCCTCGAAATCGCCCTCTTCCTCGGTTTCATCCTCAGGCAGTCCGTCCTGCTTGATTATCTCTTCGACATCGTGAAGTTTGAGGCGGCAAAGTTCCGTTCCGAGATAGATGTTGTGCACCTTTGAAGCATAGATATAACTTGCCGATATTATTCGTGAAGCCGCAAAAAGAACGCCTGAAAGAATAGTTACCGCCGCAAGAACCTCGATAAGCGAAAAACCTTTATTCAAGGCTCCCCTGAAGTAGGGGAGCCGGCTCTCACAGAGAGTCTGATGGGTCTGTCTGATTGGTCTTAACCTCACGACTTTCCCTCCGCGTCCTGGTCTTTCAACAGATCATGCATATCTTCTATCTCGTCTTCAAAGCTGCCTGATTCGATCTTAACATTAAGAAACATGTCGGACTTGATGTAGACAAAACTTTCATCGCCGTCATCGCTTTCTTCGCCGATGGAAAGATAAAAAGGCTCGATCCTTCCTTCCGGGAAAATATAGATAAATACTTTCGGCTCTTTCCCTTTATTGTCGGAATCAAGGAAATCGCGTCTCTTCACTATTTCAGGAGTGTGGTATGCGTAAAAACCAGTCACAATAACTCCTTTCGAGAACTTTTTCTCACTTGAATTTTTTGTGAACTCAGGTTTCAGGATCGCTTTCAGCGAACGCCTGTCGGGAATAAAATTCTCGTAGTTGTAGTAATCCGAATTTTCCAGATCTTCCTGCGAAGAGAGAAGTTTCGCCTTTTCGAGAAGATTCTCTGCACCGAGCGCCGAGCCTTTTCCCGCAAAAGGATCGCTCCCCTTGCCGTTTTCCATCCTCTCGATAAGCTTTTCGTTCTCCTCATCCTTTGCAGCTGCGGCTTCACCCGTGAAAAGATAGAACGGGGTCTCGCTTTTCTCGGTCCAGTAACTCCCCTTTTCCAAGTCTACGACAAGGCGGATATACTCTTTGTTGCGTACCGCCTGCATGAAGCTGTAGCGCAGGAAAGAATTGAAACCGCCGAGATCTGCCTGAGCCTGATAGCGTCCGAAACGGTTCACACCGGCAACTGAAAAACCGGCAATGATCACCGCCAAAGCCGCTACGGCGAGCATTTCGACCATGGAAAATCCGGATCTTTTCATAACTAGTCGTCTTCCCAGTTGGTTATATCGTCGTTTCCGCCTTCTTTACCGTCGGGACCGAATGAATAAAGGTCAAATCCGTCTTCGTTGTTCGAACCCGGATAAATGTAGACATACTCGTTTCCCCACGGATCCTGAGGAACTTTCTTTTCTTTGAGAATCTTCTCCTCGACAAGTCTCGAAAGACCGTCATCGCTGTCGGGATAGCGTCCGAACTCGGTTTTATAAAGGTCAAGGGCGTTTGAAATCGTACCGATGTCGATTTTCGCCTGTTTTATCTTCGATTTGTCGAGATAACCCATGACGCCGACACCTACTGCACCCATGATCATCGTCATGATCGTGATTGTTACCATGATTTCAAGAAGCGAAAAGCCTTTTGACGCCTCTTTTGCATTCGC
>JAGCNV010000107.1 GCA_017645765.1 bacterium | reverse complement strand
GTCAGATTTGTTCTGGCAAGGAGTGTGAAGAGCGGATTCGGAATAATTGAATCGCAAAAATCTCCTGAAGGAACAGCAGATCTGAGAAAACTTGAATCATCGGATTTCATCGTCCTTTCTGACCCTAGAAGAGCTTACATCAACATGAATATGCGCAGTAACACGGATGTCGCGGAAATGCTCAGAAAAATCATTCCGGAAAAAGCCGCGGAAGAGGGAGTCTAAAAAATCTCCGAATTTCCGGGAAAACCAGCGATTCTCTACTTCGTAGAAGAGTTTGATCGTTAACTTGCTGAAATCTTTATTTCCTGGCTATCTCTGATATATTCCGGTATGTTCGTTTACAATTGAGAAACAGAAATTTCCGCTTATGAGATCGTGAAAATCCGCTGCTTTTTTCCCTGTTTTTTGAAAAAGTTACATGAAGGCGGAACCTAGGCTCCGGTTGAAACTCTTTAATTGAATTTTTATTAAAGTTTTCTAAGTTACATGAAGGCGGAACCTAGGCTCCGGTTGAAACTTCTTCAATAACTAATTTATCAAATGCTTTTTTAGTTACATGAAGGCGGAACCTAGGCTCACAGACCTCTCCGTCACTGCGTGCCACCTCTCCTTTAGAAGGCGAGGCAAGGTCTAAACGTAGTCAACTATAGTTAAAAGAAAAAGTCTTTTTATTTTTCAGCATCGAAAAGACACACCTTAAAAACTTATTGAAAACAGCAATTACGGCCTTTTTCCCATTCATGTTTTCTCGTATTTTTTTGTCGTAATATTCCTTAAAAACCTTGTTCATACTGATTAAATGCAGTGCTGTCAGGAAACCGATCCTACGCACTGATGAGTTGCCTCTTTTGGAGATTCTTTTCTGAACCAGAGAATTACCGGACTGGCTTATTCCCGGATCAGTTCCGGCATAAGCGGTCAGTTGTTTCACTGTTTCAAAGCGGTTGATATCGCCGATTTCCGCGATGAACTGCGCAGCGGTAAGTTTGCCGATTCCGGGAATACTTGTAAGAATTTCAAAGTCCTCGTGTGAATAAACGCTGACGGCTTCAATGAGTTCCTTGTCACACTTCTTAAGTTCGTCGGTAAGGAAGTTGAGCTCCCTGATTATATGCAGAACCGTTTTCTCAAGCATGGGCTTGCAAACACCGACGGATTTTGCCGCAAGTGCCTTGATTTGTTCGGCATTCAGTTTTGGATTCCGTCCTTTTGTTTTTGAATTAAGGACTTTTTCGATCTTTTTAAGACTTGCCTTGCGTATTGCTTCGGCAGAGGGGAACTCTTCAAGCAAAGTAATCATTGAAACGGTAAAAATATCGTGTTCTTTTACCAGTTCAGGGAATGTTGTTGTCACCAACTGTTTCAGTCTGATTTTGGCGGCAACACTCTTCTTGGAAATGCTTTCCCTGAGTCGTGCGATCTCTCTCAGACCGTTACCGTCAGAAGCTGATACAGGGCGAAGTCCGGCGTAATTTTTCCCTAGAAAAACAGATATTATTCTGGCATCTATCGTATCGGTTTTGGTGTTCCTGAGCGAGCATGACCGGGCAAAATTCTTGACCAGAAACGGAGTGATCAGATAAGTCGGAATCTCTCTTGCCAAAAGAGCAAAAAGCAACGGCTGATGGTATGTCGCGGTGGATTCAAGACCAACAGAGACATTGCCGAACTTGCTGATAATACTGAAAAAATTCTCGAAACCTTCGTGATTCATGCCACACGAGCCTTTTTCCAAAGTTTTCTCTTTCAAATCCGTGACATTGAACGAAAAGGAATCCTTCGAGACATCGACACCGACAAAATGTTCAAACATTTCTTTACCTCGCAAGACAAAGTACTAAAATAAACCCGCTTCGAGGCAGACATGTCTCCCGTCCCAATCTCCATAATCACAGGAGTTTAGCTCAATCAACTAATTGGGGCTCAGGAGACAGAGAGCAGACTACGCGAGAGGTTCAAAGACCTGGAGACGTGAAGGCTCTTCTGCCCCGGAGCATTTCTTGTGAAAATTAACAAGGAACTTCTTGCAAACAAAGAAATATTACTCATTTATCGGTAGGAGAGACGTTTCATGAAACGTCTCTACCAAGGCGGCGGTCGTTATATCGAAATAACGAAATACCGGTTCAGGCGCCCCTGAGGCAGGGGAGCTGGCAACCGCAGGTTGTCTGAGGGGTCCAATTACCAGAACAAATGACAGAAGAGGACCGCTGCCATGATTCCCGCAAAATCGGCGCAAAGTGCCGCGGGAAGCGCGTGGCGGCTGTTTTTGATGCTCACTGCGCCGAAGTAAAGCGCTAAAACGTAGAAAGTCGTTTCAGTTGAACCCTGCATTACCGAAACTAAGAACGAAAGGAAAGAATCGGGTTCGCTTCCGACGATCTGGCTCATTATTCCGAAAGCGCCGCTGCCGGAAAGAGGTCTCATAAGTGCCATCGGAAGAGCTTCTGCCGGCATTCCTACCAGATTGGTG
>JAGCNV010000106.1 GCA_017645765.1 bacterium | reverse complement strand
TGATTCGTGAAAAATTTATTCTCTATTAACAAAACAAATCCTCTCAAAAAATCAAACGCGCGCTATGATATGGGAGCAAAATGAAAAGGCAAGTTTTTTCTTTACTCTTTCAGCAGAGTCTGGAAGCGGCTGAAAGGAGGATTTTGAAAATAGGGTTTTGAACTGCAAAAAAATAAATTCCGCAAAAGGTCGAAATTTCTAAAAATTTAAGTATAATACTTTGTTTTTTGGGCGTTTTACTGATTTTAACCAGATAAATCGGAGGAAGAAATGTCAAAGGCACTTGTAATGATCCTCGCCGGCGGTCAGGGCAAAAGGCTCGCTCCGCTTACTTCTGACAGGGCGAAACCGGCGGTTCCGTTCGGCGGTTCCTACCGTATCATCGACTTTGTTCTGAGCAACTTCGTCAATTCGGGTTTTATGCAGATCAAGGTCCTGACGCAGTTCATGAGCGATTCTCTGATCCAGCACATTTCGAGAAACTGGGGGCTGTCACCTCGCTTCAACCAGTATGTCGACTCTGTTCCGGCACAGATGCGTACCGGCGACAACTGGTATCTGGGCAGTGCCGACGCGATTTATCAGAACCTCAACCTTGTCCGCGACGAATCTCCGAAAAATGTATTTGTTTTCAGCGGCGACCACATTTACAAGATGGATATTTCGCAGATGTACACATACCACAACATCAAAAACGCCGACATGACGATTGCTGCTCTGCCTGTTCCGATCAAAGAGGCGAGTGCTTTCGGTGTTATCGAGATCGACGAGGATTACCGTATGATAGGTTTTGAAGAGAAGCCGAAAAATCCGAAGCCGATTCCCGGGAAACCCGATTATGCCCTTGTCAGCATGGGAAATTATCTTTTTTCGCGTGATGTTCTCGTGAACGCCGTCACGAACGATGCCAAAGATCCGATGAGCGAGCACGATTTCGGCAAAAATGTCATTCCGGCACTTTATCCCTACAAACGGGTTTATGTCTACGATTTCCTCAAAAACACGATTTATATGCCGGACGAAAACGAGTATGAAAAGCCTTACTGGCGCGATGTCGGAACGATAAAAAGCTACTTCGAAGCCCACATGGACCTGGTTTCGGTCTCTCCGGCGATCAATCTCTATAACCGCCACTGGCCGATTTTCGGTTTTCCGGAAGTCAATATGCCGCCGGCGAAGTTCGTTTTTGCCGACAAGGAGCACAAAAGGCTGGGAATTGCGACCGATTCGCTTGTTTCGGAAGGCTGCATCATCAGCGGCGGCAGCGTGAACCGTTCCGTTCTTTCGCCCGGTGTCAGAGTCAACAGTTACAGCAAACTTGACCAGTGCGTAATTCTCAACAACGTCAAAATCGGGCGTTACTGCGAGCTTAAAAACGTCATCGTTGATAAAAACGTCGTCATTCCGCCTGACACGAAGATCGGTTTCGACCTCAAGAAGGATGCAGAGCGCGGCTTTACCGTTACTGAAGACGGAATAGTTGTTGTTCCAAAAGGTTACAATTTCCAGGAGGACAGATAGTCCATGACCGAACTCGTTTTTTTGTGGCACATGCACCAGCCTTACTACAAAGACTGCATCAGAAACACTTACCTCATGCCGTGGGTCCGTCTCCACGCGCTGAAAGGCTATTACGACATTCCTTCTGCAATGAAAAAATATGGTGTCAAAGGTGTTGTGAACGTTGTTCCGTCGCTTATCGAGCAGCTTAAAGACTACGCCGAAAACAATGTGACCGATGCATGGCTCGAACACACGATCGCTGATCCGTCAGAGATGAAGGAAGAACAGAAAGCGTTCGTCATAAAGAATTTTTTCATGATAAACTGGGACCGTCTGGTAAGGACTTCGCCGCGTTACAACGAGCTTTTGAACAAGCGGCTGCGCTATGAAAAGAAGCTCGGATGGAACGAGACGGCACGCCTTTTTTCCGATGACGAGATCCTCGATTTGCAGGTTCTTTTCAACTTAAAATGGTTCGGTTTTACGGCAAAAGCGGAGTTTGAGCGTCTTGCCGAGCTCGAACGCAAGGACTGCGGCTTTACAAAAAGGGACAAGGAAGATCTTCTTGAAATCCAGCGCAAAGTTCTGCGCAGCATAATCCCGCTTTACAGACGTCTTGCCGGTGAAGGCGTTATCGAAATTTCGTTTACGCCCTTCTATCACCCGATTTTTCCGCTCGTTTACGACAGCGACATCGCGAAAAGAAGCACAACACTACCGCTTCCGCCGCGGTATTCCTATCCCGAAGACGCAAAATGGCACATGGAAGAGGGAAAGCGTTACAGCGAAGAGGTCTGGGGACGCACTCTGAACGGAATGTGGCCTGCTGAAGGCTCGGTTGCGCCGGAAATAATTGATGCCGCTGCTAATTCTTCGGTAAAATGGATGACGACTGATGAAACTATTCTTCTGAAATCCATCGGCCGCAGCGACAAATCTCAGGTGCTTTACACGCCTTATCTTTTGAAAAGTGAAAAAAATCAGGATGTTGCGATATTTTTCAGAGATAAATATTTGTCTGATCTTCTCGGATTTTCCTTTTCGCAGATGAAACCGGAGCAGGCTGCCGATATTTTTGTGAACTATGTGAAAAATGCGGCGGCAAACTTCCCGTCAAACGGCTCTGAACCGGTCGTTTCGGTCATTATGGACGGCGAAAACGCGTGGGAATCATATCCCGACAACGGCGAGCACTTTTTGAAAGAACTTTTCACGCGTCTTAGCAGCGACAACGGCATCAAAACTACGGTTTATTCCGACATAATCGCTCGCGGAACCGGCAGATATCCGGTCATCAGCGACTTGTGGTCAGGCTCATGGATAAACGGGAATTACGAAATCTGGATCGGGAACGACGAAGACAACGCCGCGTGGGGCTACCTCAAGCGGGTCCGCGATTTTTACGCGAAATACAGCCAGAATCACATTGTCGAGCCGCAGATCCATTCCGAAATCATGCGCTGCCTTTACAGAGCTGAAGGAAGCGACTGGTTCTGGTGGTACGGTCCGCAGTTCTCGACTGAAAACGACTGGCTTTTCGACCGTCTTTTCAGGCGTCATCTGCGCCGTGTCTACAATCTGCTCGGCATGAACTATCCGACATTTCTCGACATTCCGATTTCGTCAGAGCTTAGCAGCAGTCTCATCGTCGAACCGACAGGCGAGATAAATCCTATAATTTCTGGTCACAGCAACGGTTATTATGAATGGGCTGGTGCAGGGCGCTTCGAAAATGCGCAGAAAGCGGGCGGCGCGATGTACAATTCGATCAAACTCGTTGACAAAATCCTTTACGGCTTCAACCGCGACATGCTCTTTTTCAGGATCGAACTGACAAACCCGATGCACTTTTACGAGCACAAAAAATACTTCATCAAAGGCTTTGTTATGGATCACAAAAGCATAGATTTCGCCCTTCCGATGGTGAGGATCGAAAAAACGCCGTTCCTGATCCACAGCAGCAACGAAACCGGCAGAGTTTCCGACATCGCGGGCGCCGGAGAAGCCGCTTTCGACGAAGTTATGGAGTTTACGCTTTATGCAAAGAAAATCGGTCTTAAACCGGGTGAAAAAGTGAGAATCTACTTCAAAATCCTCTCTTTTGAAGGGATCGAACTCGAAAGAATTCCCGGAAACGGCTCGATCGAAGTGACTGTTCCCGACGAAGCAGCTCTTTTCAAACTGTGGGATGTGTAGGTAAGATATGGAACTTAAAAACAAACTCGAAAAAAATTTCCTGAAATTCCCTTTTGAACTTTTTGACGCGATTTTTTCTCAGAAAAGTTTCATCGACATTGAAAGGCTCAACGTCCACGACAGGGAATCGGGACTTGTTTTCATCAAAAATTACGGTTACGACATAACTGATCCTAAAATTGCGGAAACCGTTTCTGCGATTCTGAGCGAGGCGAAAACATTCATTCAGAGCTATCTTCTTGAAGATCCCGAAGGAAAAAGCGAAACTTTAGTGATTCCGCCTGACATTCTCTGCAACGACGATATTGTGAGCCTTCTCATCATGGCTTCGGAAAAGGAGAAAACGCTTGAGCAGGCCTGGGCCTGTGCGATTCTGAGGGTGGCACATACGATCACACATGTCGAAAACGACCTCGCGAAAAGTTTTATGCCGGGCATCAGAAACCAGATCTACAAAAGGTTCAGTGCACACTTGAACGGCAATTCTGCCGGAGGATACTTTCTGGGAACAGGCGATGACGCGATCAGACTAAAACTTTTCGAGATAAAAAACGACAAGTCGCGTGACAGCCTGATACTGAAACTTCTCCACAAAAAGGAGAATGTCACGGCAGATATTTTCGACCGCGTCGGAGTGCGGATCGTGACCTACACAAAGCTCGATATCATCCTTGTGCTCAGGTATTTCGCGACGAACCATGTAATTTCGTTCGCCAACATCAAGCCGAGCAGGACAAAAAACAACGTTGTCAACATCCCGCGTTTTATTGAGGGTGTCGAAGAACTGAAATCGTACGATCTTTCGTCGTGGTCACAGGAAGACGTTGCAGACTTCCTTGAAAAATACCTCGAAATTCCGCCGGAGGAAAAGGAGGAGATCACCAAGAGAAACATTGAGGAGACGAACCTTTATTCTTCGACTTCGTACTCTTCGATCCAGCTTACGAGCCGGCTTCTGATAACTATGGAAGACCCTATAAATCCGGCGAAACCGACTTACCGCTTTTTCTTCCCTTTTGAAGTGCAGATCTTAGACGAGGAGAGCTTCATCGAAAGCCGCTCAGGGCGCGCGAACCACGAAGAATATAAGAAAAATCAGACGATTGCGGCAAGAAAACGTGTCCTTACGAATGTTATCAGGTATATGAGACAGCATCCTTGGGAAACTGAAATAAAATAATTTTGGAGGTTGTTATGAAGAAATTTTTCATGTTTTTTGCAGTTTTGTTTGTTTCGTCGCTTCTGTTTGCCGAAAATGTGACGATCACGCTGAAAAACGGCAAGACGGTTTCGGGTAAAATCGTAAAGATCGAGGCTGCGCAGATCGGCAGCAAGTCTTTGACTGAAACTACGACGATTTCTGCGGCTCAGGGTGTCAACGAGCTTATGCTCAAATTCACAGACATCAAAGAGATCGATTTCAAAAGCAGTGACGATGTTTCGTGCTTCGAAGACGGCAGATTCGTTCCTGTCAGAAAGTTCTGCTCGATGAAGGCGCTCTATCACATTGTGCCGAAAGTAAAAGGTGAAAGCAAAGAGCCGGTTGAAATCGAAGACAACAGGGTTTTCTTCATTCACATTGAAGGTGAAAAATCGCCGGTTGCAGCGTTTTTCTACAAAATTCAGGTCAGCAACGAAGGAAACGAGAGCAAAAAAGACTATCCCGATCTTGAAAGGGAAGTTCTTGAGCTGAGCAAAAACAACATCAAAAAAATGGTTTTCAAATAGGAGGAAACAATGCTTATCCACGCAAACGAAGAGACTTTTCAGGCAGAAGTCATTGATTTCAAAGGTGTCGCGATCGTCGATTTCTGGGCTCAGTGGTGCGGTCCGTGCAAAATGCTGGGACCTATTTTCGAAGAGCTTTCGAACGACTACTCAGACAATGCAAATGTCAAATTTGTAAAGGTCGATACCGATGAAAACATGGAACTCTCGTTCAAATACAAAATCCGCGGAATCCCGTGCATCAAAGTTTTCAAAAACGGCGAAGAAGTTGAAACTTCAGTCGGTCTTGTTCCGAAAGAGGAACTCGAAGATTTAGTCAAAAGAAATCTGTGATTTTTTTGTCGCGCCGAAACCAGTGTCGAAAATCGATATTCGACATTTCGATATATCGACGGCGTGAATTGTCACTACGATGCAGCGTGCCTATTCATCAGGTGTTTCTTCATCCGGAGTTTCGTTGTCCGTGATTTCATCATCGTCGCCGGGTTCTTCAGGTTCTTCGGTTTCTTCTTTCGGCGGATATTCGTCATTCTCGGTGCAGTTGCGTTCTTTGCCGGCTTTGTTGTAGCAATGGCAGCCTGTCAATTTGACGCTTGCAGCCATTTTTGCCTTGCCCCAAAGATGATAAAATTCGGTTTTTGACGGATTGGTATCTCTTGAAATAATCATGTATTTCTCAGAATCCTTGTCTTCGAGGTAATAGCAGTATTTGTAGACATATTCTTTTTCAAGATCGTAGAAATAATCGTATTTCGTGACATAAAAGTCCTGCGTAGGTTTGTCTGAATCAACTGCTGCATTGAAATCGTCAAGATACATATCGATGTCGGTGCGCTGAACTTTGAAAGGACCGACGTAATATTCTTTAGGTTCGATGCACTCAGAAGCGATTTTTACGATCGAGTTGCCTTTGCCGTCAGGATATCTGAACATGTACTGCTGGCAGTAGTAGTTGGTGTAAGTATCTTCCGGATATGCAAAGTAGCCGATACCGTAGTCGAGATTATATACCGGATAGTCTTCCATGATCGAATAAAGAGAGAAAATCTGAGTTTTGTAGCCGTTGTCGATAATTTCGTTCCAATCAGGGAAAGAGGTCTTCTTTTTCGCGGGTCTGTTGTTCATAAGAACATATTCTATCTCGTCGTTAAGGACATACATATCCTTGCTTTCATTGAAATTGTTGAGGATTATATGTATTTCTCCGGTTTCCGGGTAATAGTAAAGCATTGAATGTGAATCGAAAACATCACCGCCGTGACCGTAGAATTTGCTGTGAGATCCTTCGCCGTACTGAGTTCCGAGGCCGTACATCGGCTTTCCCAGAAGATAAACTATGTCAAGCATCTGATCCATGCTTTCTTTCGAAAGGATTTCTCCGTGGAAAAGAGCGTAACCGTATTTGAAAAGGTCTTCAACATTTGAAACAAGAGATCCCGCAGTCCATGCCTTATGCTCATATTCATAAGGAACGATATTTCCGTGAGTGTCATAAGCGTGTCCGTGTGCCTTGTTTTTTTCGGAATGTTCTTCAAAACCTCTCATAAAAGTATGCGTCAGTCCGAGCGGTTCGATGATTTTCTCGCGGATAACTTCATGTGCCGGTTTTCCTGCAACTTCGCTCATAATGAGACCTGCAAGAACAAAGTTCGCGTTGATATAAGCCCATGAAGTTCCGGGTTCGAAGTTGAAGCGGCCGTTGACGTTTTCGACGATTTCTTCCGGATCGAGGATCTCTGTCATTTCCTGAATGCCGGAAGTATGGTTGAGGAGCATTCTGACGGTGATTTCGTTGCCTTTTTCAAAGTCAGGGAACCATTTGTTGATAGTCCAGTCAAGGTCGATTTTTCCCTCTTCCTGCAAGAGAAGCATTGTTACTGCCGTGAAATTTTTTGTTATGCTGCCGACAGCAAAAAGGTCGTCCGGCTGAAGTTTTTCTTGCGTTTCGCTGTTGCGGACGCCTAAAGCGAAAGATGTAAGTTTGTCATAGCCGTATCCGACAACAACGCCTGTTCCGTGGGCGAAATTTACATATTCTTCAGCAAGATTTTTGATGCTTTCGAGTATTTCTTCTTCGGTTAGTTCCTGTTTCTCCGGTTCGTCTTCGTCAGGTTCTTCGTTGTTTACGTCGTTGTCTTCCTCAGTGTCTTCCTCTTCGGTATCGGCATCCGGTCCCGAACTGTCGGTATCCGGAGTTTCTTCTTTGCTTTTTGAAGAACTTCCGCAGGCCGCTCCGAAAAAGAGTATTGAAAGAAGAATCATTGCAATGAGAATTTTTTTCATGTTACTCTCCTTTAAATTATTTTATAACAGGGTTGGTAAATTCGGAAGTATGCTTTTATTTTCCGTGGTTTCATCTTCAGTGCATTCGCGTTCTTTTTCGTTTTCATCCATGCAGATGCAGCCTGTCGCTCTTGAACTTTTGGCCAATTTCGATTTGCCCCAAAGCTGATAAAATTCAGGATTCGACGGATGCTTCTCTTTTGAAATCATCATATATTTGTCAGGATCGCTCTCTTCAAGGTCATAGCATATTTTAGTGACAAAATCGCCCTCTATATCGTAGTAATAATCGTATTTCGTGACGTAGAAATCCTGTGTTGCTTCACCAGATTCAGCTGCTGCTTCAAATTCGCTTAGATACATATCGATATCGGTCCTTCTGACTTTCAGATCATCAGTGTAGTATCTCAAAGGTTCCATGCACTGCTGTATGATTTTTACATAGCCTTGGGATTTAAACATATAATGCTCGCAGTAAAAGTCCGGATAGTAGTCTTCCGGATAGACGAAATATCCTATAGATCCGTTCAGTTCTTCCTTCGGATAGTCCGGCATAGGCGCATAAAGAGCGAATATCTGCGTGTCGTCATCATGGCTTATAAGTTCTTCCCAATCAGGAAAAATGCTTCCTTTTGCAGCAGTTTCACCGTCCATGAGAACGAATTCGATCTCCTCGTTGAGGAGGAAGAGCGTGCTGGAACTGCTTCCGCCGTTGTTGAACAGAACGTGTATTTCGCCGGTTTCGGGGTAGTAGGCAAGCATTGCCGAGGTGACGATGACATCTCCGCCGTGGTAGTAGAATTTACCGTGGGAACCGTTGCCGTACATTATAGCGAGCCCGTAAACAGGTGTTCCCGAGACTTTGACCATGTCAAGCATCTGATCCATGCTCTCTTTTGAAAGAAGTTCTCCGTTGAAAAGCGCATGAGCGTATTTGAACATATCTCCGACATTGGAAATGATTCCTCCGGCAGTCCAGAACCTTTCATTCAGTTCGTAGGGAACGATGTTTCCATACTCATCGAATGTGTGTCCGTGGGCTTTTTCTTCAAGCGGATATTCTTCGAACTCTTTCATGAAAGTGTGCTTCATTTCAAGCGGATCGAGGATCTTTTCGCGGATAACTTCAACCGCATCTTTTCCTTCGATTCTGTTTATGATAAGTCCGGCAATAATGAAGTTTGTGTTGCTGTACGACCAGTCGGTTCCGGGCTCGAAATTGAATTTTCCGTTGACTTTGTCCAAGGTGCCTTCCAGGTCATCGAATTCGTTCCACTCCAGAATACCAGAGGTGTGATTAAGGAGCATTCTGACGGTGATTATGTCACCTTTTTCAAAGTCGGGAAACCATTTGTCAATCGTTTCGTCGAGATCGATTTTTCCCTCTTCCTGCAAGAGAAGCAGTGTTACGGCAGTGAAATTTTTCGTTATGCTTCCAATGTCGAAAAGGTCTTCGGTCGAAAGCGGTTCCTGAGTTTTGCTGTGGCGCACGCCGTAAGCGACTGATGTGAGCTCGTTGACGCCGTAACCGATCACGACGCCGGTTCCGTGGGAGAATCTGACATACTCTTCGGCAAGATTTCTGATGCTTTCGAGTTTTGTCTCATCTTCCGGCGATCGTTCCGGAGCGGTTTCGTCTTCGTCGGGTTCTTCGGAATCTTCTCTTTCGGTGTCATTTGTTTCATCGGTGTCTGGAGTTTTTTCTTCGTTTTTCGATGAATTTCCGCAACCTGTACCGAAAAAAAACATCAAAAAAACGATTGCGGCGGATAAAAATTTTTTCATGACGCAACCTGCTGATTTGTTAAAATATTTCTGACGGCATTAAAACCGTGTCTTTCGCCTCGTCAAGCAGTTTGGGATAGTCGATATTGAAGTGCAGACCGCGACTTTCTTTCCGTTTCATCGCGCTTTTTATGATAAGTTCGGCAGTGAGAGTGATATTTCTGAGTTCGAGAAGGTCTCTCGAAACTTTGAAGTTCCAGTAGTATTCATTGATTTCGTGCTTCATCAGTTCAAGCCTTGCAAGAGCGCGCTCAAGGCGTTTGTTGCTGCGGACGATGCCGACATAGTTCCACATAATGCGGCGTACTTCGTCCCAGTTCTGCTTGATGATGATCTTTTCGTCTTCGTCTTCGGCGCTTCCCGGATTCCATTCGGGCGGTTCCGGGCATTCGCCGGCGTAATCTGCCACATAGGCAATAATTTCTTTGGCAACATATTTTGCCATTACAGCAGCTTCAAGCAGCGAGTTTGAAGCAAGCCTGTTTGCGCCGTGAAGACCGGTGTGTGCGACTTCGCCGCTTACGAAAAGTCCCGGAATGAGAGTTTTTCCGGTCGGTTCGCTCTGCAAACCTCCGCATGAATAGTGTGCCGCCGGAACGACCGGGATCGGCATTGTCCGCATATCGATTCCCGCATCCATACAGATCCTGAAAATGTTCGGGAACCTTTGCTGAAGGAAGTGACCGTCGAGTTTCGTCATGTCGAGGAAAACGCAGTCATCGCCGCTCATCTTCATTTCGTGGTCGATTGCACGGGCAACGATGTCACGCGGGGCAAGCGATTTGAGCGGATGATACTTTTCCATGAAAGTTTCGCCCTTTTTGTTGATGAGGACGCCGCCTTCACCGCGAAGAGCTTCCGAAATAAGCATCGACTTGATTTTTTCGTGGTAGAGGATCGTCGGATGGAACTGTATCATCTCCATGTTGACTACCGGAACGCCTGCACGGAAGCCGATCGCAACGCCGTCACCCGTCGTAACGTCAGGATTCGACGTGTAAAGGTAGACTCTTCCGCATCCGCCTGTCGCCAGAAGCACTGTTTTTGCCGTAATTGTCAGAATTTCACCGTTTCTGCCGAGGACATAGGCACCTATGATTTTGTTGCTTTCGCTGCACATGAACTTTGATTCGGTGATTACGTCGATAGCTGTGTGGTTTTCGAGAACAGTGATGTTCGAGTGGAGCAGAACTGCTTTTTTTACGACTTTTATCAGCTCGAAACCGGTGATGTCGCCGGCGTGGACGACTCTGCGCTCAGAATGTCCTCCTTCACGTCCGAGGTCGAGCTTGCCTTCTTCGTTTTCAGTAAAGTGACAACCGAGTTTTTCAAAATATTTGATCGCGTCGGGACCGTTTTCTACAAAAAAACGGACTGCCTTTTCGTTGTTGAGTCCGGCTCCAGCCGTAATAGTATCTTTTATGTGCTTTTCAAACGAATCGACGTCGAAATCGGTGACGGTCGCTATTCCGCCCTGAGCGTTCGCGCTGTTCGAAACATCGATCGCCTCTTTTGTGACAACAACTGTCTTAAGCCCTTTTTCGGCGAGGCTCAGAGCTGTCGAAAGCCCTGAAAGACCGCTGCCGATGATGAGGGCGTCTGCATAAATGCGCTTCATCTTTTTTGCCCTATTCGTTTATATACCAAAATTCGCTTATGAGTTCATCCATAGCTTTTTCGATGACTTTTTTGTCGGAATCCGACATATTCACGAATTTTGCGCTGAGTCCGATAACCTGATCCTCCTCTGTGCAGCGCAGGATCTCTGCTCCGCATTTGATTATGTAATCGGTTCCCGGAACCTGAAATTCTATGTCGATGACTGTTCCGACTTCGTACGGATTCGGGGAAAGAATGTACATGCCGCTTGTGCTCAGATTTGCTGTCTGCTGAAAATAGTCGGCATTTCCGTCAATATTTCTCACCCACATTTTGACAGGAATACGTTCTTTAGTTCGCCTCTCATGCTGTCTCCTGTCCTTCTTTTTGCCTCTCGCATCGTTCGGAAGTTTGAACTGAAGTCCGTCTCTGCGGTCTTTGTTTTGTCTACGGTCTTCCATTTTCCTCTCCTTGAAAAAAATACAAAAGTACCTTGCAAATTATAATCCAATATAATTTTAAAGTCCACATAAACCAACATAGAATAGCCCGGTTATCAGGTTATTTTTTGATCAATCCAGTTCTTTCGGCACAAAATCGACTGCGTCGATCATGAAATAGTTGTATTTGCTGACAAGTTCCCGCGGAACGAGTCTGAAATCGTGCATCCCTTTTTCAAGATGAGTGCTGAACGAAATATCGGTCATTTTTTTTGTGGCGTTGTGGAAATCAAGTTGTGCCGCTTTCTTTCCGTCAATAAAAATATCAAAATTTCCCATGTCGGGACTCTGAAATCCTTTCACACGGATTTCATAGATGCTGCTCTTGTTGACTTTTTGCTTAAAATCGTAATATTGTTCAATGTTTACAAATCTGCAAAACATCAGGAACTGATATTTTACAAGATAATTGTAAGGGGGTTCCATTTCAAGGTATGCGTCAAGATAAGATCTTTCAGGGAATGTGTTGCAGTAATCAGGGCTTCCTGTCAGAGGATAAAATTTGCTTTCAAGCTCGACGTGAATCTCTCCGGTGTCAACAGGTGCAAAAATTTCAATAATCTCAGGTGGTTCCGTGTTATGTTCCATCTTTTTGAAAGGTGCCCAGTAATATCTCTTGTCAGGATATTCGAACATTATCCGACGGTTCTGTTTTTCTCCTAAATCGCGGACATATATGATTTTGTTGTTTTCAGGATGAGCGTGGTCCATCAGCGCATAACCTGATCCGTACATTGTTGGCGGTCCGGTAAAAACGACTCCTTCTTTTATCCCTGCTTCATCAAGGGCGTTCTTGAGATCCGCACTTATGTTCCAGAAGCTTTTTTCGTAGCTGCTTTTAATGGCCGGAACAATGTAAATGCTCTGATATGAAAATCCTGCGCAAAGTAAAGAAAATGTAAATATTTTAAGCAACTTAGATGCCTTTGAGTTGACAAAGACGCCGTCAAGTATCATGTTGAAAGAGTAGGCGATAATTATTATGAGAAAGAACGAAGTTTCATACAGATAGCGCGGCCCGAAAACGTTTCCGTCGAAATAGAAAAAGAAGTATCCTGCGAAATTTACGAAGAATATAGAGAATAAAAAGAACAGCCGGCCGAAATCTTTTCTGCTTTTGGTAAAAACAAATCCAAACGGAAGGAGAAGTAACGTAAGCGGATGAAGGAAAAGATTCATAATAAGTGACGAAAGTCTGCGGTATGAGACAAGAAAAGCATGGGATAAAGTGAGTCCTTCGAGCGGCAGTTCTATCCAGTTCGATCGGGGACAGCCGGTTCCCAAGCCGAATCTGTGACAGAAACTGCGCGGTTCGCTGTAATTGAAAAACAGATCCTGCTTGAAAATCAGCGGATTGCCGGTATAAATCGAGTTGTAATAGAGGAGAAATGCGAGAAACGGTGCAAAAGCCAGAAGTGCAAAAAAACCTGTTTTCAGAGCTTCGGCAAAAACTTTTGCATCGCGTTTTCTAAAAGTAATGTAACCGTAGTGCAGAATCAGCGGAAGCCCCGTAAAAAGTGTGTTCTGCGGGCGTGTCAAAGCCAGCCAGCCTAATGAAATTCCCAATATTATAGGATATTTTACAGATTTTTGCTCGATCATGTAAATGTATGCCAGAACTGCGGCAAGTGTCATAGTCATGCAGAACGAATGAGCCATCCATGTTCCGCCCATGACTATGAAAAATACCGAGAAAAGCATGAAAAACATTGAAATGACTGCTATTTCCCGGTCGAAAAGTTTTTCCGCTATCTTCCCTGAAAGAAATACATTCAGCGCTGTGAGAAGCGGATTGACAAGTACCGGGATCCCGAGAATGACGAAAGGAACAAGAAAGAATGAAAAACCGGGCAGAAAAACCGAATACAGCTTTTCTCCGTCTGGAATCATGTAGGCATACTGGAAAAATTCGTAGTGTTCAGGCATTTTGCTGTGAAGCCTTCCGGCTGCGAAATTTTCAGCCATTATCAGATAGTTGACACTGTCCTGAATGTGCGGAATTCCCTGAAAAAACAAGAACGCGACAACAAGAGAGAGTATGAAAGCTGCTGCCGGAAGGATAAAAAACGGCGATCTGCCGAAGTTGATATCTGTTCGTGGAAGGTCAAATTTAATGAAAAGAACCGAGAAAAGAACAAGAAAAGAGATGAAAAAAATGTGAAATGTCGGAAAAAAGGTGTTAAACGGCAGCAATATGTTCCCGAATGTCGCCCAGAAGAAGAATATGAAGAAAATAACTATTACAATCAATGACTTGCTTAGAATGTTCATTCCGATGCCTCAATCTGCTCCGACGGGAAAAATTCAAATTTGTCAATTATAAAATAATTATGATCTCTATCAAAATCGGGTGAAATTTTTATGAAATTCATCCCTTTTTTGAAGAAAACATCAAATTCAACGCTTTCAATATGACTGTTTTGCGAGTAAAAATCGATTTTTTTATTGAATTTGCCGGTTTCAAAATAAAATTTTCCGCTTTCCGGTGTCGCTGCGAAAGTTATTTTGACTTTGTAAATCCCTTCTTTTTCGAAACTCTGTTCCAAAGTGTAGAACTGATCTGCCCCGGTAAAGCGGCAGAAGAAGAAAATCCGCTCCGAAATCATATCGTCCGGTAGTGTGAAACCTGAATATTTGTTAACAAAATCAGGATATTGAGGAAATTTGTTACAGTAGTCCGGTTCGCCGTAAACAGGAATATACTTGTTTTCGGCCTCGGCAGTCATCCATGAAATTGACTGGTCTCGGTTTATCTCAATGATTTCAGGTTTTTTATCTTCGTTTGTGCTGAAAAATGCAGCATAGAACTTTCTGCCTTTGTAATAATCCATCAGATTCTGGTTTGATGCGTACCCTAAATCGTGGGCGAAAATCAGCCTGTTTTCATCGATTTTGCTGAAATTCATATGGGCGGCGCCATTCGCGTAAAAGGTGTCGGGACTGATGAAAACGAGTCCGTCGTGTATGTTCTTTTCAGCCAGTGCCTCAGACAGGAGTTTGTCCGATATCCACCATTTTTTCGAATAGTATGAAAGTGTTTCAGGCAAAGTAATGAAAGTCTGGAAAATCAGGGATGATGCCAGAAATGCGGCGATAAAGAGACCGTGCTTGAAAAACGGCTTAGAAAATATTTTTTCCGATTTTCCGGCTGTTGCCGTAATTCCTTGTGCAATCAGCGGAAAAAGGAAAAACGAACATTCGTAATAATATCGTGCGCCGTAACCGAAATCTATATAGTAATAGAAAAAATAAACAATGAAAAAGATGATGTAACCACTTAAAAGCACTAAACTTTTCTTGAGTTCAATTTTATCCTTGGCAAGCAGGAATGCCAGTATGAGAAATAGAAGCACGAACGGGCTGATCGGGAATTTTGAAACAAAGGAATAAAGCCTTTCAGTTGTGATTTTAAATGCCAGGGCAGGGGTTAGACCATTGTCAGGCATTTCGTAGTAAGTGCCGAATTTGCATCCTTTTCCGAATCCCAAACCCATGCAGTTGTCCACCGGTTCCGAGACATTCCAGTATTCAGCGTGCTTTAATTTTGTGATTTTTCCGCTTATCGTATAGTTCGAGTAAACAAAAAGAAGAAAAAAGACAAAAATTACAGTGCCCATAACGGGAATAATTTTGAAAAACGATTTTTTGTCAATAAAAACAAATAGATATGTCAAAATAAACATGAGCGTGAAAAATGCGTTCTGAGGTCTTGCAAACATAAGAAATGCAATGAGAAGTGCCGAGACAGCGCTAAGCGCATATCTTTGTGCTCCGCAGTTTTTGACCGAAAGCACTGCGAGGTAAAACGCTCCGAGAGTGCAGGCTGCGCAGAAAGAATGTGCCATAAGCGTTCCGCCCAGAAGCGCGATAAACAGTGAAAACGAGGCAAGAAACATTGCAATGAGCGCATTTTTCCTGCCGAAAAACTCTTCTGATATTTTTCCGGTCAGGTAGACCGAAACGGCATTCAGCATCGGATTGCACAGAAACGGTACTTTAAAAAAAACAAAAGGCGCTAGAAAAATTGAATAACCAATCTGGTATATGGAATAAGTGCCTGAAATTGTTGGTTTCGAGTACAAAATATGAAAAAACTCATAATGAGGGTGCAACGGCGAGGTGATTCTTCCGTCAAGAATGACTTCGGCCAGATATTTGTAGTTTATTTCATCCGGTGCATGAGGAAGAGTTCGGAAAACAAAGAGTGAAACTGCAAGCGAAAAAATAAATTCGAGAGCGGGGAAGATATAGAACCGGTAAGGTTCGATTCTGTTTATCGCAGCGGTAAGTTTTCCGGCCGGAACAAATGCGAAAACAGCGGACGAAACAAGAAAAAGTAGTGCTGCTGCCGGAAGTTGTAAGAAGAAAAGAGATTCAAAATTACCAGCAAACGCCCAGACGAAAAAAATCAGAAAAAGGATAGCGGCAGTAAATATTCTGATTTTTCCCAAAACTGCCCCTGAATTTATAATTCGTCGTCTTTTGAAAGTCTGCGGTAGAGCGTCCTTTCGGAACGTCCCAGAAGTTTAGAGGCAAGGTGCTTGTCTCCGTTTGTGAACTTGAGAGTTGCCTCAAGCATCTCCTTTTCAATTTCATCAAGCGTTTTTTCTCCGACACGGAATGAAAGAACTGCCGCGCCGCTGTTTTCTGACTGAGCGGCATGGTGTCCGTTTTCTCCTGACGGAAGCCCGGAACCCGTCAGAACGAAGCGGCTCATATAGCTTTTGAGCTCTCTGACATTGCCTTTCCATTCCTGTTTGACAAGTTCCTTTATCGTTTCGTGATCGGGATAAACGACTTCTTTCGCAAATTCCAGTGATGCTTTTTCGACAAAATGCTTGACAAGAAGCGGAATATCCTCTTTGCGCTCTCTCAAGGGCGGTATGTGAAGGATGAAAGTGCTCAGCCTGTAGTAGAGGTCTTTCCTGAAATTCCCTTTTTCAGCCTCTTTTTCGAGGTTTTTGTTTGTTGCAGCGATTATTCTGACATTAGCATGGAGCGGAGTCGAACTGCCGACCGGAAGATATTCTTTGGATTCGAGAAAACGCAGCAGTTTTGTCTGAAGACTCGGCGGCATATCGCCGATTTCATCGATGAAAAGTGTTCCTCCTTCGGCTGCACCTACCAGACCTGGCGAGTTTTTGTCTGCACCCGTAAAAGCTCCTTTCTTGTAGCCGAAAAGTTCCGATTCCATCAAAGATTCGGTTACTGCAGCGGCGTTGAATGCAACAAACGGAGCCCCGACACGCCTGCTTTCGCGGAGAACAAAATGGGCTACGAGTTCTTTTCCGGTTCCGCTTTCTCCAGTGATAAGAACGGTTTCGTCGGTTTTCGCTATTTCTGTCGCGTTTTTCAGCAGCTTTTCCATCGCTTCGCTCTGGAAAATTATGCGGTATTTATCTGCCGAAATATCGAGGTTTTCCTTTTTCAGACGAACGTTTTCTTTCATAAGGTTGCCGACTTCGATCGCCTTGTTCATCTGTTCGAGCAGGACTTTCATGTCGATCGGCTTTGTGAGAAAAGTGTATGCGCCGTTCTGCATCGCCCTGACGGCAGTCTCGACGTTGCCGAAAGCGGTTATCATGATTATCGGGATCTGCGTCTCCAGATCTTTCACCGCTTCGATTATGTCGAAACCGTCAAAGCCGCCGGGAAGAAAAAGGTCTGTAACGATAACGGAGAGTTCGTGCTCCAGTTCCTTGATGATCTTAAGACCGGCAGTGGCGTCTGCAGCAGTCATTACAGTATAGCCCGAATTGCCGAGCATAAACTTCATCGACTGGAGTATCGACTCCTCGTCGTCTATGACAAGGACTATCCTGTTCATTTACGCTTCTTTTATGTGTTTCTTGAAGAACGGTCTCAAAACCAGAAGTCCGATCGGAGTGATAAGCGCCATGCCGCCGATTATAACCCATACCATGTGGTGGTTCGGATAACTCGAAGCGATTTTACCTGCTTCGTCAAGCGGAACGTATGAACTTACGAGCCAGCCTGAAAGCGGAGCAACGAAGAATTTCGCGAAGAAGAAAGGAAGAACCGAAAGAGAAATGTAGGTTCCCTCTTTTCCCTTCGGAGCGATTTCAGCCGTGAACTGCATAAGTCTCGGTGACCAGATCGATTCGCCGATTGTGAAGATGATGAAGAAGAAAATCAGCGACCAGTACTGCATCGAAAGCGGATTAGCAGCGAAGAACTCCTGAAGTCCGTTCATATCCTTTGCGATTCCGAGCCATTTGATGAAGATGATTTCACTCAGAACTGAGTCGTTGAGGAAAGAGAACATCGTACCCGGGAGAACTGCGATAAAGCAGCTTGCAGCCGAAACGAGCGAGCCGATGACAAGCATTTTGTAAGATTTCGTCTTTCTTGTGAAAGCAGCTACGAGCGGAGTGAGGTAGATGATAAGAACTGGGTTGAGAACGCCGTAGATCGAGCCGATTTTCGCACCTTCGCCGAGAACTCTGATTCCGTATTTCGGGAAAGTGTAGTGAAGGTGGAAGAAAACGAAACGGACGAAGAGGGTGATTGTCAAAATGCCGATGAAAATCCAGAAGTAATTTTCTTTTACGGCACCGCCGATCTTTTTACCCATTGAAACTGCTGCACCTTTGACAGCCTGAAGGCCGCTTCCGTGCTGTTCGACCGGTTTTTTGATGATTTTCGACGAGGTTTTACCCGATTCGTCGGTCTCTTCGACAACTTCGATACCATCACGGATGAACATGATTACGAGTGCGCCGATGATCGTAAGTCCGACAGCGATGAGGAAGAGCATCTGATAACTTGAAAGGTGAATTCCTGCGAGGTCTATTCCGGCGTTTTCATTGATGATTTTGCCAGCCGCATCTCTTTCAGCGAATCTGTCTCTGACAAAGTCGATAAGCCAGCCGCCGACAGCGTAAGCCGCGTTCATGATGACGTAGAAAAGACCGAATCCGAGAGCCGCCCCTTCTTTAGTCGTGTATCTTTTGATCGAAACCGAAATAACGGGCGAAACAAGCGCGAAACCGAGTGCGAACGGAATGAAACCTACGATGAAAACGATCACCGGATTGGTAATGAAAGTCATTGCCAGACGCGAAACGAAAAGGAATATTACACTTAAGAACATTACTTTTCTTACGCCGATCGTGTCAACCAGAGCACCTGCGACCATACCGATGCAGGAAAGGAGGATCGACCAGATCATAATGATGTTTCCGGCGGTGATGTCGCTTACACCGCAGTCAGCCGAAAGCCAGAGTGTAAGAACCGGGTTCATCGCAGCATAGGCGATGTACTGAATGACCATGTATCCGAAAAGAATCCACATATCGCGAGGCGATTCGTGCAGATCTTTGACATATTTCCATACAATAACGCCGGCAGCAACAACACCGGCAACAAGAAGCGCGACAGCTAAAATAGAAGCAGCATTCATAAAAAAACCTCCGTAAAATATTCAAAAATTAGTGATGATGTCCGCAGCCGCAGTTGCAGTCATGATCATCGCAGTCGTGGTCGTCACAGTCGCAGTCGTCTCCGCACTCTTCGCAGCCGCAACCGCAGTGATGATGAGGAATTTCAACTCCTGTAGCTACAAGTTCCATCTCGAAAGTGAGTTCTTTTCCTGCAAGCGGATGGTTTGCATCGAGATAAACCGTGTCGCCTTCGATTTTCGAAATGACTACCGGAATTACTTCGCCCTGATCGCTCTGCATCTGGAAAATGGCTCCTTCGTGAATGTCTGCGTCTTTCGGAAATTCCGATTTGCTGACATCGAAAACATACTCTTCCATCCTTTCGCCGTAAGCCTGTTCCGGCGGGATCACGATTGTTTTTTTGTCACCGATTTCCATGCCGATAACGCCGTTCTCAAAACCCGGAATAACCATTCCGCCGCCGACTTCGAATTTTATCGGTTCGCCGTTTTCGTAGGAATTGTCGAATTCGCTTCCGTCTTTCAAGCGTCCGATGTAGTGGATCGCCACTTTGTCACCTTTTTGAACTGCCATTTTTTCTCCTCCAGAATATTAAAAAAATCGAGATTTAATCTCAAAATCGCAATATTTTAAGGATTTATGAAAAAAGTGCAAAGAATTTGGATAATAAAATAGGGGAGAACATTATTTTTTTATTCGATTGTCGGCTTGAAAAAGTCAAAGTTGACATATTTGCCGTCTTTGCTCTTTCTGACAGCCATTCCCGGATCGGTTTTTATGTAGATTTTCAAAATGCCGTTCACTTTTTTCGGATAGATGTAATTTACCTCGGCCTTGAAAGCACGTGTGTCGATAATGTTCAGCAAATATTGAGGAATTTTGTCAAAGTTGTGGACATCAATGACGAATCCGCCGGTTATTTCTCTGAACTGATAGTCAACTTCGCCGTCAAGTTCTATCGTTATCCGGCTGAATTCGGGGAATTTCCTGAAGAAAATGTTTTTCAGTTTTCCTTTCTTTGCCAGTTTTGTGACAGGAAGATCGGGCAGTTTTTCGCTCAAAGTCGGTTCTTTTTCAGCTTTTACGACTTTAAGCTGACGGATTTCGCCGTCTTCCGATTTGACAGCTTTCTTTCGTTCCGCCATGCGCTGTTCCTCGGCTAAACGCTTTTCTTCTTCAGCTTTTTTAAGTTCAGCTATACGCCTTTCTTCAGTTAAGCGTTTTTCCTCAGCGATCCGTCTTTCTTCCTCGGCTTTTTTGAGTTCCGCTATACGTTTTTTTTCAGCTAAGCGTTTTTCCTCAGCGATCCGTCTCTCTTCCTCGGCTTTTTTGAGTTCAGCCAGACGTTTTTCTTCAGCTAAGCGTTTTTCCTCAGCGATCCGTCTTTCTTCTTCAGCTTTTTTGAGTTCGGCGAGCCGTTTTTCTTCGGCTAAGCGTTTTTCCTCGGCGATCCGTTTCTCTTCCTCAGCTTTTTTGAGTTCTGCCAAGCGTTTTTCCTCAGCGATCCGCTTTTCTTCGGCTAAACGCTTTTCTTCCGCAATTCTTTTTTCTTCTTCGGCTTTTTTGAGTTCTGCGATCCGTCTTTCTTCAGCTAGCCGCTCTTCTTCAGCAAGTTCGTTCATAAGAGAATTGACAAGTTCGGTTTCTCTTGCAGCTGCGAGACGACGCTTTTCTTCGGCTAAGCGTTTTTCCTCGGCTAAACGCTTTTCTTCTTCAGCTTTTTTAAGTTCAGCAAGTCGTTTTTCTTCAGCTATACGTCTTTCTTCGGCTAACCGTTTCTCTTCTTCTGCGATCCGCTTTTCTTCTTCGGCTTTTTTGAGCTCAGCTATCCGTTTTTCTTCTTCGAGCCGTCTGTTTTCTTCCGCTATGCGTTCTTCTTCGATTTTCCGCTCTTTTTCAGCCTGTACAAGACGTTCGGCTTCTCTTTTGTCTTTGAATTTCGCTATGATCGAGTCAAAATTCTCATCATCGACAAACAGCGAGCGGCTTAAACCCATGATAATCGTTCCTTTGCGGTTGAAAAAAGTGTACTGAGCACCTGATTCAACGAAAAAAATGAATCTCGTTATTCCGCCTGAAACGCTTTTTTCTACTGACTTCACAATGTCAGGCAGATTTGCCAGGTCGGTATCTTTGAAAGTTCCGCTCGCTTCAAAAACTATCCTTTCCGGATTGTTAAGGCGGTAGGACGAAAAAGTCGGGTTTTCATCATCGCTTTCGAAAATCAGATAAAAATCATCGTTGTCAGAGAGTGTCTGCAGCGAAAAGATAAAAAGAAAAATCAGAAAGAAGCTCATGATATCTTAAGCTGTTAAGACTAATCGCCGGAATTGTTGGGAGTATTCGTTGTATCCCATTCGACTATTTCGGCAGCAATACACTCTCCGGATGGAATAAGTGTGAAGTCGGACATGTATTCGTTTGTTTCTGCCTGTTTCAGAATAAGATTTTTGATTCTGCCCGCTGTTCTATTTATGCCGTCAACATCCTTGACTTCCGTTATAGTCAGAGTTCCGTGAGTCTGGAAATAGTACTCTTTTGCAGCCCCTAATTCTGCATCAATCCAGACCAAAACGCACTGTTCGCAGTTCATATAAGTCTCGTTAAGACCCTTTCCTAGCTCGTATGTTCCCTCTTTGATATCTCCCATAAGAAGGATTTTGATTATATCGATAGCGTTTCCACCCATCGCCGGTGATAAATAGCCGTTTATCTCATCGGCGTAAGCACCACCCATAGTTATTTTCGGGACTTCGATCATCGTGCAGCCTTCGGCATTCTGTTCAAATTCAGGATCAGGTTCGTCGGTAGGTTCGGGCTCTGTAGGATTTGTAGGTTCTGTATCAGTATCGGTGTCGGTATCGCCGGCAGGTTTATCCGAATCATCGGTCGAATCTGCGCCATCCGGTGTCGTATCGGTGACCTCCTGCGTTGTGTCGGCTGAATCATCAGTTGAATCACTGTTGTCCGAAGTTGTATCGTTGCTATCGCTATCCGTTATATCGGTATCCGATGTGTCTGCATCGGAGTCAGTCAGATCTTTATTTTCATCTGAACTGCCGCACGCGACAAACAAAGAAAGTGCCGAAAACAGAAGAACAAACAGAATTTTTTCAATAATCTTACTTTTCATCAACCAAAGCTCCTTTTATCTCATTCGCAGTTTTTTTAATATTTTCAAGAACATTTTCAGCAAGGGGATCAAGAGTGATAACGCGGACTTTCGTTTCTTCAGCTATCGATTTGATGACGGAATCGGGGATCTGAGCCTGCATGAATACGGCTTTTGCATTGTTTTTCTTTATAAAATCGATAACTTTTGCCATATCGACCGCATCTGGTTCTTTTCCTTCAATTTCAAGCGGAACCTGTTTGAGACCGAATCTTTCTGCAAAGTATCCGAAAGCGGGGTGGTGAACTACGAAACTTTTTCCTTCAACTTCTTTGAGCTGAGCCGCAACTTCATCATTCACTTTTTTGATCTCAGCTTTCAGAGCTTCACCGTTTTCACGATAGATTGCCGCATTGTCGGGATCGGCTGTGGAAAGTTCCGCAACGGTGTTGTCGGTCATAACGATAAGGTTCATCGGATCGAGCCATACGTGAGGATCGTGCATTTCGGGGTGATGTCCGCAGCAGCCTTTTCCGTTGAGACAGTCGCATCCGCCGTGTTTTTTGCAGCACTCTTTGTCGCCTTTGCAGGGACATTCCTTGCCGCCGCACTTAGGACAGCCTTTTCCGTCGTGACATTTGCACTCTTTTCCTTCTTTGCATCCGCACTTGCAGTCGGCACAGCCTTTACCGTCTTTGCAGTCACAGCCTTTGCCGTCTTTACATCCGCATTTGCACTTTTCGCAGCCTTCGCATCCTTTGTCTCCGCCGCAGCAGCCTTTGTCGCCGTGGTGGCATCCGCACTCTTTTCCTTCCTTGCATCCGCATTTGCAGTCTGCACAGCCTTTACCCTCTTTGCAGTCGCAACCTTTTCCGTCTTTGCATCCGCATCCGCACTTTTCGCAGCCTTCGCATCCTTTGTCTCCGCCGCAGCAGCCTTTGTCGCCGTGGTGGCATCCGCACTCTTTTCCTTCTTTGCACCCGCACTTGCAGTCGGCACAGCCTTTCCCGTCTTTGCAGTCACAGCCCTTGCCTTCTTTACATCCGCACTTGCAATCGGCGCAGCCTTCGCATTTTCCGCCGCAGCATCCTTCACCGCAGCCTTTGTCGCCTTTGCAGGGGCATTCTTTGCCGCCGCAGTGAGGACAGCCTTCGTGCATTCCCTTGTGCTCGTGTTTTTCTTCTTTCGGAGCGTCGAATCCCGGAAGCGAACACGCATCTGCGCCGCATTCCTCTTTTTCAAGCTTTTCACCGTGCTTGCATCCGCATTCCCTGCCTTCCTTGCATCCGCATTTGCAGTCTGCGCATGCTTCGGCACAACCTTTGTCGCAGTGATGATGAGGATGAAAATGTCCTTCCATTTTGCGGAAATTTATTCCTTTCGCCATATCGGCAAAACGGATGTTTTTGTAGTCAGCGGCAAGTTTTTCGATAGAAGCTGCTTCGAAGGGGACTCCGATTTTGAGGTAAAGCGCAGAATCTTTGAGATCAGCCATCTTTTTCGGACCCGGTTCATAAGTTTCCGGTGTACTTGAGGGATCCATCATCGTGTTGACTTTGACTTTGTCCCTGCCGACCGTTTTGACTATGAAAGCCTGCGGCGGAATACTGACAGTTACATTGAGAATGTCCCGTTTTTTTGCCGCGGTACTGGCCTCGCTACTGGCTGCGCTGTCCTTGGAAGCGGTTTTTTCACCGCAGGAAATGAGCACAAAAAGAGCCAGAAACAGAACAAAAATTTTCATGATTTTTTTCATGAGACATTCTCCCTTAAAAAATTAAACCTCACAAATATCCATGATCTGCCTTGTGACAGATTCAAACTCTTTTGCAGCCGGATTGCTGTCCGCCGCGTAGACAAAAGGGAGTCCGCAGTCGCCCGATTCGCCGATAGCCGGGTCAAACGGGATCTTCCCGAGCAGTTTGATGTTGTATTTTTCTGCAATCTGCGTTCCGGCACCGACTTTGAAGATATCGGTGACCTTTCCGCAGTGCGGACAGACGTAACCGCTCATATTCTCAACTATTCCGAGAATTTTTATATGCGCTTTTTCGCAGAAGTTGACCGATTTTCTTACATCAGCAGCGGCGACTTCCTGCGGAGTCGTGACTAAAACCGCACCGGTGAGATCGTCAACCGTGTTGATGAGCGAAAGAAGCTCGTCGCCCGTTCCGGGAGGCGAATCGATTACGAGATAATCAAGCGTTCCCCAGTCGACATCTTTGAAAAACTGCTGGATCATTCCGTGTTTTATCGGACCTCTCCAGATTATCGCGTCGTCAGAATCCTGAAGGAAAAAGCCGACCGACATTATTTTGAGCGCGCCGAAAGTGACCGGCAGCAGTTTGTTGTTTTCATTGACATTGATTTTGCCGTCTTTCATGCCGAACATAGTCGGAATGCTCGGTCCGTGCAGGTCGATATCGAGAAGACCTGTCGTTTTGCCTTCCAGTGCGAGCTTCATCGCTAAATTTACCGCGACAGAGCTTTTGCCGACACCGCCTTTCCCTGACATGACAAGGATTTTGTTTTTGATTTTGCAGAGATTTTTCTTTATCTCCTGCCTTGCAAGAAACTGTTCGTCCGTTTCATTCTGCATCTGCTTTTTTGCGCTGCATGTAGTGCTTGTGCAACTTTCACAAGAAGAGTGGTCAGTCATTTTCACCTCCAATCAACTAAAAACAATGGATTTTAAGGAAAAAAAGCAGAAAAACAAGATTTCGTTACGTCGTTACGCCGTCACGCCGTTACGACAAAAACGATCCTGTTCCTCGGCGCGTCGAATTATTTCGACAAGAACCTTTTTTCCAGTTCTTCCCTGTATTTTCCGAGATCAAGTTCAACTCTGTTGACACCTTCTTCGACCGCGGCTGAAGCGACTGCGAACGCTACTTCGACGAGGACTCTCGGGTCGAAAGGTTTCGGGATGATGTAGTTTCTGCCGTATTCGAGCGAATCAAGCCCGTAAACTTTGAGAACTTCCGGAAGGACCGGCATTTTCGTCACTTTTATGAGTGCCTGTGTCGCTGCCATTTTCATTTTTTCGGTTATCTGACGCGCCCTGACGTCAAGTGCACCTCTGAAAATCGCGGGGAATCCAAGAAGGTTGTTGACCTGGTTCGGGAAATCGGTCCTTCCGGTTCCTACAATCGCGTCGGGACGGGCAATCTTCACTTCTTCATAGGTGATTTCGGGGTCGGGGTTTGCCATCGGGAAAATAACGGGGTTCGGTGCCATTTTCTTGAGCATTTCAGCTTTGACAAGCCCTTTGACGCTAACGCCGACATAGACATCGGCGCCGTCAAAAAGCTCTTCAAGAGTGCGGAATTTCGTATTTCTGTACAAAAATCTGTGATATTCCGAAAGATTGTCCTTTCTTCCTTCAAAAAGAACGCCGTCTTTGTCGTATGCGAATACGTTTTCCTTCTTAACACCGCAGTTTATGAGGTGTTTTGCGATTGCGACACCAGCAGCTCCTGCTCCGGTGAGGACAACTTTGCAGTTTTCCGGTTTTTTGCCGGCGATCTCAAGCCCGTTGAGAACTCCGGCTGCGCAGATGACGGCAGTTCCGTGCTGATCGTCGTGGAAAACCGGGATGCTCATTGACTTTTTAAGTTTTTCTTCGATTTCAAAGCATCTTGGAGATGAGATATCTTCAAGGTTTATGCCCCCGAAAGTGGGTTCGAGCGACTTAACTATTTCAACGAATTTATCGGGATCATGCTCGTCTATCTCGATATCGAAAGCGTCGATTCCGGCAAAATGTTTGAAAAGAAGGGCTTTACCTTCCATAACGGGTTTTCCTGCGAGCGCGCCGATGTTTCCAAGTCCCAGAACCGCGCTTCCGTCGCTGATTACGCCGACGAGATTTCCTTTCCCGGTGTAATCGTAGACAGTTTCAGGATTTTCCTTGATTTCAAGGCAGGGAAGGGCGACTCCCGGCGTGTAAGCCTTCGCCAGATCGGCTTGTGTCGCGCAGACTTTGGATGGAACGACTTCGAGTTTTCCCGGTTTCGGGTTCTTGTGATAAATGAGGACTTCTTCTTTGTTCATTCTGTTCTCCGCTCAAAAATCAAGAAACATTGGTGAAAATCGTCAAAAGAAGGCAAAAAAAATGGTCGCGGGGATTGGATTTGAACCAATGACCTTCGGGTTATGAGCCCGACGAGCTACCAGCTGCTCTACCCCGCAACCTCGTTGCCGCGCAGTATGATACTCAAAAGGTTTTGTGTGTCAAGTATTTTGCTGATTTTCGGCTATCTTATTCCGGTGCTGCCGAATCCGCCGGTCGATCTTTCAGTTTCCGAAACCTCTGAAACTATTGAGAAATCAGCCTGATGAACAGGCGTTACGACAAACTGTGCGATGCGGTCGCCTTTTTTTACTTCAAAAGGCTTGTCAGACATATTTGCCAGAATCACTTTGATTTCACCGCGGTAGTCGCTGTCGACTGTTCCGGGGGAGTTGAGGACGAAAACGCCGTTTTTTGCGGCAAGTCCGCTGCGGCTTCTCACCTGAATCTCGAAATTTTCAGGAATTTCAGGGAAAAGACCGGTCGAAACCATTTTCCAACTGCCGGGATTTATTGAGCAGTCTTCGTTTGAAGAGACGTCGGCGCCGGCTGCCCCCAAAGTTTTGTATTCGGGAAGAATGGCGCCTTCAGCCAGTTTGAATTTTATTTGGATTTTATCTGTGGTTTTCTCTGCCACCGCGGTCTCCGCCTCTGCGCTCACCGTTTCTTGAATCGTCTCTCGGTCTAGGCGGTCTTGCAGGTCTTTCTTTCGTCCAGTCTTTGTCGAAGTCGCCCGGTTTCATGCTGAGTTTGAATTTGCCGCCTGCCTCTATTTCGGTGACTATTACTCTGACTTTCTGACCTAAATGCAAATAATCATTTACGTTTTCAACTCTTTCGTCTGAAATTTTGCTGACGTGGAGAAGACCTGTTGTACCTCTCCAGATTTCAACGAATGCACCGTATTCTTCAATTCTTGTAACTTCGCCTTCATAAACTTTGCCGAGTTCGACATCGTCTGTGAACGATTTTACGAGAGCGATCGTTGCGTTAAGAACTTCCTGATTCTTTGCCGAAATCGTGACTGTTCCGTCCTGCTCGACTTCGACATCTGCACCGGTTTCTTCGATTATTGATTTGATGTTTTTGCCGCCTGTTCCGATGAGATCTTTGATCTTGTCAACATCGATCTTGAGCTGGCAGAGTTTCGGAGCGTTCGGGCTGAGTTCCGGTCTCGGAGCTGCGATAGCCTTTTCCATTTCGCCGATGATGTGCATTCTTCCGACTTTCGCCTGAAGCATAGCGCGCTCCATAACTTCTTTCGGCAGACCTTTGATTTTTATATCCATCTGGATCGCCGTGATACCGTCTTTCGAACCTGCGACTTTGAAATCCATGTCGCCCAAGTGGTCTTCGTCACCCAGAATATCGGAAAGGATGTAGAAATCGTCTCCGTCCTGAATAAGTCCCATTGCGATTCCTGCAACGTGCTTTTTAACGGGAACACCTGCATCCATAAGTGCGAGCGAGCCCGAGCAGACTGTCGCCTGGGATGAAGAACCGTTCGATTCCATGATTTCGGAAACAAGTCTTACAGTGTAGGGGAACTCTTCTTTCGGCGGGATGATTGCGGAAAGTGCTCTTTCAGCAAGGTTTCCGTGGCCGAGTTCACGTCTTCCCGGAGATTTAAGTCTTGCGACTTCGCCGACCGAGAAAGGCGGGAAATTGTAGTGAAGCATAAAGCGTTTGCTCGAACCTTCGGTAACGGTGTCGACTTTCTGCTCGTCTTTGCCGATTCCGAGAGTGAGAACGCCGAGCGACTGGGTTTCGCCGCGTGTGAAAACAGCCGAACCGTGAGTCATCGGAAGAACACCGAGGTCAATCGTGATTGGTCTGATCGAAGTGAGGTCACGGCCGTCGATTCTTCTGTTTTCGGTGATGATCTGATGTCTCATCGCATATTTGAGGTAATCGTCGAAGAAGGTTTTCGCACGGGTGATGACGGTCTGAGGCTCGTCAATGTTCATGAAGTCCGCACCTTCTTCGATTTTTTTGGTTACTCTTTCTACAAGTTCAGCCTTTGCTTCGTCAAGAAGAGCGTATCTTTTGAGCTTTTCGGTTGTCGAAAGGGCTTCCTTAACGATCTCTTCGCAGGTTTCGTGGACGAATTTTTCAAGATTTTCGTCTTTTACCCTTACAACTTCAGCCCTTTTGGTCGGGTTGATCTGTTTTGCAAGTTTGTCCTGCATTTCAAGAAGCGGTTGTATTGCCTGATGACCAAGTTCTATCGCGCGGGTCATATCTTCTTCGCTTACTTCTTTCGATTCGCCTTCGACCATGACGATCGAGTCGTAGTTTCCTGCGACAGTGATATCGATGTCGTAGTCTTCATCGTCGCTGACAGCCGGATTTATCATGAATTCGCCGTTCTTTCTGACGACTCTGCATCCTGCAACCGGACCGTTGAAAGGAATGTCGGAAATCATAAGAGCAGCCGAAGCAGCCGTGATCGACATTACTCTCGGATCGCAGTTCGGATCGAAGCTGAGAAGGTTGACGAGGATCTGTGTCTCGTTTGTGAACCAGTCTGCAAACATAGGTCTGAGCGGTCTGTCGATAAGACGTGACGTGAGTTTTTCCTGCGTGCTCGGCTGTGATTCTCTCTTCAGAAATCCACCGGGAAATCTGCCCGCAGCGTAGAATTTTTCGGTGTAGTCGACGGTAAGCGGAAAGAAATCGCTGTCAGCGACCGGATCTCCTTTTGCAGCAACAACTGTTGCAAGAACAACTGTTCCGCCGTAGTTGCACCAGATTGCGCCGTCAGCCTGTTTCGCGTAACGTCCTGTTGTAAGTGATAAATCTTTGCCGTTAAAAACTATAGATTCTTTTACCGGATTCATTTTGCCTCTTTAAAAATTAGATTGTGAATTGAAAAAAACTGGAAACGCGAAAGAAAAATGTCGATTACTTACGCAGACCAAGTTCTTTAATAAGTGCCGTATATCTGTCAAAACTGTTCCCCTTGATGTAGTTGAGAAGTTTCTGTCTTCTGCCAACCATCTTGAGAAGTCCGAGTCTTGAGTGATTGTCTTTCTGGTGTGTTTTAAAATGTTCAGTAAGTTCATTGATTCTAGCGGTGAGAATCGCAACCTGAACCTCAGGCGAACCCGTGTCGCCTTCTTTTGTTGCGAACTGAGCGATAACAGCTGATTTTTTTTCTTTATCAAGCATACCCTAAATCCTCCAATAACAAGGGTCAAAAAAAACGCGGGAATTATACGGAAGTACGGCAAAAAGTCAAAAAAATTGTACCTGTTTGAAAACTTTCTTTGAAAAAATCAAACAAAATCAATATGTTGTGATTCTTGAGACAAACCGGAAGATTCATGCGAATTATTAGTAGCCTTCACAGTCGTTGTTAAGTTCTTCATCTGCCCGGTCACAGTTGATGTAGTCCCAGCTACCTTCGCATTCATATTTTTTACCGTTGTATTCATACCATCTGCTGCCGTATTTATCTACGCAGATTTTGTAGTCACACGCGCTGCCGGTGCCGTATTCGCAATTAGTCTGGCCGCAGGCTTTGTAAACTTCCTCGACAGCCTTGTCGCAGTCAATATTTTCGTTTTTGCCTTCGCATTTGTATTTTTGGTCTTCATACTCGAACCATCCTGTCCCTTTGCTTTCATTCGCACAGAGTGTAACTTCTGAACCCGGGCACATCAGTTCTCCGACGTCCTCGCACTGGACATCTTCGTCGCCGCCGCACGAAACAAGCGCGAACAGGCTGAGAACAAAAATCATTGCTTCCCAAAATTTTTTCATGACAAATCTCCTATTTTTCGTAATAAAGTTTGAAAGTTTTATTGAAATCAATGAGTTCTTTGTTCAGTTCGGTGTTGGCTGAGGCGATGTTGGAAATGGTTTTCTTGATATCGTTTCTGTTTGAAATCATTTTTGCCGCCCATTTGGTGTACATTTTTTCAAGCGTGGAGACTGAAGTCGCGAGATAAAGCAGTTTTCCGTATTCTGTGCCGTAGATTTTGTCGATAAAGTCTTCAAAATTAGCTGAAGCCTTCTTTTTTTCGAGAAGCTGCACGAATTCCTGAGCGATAATGAGTTTTATCGATTCATCGTTTGCCAGATTCACGAGTCCGCAGCTTTTTTCGATGTTCCCCTGCATGAAATTGAGGAGATATTCGGCATTTGCAAAGACGTTTGTAGCCACGTTTTTGTGTTCCAGAGCCTTTTTGTAAAGCTCCGAAACGGCGTTTGCAAGTGCTTTGTTTTTCTGGGGAAGTTCTTTGCACTGGTTTTTCGCGCTGTTCAAAAGTATAGCCGACTGGTTATAAAGCTGGGAGGCAAAAAGCTGCGTTTCGTCCTGCTGCGCGCTTAAAAAACCGCAAAGTAAAATGGTGAGGAGAAAAACTATTTTTTTCATCTCTGTCTCAGTGATGCCGAAATTTCAAAACGGTAAGCGCGGAACGCCGAAAATTCGTTTACCGGATAGTCGTCATCGATGTATCTGTCTAATGTTATTCTGTTTTTCTCTGAATTGTCCGTAGGATCGACTTCGATAATAAATGCTCCGACCGGACCGTCGCCGTAGGCTTTTCTGAACATTTCCGGGATAAACGAAGAACCGAGAGAGCCCGAAGTTATGAGGCGGTTGCCGTTTTCAAGCTCGTTCGCGCCGCTTACGATAATACTCATCGAATACCACATCGGGTCGTCTTTGAGAACATATTCCCATATCTGCTGGATAGTTCCGCCGTAGCCGTCCTTGTCAGGTGTGATTTTGTATTCTACGACGCGGCTGAAATGGTTTTGCGAAATCGGAATAAGTCCGAAATTTCTCGCCAGACCGTTGTCAAAAAGCATCAGGTTTCCGTTTTTGAGGATCGTCGGGTTGTGTGCTCGGAAAGGCCACGAAAAGTCTTCGTGGGAGGCAAAACCCTGTTTGACGGACAAATCTTCGATTTCTTTGCCGTTTTTGTCAAGAGGAGTGAGGAAAAATTCGGGGTAGGAGAACTCAAAATCGGAGTAAACTTTGTAAGGAATCCCGTTTATCGGAGCTCTTTCGTTGACGTATTTTTCGCCGGCAACGGTTTTGCCGTCTTTTTCCTGCGAGTAGTCGCCGATCCATGTCATCTGGTTTGCCGGATCATATTTCGCCATGAATGAATCGCTTTTTCCGTCTTTGTCCTCATCGTCGATAAGACCGAACAGATGCGGTGCAAGATACCATATTACATACCCGGAATGGGTAAGTTTTACGATTCCGGCAGTCTGAGAGCCGACTATTATCGAATCGTCGGATTCATCGTAGAAAACGGCGTTGTGGTGGATCGGATTGTTCGTCTGTCCCGGAATTTCGGTACTTGTCGGCTGCATATCAATGAAGAGGTCTGCAACATCGGGGAAGGTGTCGTTGAGGTTCCACGCACCGCGAAGCTGCGGATTTGCAGGATCGGCGGGGTTGATTTCGATGACTCTGTCTTCGATGTATCCGCTGTCTTTCTTGTCTACACCAAGAAGATAGTTGCCGTCAGGCTTGATGAAAACTTCGTGATGAACGTTTTTGTAGCCGAGAGGAGCAACATCGATATCTTCAAGGACGTAACCCATGAAATCATATTTGGTAACGTGGGTTTCAGCTTCGCCGCCGCCGCAGTAGAAAGTGTCCTCTTTTATGACTATCGGGAAACATACAGGAAACGCCAGATCCGTGTACCAGCGGACACGCCCGAGTTCATCAAGCGCGATACCGTTCATTTCGGTTCTCGAACGGGGAGTCCTGAGCCAGTTGACCATCGTCCAGCCCGAATCTATTGTTCCTGACATTTTGATTGCCGGAAAATCTTTTGGCAGAGATTTTGTCGTTATCTCGAAAGTTTTTCCGTCAATCGCCTTGCCAGATGCGTCCAGAGCCGCGACCGTGACTTTGTTTTTGTGAGCCGGGAAAAGACCTAAAACTGGAATTTCCACGTTTTCGGAAGCATCTTCCGCAACAGTGTATTCACGTTTGAAAGGAGCCGATTTTCCATCGATGTCGGCAACTTCCACCGTAACTTTCGCGATTCCCGCCGATTTCATCGGAACAGCCGCACTGAGGGGAATATTTCCCGAAGGATTTATCTTCGGCATGGAGAAAACCGAGCCTGTAAGATCTGTATCCGTTACCCCTTCTTCATCGGTATAAGGTTCTTCGTCTGAACCTGCATCTGCATCTTCATCCGGAGTTTCACTGTCACCGTCAGTCACATGTTCGGATTTGCCGCTTCCGCCGCATGAAACCAGCATTGAAAAAACAACCAAAATTACCGTTAAAACAAAAAATCTTTTCATATCGACCTCATCAAATAAAACCTCACACCTTTTGTTCCCGTCTCCACAATGGAGAGGGGCTAGAGGTAAGGTCAAAACCGCAATATTATACTCGATTTTTTGAAAAAATCCATTTTGCGCCGCCTTTACACTTTTTCCAATTCTGCTAAAATCGGCAGTCTTTTGATTGGAGGGAACATGGAAATTCTGGAACTTCAGCAGATTTTAAACGATGTCAAAAACAATGTTGCAAAGCTGGTGAAAGGGCACGACAATGTCCTTACAAAAACGGTCTGCGCCTTCTTTTCGGGCGGTCATCTGCTGCTTGAAGACGTTCCGGGAACTGGAAAAACGACGCTCGCAAAAGCTCTTGCGAAGTCGCTCGGCATGAAGTTCAGCCGCATTCAGTTTACTCCCGACCTGATGCCTTCCGATATTACCGGAGTTTCGATTTTCAATCCGAAAACCTCATCTTTTGAGTTCAAAAAAGGACCGGTTTTCGCAAATATGATCCTTGCCGACGAGATCAACCGCGCTTCTCCGCGAACTCAGTCTGCTATGCTCGAAGCGATGGGCGAAGGGCAGGTAAGTACCGATGCGGGGCAGTTCGTTCTCGAAAAGCCGTTTTTTGTCATTGCGACGCAGAACAACATCGAATCAAAAGGCACTTACGCTCTTCCCGAATCGCAGATGGACCGTTTTTCGATGAAACTTTCGCTCGGATACGTTTCTGCCGAAGCTGAAATGGAGATTTTAAACGGCCGCGGTTTTGTGACTGCGCTTGAAGAACTTAAGCCTGCGGTTTCTTTCGAAAAGGCGTGCGAAGCGATCCGTGCAGTCGAAGAAATCAAGGTAAGTGACGAACTCAAATACTTCATAATCAAACTTGTCGATTCCACGAGGACAGCCCCGAATGTAAAATTGGGAACAAGCCCGAGAGCGGCGCTTTCTCTGATGAAGGCGGCTCAGGCGACTGCTGCATTCGACGGACGTGATTTCGTGATTCCCGATGACATTCTTTCAAACGCCGTGCCGACACTTGCGCACAGGCTGATCCTTGACAATTCGGCATTCGTTTCCGGCATGTCGAAAGAAAAAGTCGTTGCTTCGATTCTTGAAAATATCAAAGTTCCTGTTTAATGATATTTTGGAAGATTGTTTGATAATTGTTGAATTTACTGAGCTGATCCGCAGCCTTCTTCTTTGCCCGGAACGACGACCTTGATTTTTCGGCTGTCGAGAACGAGTCCTTCACCTACTGCTTCAACCGTTATGTAGAAAATGTGCGGGTCGCAAGTTGTGTTTTCGTAGATTTTGTTCTCGAAAGTTACGTCGAAAGATACGGTGTCTCCTGCTTTTACCGTGTCTCCGTCTTCAGGATAGAACGATTTTTTGAATTGAACAGTGTTTTCCACACCATAATCGTTTTCGACATGTTTGAACTCTGCTTTAACGTCGAGTTTGATGTTTGCGGTCAGATTTTTGACGGCTTCCGCGATCTGATAAGATAAAGCGCTGTCGTCGGCATTTATGATGACATTGAAATTGTCTCCTGAGAGATAAGTGGTTTCTGTTCCGTCAGAGAAATATTTGAAATCATTGGTCGGTTTGGTCGAAGATGATGTCCCGTCCAAAGAAAAACCGATGAATTTCGCATGTATGTTGTTCATCTCTTCAAGGGCTTTTGCTTTGGTTTTCATTTTACTTCCGCCGTTTGTCCAGCTGTAATCCGTCTTGGAAAAATCAGTAAACGCTTTTGCACTTGCCATAACGAATATTGGCATTGCGTTCTCTCTGAAACATGCTCCGCCGATGTTTCCTTCCTCTCCGCTGCAGTCAACAGCCGGAATGGTTATTGACCTGTCATAGGCCGTATTTCCGATGCTGTTTGGATATGCGATTTGTTCGTAGTTGTACTCGCCTGTTGCAGCTTCCCAAAGAGCGAGATTATGGTATGTGGTAGAACCTGATGTCACTTTTGCGATTCCTTTAACCGCGTTTCCGATGTCGTTCTCGTCTGTCGTAATCGGCTGCACCAGAGTATATGGATTTTTCTGTTCGATTGTCCCGAATGTAACGAGTCCGAACGCCGAATCTGGAATTTCTGCGAGGATTCTGTCAATAATTGCAGTTTTAACATTGTCTTTCAGGTTGTCGTGAGCGGCAGAGATGACTGAAAGGTCAACCATAAGCAGAACATCGATTTTTTTGATTTCCGTGTCAAAATTTATTGTTTTTTTAACCTTTCCTTCGTTGTAAGGAAGAACGACTTCCAGTTCGTCTTCTTCGCCGGTATTGCTGCCGGAATCTGCGTCGTCATCGCCTGATGCGGTGTCTGCGTCATTGTCTCCGGTATCGCTGTCGGCGTCATCGTCAGTTTGCGAATCGCCGGAATCATCGGTTGAATCAGTGTCATTCGGATCGTTGTCGTTATCCGCCGCCGTGTCGTTGTCATCGGTAACATTGTTTTCTGAATCATCTTCTGAATCTGCGTTGTCTGTATCTTTGTCTGGTTGAGAATCACCTGAATCATAGGTCGAATCGGCATTATCATCGTTTTTGTCGCCATCGGTTGAGGTGTCGCTGTCGGAATCGTTTCCGTTTTCGGAATTTCCGTCGTCTGGAACGATATTTTCACTGTTGTCGGATGCTTCATTGTCTAAGTCTGTTTCCGGTAAAATGGGGTCGTCACCGCAACTTAAAATGAAAAGAAGTGCAAAAACAGGAATCAAAAATTTTAATTTCATCATATTCTCCAATATTTTTAAACAATTTCAAGTGTGAGGTTGATGTCTTTCGCGACAGCGGAGTGGGTGAGTGCGCCGACCGAAATGAAGTCCGCACCGAGTTTTGAAAGCTCGTTGATTCTTTCAAGGGTGACACCGCCAGAAATTTCGATTTTTGCGCTGTCTCCGATTATTTCGATAGCTTCAGCCATCATGTCATAGTCCATGTTGTCAAGCATGATGACGTCTGCTTTTGCCGCAAGAGCCTCTTTTACTTCGTCGAGATTTGTCGTTTCGACTTCGATTTTTAGAAGATGATGGATTTTACTTCTTACGTTTTCGACTGCCTGCGTGATCGAGCCTGCGAGAACGATGTGGTTGTCCTTGATCATAACGCCGTCATCAAGCCCGAAGCGGTGGTTGCTGCCTCCGCCCGTTCTGACCGCGTATTTTTCCAAAGTTCTGAGTCCCGGAGTTGTTTTTCTAGTGTCGGCAATTTTAGTTTCGGAATATCTGTCGATTTCTTTCACGTATTCAGCCGTGAGCGACGCGATGCCGCTAAGTCTCTGCAGAAAGTTGAGAGCTGTCCTCTCAGCCTTGAGGATCGATGCCGCGTTGCCAGAAATATTCATTATCCTTTCGCCTGCGCAAAGTTTTTCGCCATCACGCGCCAGAAGTTCAACATCAAGAGTTTCGTCAATAAATTCAAATATATATGCAGCCAGGTCGACTCCGCAGAGAACGAGATCGCTTTTCGCCTTGATGAAAGCCCTGCTGTTGCGCGGTTCATCGCAGACAAAGTTTGTCGTAACATCGCCGCGCCCCAGATCCTCTCTGATGACATGCGCTATAAATTCCTTGGTAACATAATCGGGACATCTCATTTTTCTTCTCCTATTTTGAAATATTTTTCGCGTTTCTTACGAGCTCGGCGCGTTCTTCAACCGGTTTGCCGAAGAAATACGAGCCCATTACGGCGATGTCGGCACCTGCTTTAATGATTTCAGGCAGGGTTTTTGCGTTTACGCCGCCGTCGATCGAAATTTCGTAGTTAAAGCTATATTTTTCTCGGATCTCGGCAACTTTTCTGATTTTTTCGGAAGCGCTTTTTATGTATTCCTGACCGCCGAAACCGGGATTTACGCTCATTACGAGGAAAAGGTCGCACAGATCGCCGACATAGGGGAGAAAATCGACCGCCGTGTGCGGATTTACAGAAATTCCTGCCTTGAGTCCGAGCCTTTTTATGAACTGGAGAGTGCGGTGAAGATGCTGCTCCGTCTCGGCATGAACAGTGATCATTTCGCAGCCGGCATCGGCAAACTTCTGGATGAACTGTGTCGGGTTTTCAATCATAAGATGCGCGTCAAAAGGAAGTTTTACGAGTGGTCTGATCTGTTTGACTATCATCGGACCGAAAGTGATGTTCGGAACGAAATGGCCGTCCATGATGTCAAGATGGACAAGATCTGCGCCGCTTGTTTCGATTGAACGGATTTCTTCCTCAAGTTTTAAAAAGTCGGCTGAAAGGATCGAAGGAGCAATTTTTATCATTTTTGTCTCCTTGAAAAAGTCACAAAAATTCATTTGTTACAGTGCGAAAACGAGGAAGTTTTATATTCAAACAACAGGTAAAAGCAAGAAAGCAGCGGGACAAGAGTTCAATTCCGGATAAATATGATTTGGCTGTAGGGTTTTCTTGTCTTACAGTTAAAGTGTTAAATAAAATTTTTATAACAAAATTTGATTTATTTATTAAAATTTCTATCTTGTTTGTCTGCGATGTTTTGATGGAATTTGAAATGGAAAATGAAATAGTGATTTACCAACCGAACAATACGATCCATTTGGAAGTCAGGATGGCAGACGAATCCGTATGGCTGAACAGAAATCAAATGTCGGTTCTTTTCGGGCGTGACGTTAAAACTATCGGAAAACATATTAACAATGCTTTGCGCGAAGAATTGCGGGATATGGCAACTGTCGCAAATTTTGCGACAGTTCAAAAAGAAGGTGGTCGTCAGGTAACAAGATTTGTGGAATTTTATAATTTAGACATGATTCTCTCTGTTGGATATAGGGTGAAATCCAGTCAGGGAATACTTTTCAGACAGTGGGCGAACAGTGTTTTGAAAGAATTCCTGCTAAAAGGTTATTCCGTCAATCAGCGGTTTGAACGGCTGGAACAGCGTGTGAGCCGGACAGAAGAAAGAATTGAATTTTTTGTCCGCACTGCACTGCCTCCGGTTGAAGGCGTGTTTTTTGAAGGGCAGATCTACGATGCCTACGAACTTGCCTCTAAGCTGGTCAAAAGTGCAGTCCGCAAGATCATTCTGATTGACAACTACATTGATGAAAGTGTCCTGACTTTGCTTGACAAGCGCGGAAGCGGAGTCACGGCAGAAATCTACACACATTCGCCGAATGCTCAGCTTCAGCTTGATATTCAGCGGCACGACAGCCAGTATACGCCGATACCGATTCATGTTTTTACTCATTCCCACGACCGCTTTCTCTGCATTGACGACACGGTTTATCACATCGGTGCATCTCTGAAAGACTTGGGAAAGAAGTGGTTTGCTTTCAGCCGAATGGAAATCGATACTGAATCTTTGCTGGAAAAAATGTAAATTTTTGTCGGAGCTTAAGTCTGCCCGCCTGCAGTCATCTTGAACGATGTGAAAGATCTCAAACTATAGTGGTGCAAAGCATTGGAGACGGTGTAAGTGAGGTCACTCTTTGCCATTGACTTCTTCGCCATTGATAATGCAACCTTTTGATGCATTTATATTTGGCTCGATATGGCTTGTACAGCCTTCTTGGCCATGACATTGATCTATACAGCTTTTCGCATTTTTTAACTCTACATGTACTTTCATGTTTTTATTTGAGACAGAATTATTGCCAATAGTTATATCCATATAGAAAACATTGGTATCTAAATGCCTTTCTATACGATTAATTTCAAATGGGATATCAAACCAAGATAAATCGTTTGTTGAAGTTAATAATTTTTGTATCACGTTTTCCAACCATACGAATTCTTCTATTGTTGTATAACATGTATTTTGTTGTTCGTCAAAGTGATAATTAGGCATTGTTGCACACAAAGACACATATTTATCTATAGCTTTGGTTTGTTTTTTGCTTTTTGTTTCAAACGACGGTTCTTGAATAACATCATCGTCCACCTTGCAACCATCATAGAGTGTGGGGTTTGGTTCTGATGTGATAACTGATGTGTCTTCGTTACCTTGACTTAAACAGCTGGCAGAAGAGAAGTTAACGTCAATAACTAATCCAGGAACTCTGACTTTCATATTGGATGAGCTGCCCTTGTTTGAATAATTAACTGTCATAGAGACTACTCTGTGCTGGACTACCGCCTGTTTTCCGTTTCTGTCGAATAAAACTAATGGAGCAACGTTTTCTATCCATATTGGGTTTCTGAAATCGTTTTCACAATTATCAACAACGTACAAGTTCCCTTCTTTGTCATATTGTTCCGGATTTTGTGAGTAGTTGTATGGACATAATCGTTCTGCACCGGCATGCATTGTTTGTATTTGGTGGTTTATCTGATCTTGTGAGGTGTTTTCCAGTTGTTCTTTGGTTGCTACCATTTCAGCGTAAAAGAAAACATTTGGATTTTCGATATTATCGATATTATCGGAATCGTCGTTTTCAGACGGGTTATCATCATTATCGTTGTTTTCGGTTGTGTCGCTATCGTTTGAATCTGAATCATCTTTGTCTTCTTTATTGTTATCATCAATTACATCTGAATCATCTTTATCATCTTTGTCGTTGTCGTTTGGTTGGTTATCTTTATCGTTGTCTTCGACAGGATTGCTGTCATTGTTTTCAGTAGAATCATTATCGCTATTTTCGTTGTCTGAATTTGACGGATTTTCGGGATCTTCGATGCAGCGATTTGTCTCTTCCTCGCAGAGAAGCCCTTCGTCACAGCTTTTGTTAGGGTAACATTCCTGACCGAGTTTTCCGAAATTTGCAACTGAATTGTTGTCGGAAGACGAACCTCCGCCGCAGGAAACGACAAAAACCAAAGCTGTAAAAATTGCAAAAACCAAAAAGTTCTTCATTTTCATCTCCTAAAAATTGAAAACAATGTGTAATAGGGAAAGCGAGGAGAAAGGCAAGTTTTTGGTTCGACAGACTCGCCAGCCTAACAGCGGGCGAGCAGACCTAAGCTCCGACAGATTCTACCTTTTCCATTCGCCGCATTGGAGAGGGATTTAGGATGAGGTATTTATCTCTTCCTCATTCTGCAGATGAAAAATATGTCTCTGTTATCGTCTGGTTCCTTGACGGTGAAATACGATTTTTCGACCGAAATTTCGGGGTGTTTTGCCGAGAACGCCTTGATTTGTTCAAGGGTTTCCTCTTTTGTGAAAGTGCAGACTGAAAAAACGAGGATGCCCCCTTTTTTCAGATATTTTACCGCTCTTTCGAGTATTTTTCCCGAAACTGCCGCCATTTTCGCCGGGTCGTTGTCGTTCTTTATCCACTTTATTTCTGGGTGGCGCCTTATCGTTCCGAGGGCGCTGCACGGAGCGTCAAGCAGAACTCTGTCGTATTTTTCATGCCACTCGGGGTTGTCCTTTGTCGCGTCGTGAAGTTTCATTTCGATATTTTTTTTGCCGTGCTGGATAACGACGTCGGCAAGAAGATTGAGGCGGTTTCCGTTGACGTCAGCTGCCGTTACAAAGCCTTTTTCACCGGTTAAATACGAAGCGAAAAGCGTTTTTCCGCCGGGAGCCGCGCACATATCTAAAATTTTGTCGCCGGGTCTGATATCCATTTCGAGAACTGAAAGCTGAGAGGATTCATCCTGAATAAAAATGTTGTCAAAACCTTTAAGCATCGAAAAGTTGACTGCTTTATTCGTGCAGATTCCGTACGGACTGAGTTTTGCCTTCTCTGCTGAAGCCCCTTTTGAAACGAGCTTTTCGATTATCTGCTGCCGCAAAATTTCGTCGCCTTCGATCCTGAGAGTGATCCCGAGCGGTTTGTTCACGATTTTGAGATAATCTTCGATATCCTGTCCGACGGTTGAGGCCTGTGTTTTTATTCTGTCATAAAGCCACTGCGGAACAGAATAGTAAGTCTGCAAAAACTCGTCATGATTGTCGCCGAAATCGGTTTCCATGTTTTCCCGTGTCGGATTGGTGCGGAGGATCTCACGCAGAATGAAGTTGACAAAACCAGCCGTTTTCTCGTTTCCACAGCGTTTCGCAAGTTCAGCCGCCTCGAAAACTATTGTCGCAGCCTCTCTGTTCGACATGAAAAGTATCTGATAAAGTGAGACTCTGATGAGTGAAAGCAGTTCCTTGTCCATCCGTTTGAGCGGTTTTTTGAACACTTTTAAAATCCAGAAATCAAGGTGGCTCAAGTGCCGCACAGTGCCGTAGACAAGCTCCGTGATGAAGCGTCTTTTCGGAAAATCGAACGCCGAAAGGGTGTCGTTCAGAAGCTCGTTTACGAAAAACGACTGGTCGAGAACATCCTGGATCAGAGAACTTGCCACAAGTCTCGGATCTTTTGTCTTTTTATTGCTCACGTTTCCTCCGGAATCAAAATCCGCTGCTTTATAGCACACTTGAGAAAAATGGGAAAGAAATCGTGATTAAGAATTTGGTCGCCGCCATCGATATTCCGATATTTCGAGATTTCGAGATTTCGACAGGCTTCGGCGGCGTCTAAAGAAGTTCGTTGATTACTGCGACAGCGTCAAGGTCGAAACCTGCGCTTCCCGTTGTCGGATACGGGTCATAAATCGGATCTCCGATTGAATCAAGCTGGGAACCGTCTCCGATCACGTCAACGATTTTAACGTGTGTGATTGCGTCAAGTTTGACTGCTCCTTCCGTAACTTCCGGTTTGCCTGCAAGTTCCGCGAGGTCGAACATTGTACCGACCCCCTGTTTGAATTTGCCTGCGAATCCCCAAATCAGGCTTGCATCGTGGGAACCTGTTTCTCCGATTTTTTCAACTCCAAGATAGTAGTGGTCAAATGCAACAAAGTTTTCGCCGTCGCTGCTGACTTCAACTGTTCCGAGTTCAAGGAAACCGTCGTTGAAACTGTTCTCGAAAACTGCGAAATCGGCTCCTTCGCCGTCTGTTATTGGTTTTGCAAAAGTAAGGACTATGCTTCCGCCGTCACCGAGAACGACGACATCATAAGAATCGCCGACAGCTTTTCCGAGAGCTTTTTCGGGAGTTTTCCACTCGTCCTTAACACCTTCTCCGACGGTGTAATTTTCGTATCCGGTTGCCCATGCAGCGATTTTTTCGTCGTCTTTATCGATTCCTTCTTCAACGACTTCGATGAGCTCAGTCCACGGATAAGTGCCGCAGCCTGATGTCGCCGGATCGGTTCTGTCGGCTGTAGTGGCTGAGAGAGCCGCTTCTTCGGTTTCCTCTTGTGAAGCGATCTGACAGTAGTAGATTTTTTCCTCTTTTATGACATAGTCGAATCTGCTCCACTTTCCTTCGTAACCTGCGAAAGCCAGTTCATCATCATTGTGAGCGATTATGAAATCGTTTTCAGTGTCAACTTTCGTGATGTGGAAGAGCGTGTCTCCCCATTCTGACGGCTGGAACCATGCTGTAGCGGATATAACGTGGCTTCCGCCCCATGCATCGGAGTATCTTCCGATAATTTCGTGAATTTCAATAGGTTCATCAGTCGGCTCTGTGGTTGGCTCGGTTGTCGGCTCTGTGGTTGGCTCGGTTGTCGGTTCTGTAGTTGGCTCTGTAGTTGGTTCAGTAGTTGGCTCGGTTGTCGGTTCTGTGGTTGGCTCAGTAGTCGGCTCTGTCGGATCAGTCGGATCCGTGTCGTCACTTTTACCGCCTCCGCACGATACTACGAAAACAAGAACAAATACAAGCGCAAAAAGAGATAAGGTTTTTTTCATTTTTCTCCTCCATCTTTTGGAAAGTGAATAAAACTGGAAAAATTGTGCAAACCTTTTGAATCGCAATTTTTCCCTCCTCGGGGTACTCATTAACGTGATTTGAGTCTGTGTATCCGGCTTAGCTTAAAGCATCACGGTTGCGGGACAGCATCGGATTTGCACCGATTTCCGCAGGAAACAAATCGCAGCGGCAATATAGAATGAAAAAAACTGATGTCAACTAATGTTTTGTGAAGTTGAAAGAATCAGTAGTAAATTTTTCCTTTCTTGCCGTAGATCACTCTTGATCCGTCGGCACCCGGAAGATAAATAGCGTTGGAAAGGTCATGGTCTGACGTAAGAACAGCTCCGTTTCCGGCTATGAGATTAGGTCCGAGAACGATTTCGCTGCTTTTTTCGATCTCGCAGTTGTTGCCTATAACGATCGGCGGTTCCTGCTTGATAGGCGGAAAGTTGAGTTTTTTACCGAGCGCAACGAAGAAGTCTTCGTTTTTGCTTTTGCCGAAATCTTCGTATTTTGTGTGGTAGTAGTCGTCGAAAATATCGGTGTCGTCGAAAAATTTGAGCGGAAGCGTGCGCAGAAGCTCGAACGAACAGTCAAGATATCCGTCAGGTGTTCCCATATCCCACCAGTTCCCTTTGATATAAAAGGCGTTGAGGTTTCTTCCAGACTTTATTGCCCTCTTGTAAACATAGCTCGTGATCGAAACGAAACATCCTTTCGGAATGAACTCGAGAAGCTGCGGGTTTATGACGTGGATGCCTGTGAAAAGAGCGTTGCCTTCCGGAATCGTGTCGTAAATCGATTCGTTGAGCATCCTTACGATCTTATTGCCGTCAACGCGGATTACTGCCCGCGGATCGTTTTGCGGTGCCGGGAGTATACCCAAAGTCGCAAGGGAATCGGAATGGTTGTGGCTCTCGATCATCTTGTCGAGGTCGAAGTTGAAAATCGTGTCAGAATTTATTACGACGAAAGGTTCTTTTTTGACGAAAGGCTCCATTGAAGCGATCGCGCCGCCTGTTCCAAGAATTTCCTGTTCCGGCAGATATTCGATGCTGACACCGTATTTGCTGCCGTTGCCTAGCGCTTTTGCGATTTTTTCACCGTGGGAGTGAAGATTTATATAGATTTCTTTTATCCCGTAATGCTTCAGAAAATAGATGTTATATTCGATAGTCGGACGGTTCAGAACGGGAATCAGCGGTTTCGGAATGTTGTCTGTGATCGGAGCCATTCTGGTTCCGAAACCTGCGGCTAAAATAAGCGCTTTCACTTTGCTCTCCCGTTGTCAAATTCAGGAATAAAAGGTGCAAGAATCTCTAAAATCTTGTCAAGTTCGAGTTTTATAAGTGCGTCCTTGACATAGCCGAGTGTCGGCAGAATGTACGGTACAAACCACTCTTTACCTTTGACCTGATTGAGATAGACGAATCTTCCTGCATCTTTCATCTTGCGCTGAAGAGTCTGAATGTAGAAAGCGTGCTCGAAAGTTTCATAGTCGTTGAAGACTTCATGCATGACATCGTTCGTGTTCCAGAAATATGAAAGCAGCGACGAAAGTTCTTCCGCCGAAAGAGTGACGTAAGAATCTCGAAGGAGCGAAACAAGGTCGTAAACCGCAGGAGCCATCAGAGCGTCCTGAAAGTCGATGAGATATTTCGTGCCGTCTTTCACCATGATGTTTTTCGACTGGAAATCCCTGTGCGAAAAGAAGTAGGGCAGGTTGTAAAGTTCTTTCGAAATTTTGGTGCAGTATTTTTCAAGTTTCGGCCACAGATTTTTGTAGGGAATGTGATAGATCCTTTTTGCGATCATGTATTCGTAAAAATGGTAGAACTCATCCATGAAAAGTTTTGTTGTAAACTTTCTTTTGTCGGCCGGAGTGTCGAATTTCGTACGGTCGTAAAGTCTTTTCTGCGTGTCGGTCAGAAGATCGAGTGCGTCTTTTATGTATTTGAATTTGTTCTTTTTATCGTTTTCGATAAGTTTAAAAAGAGTTGTGTCACCCAGATCTTCGAGAAGCATCGCCTTCTGCTCGGGAATAACGGCAAGGATTTCAGGTACATTCACACCGATGCCGTTCAAAAAATCGCGTATAGCCATGAAGTCGGTGAAAGAATCTCCGCGCCCGAATTCGCCCGGTTTGATGTTTGCGACTTTCATCATAATGACAGTCGTGTCTTCAAAGCGGACACGGCAGTATGATCTGCCGGAAGCGTCGCCGAAAAGCGGTTCGACAAAAAAATCAAGAACCTTTCTGCCTTTGTAAAGGTTCAGAAGCTGATAAGCCAGGAAATCTGTTTCGTAGTTCATTATTTTGTCTCCAGCTGGTCGTAAAATTCATAAATTACAGAGAAAAAATAAGGTGTTATAAGCGCGCCGGCGATAAATCCGAGCGGCATGAACAGTTGTGCGAGGAGAAACGCCAGAGTAGCGGAAGCATAAAAAATCAGTGAAAACAGGAAAAGGGGAAGTCTGTAACCGTTTCCTTCGCGAAGGCTGTCCCACATTGCATCAACTGCGAATGTCTGTTTGCGGGCCGTAATGAAAAATGTGAACATGAAAACACTGAAAAGAACGATCGATGGAACTATCACGGCAACAAAACTGATAACGAGCAGGGGAAAAAGAATTATCGAGATGAGAAAACCGTTCTTGAAGCAGCTCAGAAGAAGTTTAGCCGAAGAAAAAGTGTCGTTCTTCAGCCCTCTTGAAGTACAGACAACTGAATTCGCGAGCAGGATCATCAGAAAACCTTCAAAAATCAGCGTCAGAATAATTCCGGCTTTTATATCGAAATGAAAGAAGACAGGCGGAACTGCAATTGCCGCGCCCCATCCGATAAGTTTCGTGAAATTTGATTTGTACTGGATCCAACCTTGTTCGAAAGCTCCTGTAAAATCAAGCCTTTCTGTTTTTCGCATTGCTCCCTCCGAGCGAACATACAGCGTGTAAAAAAACAAAAACATACTATTCTATTGATTTTTTTTTATAAGGCAAAAAGAGTGCTATTCCGTTACTGAGGCAATGTTTTTAAGATTTGATTTTACGAGATCTATTTCGTTTTTCGTGAGACCGGCGGTCATTTCCTTATAAAAAGCTTCTCCTGCTTTTTTGTATGCTTCAATTTTGGTTTTGATATCGCGTTCGGAAGCGTCGTTCTGTTTGAGCAGTTCTATTCTTTTCTGCATCGTTTCATCGCTGATTTCGTTGAAAGCAAGGTAACATTTCAGTATTTTTTTCGATTTTTTCATGAAAATTTCTGGTTTCAGACCTTTGCTTTCGAGGTATCCGTTGATTTCGCTTTTGCCGTCCTCGATCAGTTTGTAAGCTGCGCTCGGCGGAACTTCAGCAATTTTTTTGTCATACTTCGCCGTTATAGCGTCAATCGTTTTTTTGTGTTCAATAAGAAGCATTATGTCAGTCTGTGTTATCGTAAGATCGGGCTCATTTGCTTCAACTTTTTTTTCTTCCTTTTGGGAACATGAAGAAAAGAAAAACGGAAAAATGCATAAAATCGCGGCAAAAACTGCTTTGCCTAAGCAAAAACGAACTGAATTCATTGAACCTCCGAAAAAAAGTCCGCATATTTTATATGAAAACGGCATAAAAACAAATTTTTGACTCTGCACAAAAAAAAAGAGCCGGACTAGCCGGCCCTTTTGAGGTTATAATGGAGACAACTTACTTTTTAGCGGTAAGGACTCTTTCCATTCTCTTCAAACCTTCTTTGACGTCAGCTTCGGTGATGTCAAGGAACGGTCTGAATCTGATGGAATTGTCTCCGCATGCAAGAACGATCATATTTTCCTTGTTCATGCAGTCGTCAATGAATTTGTTTCTAGCAGCGCCGTCTTTCATATCGAATGCGCAGAGAAGACCTTTGCCTCTGACGTTGAAGATTTTGCCTTTTGTCTTCTTGGACAGTGCTTCAAGTCCATCGAGCAGGATTTTTCCCATTTTCGCTGCGTTCTCAACAAGCTTTTCTTCCTTTATGATCTTGAGGTAACGAGCGGTTCTCTTCATATCGACGATGTTGCCGCCCCAGGTCGAGTTAAGTCTGCTCGATTCAACGAAAACATTATTCTTGACCGAAAGGACTCTGTCGTTTGCAAGGATACCGCAAACCTGGAATTTCTTTCCGAAGCAGATGATGTCGGGTTTTACGCCGTAGTGTTCGTGAGTCCACCATTTGCCGCTGAGACCGCCGCCTGCCTGAACTTCGTCGAAGATAAGGAGAAAATCGTATTTGTCAGCGAACTTTCTGAGTTCCTGGATGAACTCTTTTCTGAAGTGGTTGTCGCCGCCTTCGCCCTGAACCGGTTCAATGATGAGGCCGGCAATCTGGCTGCCGTATTTGTCGCATGCGTCCTGGATTTCCTTGCATGCGATCTTCTCGGATTCGATGGTCTTCTTCAGATTTTCACCTTCAAGCGGGAAAATAGCTTTCGGGTTGGTGATTCTCGGCCAGTCGAATTTCGGGAAATACATATATTTTCTCGGGTCGGAAGTGTTGGTGAGCGAAAGGGTGTAGCCCGTTCTGCCGTGGAAAGCCTGTTTGAAGTGGATGATCTTCATCTCGTTTTCGTCGATTCTGACACCCTTTTCAAGGTTCTTTCTGAATTTCCAGTCGAAAGCTGTTTTGAGAGCGTTCTCAACAGCAAGACCGCCGCCGTCAACGAAGAACATCTTCTTCATGTAAGCCGGTTTTGCGGTTTCAGCCATAGCTTCTACAAATTCAGCCATTGTCGTGGTGTAGAAGTCGCTGTTGGAGATTTTGTGAAGAGCTACTTCACCGATCTCTTTGATGAACTCGTCGTTGTGAAGTTTCGGGTGGTTGAATCCGATCGGCATTGAAGCAAAGAATGAGAAGAAATCGAGGTACTCTTTGTTGTGTTTTGCATCGTACATGTAGCTGCCGTGGCTTTTTTCGGTGTCGACAACCATGTCGTAGCCGTCTTTGAGGATGTACTTGCCGAGGATTTCATGAACCTGGGAAGCCTTCATTCCTTTGATGTCAGCAGCTTTAACGTCTTTAACTGTTTTTGCGCAGCAAGCTTTTTTTGCGCACGGTTTCTTTGCCGGAGCAGCTTTTGCAGCCGGGGTCGCTTTCTTTGTTGCCATTTTCAACTCCTTAAAAAATTATTAAAAAACGGGACACCAAATTTTACAAAACGATTAACAATGCAGAGATAATCTTTTTTTTCCTTTATTGCAACAAAAATCTGAAAATCCTTAAATTCCCTAGACACCCTAGATTCCCTAGGTCTTTACATATAACCGTCTTTTCTGAGCGTTTCCAGTCCGCCGCCGTCGTCTTTGTCCTGCGCTCTTCCTGAGCGTTCGGCGATTTTTGCGAACTTTCCGCTACGCAATTCTTCGATTATTTCAGAAACATTTTTTGCGGTGCTTTCAACGGGAAAAGTGCATGGATAGCAGCCGAGCGAGCGGTATCTTTTTCCAACGCCCTTGTCGTAGTAAAGCGAGACTGTCGGGATTTTTTCGCGTTCGATATATTCCCAGATATTGAGTTCGGTCCAGTCGAGAAGCGGATGGATACGCAGATGCGTTCCCGGCGCGAAATCGGTTTTGAACTGGTTCCAGAACTCAGGCGGCTGATCGCCGATGTTCCATTCATTCGAGGCGTTTCTCGGCGAAAAGTAGCGTTCCTTCGAGCGGCTTCCTTCCTCGTCGCTTCTGATTCCGAGGATTATCGCGGTGAATGCTTCGTGCGACTTGTCAAGCTCGTAGCAACCTTTCGCGTGGTTGAAAACATATCTTTTGCCAGAGCCGTCAAGTGTCGATTTCAGAGCCTGAGTCTTGAGATTGCGGCAGCAGGTTATTCTGTCAACGTTTCCGTCGGGGAAAGTCGCTTTTTTAGCAAGTGCTTCCTCGTTGACTCCGACGACCATATTCAAATGCCACTCTTTTGTGAGACGGTCGCGGTATTCGATCATTTCGGGAATTTTGTAGTGAGTGTCGATGTGGATGAGCGGAAACGGAACATGACCGAAAAACGCCTTTTTAACGAGCCACAGCAGCACTGTGCTGTCTTTTCCGATCGACCAGAGCATGCCGAGATTTTTGAAATTCGCGTAAGATTCCCGGATTATGTGGATCGAAGTGGCTTCAAGCCTGTCCAGATGCTCCATTATGCCTCCAAAAAAAGCCACGAATCTTAACAATATTTTCGGGAAAGTAAAATTTCGCTGTTACGGAAAAAACATTGTTACGTTGTTACGACGTTACGCCGCCACGGAAAAAAACATCGTCCCGCCGTTACGACGTTACGCCGTAACGTTTTAGAAAAGGGTTGAATTTCTTTTCGAGAGCAATCGAAGTGTTTTCGTCGTGACCGGGATAGACGACGGTTTCGTCAGGCAGGGCAAGCAGTTTGGTTTTGATGCTTTCAATGATTTTTCTGCCGTCTCCGCCGGGAAAATCAGTTCTGCCGATGCTGCTTCTGAAAAGGGTGTCGCCCGAAAAAAGGAGGTGATTTTCGCAAATGTCCGATTTTCCTATGTAGAAGCATGAGCTGCCAGGTGTATGTCCCGGCGTGTGAAGAACTTTGATCTTTGTTCCGGCAAAATCGAGTGTCATGCCGTCTTCAAGTTTAAGGTCGACTTTTCCTTTGAAAACGAAAGTCAGACCGAATTCTTCCGAAAAATTGAGCTGCGGCGAATAGAGCCAGTCGTGTTCGAGAATGTGGACCGCAATTTTTGCATCCGGAAATGCCTCTGTAAGGTCGTTCAGAGCGCCGATGTGGTCAAAATGAGTGTGGGTCAGAAGAATATAGCGCACATTTAAGTTTTTTGCAGCTTTGATGATCTTTTCAGCATCACCGCCGGGGTCGATTATTAACGCTTCTCCTGCTTCCGAAACTATGTAACAGTTAGCTCCGATGGGAGCAACGGGCATTTTTTGGATTTCCATTTTTACCTCCTTGAATCAAGCCGGAAGATTATACGGGGACGGCCGAAAATTGGAATTTTTGGACGTTTTTTTACTGCGAAAATCGAAAAATCTCATGTTTTCAGCGGATTGTGTTTAATTAAATTGACAAAATGGCGTTTTTGCGTAGTATATCACGGCTATTTTTGTTTTGTCTTATAATTAAATATAAGGAGTTTCTGATGAAAACGATGGTTTTTGCTTTCATTTTGATGTTTTCGGCTCTTATGTTTGCCGAGGAAGTTCCACCGGCAAGTGCGGAAGAAGTTCCGGTTCCCGATTTTATCAATCTCGACAATGTTGATCTCAATTCAGCTCCCGAAACTTACGAAGTCGTTCCCGGCGACACGCTTTGGGATATAAGCGAAAAAGAGCTTAAAAGCCCGTGGTACTGGCCTAAAGTCTGGTCGCTCAACCCGCAGATCCAGAATCCTCACAGAATTTATCCCGGTGACAAAATTTCATTCCGTCAGACCGGCGAAATGATGATGCCCGGCGAAGAGGGAGCAGGTGCGAACGGTGCATACGGCGAAAACGGCGAGGAGAGCTACAGCGCGGAATATGAAGATGAAGGAGAGACAGATTCTCTTGCTCAGACAGGCAAAACGCTTGACGCTACACCTGAAAACTACAAGAGTTTCGTAAAACTGGGCGGAAAATACAGAGTCGACAGATTCAAACAGATCGACGACACTCTTTTTGATGTCGTTCAGAAAGGTTTTGTCGGCAATACCGAAGAAGAAGAAATGGCGAAAATTATCGCTTCCTTCGAGCCGAAAGAGCTCTTGTCGACCGGCGATAACGTATATGTCGAGCTCGGAGACGACGATGATGAAGACGACAAAGATCAGGAGAAAAAAGGCGGCAAACCTCATTTCCAGATCGGTGACTATGTTGAAATCATCCACGTCAAAGAAAAAATCAAACATCCCGACACCGGTGACAAAATCGGTTCTATCGTTGATATAGTCGGCAGAGGCAAAGTTCTCGACATCGGCAAAAAGAAGAAAGACGAAGACAAAGACGATAAAGACACGCAGATTGCAACAGTCAAGATCGTAAAGTCTTACGATGCTATAGAGCGCGGTTTCTATGTCCGCGAATATGTCGAAACTGAAGACAGCGTAAAGGTTACCGAGCCTGCTTCCGACATCAAGGCGAAGATCCTCACCGGTTACGACCCGACTTTCTTCTACGGTCCGAACTACATCGTTTACCTTGACAAAGGCAGCGATGACGGCGTTGAAAAAGGTGTTATGCTCTCTGTTTACAGAAAGGGCGACGGTCTCAGAGAATTTGAAGGAAAATCGTCTCCGGCAGGTCTTCCTTATGAAATGATAGGCGAACTCGTAGTCGTTCAGGTTGCCGAAAAAACTTCAGTAGCAATCATTACAAACAGCATCACCGCTCTCGAAGCCGGTGACACTGCGGTCTCAGGCGAGATTGAAGAATAAGTTCCTTACCTTTTTACCTCTTTTATTTTCGTTTTTACTCTTTATTTTTGTCTGTCTGAACTTTGCCGACCCGGAAGGTTTGAGCGGCGCGATAGAAAAAGAGAGTCCTGTTTTTGCAAATATCGGCAGTTTTAAGGCTGAGCTCGACTCTTTGGACAATTTTATCGTTCTTTATGAAAAATCTGAAGCAAACGAACTGATGAATGATTTCCTGCAGGCGGCTCTGAAGTCCGTAAGCAGGGACGCATCGTTCCTGAAGGATGAAAGCATAGGTGATTTTTTGACGAGAATTGAGGATTTTGCCGGTAAAATTGCTGCTAAAGGTGAACTGCTTGCCGAATCTCCGGCAGAGGAGAAACCGCAGATCATCGCGGTTATGCACAGCGATATTTCTACTTTGAAAGATATGATCGATCTTGCGGCTCGTCAGAAACTCGGTGTTTTGAAATACAGCTATCTTGTGTGGCAGGATTTCATCAACAAAACCGTTATAGCTGTTTCAGCGCTGTTTTTTCTGATAACTCTGATTCTTACAGTTCTTCTTTTGAAAAAGAGGAAAAACGCCGGCCGGCTGCTTTCTTTAATAGGTTTGAGCGAGAACGCTTCGGCTGATGCCGCTGCGGAAGAGATAAAAAGGCTGACCGAGGCGAAAAGTTCGGAGCTTGACGAAATCGGGAAAAAGTATGCCCGTGAACAGATCGTCGGAAAGAGAAAGGAAGATCTTCTCAACGCCATTCCGGAAGGGCTTTCGGCCGCAGCTTCAGGGCGCGTGACTTTCGTGAACAAGACTATGAAGGAGTGGTTCGGCGTGGACGGATCGTTTATCGGCGAAGAGATGAAAACCGTTTTTGACAAAGTCGGGACCGACGGTGCGGAAGGCAAGTTCACGAACGGAGATGAAACTTATCAGCTTTCGGTTTCTCTCGGGCAGACTGAAACCTTTTATATTATAAGGAATATAACAAAGTCGGAAGAGCTTTCGAGTAAACTGCTCAATTCAGAGCGCCTTGCTTCGATCGGCGAAATGGCGGCGCGCATCACTCACGAAATCAGGAATCCGCTCAACACGATCAAGATGAACAGCGACTATCTGCTTGAAAATATCGGCAAAACCGAGCCTGAAGAAAAGAAACAGCTTCTTTCTTTGGTCGTAAGCGAAGTCGAGCGGCTTGAACAGATCACGAACAAGTATATGGGGATGGTAAATTACAACAGGAACGGTGCCGGCGAAAGCGGAGTCTCCCTTCCTTCGGATATCGTCGAGTTTCTTTCTTTTCATCTTCCGGAACTCAAGAAGAGAAATATAGAACTTTCTGTCGGTAAATGCGAGCCGATTTCGATCTCGGTTTCGCTTTCATCATTCAAGGAAATTATGCTCAATCTGCTGAAAAACGCCTGGGAAGAACTCGAAAACGGCGGAAAAATAGCTGTTAACCTCAGTAGAAACGGCAGTTTTGCGGTCATTTCGGTCGAAGATTCGGGACGTGGAATTCCTCAGAGCGAGCGGGAGGCGATATTCAAAAATTTTTATACCAAAAAGCCCGGCGGTACTGGAATAGGACTGAGTCATTCAAGAAAACTTGCTGTTGAAGCGGGCGGAAAACTTTATGTCGGAGATTCCTCTCTCGGCGGTGCGGCGTTTATCCTTGAGATTCCGGTAAAAAGGAAGTAGTTCTGAATTTTATATCTCAAAATATCTTTTTTTGATTGCATAAAATTGGTTTATCTGTAAAATCTTTCGGTATTTTTTTGCTGTTAGGAGGCAGAAATGAAGAAAATTGCTCTTGTTTCTATTATGTTTTTGTCGCTTGTTTTCATGGTTTCATGCGGCAGCGGCGGTGAATCCTGTGAACAGAACGAGGACTGCGCAAGCGGTTTTGTCTGTGATCAGGGGCTTGGCGAATGTATTCCGGAAAACAATTCCGGAGACAAAGGAGAAACTGACGAAAACAATGAAGGCGGCAATCAGGAAGGCGGAAATCAGAACGGTGGCGGCAACAATTCTGGCGGAAACACGGACGAACCAGCTCATGGAGGAATCTATGTTACGTGCACTCCCGGAGAAACTCGTCCGTGTTACGAAGGTCCGAGCGGCACGGAAGGTGTCGGTATATGCAAAGCCGGTATCGCCGAGTGTGTCGAAGACGGAACAGACTGGAGCGAATGCAGGGATCAGGTCCTGCCGAAACCCGAAATATGCAGTGACGGTATAGACCAGGACTGCGACGGCGAAGATGTTACGCCGGAAAATGCCAAAGATATCGACGGGGACGGCTACACTTACTGCTCCGGCGACTGCTGTGAAACGACATGGGACTGCAATGCCGATCCTGAAAAAGTCAATCCATCTTCGTATGAAGTACAGATGAACGGTGTTGACGACAACTGCGACGGTCACATAGACGAATCGGTTTCTCCGTGTGACTCCGGAATTATGACCGAGACAACGAATCCGATGGATATGGCGCAGTCAATCGACCTTTGCCCGGTGGTTGACGACAAATCATTCGGCGTAGTAAGTGCAAAACTTCTTTTCCCTGACGGAACGGAAGGCACGATCCCGGCTCAGCAGCATGCTGTTCTTACCGGTTACGGCAATGTTTTGAAACCGAAAGCTGGAACATCGTTCCTTGCCTTTTCGACAGGTAAGGTAACTGCCGGTCAGGATGAATTTTCAGTTGACAACGGAACTTCGAGTGAGGCCCCGGCTGACTGGTTTCAGGCAAACGGCGGAGTAAGTTTCCCGGATTCGCCGGCATGCAGCGGGCTTATGCAAGACAGTGACCCCGGCAAGCCGCCAGTAAACGATCCGGTAATGCTTGAACTAGTGATCCGCGCTCCGAAAAACGCAGAGGCTTTCGGTTTGGGTGTTTATTATCTCAGCAGTGAGTTCCCGACGTATGTCTGCAAGTTCAACGACTATTTTGTCATGCTTCTCGATACCGCTTTCACAACGACAGATCCGAGTCTTCAGAATCCTGCCGACAAAAATATCGCGATGGACAGCCTCGGCAATCCGCTCGGCATAAATCTTGCGAAATCGGGACTTTTCACTGTCTGCTGCCCGAGAAACGCTTTCCCGAGCTGTCAGGGCGATGAAGAGCTCAAAGGAACTCCTTTCACTCCGAACCAGTGCCCCGGCGGCGTGATCGGCGCTGTTACAATGGAAAATGCTCACGGTGCAACGGGATGGCTTGAAGTCAGAGGCAACATCGTTCCCGGCGAAGAGTTCAAACTCAGAATGGCGATCTGGGACACGAGAGACCACGTTCTCGACAGTATGGTTCTGCTTGACAACTTTCAATGGTACGAAATGGCCGGCAAACCCGGTATCGCTCCGAAATAAATAATGAGACGTGCTGTTGCGTCTCTGTAATCCCTTTCATTTGACTTGTTCAGTATAACTCGTAAAATTCAGCGGTTTTTTGTTTTGAGGCTCAAATGCAGGTCTTTCCTTTCAATGTTATTGACGAAGAATACGGTTCTCTGATGAAAAAGATCGGTGTCTCCGAAGTCGGAACGACGATCATGCGCGGACGTTTTTCAGTGAAAACTTTCATGGTGTCGGAGATCTCGACTCCGGCGGCTAATGTCGTGAAACAGCAGGTTCTTGCTTTGGGCGGCGAGGCTGCCGTTCCGGCACATGCCGTAAACTGCTCTCAACCGAAAAGTGATTTTGTTTTTTCACTCAGAAGCGACAAAATTTCTGAATTTGCCGCAAGGATGAAGGCTCAATGCTGGAAACTGTCTCAAGTTGCGGATTTTATTGAAAAATTTGTCGGATCTCAGAAGCCGTGGTTTTCTTTTTCACACCCCGGGATCGACACAACGCGGCCGAATATCATGGGCATTCTGAATGTTACTCCCGATTCTTTTTCGGACGGCGGAAGCTGGACGGATATCGATGCCGCTTTGAAACATGTTTCCGAAATGGTTGAAAACGGTGCCGATATAATTGATGTCGGCGGCGAATCGACACGCCCGGGAAGTGATCCGGTCGATGCCGAAACCGAGAAAAGGCGCGTCGTTCCTGTAATCAGCGAGATAAAAAAGCAGTTTCCTAAGGCTGTGATTTCAATCGATACGGTGAAAAGTTCGGTGGCAAAAGCTGCGATTAACGCAGGTGCCGAGATCGTGAACGATGTGAGCGGTCTCACTTTTGATTCCGAAATGGCTTCAGTCTGCGCCGGTGCAGGAAAGCCTGTTGTGATCGGCCATATCAAAGGATCGCCTAAAGATATGCAGGAAAATCCGGTTTACGGAAATCTGTTCGGCGAAATGCTCGATTTTTTCAAGAAATCAAAAGAAATGCTGCTTTCAAAAGGTCTTAGTGAAAGCAAAATCATAATTGATCCCGGAATCGGTTTCGGCAAAACGCTTGAGCACAATCTGGCGATAATAAAACATCTGGAAGTTTTTCACGCATTCCTTGAGCCTGTTATGGTGGGGTTGAGCCGAAAAAGCATGATCGGAGCGCTCACCGGCAGGAAAGATCCGCTTGAAAGGCTCGCCGGAACTGTCGTACTCGATACCATCGCTTTGGAAAAGGGTGCTGCGGTGATCAGAGTCCACGATGTCAAAGAAGCAAAAGATACTTTGGAAATATTCAACGCTTTAAAGGAGCCGTCATGTTAACTTTTTCTGAATTTTTGGGCGATATTGCTGGAAGTTCGCCACTGCCGCTTTTCATTTTTAAAGCTGCCGTTGATTTCTGCTGCATTTACTTCATTTTTTATCTCTTTTTTGTCGAGATCAAGGACAGTAAATCTGTCAGAGTGACGGTCGGATTCGCGCTTTTGGCTTTATTTTATCTTTTTGCGAGGATTTTCGATCTTACTGGTATCGAGTGGCTTCTCGGGAATTTCTTTTCCTACGCCGCGGTGCTGATAATTGTTGTTTTCCGTAATGAAATCAAGAATATGCTCGCTTCGATGAGTATTCTGAACGTTACTATGAAACAGGAGGAATATTCGGGTGAAGAGGACGTTATAAGCCACATTGCGAATGCGATGGATTATCTTGCTTCGGTTCGTGAAGGCGCTCTCGTCGTTATCATGCCTTCTACAGATGCAAAACTCGGTGCAATAGCGGAAGGAACTGAGATCGATTCTCTTATCACGAGAGAGCTTCTTCTTACGATTTTCAAGAAAAATTCACCGCTGCATGACGGTGCGGTAATCATTAAAAACAGAAGGATTTCAAGGGCTTCCGTATTCTTCTCGCTCAGTACGAATCCTGATATCGACCCGAATTTCGGAACAAGACACCGTGCAGCTTACGGTATCAGCGAAAAAGTCCCTGACGCGCTTGTCATCGTAGTCAGCGAGGAGAGAGGCGAGATTTCGCTTCTTCACGGCGGCAGGATCACGCGAGACCTCAGCAAAGACGCACTCAAACAGCAGCTGGCAAACAGACTTTAGGAGATTTTCATGAAGATAACGACACAAAAACAAGGCTTTATAAAAAGGGCTTTCACCCACAATCTCCGCGAAAAATTACTGTCGGTGCTCTGTACGGCAGTTGTGATGCTTGTTGCAGTCTGTTTCAAGCCGGTCAACAAAGTCTATTCCGTAAAAATCAACACTAAGATTCCTCCGGATCAAGTGCTTGTTTCTGAAAATATAGACCATATCGAAGTGAAAGTCAGCGGCAATTTTTTCGAACTTAGAAAAGTGAAAAATGAAGATCTTGTGATAAATTTCGATTTTTCATCCGAAAAAGCGGGGGAAATCAGCCGCAATATAGGTGACAACGAACTGCCGGCTTCGTTTCTGCCTCTTGATGTTGAAAGTATTTTACCGCAGATTCTGGTTTTCATAACGGAAGAGAAAAAGGCGGAACCGGCAGAACCTGTAGAAACGTCATCTGAAACGTCTCCGGAACAAAAGCCTGCCGAATCTGAATCTGAACCGGCTGAAACTGCTGTGCCGAAAACCGATGAAAACGCTGTAAAAACCGAAAACGGGGAAAAAAATGACTGAAAAAGCCCGCGTCATCTGGTTTACCGGTCTTTCGGGAGCAGGGAAAACGACTCTGGCAGAAAAACTTGTAACTTATCTCAAAAATTCGGGCGTAAAATGCGAGCTTCTTGACGGTGACACAGTGAGAAACATCTTTCCGCAGACCGGATTTTCCAAAAAAGACCGCGATGAGCACGTGAAACGGATGGGTTTTCTCGCTTCAATGCTCGAGCGCAACGGTGTTACGGTTGTGGCATCGTTTATTTCACCTTACCGAGAATCACGCGATTTTGTCAGAAAAATGTGCAGAAATTTTGTCGAAGTCTATGTCTCGACTTCCCTTGAAGTTTGCGAAAAACGCGATGTGAAAGGACTCTACAAAAAGGCTAGAAAAGGGGAAATCACCTCTTTCACAGGAATCGACGATCCCTACGAAGCACCGCTAAAACCGGAAATCACGATAAAAACCGATAACGAAACAGTCGAGGAATCGTTCGGAAAACTGGTCGGGTATTTGAACTGTTAGGGAGTAGGGAGTTTAAGGTGTCTAGGGTGTTTAGGGTGTTTAGGGATCTTAGTTCCCTAGATTCCCTAGACTCCTTAGATTCCCTAGATTCCCTAGATTCCCTAGACTCCTTAGATTCCCTAGATTCCTTAGATTCCCTAGATTCCTTAGATTCCTTAGATTCCCTGTTCCCGGAGACTTGACAAAAAGGTGCTACAATAATAAGAAGTGCCGTTTTCTGTTTATTAACTTTTAAATTTTAGGGGGAATCCATGGTAACAGTAAGACCTTTCAGAGCTATCAGACCGCGTGACGAAATCGCTTCCAAAGTCGCGGCTTATCCTTATGACGTTCTCAATTCGGAAGAAGCAAGGGAACTTGCAAAAGACAATCCGATCTCTTTCCTTCACATCAACAAGCCCGAAATCGACCTTCCGAAAGGAACCGATCTCTATGACGACAGTGTCTATGCAAAAGGAAAAGAGAACTTCCAGAAAATGATGAAGGAAGGCGTTCTCGTTCAGGACAAGGAACCGCACCTTTACATTTACCGTCAGGTCATGAACGGCCACGAGCAGTACGGTATCGTAGGCTGCGCAAGTGCTGATGACTACAACAACGACCTCATCAAAAAGCACGAGCTCACCCGTAAGAAAAAAGAAGACGACAGAACCCGCCACGTAATCGAGCTCAACATCAACGCAGGTCCTGTTTTCCTTACATACAGAGACAACAAACGCATCGACGAGCTTGTCGCGGAAGTTGTAAAGAACACTCCTGAAGTCGATTTCACGGCTGACGACGGCATCCGCCACACAGTTTGGGTAATCAAAGACAACAAGATCAACAACGAAATCACGGGAACTTTCTACAACGAAGTTCCGCTTCTTTACGTTGCTGACGGCCACCACAGAAGCGCAAGTGCTGCAAGAGCAAAGGCTGAAAGAATGAAAAACGATCCGCACTGGAACCCGGAAAAGGAATACAACTTCTTCCTCGCTGTTTTCTTCCCGGCAACCCAGCTCAAGATCCTCGACTACAACAGAGTCCTTCTTACGATGAACGGCCTCACCAAAGAAGAGTTCATGAAGAAAGTTCTCGAAAAGTTCGAAATCGTGCGCGAAGGCGAAGCAAGACCGAGATGCGCAAAGGAATTCGGCCTTTACATGGATAAAAAATGGATCACGATCAAAGCGAAAGACGGCACTTTCCCGGCTGACGACCCGATCGAAAGCCTTGACGTCGCAATTCTTCAGAACAACCTTCTCGCTCCCATCCTTGGGATCGGCGATCCGAGAAGCGACGAGAAAATTGACTTCGTTGGCGGAATCAGAGGAACCGAAGAGCTCGAAAAGAGAGTCGACAGCGGCGAATGCACGATGGCTTTCAGCATGTTCCCGACCTCGATCGAACAGCTTATGAGCGTTGCAGACGCCGGCAGGATCATGCCGCCGAAATCGACATGGTTCGAACCGAAACTCAGAAGCGGACTTCTTGTCCACATTCTTGACTAATCCAGACGATAACCGGTGATTTTTCAGGCGGAGGGGCAACTCTCCGCCTTTTTTGTTTCAACAGTTTGAGCGATTGAACATTACGCGATTTTTCCTGCCCAAATTGGTTTACTGCTTGACTTAAAAAGTTTTGCGCCTATACTTTCTCCGTTTACTTGGTTTTTGGCTTTTTTATTTTTTTATTTTTGGAGGTTTTTTATGAAAAAGTTTTGGATGATTTCAATGCTTCTTATTGCAGCTATGTTCGTAATCAGCTGCAGTGAAGTAGAAGATGAGGGCGGTACATCTTCCGCTACCTGTAATGCAGGTCAGTTCAAATGTGACGGACAGGCTCTCTATTCCTGTGGCTCCAACGGCTTCTGGACACTTGCAAAAGACTGTCAGGATCCGACACCTAAATGCAACTCGGAAAAAGGTACTTGCGAAGCTTCTTCAGAGAATGGCGGAGACAACGGTAATGGCGGAGACAACGGTAATGGCGGAGACAACGGTAATGGCGGAGACAACGGCAATGGCGGTAACAACGGAGAACCGACCAACCCGACTGAACCGACGAATGATCCGACAACCAATCCCGGAAACAGCGCTGCAGAAGCTTGCTACGACATTTATGAGTGCTACGCTCAGTGCCAGGACAACGCATGTGCTCAGGCATGTCTTGACAACGGCGATCCTGCAGGTCAGGATGTGTTCATGACAATGTACACCTGCTGGTCAAACAACTGTGCAAACGCACAAACAAATGAAGAATTCTCAGATTGTGTTGTTAGCAACTGCCTTGAAGAAACCAAAGCTTGCAATCTTATCACTGGCGGCGGCAGCGGTGAAGCAGCTGACGAAGCTTACAAATCACCTTACGGGTCGCTTTCACTCAATTTCTCGGTTGACCAGATTGCAAACGACACTGATGATGAGAATAGCACAAATGGTCTTACCCAGTCTGCATTCGCAACCGGAACTTACGGCAACGGTTCGGCTTCTGTTTCTCCGGCTGGCGTTGCAGGAATCCAGTCAGCAGCATTTTATTCAGTTGATGCTCAGTACGGAAACAGCATTCAGGTTCAGCAGATTCCTGTTTACAACCAAGGTGGTCAGGGTGTCGGCGGCAATCCGCTCGTAATCCTTGACATTCCTGAAGAAAATGCGACTGTAGGCTCTCTTAACACCTCTCTCTATCAGGGTGCACAGGCTATGCTTTATGTTGTTGACGTAAACTGGAGTACTAAACAGATCTCCTGCTTCCACGCTTTCGGCGAAGGCACTGTAAACATTTCAGCTCTTGGTGATTATGCAAACCACGGCAACATCGCTCTTAGCGGAAACGTAACGCTTTACAGCCCGAAAAACTATGACGGAAACGGTGACATTTCCAGTCAGCTTGGTGTAACAGCTTGCAGCCCGGTTCAATAAGTTTTGAACCTGATTCATTCATAAGCCCCTCTCCGGAGGGGCTTTTTTTTGCCCTTGAATCGCACATTCGATAAAGAGATATTAGAGCTGTCTGTTATTGTGTTTTTGCATCTGATGCCGATTCGTAAGCTATAAACGATGTTCTGTTTGATTTGTAAGGCAATCTCTGCAACGATTAAAGGTTCTTTGTCAGGAAACTTTTTTCAGTTGGAATTCTTTTCAGGAATTTAGATAAGGTCGAGAGTGCAGCCGCCGGCTAATTTCAGTTTTTTGGCTTCTTCCTGCTGGCAGTATTTCGAGCAGCCGTCGCCGTCAATTCTGTTGCCGTCATCGCACTGTTCACCTTCATCGACTACACCGTTTCCACAGTTTTCGTTCTCAATTGTGCCGCTATCTGTCGTATCGGTATCAGATGTGTCGGTGTCGCTGTCGCCGGTATCGGTCGGATCAACCGGATTTGTAGGTTCGGTTGTCGGTTCAGTCGTCGGATCAGTCGTCGGATCAGTCGGATTTGTCGGTTCGGTCGTCGGATCAGTGGGATTTGTCGGGTCAGTCGTCGGGTCGGTAGGATCAGTGGGATCAGTAGGATTCGTAGGATCCGTCGGTTCAGTGGGATCAGTCGGTTCGGTAGGATCAGGATCAACCGGGTCAGGATTTACGATTTCTCCGTTGCAGGTAACATTGCTGACATCTTTTCCAGCCATTTCGAGAGCTTTTTTAACAGCTTCACATGCGTTGATTCTGCCGTAGCCGTATTTTTCGTTGAATCCGTTCGAATAGCTTACGCCGCCGACTTTGTCTGAAGTTTCGACATAAATCTGGTAAACCTCGTCGCGTGTAAGAGCCGGATTTGCCGAAAGCAGAAGCCCTGTTATGCCGGCAGCAAGCGGACATGCCGAAGAAGTTCCGCCGAAATCGTTGGTGTAGTTTCCTTTTGAATCGCCCTGGGAAGATTTTCCAGTGTTGTAGCCGTCTTTTCCGGTGTTGTCAATTGTCCAAATGCCGTCAAGAGTATCGTAATAACCGTCATGATCGTAATCATCATCTGCAAAATCGCTGCTAGGAGCCATGAAATCGAGAGATTTGCCGTAATCTGAATAAGAAGTGCGCACACCGTCAGCCTTCGTGGCACCGATTGCAAAAACATTCTCGTTGTTGGCGAAACCGTCTTTCGTTTTGTTTGCATCTATACTTTCATTTCCGTTACCGGCTGCGAAAAGAATTATGATTCCTTTGCCGTCTCTTCCGTTAGTCCTAAGATTGGCGACAAGATTTTTAAGAGTCGTGTTCATATCGACCGCGCCGCCGTTGTCTGTAGGGCCCCAGCTGTTGGAAATAATGTCTGCACCGTGTTCTGCCGCCCATTCGAAACTGTCGATTGCCGCAGAATCGAGAGAGTTTGTCATCATATCCATTCTGATCGGGATAAGTGTGCAGTTGGGACACGCTCCTGAAACACCCTTGCTGTTGTCGGTCGCAGCTGCCGCAACTCCGGCGCAGCACGTTCCGTGCATATCCGAATAGTCCTCTCCCCAGTCGCTGTTCTCGTAGGTCGGATCGTCATCGTCGCCGTTGAAATCCCAGCCGGAAGTGAATCTGTCTTTAAGGTCTTCGTGATTGAGATCAAATCCGTCGTCAATGATTGCAAGGTTGATGCCTTGGCCGCCGAGATTGCCTTTGAAAGCCTGCATTACTTCCCAGGCTTCGGCGACACGCGCATGGTCGCTGCCGGAGACTGAATTGTTTGTGCCGTCATTGTGAAGATGCCACTGGTTTTTGAAAAGCGGATCATTCGGCTTATAAGCCCTTTTTTGAAGAGGAATGAAAAAACTGGGTTCGGCAGCCTCCGCAACTTTGCTTTCGACAAGCTCGGCTGCCTTTTTTATCGGGTTGCCGTCAACGGAAACCAAATACCACTCAGGCACGTATTTATACTGTTTTATAAAGGTAAAACCGTTCTTTTGGCACCATTTTTTTGCATTTTCAGCATTCGGTTTTTCGGGTATTTTGACAAAAAGCTGACCGCTGACATGAATTTTTACCCCCTCTTTGATGTAAGCGGGAAAAAGAGCTCCGTTTTTAATGAGATTTTCTTTTGCCGAAGCATCTTTGATCTCAATTATAGAAATATTTTTATGGTTTTTGAGAACTTTTACATTCTGAGGGAGAACGAAATTTGTTTTTGTCAGCGTTGTTCTGATGAACGAATAGCTTGAAAAATCCTCGGTGAGAAAAACTTTTTTGCCTTCGACATAATAGTAAAGTGTTTCGGCCTGAAGAGCTGTTGCAAAAAGCAGCGCGATAATAAAGAAAATCAGTTTTTTCATAACAAACTCCTTAAAAAATTATATTATTGTCTCGGAAATCCTTTGAACATGCGCAGGTGTTCTGTGAGAACGGTCGATTTCGTCTTGAAGCGTTCGATCCTTGCATAGGCGTTGTGCGAATGGATGCTTTCAAGATGCAAAGTTTCGACCATGAACCACTTTATCCTTTTGTCAGCCATCATTTTTTCGGAAATATTACGGACGACATCTTCCGCGAAAACCGGATTGGAAAACGCCTTTTCGGTGACGAATTTTTCGTCCGGGCGCTTGAGAAGCGGATAAATTTCGCAACTTGCGCTTTCTTCGATGACAGAAATAAGCTCTTCGATCCAGATGAACTTCTTGAACTGGACGTAAAGTGTGACGAAACTGCGCTGGTTGTGTGCTCCGAAAGCACTGATTTCTTTGGAACACGGGCATAAAGTCGTGACCGGCACGCGGAGACCTAGAATAAAGCTGTCGCCGCCCGTTTCATCGCTGAAGCCGCTGAAAAGAATGTTTGCCGAAAACATTGAGGTAATGCCTGAAACCGGAGCTTTTTTCTGGATGAAGTATGGGAATCTGAGAGCGATTATTGCCTGCGGAGAATTGAGATGCTCTCGAGTTTTTCTCAATATTTCCGGTATGTTGTCCATTGTTATCTCGTGGCTGTAGCTGCTCAGGACTTCAAGCATCCGGCTCATGTGAGTGCCCTTGAATTCGGGAAGAAGCATGACTGTGATATCGGTTTTTGCCACAGTGTGCTGGATCTCGTTTGCTCTGTCTTTTACAACTATCGGATATTCGATATCCCAGATTCCGACCTGATCGACGGTGATATTCCGGTTGTCGATGTAATTCTGAACGTCATTCATCTGTTGCGGGCCTCTTTAAGCGGACCTAGTGAGTCGGTCTTGAGCAGTCGTAAACTTCGGCCGGGGTGATTTCATTTATTTTGATGCTTTTTTTATTGCCGTCACCGTCTCCGACTTCGATCGTGAAGACTTTCCAGCAGGTATCGGTTTTGTTCATCAGAAGCGTTGCCGATTTTTCTTCCGTGCCGTGAGCGTAAGCTTTGACAACAGCGGTCGAAGGACCTTTTGAAGTGTCGTAAGCGTGAACTACCACGGTATAAATTCCGTTGTCGGGCTTGTTTATAGTGACAGTTTCAGGTCCGATACCGTCGGTGTTGTCGATATCGAGGAACGGATCGTCCTTCGTGTCGCCTTCTACACCCCAGTCAGGTCTTTCGCCTGAATACTGCGGCGAGCAGTTCCAGTAGTAGCAGTCGCTCTGAATGTTTCCGAATTCGCCTTCGGGTCTGATGAGGTGAAGGTCGATATCGGAGTTTTTGTTGTTCCAGAGAAGTTTTACTGCAAGATCGTCATCCGAAACAGCTTCGACCGTGCATTCAGCCGGAGCGCTGCTGATCCCTTTTTCGTTGATTACGATCAGTCGGACAGTGTATGCACCTTTGATTTTAGCCTGGAACGCCGCACGGTTTATTTTATTGGACGGATCTCCGTTCAGAGGAGAGCCGGCGCGGTTGCTGTCATCCACGATATCAAGCGAAATTCCGCCGGGAGTTGTCGAAAAATTCCAGAGATATTTCAGCTCTCCGCCTTCACTGTCAGTACTTTCGGAACCGTCAAGAATAGCCCATTGGAAAACGGAAACTGTTTCAGGTTCGCATTTGAGCTTTGCCGTCGGATATTTTTCAACATTAGGACCGCATTTGAGGGAGATACGCTTGTTTGTGTTTTTTCCGTATTCCGTGGGGTCGGTGTTTACGATGAGCAGTTCGCCGGTGAGTGGTACCGGATATTCTTTGTCGTTGTAGCATCCGATATGGAGCGCCAGTTCTCCGTCAGGAGCGATGGTAATTCCAGGTTCTGGTCCTTCTTTGATGAAAAAACCGGGTTCGTTGGAATTTTTCGACAATCCTTCAGAGATGACTACCGAGGAAATTTTGAGAGGCGCGGTTCCTTTGTTGTAGACCATGACATCGTTTACGGATTCATCGATAACATCGGTGAAAATGAGCATGTCGTCATCTTCATCTTCATCCATGGTTTTTACTTCGATTTTTCCGCTCGGCTTTGTCTGAGCCGTCAGCGGGATGTAGAAACCTGACTTGTCCTTGCACGGGTCGTTGCTGTCTATTTTGAGATAGCGGACCTGTTCTTCCCATGTAGAAGCTACAACGGAAACGCCGATCTCTATTTCTTCCTCGTTTTTAAGGCTGACCGGACCGTTTTTAAGAGGGTTCGATTCAATTGTAAAGGTACCTGAATCATCGTTACCGTCTTTGTCAACAATAGAAATCTTTTTGATAACGAGCGGATCTGCAGGGTCGCATGCATAGCAGCGGTTCATAATGTAGATGTATTTGGTAAGTGACTTTTCGCCGAAAATTATACCTGAAAACAGAAGTTCTTCGTTTTTCGGTTTGAGCCTGTTATCTGCGCTGGAGTAGTTGCAGTCTTTCTCTTTATTGTTGGTGTCCGGCGTTTCCGAGGTGTCACCGGTATCGGTCGGGTCGTTATCGCCTGTTTCGCCGGTGTCAGCGGTCGTATCTGTATCGGTATCAGGATCGGTGTCGGAATACGAATCTTTATTGTTGTCTCCGCATGAAACGGCGATAAAAAGGAAAGAAAGAAAAAACAGTGAAGAAATTATGATTTTTTTCATTTTATCCTCCTTTTACTGCTGCGATACAGGTTGAACGCATCTGAATCCGAGGTTGTAGTAACGGTAGTTCGGGAACGCTTTGTCTCGTGCGTAAGTCGTGATCTGGTCTTCAAGCGAAACCCAGCTGCCGCCGCGGATTACTTTTTCCTGCGTAGGCGAATCGGAAGGACCTGTCGGATCTTCAATGACAACGCCGTCCGTTCTTTTCTGATAGTAGGAATCGATGTTGTACCAGGTGTCTGTCCATTCTGCGACATTGCCGGCCATGTTGTAAACTCCGTAAGGCGAAACGCCTTCGTCTCCCCACATTACAGAAGTTACATCTCCGAAAAGAGCGGTGTAGTTTACCTGTGTCGATTCGATATTGTCCGCAGGTTTTTTGTCTCCCCACGGATAGGTGCGCATCTTGTTTCCGCGGGCAGCTTTTTCCCACTGAGCTTCGGTCGGAAGTTTTTTGCCTGCCCACTGGCAGAATGTGGCAGCCTGATTGTATGAAACCCAGATTACAGGGAATCCGGCATAAGTCGGATTGTTGTAGTAGTTTTGATACATGATCGAGGTCAGGTCGTAAGGCTCGGTGCAGACTCCGGCATCCTGACAGAGTTTGTACTGGCTGTTTGAAACCTCGTATTTGTCGATGTAGTAGGCAGAAAGTTTAACGGTGTTCGTTCCTTCAGACTGCTTCATTCCTTCCTCTTCTTCGGTGAGTCCGGTAGGTGTGCCTTCAGGTGCGCCGTATTCGAATTCTCCGCTCGGAATGAGAACCATTTCCGCAATACCTGCCTGATCAGCGGCTTCCTGTTTGACCATATCTTTAGGAAATCCGATGTGGAAGTTGCCGAGGAACTTCGTGCTTATTTTGAAGAGGTTGTTTTCGACATCGCGTTCGTATGAATTTTCATCAAAAGCTTCGAAAGTCTGTCTGTCCATCGAGAAATAGGGTTTAAGATCAAGTTCGTCAAGCAGATTCGGAAAATCGGTTTCTTTGTAAGGAATGACAACTGTCAGATCCTTGGCAAATTCAAACGCGGCAGGTGAAATGGAATATATATTCGTGACAGGTTTAGAAACATTTGTAAATGCCGGGGTATCCAATGAATAAGCAGTTATCGTCACGACATCGATTCCTTCAGGAAGAGAACCTTCCTCTATGATGACCGTGATCCCGTTGACACCTTTGTATGTCCCGCCGTTGTTATCGAAATCCTGCCCCGTCTTTTTGTAAAGATATTCATCTACACCGCATGCGGAAAGGATAATAGCTAAAAGAAGCATGGTGAAGATTTTTTTCATTACAGACATTATTCACCTCCTATTACGGAAATTGAACAACCGGCATCCATTGTACCGATTTCCCAGCGCGGCTCGTCGCCTTCGATGACCTGAGTCCACTGAGTGTCGTTTTCGCTGCTGTAGCCGAAAAGCGAAACTTTTGATACAGGTTCAACCGGGTCGTTGCTGTAGATAGTGATTACGCCTTTCTGCGTACCGACATCGTAAGGCTTGAAAAATACCGTGACCGCAGCTTTTTCACCTGGTGCGATGTTGAGCGTGTCAGGAATTACGATAAAGTTGGAGTCGTTCGAAACGACTTTTGCCTCCATAGCCCTCGTTCCGATGTTTTCAACGTCAAATTCCCAGTAATCCTCGTCACCAGGCATCGTGTCGGCGAATTTGTGAGCTCTGTTTTCCATAAAAATTGCTGGGAAATTGAAGGAAACTTCCTGCGAGTTGTATTTCCAGAGTTTTTCACCGTTGAGAATGTCGCCTGCAATATTGTCAACAAGATCGCTGAGCTTTATTTCGATAGGGAATTTAAGTTCCAGGATTCTGATGGTTATCGTAACAGTCAGAATGACCTCGATTTTGTAGTAAGTTTTCGATTCGTAGAAAACAGGAATAACCATAACTGTTCCTACGACCGGCGGATCTATGACAAGATACTGGTTGTCTGTGAAGAGACTGCGTTCCTGCTTTTCATCGAGTCCGATCCTGCTGCCGAATATTTCGACATACATTTTGCCGTCAAGCTCGAAGTTGAAGTGGATCAGACTGCACACATCGCCGATCAACGGGATATTGAGACCACAGCTGCCGCCGACCATATCGGCAAGCGTTCCTTCGTAAAGCTGGAAGTGATCGACGCTGTCCTCCATCGAAACGGGATTGTCGACGTTTCCGTCAAGAAGGAAAGGCTGGAAAGTTTTTGCATCTTCGAAGCTGAGGTCGAAATTTAGCCATTTGCTGAGCTCGTTTTCAGCGCCGGAGTAGCAGTTTTTCCACAAAGCCTCCATATTCATGCCGTAGAACATATCTGCGGAACCGCCGTCCGTGTTTCCTTCAAAGAACACTTTGACCGATTCCGGCCACTGCGCTTTCGAACGGCCCCTCATTTTGGCGCCCATTTCGGCACCGTATTCGAAGTTGAATTTAAGGCTGAGCGGCATCAGACCTCCGCAGCCCGGCATCCAGTCGCCGGTTCCCCATTTGTTTTTGGGGATCAGGACATCGCGGTATTCAAATTCGATTTCATCCGAATACTGCTCGTCGTAAACGCGCCACTCCTCTCCGTTCGGAACGATTTCCGCACTTATCGGAAGAACTGCAAGAAGCAGAGCTGACAAAAACAATGAATAAATGATTTTCTTCATCGCTTCACCTATATTAATTTGTTATATCGCTTGCACATCTGAAACCTATCGAATTCGAGCTGTACTGCGGATTTACGCCGCGTCTGTAGGTCGAACGGATAAGCTTTCTCGAAGTTTTCCAGCTGCCGCCGCGGACCGTTCTCTGGTCGCCTATCGGAAGCGGGACACCTCCCTGGAACAAGTCAGAGTAGTAGAAGAATCTCGTCGAGACCCATTCTTCCGCATTGCCCGCCATATCGTAAAGCCCGTTCGGGTTGAGCGCATCTTTCGTGTTGAACGTATCGTGTTTGCTGCCGTTGAAGTATCCTACCGGCGTTACATGAGGTTCAGGATAAGCGATGAGAATGTCTTCTGCCGAGATGAGTTCTGCAAGTTCACGGCTTGGTTCAAAAGGATCCTTGCTGCCGCGGTAGTTCGTTTTATACGGAATGCTGTCGCCTTCCAGGAAACTGGTTATCGTTTCGAGTATGCCGCCTCCGTCCTTGCTTTTCCACGGCATATCAGGGCATTCTTTTGTGCATTCTTCGTCGGCTGAACACAGACAGTCGCTGTTGGTTCTTGCCGCATATTCCCACTCTTCTTCGGTCGGAAGGCGTTTGCCTACCCATTTGCAGTAAGCGTCTGCTGCATACCAGCATATACTCGTTACCGGCATTTGGTCCTTAGAGCCGCTTTTGTATTTTTCTCCGCTGTATTTTCCGAACCACTCTTCAAGGTATTTCGTGTTGCCGTAACATTTTTCAAGACCGAGTTCATCATCCGTCTTCATCGCGTTTTCAGGACGCCACGCTTTGTTTTTAGGATCATTCAGGAATATTTTGTATTGCGCTACAGTAACTTCATATTTGTCAATCAGGAAGTTTTTGTGCATTACGACTTTGTGTTTCGGCTTTTCCATGATGAACGATTCTTTTGTTTCACTTCCCATGATGAAAGCCTTTCCCTCGGAAAGGATCTGTGTCATGCAGCCGGGGATGTCGTCTTCTTCGCAGCGGCACTCGCTGTGCGAGCAGACGTTTTCTTCGGTCGGATATGGATCTTCCGTTTCGTCCGGATTTTCGCTGCTTTCTTCACTGTTGCCTTCGTTGAAGTAATAGATATCCTCACCGGTATTGCCTTCGTTGAAAATCGCATCCGTAAAGTCGATTATAGGCTGGTCAATTCCTCTGAACAGCTTGACTGTATCGGCAGGAGAGAGCTTTTTGAAGACGAGGTCGGTAACTTTCTGAAGCTGTGTCATATAAGATTCGCTTCCGGTAGCTGTGCTGACATCCTTAAGGAATGACTTGCTGCTTTTTGTATCTCCGGAAAACGAATTTACGATGACTTCCATAACTTTGATGTAAAGATCATCCTTATAAATATTGGTTGAAAAAGATGCCTTTCTTGATTTCATAAAGTCGTTTACACGCTGTCCGATACCGCGTTCACGAATACCTCTTGCGACCACATTAACAGGGTGACTTGCAAGTCCCTTGTTAACGGTTTTGTCGTAATTCATCAATATATTCAAGAAGTTGTCGTTTACGTCAGCTGAAATCATAACAAGCGGCAGCATGATCTGCGAGAAGTATGTCGCCCAGATCGGATCCATAGCCCTGTTGAGCAGAGCGCCGCTGTTCTGAGCAGGAACGTAGCTTGCAAGAAGTCCTTCCTTGATCTCGTTGTTTTTGTAACGGAGCTGCGTTTTTTCGGTTTCGGTCGTCTCTTCGAAGTATGTCGCGATCTCCGAAGCCATTCTGTTGGGCTGAGTATCGACTATAAGTTTTTTCGTCAGATAGTCTTCATTGTTGATTATGTAGGTCTGAATAAGGTATTTCAACGTAGATGAAGCATAATGCGTCGGCGGAACAATGAGAACCGGCATTGCCGATTCGTCGATACCGTTGTCTGCGATGTCTGTCGGAAGAATCGGAACCGTTGGCATTGCATCAACATAGAAGTATGCCCAGCGCGGCATGGAGTTGTAGGTTTTTACAGCTGAACCGTTTTCGTTGAAGTATTTTACAAAAATATGGTCGATCTCTTCTTCACTCGCTTCTTTAGGAAGATCTCTGAAAACGGAGTGATGAAAAGTCTCCGTGACGTCGTCTTCCGTTACGGTAAGGTCTCTTGTGTATTTTTTAGGTTTTGCCGCAGCCGTAGTCTCGTTGGAATCAATTCCCTGGTCTTCAATATAAGAAGCAGTTTCCTTGTAAAGTTCGTCAACAGCGGCCGCAATCGCATTCTGGACGTCAAGGTCGCCTGCGACAATAATGCTCGGCGTGATGTTGACCATTTTGTCTTTGAGTATGCGGATGAGCGTTTTTGTTGCTTTAAGGCTGCGGATCCTCTCAAGAAGAGCCGCATTGTAAAGCGGGTTGACTGTCGTAGCGATACCGGGCTGAAGGAAAATAAGAGCCGCAGCGGTCTCTCTGACACTGAACTCGATGTGTTTTCTCTTGAAGTAGTTTTCGCCGTTAGACGGGAAAACAGTCAGCATGATAGGAACATTTTTGGATTCGTCCTCATAATTCGTCTGCAGGATAAAAAGAGTGGTTCCGACGACATTTGATCTGACCCAGAAAGTTCCGTTGACCTCATCAACATTCTGTATGATGTTGTTTCTGCCGTATTTGACCTGAAGGTTCGCGTATGGAATTATGAAACCGTCAGGCAGACTGACACGACCTTGGTAAAATATTTTGCTTGAAACGTATTCTATGCCGCCGAATTCCTCTTTTTCATCAAGCGGATTCTTAGGCTCCATAAGGTTGTCAACACATTGCGCCTGGAAGCATTTTTCGCCCAGGTCACAATCTTCAAACGAACTGCACTCGATGTCGAAGTGGCTGATTTCAGGCGAACATGCCGCAACAGCGAGCAACATACCAAAAAAAACAAATAAAAGTTTTTTCATATCGTTACCTCAACACATTAAACATCACGGAAAGATGCGCGCCGCCCTGGAAAAGCTGTTCGCTGTGGTCGAACCCTTTGAAAGATCCGTACATCTTAAGATAGGTGAAGTCGCCGCCGACTCCGAGCGCGATATATTCCCATACTCTGAAAAAGTAGTCTAAGTTGGCCGAAGCGTAAGGACCTCCGAAGAAACTCAGGAGTCCGTTCGGTCTTGTGCGGTCTGTGATTTTTTCGATACCTCCGATAAATCCGGCAGTCGCCGTGAGAGCGCTTCTCGTCTTGCGGCTCCTGAGACCGTGGATGTAGTATCTGAGCACTATTCCGCCGCCGTAGTAAAGGTTGTCCGTGTCAAGCGAAAGCATTCTTCCTTCGACTCCGACAACGAAATCCTGAAGTGCAGCGACATTGAGTTTCAGCGTGTAATTTCCGATAATATCGAAGTTCTGGAAATCGCCTCCACCTCCGCCGACACCGCCTGCAAGTTCGATAGAAATCCTGTAGGTATGCCATTTTTCAAGGCGGACATCGTCTTTCGGAACCCAGCCTTCCTTACCGAGAAATTCGACTCTGTAGAAATCGTTGACTTCTTCGAGAACGACAAGATCATCCTTTTCATAAAGCTCGAACAGCTTTTTTGAGCGTACACTTGCCTCTGTATAAAGGTAGGTCGGATTGACGACTTTCGCCAGATCAGGCTCTTTGTGCTTGTGTACGACACCTTTTTCTCGTTTTTCAACTACAAAATCATCCTCTTCAGGATCCGGATAAACACTTTTCGATCCGCCCTGAACAAAATCGTCGTCTTGTTTTGATGCTTTTTTCGCCGGAGCAGTTTTTGCAAAAGGATCCTCTTCAGCCTTTTCTTCGAAATCGGAGCTGCTTTCTTCAGACTGATTTTCGCTCTCTTCTTCGGATTCTCCAGCTTCTTCGGAAGAATTTTCCTCTTCTTCGCCGGAAGAATCTTCTTCGTCATCGTCATCGTCTGAAACGATTGCCGAACTGACGGCAGAAAAGTCTGGAACAAGCGCAAAAAGTGCGGAACAAGCGGTGAGTACGCAAAAAACAATTAAAAATTTTTTCTTCACTTTGTCCTCAATATTTCAATAAAATAACAACACTCTGCAAACAGACAGACTAAATATAATAAATAAAAACATTTTTTTTGCAAGAATAATCGTTGCGCCGCCTCTCGAGATTTCGATATTTCGACAAAAAACCGGCGGCGGTGAAAGAATTATTTCTGGATTTCGAGATATTTTTCAAGACCGAGTTTGAGGACATTCATCGCTCTCTTCGTCTTTTCTTCGTTGAGGACGAACGCGATCCTAGCTTCGTTTCTGCCGAGTCCCGGAGTCGAGTAGAAACCTTCTGCCGGAGCAAGCATAACCGTTTCGCCGTTGACATCGAAATCGGTGAGAAGCCAGATTATGAAATCTTCCGCATTCTTGACCGGAAGTTTGATTACGATGTAGAACGCGCCGTTCGGGACTCTGTATTCAACGCCTTTCATCTCTTTGAGCGTTGCAAGGACAGCGTCTCTTCTTCTCTTGTATTCGCCGACAACTGTCTCGTAGTATTTGTCATCCAGATCAGCCGATTTTACAGCCATCATCTGGTCGATCGTGGGCGGGCAGAGACGAGCCTGGCCGTAAGCGAGGGCGGCTTTCATGATCTCCTTGTTGTAGCTTACGAAAGCGCCGATTCTTGCGCCGCAGGAAGAAAATCTCTTTGAAATACTGTCCATAACGACGACTCTGTCCTTCGCCTCTTCGAAGCTGAGAAGGCTGACGTGTTTTTCGCCGTTGAAAATGAATTCACGGTAAACTTCGTCTGCAAAGATGAAAAGGTCTTTTTTGATTGCGAGCTGGACGATCTTTGAAAGTTCTTCTCTCGAGTAAACCTTTCCTGTCGGGTTGTTCGGGTTGCAGATCATAACCGCTTTCGTGTTCGGGGTTACGAGTTTTTCGATTTCTTCGACAGCCGGAATTTCCCAGTCGTTGTCGATTTTTGTCGTTATCGGAACGATTTTTACGCCGGTAGCGGTCGCAAAACCGTTGTAGTTCGTGTAGAAAGGTTCCGGAATGAGCACTTCGTCTCCTGCATCAAGGCATACCGTGTAAGCCATGATGATCGCTTCGCTTCCGCCGGTCGTTACCATGATGTTGTCGCGGGTAAGCGGAATGTCGTATCTTGCGTAGTATTTTACAAGCGCGTCCTGATATTCGGGAATACCCTGGCTCGGACCGTAAGCAATGACTTTTGTCTTGATTTCATTAAGAACTTTCAGCATTTCTTCGGGAGTTTCGACATCGGGCTGACCGATATTGAAGTGGTAAACCGTTTTTCCTTTTGCCTTCGCGTCGTTTGCGTAAGGAGCAAGTTTTCTGATCGGTGAAAGGGGCATTGACTGGCCTCTGACGGAAATGTGTCTCATTTTATCCTCCAAAAAAAGTTAAAAAACAGAATCTGCGCCGTTGTAACACTTACAACGGCAAAAGCAAGAAAAACAAGGCCGGTAAAATTGTGAGATTTGATCAAAAAAATGGACGAAAAATAATTGTTGATTAAAATTATGCGGTTTTTTTTTTAGGTGTGAAATGGATACGTTCAAACAAAACAAACCGGCGGAAAAAAGTCGGATAACAAAAAAACAGGCGTCCGACAGCGGAATGGCGCTTGTCCTGATTTCTCTCATCTGCCTTGCCGCACTCAAAAACAACTATTTTCTCTGGGCAGCAATGGCGATTCTTGTTCTCGATATGATTTGTCCAATGATTTTCAAACCTTTTGCTTTCATCTGGTTCGGGCTTTCGCGGATTCTGGGAACTTTCATATCGAAAATAATGCTCGCTTTAGTCTTTTTTCTCGTTGTTTTTCCGATGGGAATAATTCGCCGGATTTTGGGCAAGGATTCACTTCGCCTGCATCAGTTCAAACGTGAAAAAACCTCTGTTTTTGCGGAAAGAAATCACGAGTACACCGCGGCAGATCTCGATAAACCTTATTAAAGGAGGAAAATATGGAACTTCTGAAAGATTTATGGGGATACCTGAAAGTCAGGAAAAAATTCTGGCTCCTTCCGCTGATTATTGTTCTTCTGCTCATCGGACTTCTCGTTGTTCTTTCAAGTTCGAGCGCGATCGCTCCGTTTATTTACACAATTTTTTAGTCGGAAAGAAGTATGAATAGAGAAATAATCTTAGGAATTTCGGCATATTATCACGACAGCGCGGCGGCGCTTTTAATCGACGGCGACATTTTTGCGGCGGCTCACGAAGAGCGTTTTACCCGAAAAAAACAGGATCCGTCATTCCCGATAAACGCATGCAGATTCGTTCTTGATTATGCTGGAATAACGCTGGACGATGTAACTGCTGTCGCGTTTTACGACAAACCGTACATCAAGTTCGAAAGACTTCTTGAAACTTACCACGCTTTCGCTCCGAAAGGGCTCAAAAGTTTCTATTCTGCGATTCCGGTATGGATAAAAGAAAAACTTTTCATGAAGGATATGCTGCGCGAAGAACTTGCGAAACTCGGCGGCAGGATACCGAAACTTTATTTCCCCGAGCATCATTTGTCGCATGCGGCGAGCGCGTTTTATCCCTCCCCTTTCGAGGATGCCGCGATAGTCACGCTTGACGGAGTAGGCGAGTGGGGAACTCTGACGATCTGTCACGGAAAAGGTAGTAAAATCACAGTGCTAAAAGAACTCGACTTCCCGCATTCAATCGGTCTTTTTTACACTGCTTTTACCTATTACTGCGGTTTCAAGGTAAACAGCGGCGAATACAAACTCATGGGTTTGGCCCCTTACGGCAACAAACACGCTGAAGAGACGAAAGAAATCAAGCGGAAAATCCTCGAAAACATGATCGATCTACGCGAAGACGGTTCGTTTTTGCTCAATATGGATTACTTCGACTATGCTACGGGTCTCAGCATGACGAACGATGCAAAGTGGGAGAAACTTTTCGGATTTCCGCGCAGAAAATCGGAGAGCGAGCTCAACCAGCACTACATGAACATGGCTTATGCCATTCAGGAAATCACAGAAGAGATGGTTCTCAAGCTCGCTGCAACGGCAAAAGAGCTCACAAAATCGGAAAATATCGTCCTGGCAGGCGGTGTCGCTCTCAACTGCGTTGCGAACGGCAAACTTCTCCGTACGAAAATGTTCAAAGGGCTCTGGGTCCAGCCTGCTTCGGGAGATGCAGGCGGTTCACTCGGCGCTGCGCTTGCTCTGCACTACATTTCGTTCGGCCACGAAAGGACGAATATCGAAAAACGCGATTCGATGAAAGGCGCATATCTTGGGCCTGAATTCAGCGACCGCGATATTGAAAATGTTGCGCGAAGATACGATGCAAAATATAAAAAGTTTGATGATTTTAGTGATTTATGCGATAAAACGGCAGACCTTTTAAACAACGACACCGTCATCGGCTGGTTCCAGGGAAGAATGGAATTCGGCCCCCGTGCTCTTGGCAACCGCTCGATTTTAGGCGACCCGAGATGCCCCGAAATGCAGAAAAAACTCAACCTCAAAATTAAATACCGTGAAGGTTTCAGGCCTTTTGCTCCGTCGGTCCTCGAAGAAGACATCTCGACATTTTTCGATATCGACACTGCTTCGCCCTATATGCTTCTTGTCGCGCCGGTTCTTGAATCGAGACGGACGAAACTTCCCGAAAAATACGAGGAACTGCCGCTTTACGAAAGGCTTTACTTCCTCCGCAGCGACGTTCCGTCAATCACCCACATCGATTTTTCGGCGAGAATCCAGAGCGTTAGTCGCGAAACCAATCCGAAATACTGGCAGCTCATCAACACTTTCAAGCAGAAAACGGGCTACGGGATCGTCGTCAACACTTCTTTCAACGTCCGCGGAGAGCCGATAGTATGCTCTCCTGACGACGCATACCGCTGTTTCATGCGTACCGAAATGGATTATCTTGTCATGGGAAACTATCTTTTCGACAAAAAAGAGCAGCCCAACTGGGATAAATCGGATAACTGGAAAGAAGAATTCAAGCTCGACTGATTATTTTTCCTCGAAAATTTTTTTTCTGAACTCGTAATCCGGAAGCACGACGGAAAGGGTTATCGATGCCATATTTTCGCCGACTGCTGCGGCAAGATTTTTGTAAAATTCACGGCTTGTCTCTAATGCTTTTTCTTCGTATTCATCATCTGAGATTTCATTGCGATACCATTGAAGCGAAATGTCTTTGCTTTTTTCAAGGCTTTTTTTGTATTCCGTGACGCACACTTCTGTTTCTTCTGGCTGGAATCCGAAACTGGCCAGCTTTTTTGTCAGTTCGATATCGACAAAAGTTTTAATATTTTCAAGCATATTATCCCAGATCTTATCCTCTTTTTCGCGGTTCTTTGGAGTAACTTCTTTTTTAAGCCGCTGGATTTCCTCTCTCATAGCCTGGAATTTCTGCTGCTGCTGAATGGAAAAATCGTTTGACTGGGCGGTTTTCTTCTGACTGTTTTCAAGCGCCGAGAATTTTTTTCTGAGCATTTCCAGATCTATTTTCAGAGATTCGTTTTCTTTGGCATAATTTTCAGAAATACTTTTCAAACGCTCCATTTCCAGGTTGTCCTGACGGATAATGAAAGCGAAAGCGGCAAATATTACAATATCGAAAATCAAAAGCATCAATATCTTTTTATTCATCTCCACAAACTCCTTGTTTTAAGAAATTTTCCTGCCAGATTTCAATGTTTTTTTCTGTAAATCCTAATTTTTTCAGTGACTTGAGTGAATCTTTGTTGCTTTTTGCCGAACGTATCAGAGAAATCAGTGTTTTGCTCTCTGCGGTTTCCGAATTATTTTCGGTCATTTCAAAGAAAAGTTCTTTAGATTCCGGAATATCTTCAAAATAAGGGAAGCAGAAAGAATCGAAAAACGCGCTGAATGCATTGCTTTTGTCTTTGCTGTCGAAATTTTTCAACGATAGATTGGATTTCGCAGATTTCGTGAATCCCTGTTTTACGGTGCTTTTCAAATTCTTGTCGGAAAGAACCGTAATTCCTGTTTTTTCATTTTTTTCTTCAATCTTGACCGACATGAAATATATCCCTTTTTCGTAAGTGCCTTTCAAAACTGCGTAACCGCGGTCAGATGAGAGCGATATTTTTCCACGTTTCATGCCGTTTACCGAAACTTCACCTTTTTTGATCCCGTGAAAAAGAATCGCCGCATCGGTGTGAGCCGGGATTTCGATATAAAGGTAAAGATAAGAGGTTTTGCCGGAAAGTCCTTGAATTTCCTTTGATTTTGGAAAATTCCCGAATTTGCGGACCTTTGAAAAGGGAAGATTGTACAATGTGGCGAAAACTTCTTTGAAACTGTCGTTTTTATCGGTTTTCAGCCATGTCTGATATTTGGTATGCGGAAGATAGAAAACCCTGTAATAATCTTCCAGCGAACTTTCTGCATAAAGCGAATAACATAAAAAAAATAAGGGGAGCAAAGCCCCCCTTTTCAAAAATGAACGCATATCTCTTATTTAAGCTCTTCGAGAAGCATCATGGATTTGAGGTAGACTTCATCTGTCGGAAGCAGACTCTTCATAAGCGTTTCGAGCGTTCTGACAGCTTTTGATTTGTTGGTTTCCTTCATTCCGAAAGCTTCCCAGTAAAGAGCCTGAGCCTTTGTAGAAATGGCTTTCAGACCTTCTTTTGCCGATTTACTGTTGTCGTCAAGGTAGAGCGCTTCGTTGAAATCCTTTCTTGCACCTGAGAAATCGTTTTTGTCAAGTTTCGCAAGACCCGATTTCGAGTAAGCATCAGCCATGGATGATTCGATCTGTTTCGTAACTTTCGTAAGCTGGACTTCACGAACGCCTTCTTCCTTGTATTCCTGTTTGAATTTCTGTTTTACCTGCTGGAGCTCTGCCTTGTTGATCTTGTCGATGCTTTCCTGATATTTCTTGGAAACCTGTTCTTTCTTAGCCTTTGCTTCAGCCTTGTCTTTCTCGGATGATTCAGGTTTCTTTGCTTCCAGATTGTCAATGTCGGCGCGAATTTTTTCAATCTGGAGTTTGTTGTTCTGGGAAGTCTTTTCCCAGTTCTGTTTTTCCTTGTCGAGGATAGCCTGTCTCTTTTCTTTTCTCTTCTCTTTTTCAGCAAGCAGTTTGTCTCTCTTGTCCATCATCTGCTGTTTGCGTTTTTCCCTATCCTCTTTCTCCTTGATTTCCATATTGTCGTATTTGTCGGTGATGTTCGTCTTGCCTTTCTCGTACTGTTCTTCCTTTGCAGCTTCCTGTTTCTGCCATGCAGCTTCCTGTTTTTTGCTGTCTGCATGGTGTTTAGCCTGAATGCCTTCAAGTTTTAAAGCCCATGCGTTGTTTGCATTGTCGATTTCTCTTGCAAGAGCGTCGATCTGCTTGTCGTTGTTTGCCATATTCGCTCTGTCGGTAGCGGTTTTTCTTTCAAAAGCGGCAGCACGGGCAGCTCTCTCTTTGTTCCAGGTTTCCTGCTGTTTGTCTCTCTCTTTCTTTCTTGCTTCGATCTTTGCGTCTCTCTCTTTCTGAGCCTGTGCGATCTGCTGATCAATTCCGGCTTTCGTTTTGTTTTTGTCGGAAAGGAACGCCTGATGCTGTTTTCTTGCTGCTGCTTCTTCAGCTTTTTTCTTCTTTTCGAATTCGCTGTTTTCTTTCTGGAGTCTCATGCTTTCATTCATAAGTTTTGCATCGAGATCGGCAAAAATCTTTTCGTATTTCTTATCGATTTTCGAAGTTTCCTTCTGAATGTATGTGTCATGCGACTTTTCGTGCTGAGCGAGCTGTTTTGAAACTTTCGCATGTTCAGCTTTCATTGCACCGAGTTCTTTGTTTCTTTCTGCCGAAAGTTTTGCAATTTCGGTAGCGAGAGCCTTTTTGAAACCGCTTTCAGCAACGGCTTTTTTCTTCATGTTTGCATTTGTGTCGGCTTTGAGTGCACCGATTTTCTGCTTCTTTTCCTGCTGAAGTTTCGCGATATCGGCTTTGAGTTTAACTCTGATGTCGTTGTATTTCTTTGCGATAGCGGCATTTTCAGCCTTGACTTTTTCGTCGATTCCTTTCGAACCTGCAACAGCAGCCGCCTTTTTGGCGTTGAGGTCGTCGATAGTCTTTTTGTGACCGGCGGTTACGACTGCCAGTTTGTCTGCTTTTTCCTTGTTGAGATTTTTCTTTTCCTGCTGAAGTTTAGCAATCTCTTTTTCGTAAGGTGCTTTAACGTCTTTGAGTTTTGCCGGATCTGGAGTATTCGACTTCTTTTCCCAGTTTTTCATCGCAACTGAATTTGCCTGAAGCTCTTTCTGTTTTGCTGCGATGTTGTTGCGGATGGAAGCCTTTTCTTTTTCACCCTGAGCTTTGTATTTTGCGTTAAGATTTGCCTTTTCAGTCTGGATCTTCTTGATTTCGTTAGCTTTTTCTACGTTTACGGCATTCTTCTTAGCTTTTACGCTTGCTGCCGCGTTCTTTTCTTTCGTTGCGCCGTCAGCCTTGATCTTTTTGGAAACGCCTGCTCTCTGAGCCATCTGGTTCTTGTGAGCTGTTTCAGCAGCGGCAACCTTTTTCTGGTGAGCTTTGAGGGCGTTCGATTTTTCCTGCTCGACGGCAGCGACATCTTTCTTTATCGAAATAAGTTCGAGATTTTTCTCTTTCTCGATCTTGGAAAGTTCGTTTTTGTTGCTTTCGATCTTTCTTTCGTATTTCGATTTTTCAAGGTTTATCTTTCTGGTTGCGCTCTCTTCCTCGAATTTGATCTTTCTTTCGATAGAAGCCTTGTCGTTGTCGATCTTTCTGATTGCGGAAGCGTGTTCTCTTTCAAGTTTTGAAAGTTCGGCCTTATTGTCTTTTGCGGCATCCTTCTTGTCTGCGTAATTCTGCATTTCGCTGTCTCTTGCAGAAGATATTGCGTCAAGAAGTTCCTGAAGTTTATTGGTGGTTTCTATCTTTTTGTTTTCGAGTTCGGCAATTGACTGGTTCATTTCGTCGTTGATCGGATCAAGACTGTACGGAGCCATTTTCTGCTCGTATTTTTTGTCGATAGATGCGATCTGCTCGTCATATTTCGCGATTTTAGCATCGTAGGAAGCTGCGATTTTGCCTTCTTCCGCGGAAAGGTCGCTCATCTTCTTTGAGTGGGCGTCTGCGATTTTTGCATCTTCTGCAGCGGCTTTGTCGAGCTGAGCCGCAGTGTCGGCTTTTATTTTGTCGATGTCTTTCGCGACATCTTCTTCAACTTTTGCAGCTTTCTGAGCGTAAGCGTCTTCTACTGCGGCAAGTTTGATTTCGAGTTTGTTGAGTTCTTCGGCTTTCTGCTGTTCGAGTTTGCCGTCGATCTCTGCCATTTTGCCTTTCTCTTCGTCGATCTGACCTCTCAGCGCGTTGTCTTTCGCCGCGAGTTTGTCGATTTCTTTCGCAACGTAATCACCCCAGTTACCCTTGAAGTTTTCGACTGCTTCGGCCATCTTGTTCTTCTGTTCCATTATCTTGTCGTCGATGTTTGCCGATTTTGTCGCGTAATCGTCGTCAAGTTTGCCTTTGAAATCAGCAAATTTTCCGTCTTCCGTAGCAATCTGGTCGTCGATGCTGCCGGCTTCGGAAAGGAGTTTTTCGTTTTCCGAACGGAGAGCGTTCTCCTTGTTGGCCTTTTCGTTTTCTTCGTCATCGACTGTCTTTGCGATGACATCCTGGAGTTTCGCGATTTTTTCTTCGTATTCCTGTTCGGTTTTTGCTACAGCGTCTTCGTTTGCGGCGATTTTCTGTTCTGCTGCGACGATCGTTTTTTCATTTTCGGCGATCATCGCTTCTTCTTTTTTCGCCTTCATAGTCTCGGTATCATCGGTATGTTTTGCGATAGCTTCTTCGAGTTTCGTTTTCTGCGCCGCAAGCTGGTTGAGTTTGTCTTCATAATCTTTTTCAAGCTTTGTCTGAGCGGTCTCTTTTTCTTTTGCGTAGTCCGCTTCTGCTTTTGCACGGTCTTTCTCGACGTTTTCCTGAATTTGTCCGAGAGTCGTCGCGCTCTTCATCATGAACTCCTCGATTTCCTGCTGGTATTTCTGGAGTTCTTTCTCTTTAGCCGATTCCTGATCGTCATATTTTACGAGGTTCTGGTTCAAGCTGTCGAACTTTTTCTGATACTCTTTTTCAACCTGGACATTGTATTTTCTGTCCTCATCCTCGTTTTTCATTCTGGTAGCTTCGTTCGCAGCCATGATCTTGCGTTCTTCAGCTTCGAACTCTTCCGCCATTTTCTGTATTTTGGCATCGGTTTCTCTGTTTTTAGCTTCAAGAGCCTGTTTGCGCTTTTCAAGTTCTGCGACTCTTTTTGTTACTTTCTCGCCTTCAGTCGTCTCGAATTTTTTCTGTCTTTCGTAGTAAGCGTCCTTTTCCTGCTGATGTTTCTTTTTCCATTCGCTGTAAGCCTTGTCGTTGGCTTTGAAATCGTTCTCTTTTGCTTCATCGCGTTTCTTGTTCGAAACTTTGATGACGCCTTTTTCGCGCTGCTCGATCTGTGTGATCTGGCTTTCGAGATTTACGATTTCCTGTTCGATGTCGGAATCGTCCTTTTCCCACTGGTATTTCATGTCGCGGATTTTGTTTTTAAGGGCTGTTTCGGCATCTTTCTGCTGTTTTACGAGCTCTTTTTCCTTGGTTTTGAGGTCGTTTATAGCCTTTTCTCTCGTTTTGATGTTGTTGTTTACCCAGTCATCGATGTCGGAAAGCTGTTTTGCACGCCATTTTCTGAGCTCTTCGATTTTCGATTTAAAAGTTCTGTGGATCTGTTCTACGGTCTGGGCATCCTGCGGATTCGGCTCGGTGTATCTTTTACGGTTGTTTTTGTCTTTTTTGAAAACCATAGCCTTGTAGCCCTGTTCGCGGAGCTCTTCATCCGATTTTCTGAGAGATTCAAGAGTTCTGAGAGCTGCTTTGTAGTCCCCGTCGTCAAGAGAATCCGTTGCTTTCGGAAGACCTTTCTGGATCTTTTTTACGGTCTCAAGAAGCTGACGTGCGATTTCGTTCTGCTGGCATTTGCAGTTGAGTTCGTTTGCCGCTCTGTCGAAAGTTTCGACTGCACCGTCAAGGTCACCTTTGTCGTAAGCCGTGAAGCCTTTTTTGATCTCTTCCTTGACTTCGGAGTATGAAGCGGTTCTGTTTGCTGCGACAGCTGATTTCTTAGGAGCTTCTTCTTCATCCGGAGCTGCCGAAGCAATCAGTGACTTAAGTGCGTTGAGCATGTCGGAAGCGATATCTTCGCTGTCTGCATCCGAACCGGAAGTTACGGTTTTAGAACCTTTTTTCTTTCCGCTTGCGTCAAACATGGTGAGAACGACTTTTACGTCGGACGATCCTTTTTTGATTTTCGGAACGATGACATAGTCCGAAGATTCGTTTTTCGTAACGATCTGCGCTATGCACTTAGGATCTCCGTTGCATCTGTCGGTTTTCGCCGATTTTGCCGCGGTGACTTTTGCATTTTTAATGCTTGAAAGCAGCAATGACAAATTGTCGTCGATTTCTTTTGCAAGTTTTTTCTCCTGAGCCGTCTTTGCTGTAGTCTGAGCAATAGAAACCGAATCATCGGCGAACAGCTGACAAGAGATGAAAACGATAATCAGGAAACTTAATGCATTAACAATCTTTTTCACTTGACTCTCCCCTGGTTCATTTGTAAATCTCCCAAAACATCGTTCCAAAATACAATATAGCAAAGATTTAGTCAAATTTTTCGTATTTTCTCTATTAAAAAAATTTTTAGCGGATTGTTATGATAAAATTAAAACGAAATGCTATTGTTTCATCAGGTCGTCGAGCTCTGAAATTCTGTTTTTGAAGTTTTCACGCTCGTTTTCGGGAAGTTTTTCTATTATCGTCTTGTGATACTTCATCGGATCTACGACTTTGCCTTTGTTGCCGACATTGATCTGATAGTGCAGATGCGGCGCAGTCGATTTTCCGGTATTTCCCGATGCTGCGATCTGTTGTCCGGGAGTAACTTTCTGACCTGGTTCGACATTGACTTCGCTCAAATGCAGATATTTGAAGACATAGGGGCTTCCTTTTGCCTCTATCTCGATACAGTAGCCGTTGTAACGTGTTTTCCAGTTGATGCGGGAAACAGTGCCGTTTACAGTTGCGTAGACCGGAGTTCCGACATTCGTTTTGAAGTCAACACCTTCGTGTTTCGGAGCTCTGTCGCCGATAGTGCTCGTGATTTGAATGTAGTTTTTGACAGGTGCAAACGGAGATATGATTTTTTCGAGCATTATCCCGTCTGAATAATAATATTTTGCAACAGAATTTTTTGCCGCATATTTGTAAATGTTTATTTCTTTATTGAATTTATGAGAGAAATATTTGACAGCCATGATTTCGAGAACATCGGGCAGATCGTTTCTCGTTCTTTTTTCTTCATCGGGAATGACCCTGAAGACAAAATCGATTTTGTCCCCTTTTCTGACGTCATTGCGGAGAACGATATCCCAGATGAGAAGCCTTCCGACATGAGCGCTGATTATGTCTGCGAGGTTCGGCATTCCGAGCGCTTTCGCTATCTGTTTAAGATCATCGTTCGAATTAAAAGCGTTGTAGAAATTGTCCTCGATTACTGCTGAAGCCGCTATCAGTTCACCAGGATCAGTTTTTATATTAAGTTCTTTTTCAGGTTTTTCCGGTTCTGCAGGCTGAGCTCCTTCCTGCACGGCTGCTGTTGCCTGCTGTTCTCCCGTTTCGGCGCTGTTTGTCTCAGTCTGGGCGGTTGCGGCTGCTTCAGTGTCATCCTTTTCCTTGCTGTCGTTCAGCGTGTAGACGATGAGTGCAATAAGAATCAGGTTGAGGCAAAACGAAAGTACGAAGAGTGTTTTCCACTTTTTTACCTGCGGATTTGTAAAAAGATAGGTCATTTCTCTCTCCTGAAAAGTGCAGAATAAAATACAGAATCGGTTGACGAAACCGCCAAAGGTCTGACTGTTCCGAATTCATAAGCTATATTGTTCAAAACATGTTCATTCTGCTTCTCGTAAAAAAACAGGGCGAAATCGGCTTCGTGCAGAGTGTTTGTCGCTTTTATGTCGCTTCTTATCATTCCCGCATCAGCCATGAATCTGAAAGAATTCGGGTTCAAGCCTTCATACCCGGTCATTATGAAAAGTTTCGCGTTTTTCGGAGCCTCTCTGTTGAGCGTATCGGCAAGATCTATCATGTCGTAACCCCAGAAATTCCTTTGCATTCTCGCTTCGGCAGCTCCCTGAGCACCGCCGATAAGTTCGTTATAGAACGCAGCGCCTCTTTTTGCAAATTTTATGTTTGGTGAAATTAAAGAAACAGCGGCAAGCGTAAAAAGTGCGGAAATTACAAGATTTTTCTTAAAATTGCTTGTTTTTATTAGTTTTTTTACTGATTCTTCGATTACGAAAACGCCTGCTGTAAGCATGAGCGGATAACCGGTAAACCAGTGTTTTATGCCGCCGAAAATTGGAACGCTCGGGAGTGCAATGAGGAAAATCGGGAAAAGCGAGCCTGAGATCATTGCGAAAGCAGCCTCTTTTCCGCAGGTTTTTTCACTTTTCAGAAAATCGCGGCAGAAATAGAGTATTCCTGCAAAAAAGCAGACGAGCTGCGGAGTCGGAGTGGTGAAAAAGGTCATTGCCCACGGAAAACTGAAAGGGAAGGGGCCGTTTTTAAGCGGCGTTCCGAAGTAGTAGTTGAGGTAGTTAACGTGTTTCCCGTGAAATTCGGCGTAAGTCATAAGCCTGTTGAAGGTGTTGAACCACATTCTCGGCCAGATGAGGAAATAAACAGGCAGCGAAATTATGACCATGAAGTAAAAAACTTTCGGGATCGCCTTGAAAAAGCCGATGAACGAGCCGCAGCCGGTCTCTTTCCGGTATGAAAAAGCGTAGAAAAAGAGCCACGAAACAAAGAGGAGTATCGGAATGAAAAGAACATTGTGCTTAGTCGCCATGCCGAATGCGAAAAACAGCGCGGTGAGTGCGTGAACCGAAGTTTTTTTCGTTTTGAGGCAAAAAATATAGAGAATGAAAGTCGCGCTCCAGAAAAAAAGTATCGGCATATCGAAGCAGGCAAGGTGAGAGTGAAAGAAAATATGCGGCATCATGAAAAAGAGGAGCGGACTGACTGCCGCGGTCATCCGGCTGAAGAAAATGAGGCCGAAAAGATAGATCATAAGTGCCGTAAGAGCCGCAAAAACAGCTGCTACGAGCCGCGCCGACATCGGAGCAGACATGATTCCTAATTTCCGCGCAAAAATGAACTGCGAAAGGCCGAAAAGCTCTTTCATAAAGGGCGGATGCTCCGAATTGTAGTTGAAATATCTGTCGATTTCCTTTTTGGAAAAAATCTTCGCAAATTCGCCGTTCGAAATGTTTGTACCGATCGATTCGTACCAGTCGGCCATGTGGTTTGCCGCTTTCATGTAGAAGCCTTCGTCGCGGACGAAACCGAATGAATCGTTAGTCAGAAAAATCATAAGAAAAACGAAAATTGTTACGGCTGCGGCGAGCAGAAAATCTATTTTTTCAAAGCGGTTTTTAAAGTTCATCGCTCAAGTATCCGTTAAAGACAAAATGTCTCTGCCTGTCATCGGAGACAGTCAGTTTTATCGTTAGTTCTTTAGTGTTTTCAGGTAGTTTGGCACTTTTTTCTGTAACTCTTGAAGAGAACGGGCTTGCATATTTCAGCAGATTTTTCCCGTCAGCCAGAATTTCGACATTGACCGGAGTTCGGTTTTTCGAGCGTTGAGCTGATTCGGCAAAAACGGAGTTGAAGTAAAGTTTTCCGCTTTTTTCCGGCACATCAAAGACTATTTCAAGCGTTTTTCCGGTAAGCGGATGAGCCCACACAGCCTGCTTCTGCTGCCCGTTGAAAGAAGCCGTCGTCAGACCGACGTAATTCCATGTTTCATCGGAACACTGCCACTTCGTTTCTGATACTTTGCGGCAATCATCAGTTTTTTCTCCGTCCGAAAATGCAACGCGTTTTGCCTTGCCGATATCGCGGGAAAAAACGAGGGGCCTTTTCGTAGTTTTGAAAAGCGTTTCGGCAAGAAGGATCTCGCCTTTGCCCGCCTTGAATGTCTCAATAACCTTCAAATTCAATTTTTTGATGTAAAATTCTCTCGAATTTGCCGATTTAAGCAGCAGAAAAACCCTGTCGTCGCTGTTTTTCATCATCGCAACAGATTTTTCCGTCGCATTTTTCAGATCTAAAACAACCGGAAAAATTCCGCTTTTGAGATTTTTTAAAAAGTCCAGATCCCAGTCGTTTTCGGTAAAAACAATGTCGCCGCGCTTGAAATTTTCGTTGAGAACTTCGGCAAATTTCCGCTCTGTTTCTTCATCAAGTGCGTTTTTGTCGCTGAGTCCGCTCCACCAGAAAATAAAAGTCGAAAAAATTGAAAGGATAAATAAAATCAAAAAAATCTTTTCAATAATTCCTGAATATTTTCCGATAGTTGCGTTCGGAGACAAACTATTCTCCTCTTCCTGCGTTAAATGCCGCGTAGTTTGCTGCTTTAGCCGCATCGGTAGGCGAAAGTTTCATCAGAGCGCGAATCCAGATCTCTTTCGGAATTGCCGAGAAAGGCTCTATCGAAGACATAAGTCCGAGCATTGCGATATTCGCCGTTTTGCCGGATTTGTCGCCGATTTTTGCAACAGTCTCGATGACGTCTGTTTCGATAACTTTGTAGTTCGCAAGAGCTTTTCTGATATTTTCGATCTTCGGGTAGTCCTCTTTTTTCATGTTTGCCGGAAGCGATTCGAAACGGTTGAGGATTATCGTTCCGTTCGGCTTCAAAAGGTCTAAAAATCCGTTGCAGAAGACTTCTGAAGTCTCCATTACGACGAGAACGTCGGTGCTTTTCGGTGAAAGTATCGGGCTGAAAACTTTGCCGCATGCGAAAGTCGAAATAACGCTGCCGCCGAGCTGTGCCATTCCGTGTGTATCACCTTTAACGATGCCGGTTTCTCCGTATGGCGTGTGGAGTGCGACTTCGCTGAGCACTTTGCCAAAGAAAAGGTTGCCCTGTCCGCCGATACCGCGGATCGCAACTCTGATTGACTCCGGAAGAAGCTCTTTAGAAACTGTAACCCCCCTGATTTCTTCAGGAATTTTGACTTCTGCTTCAACTTTTGTCTTCTTTTCGGCAACTTCGACCGGAACAATTGCACCGAACGGACATCTCTGCATACAGATTTGTTTGTTTCCGCCGCAGTTTATGCACATATTCGTAAATTCAGGTCCTTTTTCCTTGTCGAATTTAATGCCGGGGCAGACATTGCATCTTCCGCATTTTTTGCACTTTTCGGCATCGATTTTTATCGTTCTCTTTTTCTGCGACTTGTCCATGATCTGCTGGCACGGACCTTCTATTACCAGATTGGTGAATTTGCCGGTTTCGGCATCGTCGAGAGCTTTTTCGAGAGCCTTTTCGATTCCTGCAAGATCGTATGCGTTTACTGCGACGACATCGCATTTCTCAGCCGCGATCGCCTCTTTCAGCCTGAATTTGTTCGGTACGCCTGCAAGGTTCGCATAACTTGTCGGCGCGGGCTGGCCGCCGGTCATAGCCGTTACGCTGTTGTCAAGGATGACCTTTACGCCGGGAACGTTTCTGAAAACGCCGTTTCTTGTCGCGTCAAGACCGCTGTGACATTCGCACGAGTCGCCGATAACGCTGACAACTTTTGAAGCCATTTCGGGCCTGCTCAGACAGAAACCCTGTCTCATCGAGTCGCTTCCGCCCATGCAGAGAACAGTGTCGATTCCTTTGTTGATGAAAAGAAGGGTAGAGCAGCCGATTTCGCCGAAACCTGCGAAAAGTTTTCCTTTTTTCCTCAGGTTTTCAGCTGAAAGCGCATAACCGCGGAAAGGACATCCGGGGCAGATTGAAGGCGGTCTGACAAGAGGTTTTATCAACGGTTTTTCCGATTCTTTGTGAAGTTTGATCTCGATAAAATCTTTAAGGAAATCAATAACATCCTGCGGAGTCCAGTCGGTGAGAACCGAATATTCGGGTTTTCCGATGACTGCGATTCCCGCCGCTTCGATTTTCTCCTGCAAAAATCTGTCGCCGTCTTCGAAAACAAAAAGTTTCCCTTTGATTTTCGAAGCAAATTCGCGGATCCTGCTTATCGGAACAGGGTTTGCGATAGACATCGAAAGGATGGAAGGCTCAAGTCCGACGTTGAGAAGAGCCTCTTTGACGATCATTTCGCTCTCTCCCACAACAATGATGCCGAAGTCGTCCTTTCCCTTCGTCTCTTTTATGAAAGTGTCGTTTTGTTCAGTGAATTTAAGAACTTCAGGAATTCTGTGAGTAGTTGCTTCGTTGTAGTTTTTTCTCGCGATTCCCGGCATGAGCATCCACTTTGAAAGATCTGCCGGAACCGGCATAGGCTCGATTTTACGAGGTTCTCTCGTTACGACCAAACCTTCGCTGTGAGCTAAAATGCCGCTTGGCAGAATGCAGACCTGCGTTTTGAACATTCTAGAAAGATCTGCTGCGATGAAAGCCATATCGTAAAGCTCCTGATGATTTCTCGGCTCGAGAACCGGAATTCTCGCCGCACTCAGAAAGTATCTCGCATCAATTACGTGCTGCGTGCTTGACGGAACGTAGTCTGTTGCCGCATAAACTACGAAAGCGCCCATCTGACCGGTGTAGAAAGCCGAAGTCGTAATTGTGTCCGCTGCCTGGAAAAGACCGGGAATCTTCATCGTGACGACACTGTCCATGCCTGCTACGGCGTGACCGATAGTGACAGCTACGGCGTTTGCTTCGTTGACGCTCCAGCCGACAGTCATTCTGTCCTGAACATACTTGAGGTTTTTATCGATGACTTCTGTGCTCGGAGTGCCAGGATAACCGTCCGCAGCGTGGTAACCGGCATGAACTACGCCGAGAGCGAAAGCGCTGTTGCCCTGAAGAATAAGACGCGTTCCCGCCGGCGAATCGACAAGTTTCAAAAAATCAGCCATTGCAATCTCCTGAAATTATTCTCTAAATAACCTTAATAAACAAAAAAACCGCTGATTATAGCGAAAATATTGAAAGTGGCAAATCTTGTGATTTTTTTCTTGGGGGACTAAATCAATGATTTGAGATCTTCTGTTCTGTCGGTCTTTTCCCAGCTGAAGCAGTCTCTGCCGAAGTGACCGTAAGCTGCGGTCTGTTTGTAAATCGGCCTGAGCAGGTCAAGCTGCTCGATAATTGCAGCCGGACGCATGTCGAAGCACTTTTTGACAGCTCTTTCGATGTCGGATTCTTTGGTCGCAGCTGTTCCGAAAGTGTTGACATAAACCGAAACGGAAACAGGTTCCGCGACTCCGATTGCGTATGCAAGCTGAACTTCGCATCTTTTTGCAAGCCCTGCTGCGACTACGTTTTTAGCGATGTAACGCGCCATGTAGCATGCTGATCTGTCGACTTTTGACGGATCTTTGCCGGAGAAGGCGCCGCCGCCGTGACGACCCATTCCGCCGTAAGTGTCAACTATGATTTTTCTGCCGGTGAGACCTGTGTCTGCGACAGGACCGCCGATTACGAATTTGCCGGTCGGATTTATGAAAATCTCGGTTTTATCGTGCATGAGATGAGACGGAATAACCGGTCTTATAACTTTATCGATGACAGTCTGCCTGATTGTGTCGTAGTCTGCCTCTTCTTTGTGCTGAGTGCTGACAACGATTTTGTCGACAGCGACCGGCATATCGTCTTCGTAACGGACTGTGACCTGAGTTTTTCCGTCGGGAAGAATAAAAGGAGCCGAGCCGCTTTTTCTGATTTCGGCAAGTTTGAATGCAAGCTGGTGCGCGAGATTTATCGGAGTCGGCATGAAATCTTTGTTTTCATCGGTTGCATAGCCGAACATCATTCCCTGATCGCCTGCACCCTGCTCCTTGAAAAGACCTTCACCTGCGTTTACGCCCTGAGCGATGTCAGGAGACTGCTTGTCGATAGTCGAAAGAACGCCGCATGTGTGACCGTCGAAGCCGCAGGTTTTTGTATCTTTGTAGCCGATTTCCATGATCGTGTTTCTGACGATTTCCGGAATATCGACGTAAGTGTTTGTCGTGATTTCGCCGCCGACAACGACAAGACCTGTCGTGACGAAAGTTTCGCATGCGACTCTTGCAAATCTGTCGCGTTCTAAAATGGCATCGAGAATAGCGTCAGAAACCTGATCTGCGACTTTGTCCGGATGTCCTTCAGTGACTGATTCCGATGTAAAAAGGTAAGGTCTCAACATAAATACCTCCCAAAAACACAAAAACCCCCTCTTTTGAGGAGAGGGGGCAGAAAAATCAGAGAAACCGTATATAAAATATTATCTCTTCGAGAACTGGTATCTTGCTCTTGCAGAACGAAGACCGTATTTCTTTCTCTCTTTCATTCTTGCATCTCTTCTCAGGAAACCTTCCTTCTTGAGAGCCGGTCTCATTTCCGGATCATACTCAACGAGAGCTTTTGAAATGCCGTGTCTGACTGCTTCAGCCTGAGCGCAGATTCCGCCGCCGCAAACCGTAACAAGGATGTCGAATTTACCCTGTGTTTTCGTGATTGCGAGAGGAGCATCGATTTTAATAATGTTGCTGTCGGTGTAAAAATACTCTTTTGTGGTTTTACCGTTGACAACGATTTCACCTTTTCCCGGTCTCAAAAAAACTCTTGCGACTGCTGTTTTTCTTTTGCCGGTAGCGTACCACTGTTCCATTCTTTATCTCCAAATAGTTAAATTTTTTCTACTTTTCCGGTTACGTCAACTCTGAGCTTGATCGGCTGCTGAGCTGCGTGAGCGTGTTCGTTTCCTGCGAAGATTTTGAGCTTGGTCATAATCTGGTTCGCAAGTTTATTCTTCGGCATCATTCCTTTTACAGCGTGAAGAATGAGGTAATCAGGATGTTTCTGAATCATTTCAGCTGCCGTAAGCGATTTCATACCGCTCTGATAACCTGAATAATGGTAATAATTCTTTTCAGTAAGCTTGCTGCCGGTAAGGTCAATCTTTTCGGCATTCGTGATAACTACATAGTCACCGCAGTCAACGCTCGGTGTGTAGTCAACTTTTGTTTTTCCGCGAAGGATGTTTGCAACAGCCGTCGCAAGTCTTCCGAGTCTGACGCCCGTTGCGTCGATCTCGAACCATTCTCTCTTAACGTCTTCTTTTCTTTTGTATTTTGTCAATTCCATGACACTCTTCCTCATGTCAGTTACCAAAAAAGCGGGAAGATGTTACGCAAGTAAAGTCCAAAGTCAAGAAAAAATTGCGGTTTTTTGAAAATTTTCAGTAATTTCGGTATGTTGACCATAGAACAACTTCCTCTGAAAGAAATTTTAAGCGGAAAAATCAAAATTTTTTTGTACTGAAAATAATTATGACTATATTTCCGATTTCGTAAAAGTCTGCGGATCGGCGCAGATCGGATTATGGTTTTTTATTGGAGAAAAAAATGAAAAGAATTCTTGTTGTGGGTGCCAGCGGTCAGATCGGAAGCGAACTTGTTCCCGAACTCAGAAGAATTTACGGTGAAAACAATGTTGTTGCGGCAGATCTTAAAGATCCGTCTCAGCTTGCTCCGACGCTTGTTAACGGTATTTACGAACAGGCTGATATTCTCGACACGGCGCGTGTTTCCGAGATCATCAAAAAATATAATGTTGACGCGGTTTATAACCTCGTTGCTCTTCTTTCGAGTGTCGGCGAGCAGAAACCTCAGCTTTCGTGGAAAATCAACCTCGGCGGTCTGATGAACCTTCTCGAAATCGCGAGAGAGCTTCATTTCCAGCTTTTCACTCCGAGTTCTATCGGTTCTTTCGGCCCGGCTACCCCGAAGGACAACACTCCGCAGGACACGATCCAGCGCCCCACTTCGATGTACGGTGTTACCAAAGTCGCGGGCGAACTTCTCTGCGACTACTACTATAAAAAATACGGCGTCGATACGAGAGGCGTCAGATTTCCGGGTATCATTTCGAACGTCACCCTGCCCGGCGGCGGCACGACGGACTACGCAGTCGATATTTACTACGAAGCAATCAAAAAACATCACTACACCTGCTACATCAAAGCCGGAACTTACATGGATATGATGTATATGCCGGACTGTCTCAAAGCTGCTATCGGCGTAATGGAAGCCGATTCTTCGAGATTCATCCACAGAAACTGCTTCAACGTCGCTTCGATGAGCTTTGAGCCGGAACAGATCGCAGCTGCAATCAAAAAAGTCATTCCCGATTTCACGATGGATTACGACATTGATCCGGTCCGCCAGGGCATCGCTGAAAGCTGGCCGAACAAAATGGACGACTCCTGCGCAAGAGCTGAGTGGGACTGGGCACCGAGTTACGATTTGGACACTATGACTGAGGATATGATCAAAGTTCTCAGCAAAAGATTGTTGAATAAATAACCAAGGGAGAGAAAAATGAAAAATCTGCTTAAGGAATTCAAAGATTTCGCAATGAAGGGAAACGTTATGGACATGGCTGTCGGTATCATCATCGGCGGTGCCTTCGGCAAGATCGTAACTTCGGTCGTCAACGATGTCATCATGCCGCTCATCGGTCTTATCGTCGGCGGTGTCAACTTTACCGACCTCGCCATCACTCTGAAAGAGGCTGTTCCCGCTGCTGAAGGCGTTGCGGCAAAACCTGCTGTCCTTCTGAAATACGGAAACTTCCTTCAGACCACTTTCGATTTCCTCATCGTTGCGTTTTCGATCTTCCTTTTCATCAAAATAATCAATACCGCTAAGGAAAAACTTGAAAAGGCTACGAAGGCTGCTGAAGAAGCAGCAGCAGCTGCTGCTCCGGCACCGGCTCCGGATCCTCAGATCGTTCTTCTTACCGAAATCAGAGATCTTCTCAAAAAGTAACCGTTTTTTCGTTCTTTTCCGTTAGTCAGACGGATATTCTTTAAAGGTGAAAAATGTCGCAGACACTAAAAATCCTTAAAATTTTGTATTCGGCTTTCGGTTTCCGCTTCAAATACATCGGTATCCTGATTTTCAGAACTTTCATCGGCGCGCTGATGAAAGTTACGCTGTTTCTGGATAAAATTTTCTTTCCCGGCGCGGCTAAGCAGAAAATCGAAAAGCCTGTCTTTTTAATCGGTCACTTGCGCAGCGGAACGACTTTTTTGCACCGTTTTCTGACTGAGAACTGCGATGAACTGCGTGGTTTCGTGATGTGGGAGATGGTTTTTCCCTCAATTTTTATGCGGAAAATCATAAAACCATTCCTTCCGCTCGTGAAAAACCTCTCTTTTGACGGAGTCTGGGACCCGAAAATCCACAAAACCGACCTTTTTTCGATGGAAACAGATGATATTGCCCTTTCGATGCGCTATTTCGACGGTCTTCTCTCGTGGATTTATTTCTACTGCTGGCAGAAGTTCGACGAAAGCGACACTTTTGAGCGTGAACTCGTCGAAGTTGCAGGGCAGGAAAAATTTGCAGAGTATCTTCAGGATATCCACCGCAAAAATATCTGGAAAACGGGGAGAAGAATGTCCTCGAAGTCGTTCGCGCAGCTTTTTGCGGTCGATAAAATCGAAGAAATTTATGAAAATCCGCGCATCATGCTGATAATCAGAAATCCGCTCGAAGCCGTCCCTTCGATGATGTCGCTTGAAAAACGGGTCCAGGAGTCGCTCAACAACTATAGTTCGCAGCCGGTCGAGCTCCAGCAGAGATTTCTGAAAAACATGTACCTCACCTCGCTTTTCTACTACAAAATGTTCGACGAGATCGCCGAAAAAAAGAAAAATTCGCCGAATTTCCTGCTTCTCACCCACAAGCAGCTTATGACAGATTTCGACAACACTTTCGAGCGGATAATCTCTTTCTGTGATCTTAAAAAAGATGAAAAGTTCGCGGCCGCGCTGAAAATTCAGTCTGAAAAGCAGAAGACTTTCAAAACCGAGCACATCTATTCACTTGAACAGTTCGGACTTACCGAAGAGCAGGTCAGACGCGATTTCGCCTTTGTTTTTGAAAAATACGATCTCGATTGATTAAATCCGCATTTTCTTGATTTAGCGCGCTTTTTGGCAATAATTACGCGTTTTTCGGCAGTTAGCCGAATTTTTTAATGATTTTTGGAGTTGGATATGCAAGCGTGGATTGAAGAAAGCCTTAAAAACGGCGAATTGTTTTTCTATATCGTGCCGGCGGTTCTTTTGCTTCTGCTTTTGATCGTTATTTTCTGGCCCGACAAGAAAAAAGAGAAAAAGGAAGAAACCGAAGAAGACGAAATCGACAAACTCATAAAAGCCGACCAAAAGCTTAAAGCTGAGATCGAACCTGTTGTCGAAAACACGGAAGAACCTCCTTTCAAAGAGGCAGGCGCTGAAATCCAATTGTTCGAGGAACAGGATGTACAGACGTTTCCCGAAACGTCTCAAAAACCGATTGAACCCGCACAACCGACAGAACCGGAACCGGAAAAAACCGAGGAACCTGAATCCGTAGAGACGTCACCTGAAACGTCTCAGGAACCAGAACAACCCTCGGAACCTGCACCTGTAGAGACGTTACCTGAAACGTCTCCGGAACCCGAACAACCCGCCGCAACAATCAAATCCGGCCTCGAAAAAACCAGGAAAGGCGGTTTTATGTCGCGTCTCATCGGCCTTTTCAGGAACAATGTCGTTGACGACGACCTGATCGAAGAGCTTGAGGAGATCCTCTACACTGCCGACATGGGTGTCACGACAGTTTCCTGGCTCATGGATCTCGTAAACAAAAACCGCTCGCAGTTCAAAAGCGGCGACGATGTTAAACTCTTTCTGAAAGAGAAAATCCGCGAAGTTCTTGTCGAAAATTACAAGCCTTTTCCGGAGCTTACCGAAAAACCGACGGTATTCCTCATGGTCGGCGTAAACGGCGCGGGAAAAACGACGACTATCGGCAAACTTGCGCATAAATTCATCGCTCAGGGCAAAGTTCCCGTTCTTGCGGCAGGAGACACCTTCCGTGCGGCGGCGGTCGAGCAGCTCAAGGTTTGGGGCGAGCGGAACAACTGCACAGTAATAAGCGATAAAGACGGCGCGGATCCGGCTTCGGTCGCTTTCAACGCGGTGAACAGCGCGATCAGTAAAGATGTTGACGTTCTTCTTGTCGATACGGCGGGAAGGCTTCAGAACCGCGTAAACCTTATGGAAGAGCTTATCAAGATAAACCGTGTTATCGGCAAGGCAAAGCCCGGTGCGCCGCATGAAACTATAATCGTGATCGATGCGAACAACGGCCAGAACGCGCTGACACAGGCGAAACAGTTCAGCGAGGCCGTAAAAGTTACGGGCATCATCATCACGAAGCTCGACGGCAGCGCGAAAGGCGGCGTTCTCATCGGCATAGCTAAAGAACTCGGTCTGCCGGTCTACCTTGTCGGAGTAGGCGAGAAAATAGAAGATCTCAGACCTTTCGATCCGAATGAATTCGTTGAGGCACTTTTTGAATAACAACCTGATTTTATTTAATATTTTGTGAGGCAAAAACCATGGATAAAAAATCCGTTGCAATTCTCTGCTCCGGCGGCCCGGCCCCTGGCATAAACACTGTCGTCTGCTCGATAGCCAAAGTCTTTCGGAAGGCAGGATACAGAGTCATTGGCATCAACTACGGCACGGAGACACTTTTCACAGACCATGTCGATACCGTTGACATTGATTTCAACCTTATCGACCACTACTTCAACCGCGGCGGTTCCTTCCTCAAGATGAGCCGCTACAAACCGAAAGACAGCGAATTCAAGCCCGATTTCTTCATCAAAAACAATGTCAAGCTGCTTGTCACGATCGGCGGCGACGATACCGCTTCCACTGCGAACAGGATCACAAAATATCTGAACGAGAAGAACCTTCCCGTCAGAAATATCCATGTTCCGAAGACGATCGACAACGACCTTCCGCTCCCAAAAGCACTTCCTACTTTCGGCTATCAGTCAGCACAAAACGAAGGTGTCAGGATCGCAACTACCATTTACGAAGACGCAAGAACGAGCGGCAACTGGTTTGTAGTTTCCTCGATGGGCAGGGAAGCAGGTCATCTTGCTTTCGATATCGGCGTGGCATGTCACTATCCGATGATAATCATCCCCGAAATGTTCAAAAAAGTCGAGATCACTTTCGACAGGATCATAAAAATGATGATCTCTTCGATTCTAAAAAGAAAAAAGTACACACAAACCCAAAAGTTAGATATGGATTACGGTGCGATAATGATAAGCGAAGGCGTTTTCCACTTCATGTCGGACAAAGAGATCGTCAGTTCGGGTATCAAGTTCTCATTCGACGAGCACGGACATCCAGAACTCGGAAACATCTCGAAAGCGCATATATTCAACGTTCTCCTCAACGAAGAATTGAAAAAACTCGATGGTAAAGTTAAATGTAGGGAAAAAATCAACCTTAAGGTCAAATGCAGACCTACGGAGCTTGGATACGAACTAAGGTGTTGTCCGCCGTGCGCATTCGACCTTAAATACTGCACGCTGCTCGGTTTCGGCGTAAAAGAGCTTTTCGACCGCGGCTTTTCAGGCTGCATCGTAGTCTGTAACAATGACGGAACGGTTTCTCCGCTCTACCTTAAAGACATTGAAGATCCCGAAACCGGAAAGATCAAACCGCGCCTTGTCGATATCGGAACTGACAATTACAAAATGATGTTTGAAAATTTACATTATATTAATAAGGACGATTACAAATGGTTTTCAAAGAATTTAGACGAAGATCCGCAGCTTTACGACATAAAACACATTCTTAACGAAAAATAGCCGGAGGAAACATGGCAAAAATCGCTGTGGGCTTAAGCGGCGGAGTCGATTCCGCAGTTGCAGCGGCACTTCTCAAACAGCAGGGTTACGATGTCGTCGGAGTCACGATGTCTAACTGGGACGGTTCGCTTCATGTCGAGGGTCCGATGCCTGATTCATGCTACGGACCTTGCGAGGGAGAAAGCTTGGAAGCGGTTGAAGAAATCGCAAAAGTGCTTGATATCCCTTATAAAGTTTTTGATTTGAGCGAGGCATACCGCGAAAACATAATTTCGTATTTCAAGCACGAATACATGTGCGGCAGAACGCCGAATCCGTGTGTGAGATGCAATTTCAAGATGAAGTTCGGGCTTCTTTTCGAAAAGGCTCGCGCCGAACTTGGGATCGACCTTTTTGCGACAGGCCATTATGCGAGAATTATTGAAGAAAACGGCAAGTTTTTCCTCGCGAAAGCGTTGAATACGGCGAAAGACCAGAGCTATTTCCTGCAAATGCTGCGTCGCGAATGGCTTCCGCACATCATTTTTCCGCTCGGAAACATGACGAAGGACGAAGTGCGCGAAACGGCGAGAAAGTTCCATCTTCCCGTTGCCGAAAAAGAGGAAAGTCAGGATTTTATGGGCGGCAACCACGCTGTGCTTTTTGACGACGAAGTTGTGAAAGAGGGGAATATCGTTGACGAAAACGGCAAAATTTTAGGCCGCCACAAAGGAATAATCCACTACACCGTAGGCCAGCGCAAAGGGCTCGGGATCAGCAATCCGAAACCGCTTTTTGTCCTCAGAATCGATGCCGAAAAGAATGAGATCGTTGTCACCGAAAAGGAGCATTTATTTTCCGAAGGACTTGAAGGGGCGGAACTCAATCTGCTTGACGACATTGAAAATCCTAATGAATTCAAAGCGTTGGTCAAAATCAGACAGAAACACAAAGAGTGCCCGGCAACAGTTTCAATCCTGGAAGGCGGCAGATTCAAAGTCGTTTTCGAAACGCCGCAGCTTTCGGTAACTCCCGGTCAGGCAGTCGCAATTTACCGCGAAGACGGTATCCTTCAGGGCGGCGGAATCATAGAAAAAGGGTTTTGATTCGAAGCAGTTCAAAAATGGAATCGCGCCTTTTGAACTGTTCGGAATTTCCGAACAACTGGATTTTCATCAAGTTCACCTTCCTCAAAAATGTGCCTGATATGCTCGCTGATATTTGCCTTGCTGCTTTGATAAAGTTCGACAAGTTGGATTTTAACCGTATGTAATTCGAGGAGGTTAGCAACTTGAAGTTGCAATTTGCGATACCAAATTTGCAAAAAATGCAAATTGCTTTTTTTCGGAGCGCGAGCAACTCGCCTTCATAGAAACCGTTACCACACAGTTTCTACATCGTACAGTGAAATTTTATCATCGTGAGTGATGATCGTCAGATTGTTTTCGATTGCTTGTGAAATCAAAAGCCTGTCAAACGGGTCATTATGCTTTACATTGTCTTGAAACGGAAGATTTCTGACTGCATCTAAATCTGCAAGTGTAACAGGAAGCTTTTTAAACCCCGCGATCTTGCACATTTCATCAATTTCGAAAACAGTTCTGGTAAATTCGAGTTTTTTCTTACTTTGTTTTATTGAAATTTCCCAGAATGACGCATAACTGTAAAAGCATTTATTTGATTCAATGACTTTTCTTGCAGATTCCGAAAGTCTTTCATCGCCGTAGAGATACCAGAGAATTGTGTGAGTGTCGAGCAGATATTTCATCACATATACTCCGCGAAATCTTCCACAGGATCGTCAAAATCAGGAGCCATATAAAAATGCTCGTTTTTCCAAACTCCGTACATGGATTTTTTAGGTTTCTCTTTTTCCTCATTGCGGGAAAGCAGGAAAAGCGCAAAATCATACAATTCCTTCTGTTCAGCTTCGGACATTGTTTCATACATCCGCATAAGCGTTTCTGCCATAGTAACCTCCACTCAAAAAGCCGTTAATTATATCACAAAATCAAATATTTTCAACCGGTTTATTTCAGCGCGGACGGCTCGCCTTCATAGAAACCGTTACCACACAGGCAGATTTTCCCAATCTTCCGGGAATCCCATTTCTTTGAGAGTTAAAAGCCGGTGTTTATCATTCAGCAATGAAACAAGATTTTTTTTGAAAGAATTTCCAGGACTTATGATGTCGGCAACATATTTGATAGCCGACAGTAGAACAAATATTTTATTTCGTTTTAACTGCTTAAGATCGCTTTTTGCAACAAAAGGTTTAGCTGTATTGTATGGCAAGAGAAGGCTGACAATGAACCCCGTCTTTCAAGTTTTTCAATTTGTTCATCAACTGAAATCGGGGATTTTGTGTATTCCATCTTGAAAAATTTGCTTCTTAAAACTCGAAGACCTCCCTGGTGCGCTGATCTTACGGGAAGCGTGGGAGGTCATATCGGAAGAGACAATATTTGCTTTTATTATTTTGTCAACATCAATTTAGAAAAATTTTTAGATTTATTTCACAAACCTATTCCTGAGGCGCGCTGTTCAGTTTTTCTTCCACTTTTTTCACTAAATAGTCGGGGGAAACTTCCAACGCGTTCGCGATTTTGAAAATTGTTGAGATTTTGGGTTCCCTCTGCGCGGTTTCAAGGCGTCCGATAATCACCGTCTGGCAAAAACAGCGGTTCGCCACATTGTCCTGAGAAAGCTTTTTTTCCTTTCTGATTTCCTTGATAGTCAATGCGAATGCTGTTTTGAGATCCAAAGGACGACTCCGCAAAAGGTTTGTGATTTTTAAACGATAGCAGACAATAATTTTATAACCTTTTGGCTATAAGAATTGCCTCCATTTTGGTTATAAAAAATGCAGTTTTTTGTTTGTTTTATGGAGTTTAGTATGAAAAAAATTTGTGCTGTTTTCGCGCTTTTCTGCGTGATGTTTTTCTTTGCTGCTTGCGACAGCGGCTCGAAAGAAAGTGTCTACGGCGACACTGACACTTCCGATTCAACGAGTGACAAAACTGATTCGGACACGACTGACACAAATTCCGATGATGCCGATTCGCAAAATGATTCAACGGCAGACACAACGCCTGACAGCGAAGACTCTGTTGACGATTCAGATTCAGACAATTTTGATACAACACCTGACGGCGGAGACACTGCGCCAGATAACGGTGATACGGAATCGGACAATAGTGATTCTGCTGATGATGCAGACACTTCCGATCCGACTGACGATGCTGATTCAAGCGATTCGCAGTCAGACGATGATGCCGACACAAGTGATTCCCAGCCTGAGCATGAAGTCGGCGAAACAAGAGAAGCCGACTGCACAGGTCTTCCGGCAAATGCAAGCTGGAACACAGTTTCAAGCATAACCCAGACTTGGAACGGAAACGAGTGGACACCTCCGACAGAAGCGGTTTTCAGCACTACTCCGAGCAGCACGAAATGCCGTTTTGTCTGCAACCAGAACTATGAATGGAACGATTCAGAGTGTGTTGCCGGAACGAGAACGGCAAACTGCGAAGGTCTCCCGGAACATGCTGTCTGGAACGGTGCCGCAAGCATCACGCAGACTTGGGATGACGAAAACTGGATTCCGTCAAATACAGGAACTTACAACAAAACCCCGAATTCTTCGGAATGCCGTTTCAAATGCGCCGACAATTACAACTGGACCGGTTCGCAGTGCGTCGCTGGAACAATTCAGACTGACTGCACGGGACTTCCAGAAAACGCGCTTTGGAACACGGTTTCAAATATAACCCAGAGCTGGAACGGCACGGCGTGGACTCCTTCAGAAATCGGAACCTTCAACGAAACTCCGAGCTACAGCGAATGCCACTTCGTATGCAAAACAAACTATTCATGGAACGGTATAGCCTGCGCTCCGAATGAACTTCCGGCAGTCGCATGCACCGGCAAACCGGACAATGCGGTCTGGAACAGCGTTTCAAATATAACGCAGACCTGGAACGGAAACGAGTGGGTTCCGACGACATCGGCAACATTCAGCGAAACGCCGAGCACTACGGAATGCCGCTTCAAATGCGCTGAAAACTATGAGTGGAACAACTCTCAGTGCGCCGCAGGAACAAGAGAAGCCAACTGCACCGGGCTTCCGACAAACGCGGAGTGGAACACGGCTACAAAAATCATGCAGACATGGAGCGGAAACGCCTGGATTCCGTCAAATACCGGCTCACACAACACTTCTGCAAGCCAGAGTGAATGCTACTTCAAATGCAAGGAACACTACACCTGGAACAACACGGTCTGCGCCCCCGACACACAGCCTGCAACATGCACAGGGCTTCCTGAAAACGCACTCTGGAACAGTGTTTCCGAAATAACCCAGACATGGAACGGAAACGGCTGGATTCCGTCAAATGTCGGAACATTCAACGCGTCGGCAAGCGTAGCCGAGTGCCGTTTCAAATGCAAAGATCATTACTCATGGAACTCCTCAACTTCAAAATGCGTGGCAGATACTCAGCCTGCAAGCTGCATCGGCCTTCCGACGAACGCAAGCTGGAACACGGTTTCAAGCATCACACAGACATGGGATGGAAACGCATGGATTCCGTCAAATGCCGGAACATACGACGAAACACCGACTTCAAACGAATGCCACTTTAAATGCAACCAGCACTACACATGGAACTCATCAACTTCAAAATGCGTAGCCGATACGCAGCCTGCGAACTGCATGGGACTTCCGACGAACGCAGTCTGGAACACAGCTTCAAGCATAACCCAGACATGGAACGGAAACGGCTGGATTCCGTCGAATGCTGGAACATACAACGAAACCCCGAGTTCAAACGAATGCCACTATAAATGCGGCAGCGGCTATCACTGGGAAAATTCGGCATGTATCTCCAACACAAAAACAAATGTTGCATGCACAGGCCTTCCGACAAATGCGCAATGGAACACAGCTTCATCCATCACACAGAACTGGAGCAGCGCAAACGGCTGGCAACCCTCAACCATTGGAACTTACAGCGCAGCCCCAAGCGAAACGGAGTGCAAATTTAAATGCAAAACCAATTATAACTGGAACAGCTCAACTTTAAAATGCGATGCTGCGACCAAACTTGGAAATTGCTCATCAAAACCAGCAAATACTGTCTGGAATGATGACGGTGCGAACGGAAAATTCACGCAGACTTGGAATGGAAATGCATGGACTCCGGCAAGTTATGCGTCAAGCTACAGCATAACCGCCGGAACTTGCTATTATGAATGTAATGATACACATTATTGGTATAACTCCGAATGCACAAGCCCCTGCGATTACGATCCATGCGATGAAGTCGCCAACTCAACGCACGAATGCACTGCTTCATCATGGAAAGACTATGTATGCGAATGCAATAGCGGATATTACTGGTGGGGAACAAGAAAAGGTTGTCAAGACAAAAGACCTGCTCTTGGCAATATTTGCACGGGGCAAAACAAGTGTCGCAATGCATCATCATGGTTAACCACATGCCCGACTTCTCTGAGCAATGATTATTTTGGTCAAGATGCACAATATGCAGCCGATGACTACTGCATTCCGCAAAATTTCACAGTACAGAGTATTTCGAATCAGAAAGTAGTTGTTGACAATAACACAGATTTAATGTGGCAACAGACAATCCCGACTTCGACTTACACTTGGGATAATGCTGTTTCTTATTGCAACAAGTTGACTTATGCCGGATACAGCGACTGGAGACTGCCGACACCACATGAACTATTAACTATTGTTGACAACAGCAAATATGACCCCGCGATAAACACAACATATTTCCCAAGCACCCCTTCCCAGAATTTTTGGGGTTATGCTGGTTTTACAAGTTATAGTGGGACGTATATGCGTTATGAAGTGAATTTCGAAAACGGTAACCCGCACTATACTAATGCAGAAAATACATTTTTTGTTCGTTGTGTGAGAGGAACAACTTTACCAGCTCCTTCATTAACACTCTCGACCATAAACGATGACTCAATTGCAACAGATTCAACAACGGGACTAATCTGGCAAACAAGCTATGCGAGCGATAAAAATTGGCAACAAGCTCTATCTTATTGCAAGAATCTAACTTACGCAGGTTACAATGATTGGCGTTTGCCGAACAGAAATGAACTTGCCTCGCTCGTAAGGTATGGAAAAACAAATCCTGCTTGGAACCTTTCCAATGCGGGGAATTCCGGGTCAACTTTCTATTCTTCTTCCCCTGGTCCTTATGGTGTTTGGCATATGGAGATATATTACGGTACCTTTAGTTGCAATGGAGGACTTACTATTCAATACAAGGTTCGTTGTGTGAGAAATGATTAAGAATTTTAAAGGAGAATAAAAAAATGACAACAAGACCGAAAGTATTGCTCTTAGGAAACGGTATCGCAAGAACATATTATAAGGGTGCTAATTGGGACAAAGTATTGGAAAAAATTCGTATAGACGGACATTTTGATTTGCCTTCAGAAAAATATCAGATGCCTATGCCATTGAAAGCTGATATGTTCGCAAAAAATAACCTCGATCAATTTTTAGAATTATTAGATATTAATTTGCCACATGACAAAGAACATAATTTTTTTACTCAGCTTTTAAATCTGGACTTTGATTACATCCTCACCACGAATTACACCTATGAAGCGGAATGCGCTATTTTAGGCGCGCCTTTCATATTCTACCAAAATATTAACCATTATTTAGATGGCAAGGATTGTAAAATAATCTTTAAAGACATTAGTGTTCCCTGTGATATTCGTAAAAAAATCGACGAGAAACAAAAGGTCGAAGATCTTATAACCACATTTAATACCGAAAAAGATAAGAAAATCTGGCACATACACGGTGAAGCCGCATACCCTCACAGTATGGTTTTGGGATATTCCGCTTACGCCAAGCTACTGCACAGCTATATTAAACATATTGACCATATTGACCCTTTGGAAATCAATAATCACGGAGAAGAAACTTGGCTGGATAAATTTCTCGAGGGTGATGTTTATATCCTCGGTTTTGGAATGGATTTCGCCGAAATAGATTTATGGTGGCTACTACAATATAAATCTAAATTTGGGAAAAAAACCGAAGGTAAAAAGCCAGACACCTTATATTTTAATCCGCAGCCATTCATTCCAGACAGTTCAGAGACCCAGCAATATATCCAAGGAACAAGTGAATGGTGCAAGCTTAAGATGCTTAGAGCTTGTGGTGTAAAAATAATAGACATTAAATTCAACAACATTCTCGATGACGGATCTAAAAGCTATAAAAAATTCTATGAACTTGCGAAGGATAAAATAGAAGAGCATTTTGAAAAAAGAAAACAAGAACTTTAATCAAGGAGGTAAAAATGAAAAAACTCATGTTCACAGTCACAGTTTTAACGGCAATGTTTTTAATGATCGCTTGCGGCGGCAGCGACAGCAAAAACAATGACAACAAAAACCAGAACCAGTCGTCAGGCGTTTGCACATACGGCACTTATGAATGCCACGGCGAAGATTCATACTTCTGCGGCTATCCTGATTCCAGCAACGAAGTAATGTGGATATTCGCAGAAAAATGTAACGATGGCTGTAATGAGCAAACCGGAAAATGCGTTGAAAACTCGAACTCAGAAAATGGCGATTACGAAGATCCGTCTGACAGCGATTCTGAGTCTGAAGAGCCAACTTGCGAAGTAGACGACAACCTGACTTGGTCTTCAAAATCGGAAAGCATGATGACATGGGAGCAAGCCATTTCTTATTGCGAAAATCTGAGCGAAGAAGGAGTATCCGACTGGCGTCTTCCGACAGTTTGCGAACTAAGAAGCCTGATACAAAACTGCCCGGCCACTGAAATTGACGGGTCTTGCACTTTTACTGACAATTGTCTGAATGTCACAGAGTGCATTAACACCGATTGTATCGGTTGCTCTGGTGAGGAAGTTTACAGCAAATTCGGTGATCTTTATGGTTTTTGGTCATCTTCCGAAGCCGAGTTCTCGGCAGGTTCTACAAAAATGGCTTTCAGCGTCAACTTCTCATACGGAAGCGTTGACCAAAATGTAACATCCTTAACAAATTATGTTCGTTGTGTAAGAAACGTGGAATAATTGGAAAGTTTTGATGTCTTGATCTAAAGGTTATCTCCAACAAGAGCAGCAATCTTTCTAATTCAACAAAAATTTGCGCATAAAACAACAATCAAGAAAACAAAAGAATTTCCGACCTTGCATTTTTGCGAAAAACATGGCAGATTTACGGTGTTTTTTGATCCGTCAGAAATGAGAAAATGTCGAAACCTTCACCTAAAACATACTGAGAAAACTATAAAAAGAGGAAAACATGGGAAAGAAAGAAAAAAAGAAAAGTTTTCTTGAAGCTCAGATAGCAAAAAAATCTCAATCTTGCGATGACAATAGAGACTTATGGAATATTGTACAAAATATAGTTTCTGATGTTGAAGATCACTTGGGACTCATATCTTCTCAAATGCCGAATTATGATATTCATGACGCGGAACATAGCCAAGAAATAATAAAAATTATGGGAGAAATATTAGCTGACAAATTAAAATCTCTATCCTTTTATGAGCTGATTTTACTTTATTTGGCAGCATATCTGCATGACTCAGGAATGGCACTGCCGGATTGGGAATATGATACCTTAAAAATTGTTGAAGAATGCGACAAATATTCTCCATCAACATCGCAACATAAATTAAAATCTGATTTCCAATCTTCTAAAAAATCTGACATTGCAGAAAAAATATTAGAGTATTTAGATTTTGACTATGAAAAGGCAAAAAATTATATTTTTATTGAGGATTGTAAAGAAAAAGTTGTCGAAAATATTTCTGACCTGATTGGCAAATATGAATCTTTTAGACATGAAGAAATTGCAAAAAGAAACAATACTTCTTATGAGGATTATAAGAAACTAAGTGAAGATATTCGTTATGAATTCATACGCACAAACCATCATAAAAAGGCTGCAAGCAATATAGAAAATTTAAATAATAAGATAAAAGTTGGTATAGGACCTTTCACGGAACAATTTTTGGAAGATTTAGCAGATATTTGCCAAGCTCATTGTGAAAATATAGAGCGTGTAGAGGAACTCCCTAAAAACGACCGTATAGATTGGGAGAGTAATGATAAAAATAACATACAATTCCTTGCGGAGATGTTAAGGTTAGGTGATATAATTCATTTTTCTTCAGATAGAGCACCACGGTCTTTATTTTCCGAGAAACTAATAACTGATGAAAGAAGCATTAAACATTGGAAAGCAAAAGAAGGTGTTAAATGTCTGATCTTGCCTGGTAAAGATCTTGTAAAGATTTCTTTTCATGCTTCTTGTTCTAAGCCTGAAATGTATTATTTTCTTGCTGATTATATAAAAGAAATAGAAAGTGAAATAAGTAATTTTGATGAATTGAAAAAAGATTGGGAAATTGGAAACAAATATAATGTTAACATATACAGGAAGGTTAAAAATAAGATAGAATGTAGTGGTTTTAAACCTGATTCAAAGTTGAAGTTCTCCATGGATCAATCCAAGATTCTTGAATTATTAATGGGGGTTCAACTATATCAGGATAAATTTGCCTGTCTGCGCGAAGTATATCAAAATGCTCTTGATACTTCAAAATGTTTACTTGCCTATAATAAATCAAGAGGAATTTCTGAAGAAATCAATATTGAATTTGGTATCGGAGAAGAAGAGTTGGAAGGCAGAAATAGAAAATTTATTTACTGCTGTGACAAAGGTTTAGGAATGAATAAAGAGATTATAAAAAAATATCTCCTTCATATAGGCAATTCATATTATAACTCGACAGATTTCAATGCAAAAAAGGTTGATTGGGAAAATAATGTAACACCGACATCTCAGTTTGGAATAGGAATTTTGTCATGTTATATGATTGCAGATAAAATAGGAATTTCAACCAAATATTATGATAAGGGAGAAAAGATATCTTGCGTTTTGTCAGGTATTTCTGAAAGATTTTATTACATCGATATGAGTAGGACTGATGAAGAAAAAATTGGCAACCATGGAACAATTGTAAAGTTATATTTGAAGGATGAATATGCTGAATCAATAAATTCTGATTCTATCCCTGAAATGCCATTGATTTTTATGCTTGACGACACCAAAGATAAATACATAAAAGAAAAAAATGAAGAATATGTTGCTATTTTAGGAGATGTAAAAAAGATAAAAAACAATTTAAGCTACATATTATTTCAATATGTAGGAATTCAACACTTAGACATACCTGTGCGTATAACAGGCGATAAAACACCATTATGTCAATATAATCAAATATTTGAACCTGAAAATTTCGTAGAAGGTATTGAGAAAATTAGAAAATTGCATGATAAATTAACAACAAATTCTACCATACGTTTTTTGGAAAAATTTTTTTCTTTTGTAGGGAATCTAGTCAACTATGCTGCAAAGACAGCGAACACAAATGATTACATAGTTACAACAAATTTATATAATGTAACACTCTATACATTGTTGTCGTTACCCAAAAAAGGTGTTACTAAATTAGATCTTGATCTTTACGTTATTAGAAGCAATTTTATCGGAAACAAACAAGTGGAATATTTATGCGTGGATGGCATTACTGTCGAAAAGCCAAATGATATCGATGAATACTTAGGTTTCTACGAAAATTGTTTATCTCATACTTTAATAAATTTCACTGGTGAAAAAAGACCTCTTTTATCAATTGATCGAACTAAGTGTGTTGGGTTCAATACCAAGTTTTCAGAAGAAGAATCAAATCAACTGAAAGAAGAATTTTTGTCAAAGATGTTGGAACAAATAAAATCTCACATGGAAGATGAAAGAATTAATTTAACAGATAAAGAATGTTCCTTGATATATGATTGTGTCTGCCACTATACGAATTTATCTGTAGCTCTAAAACTGTTGATGAAAACTTATTTGACATCATCAGATAAGAATATGTTTCTCTATTACGACGATTCGAATTATTTAAAAATGAAGGATGTTGATTCAAATCAATTAATAATAAACAATATCGATTTTAGAAAATGCAAATATGTTTCCAAAGGACTAATATTTGATAAATGTGCATCTTCTAAATCAATATCTGTCTCGGATAACAATTTAATTATTGCCGATTCAAATTCTATGCTACATAACATTATATTATCACCTGACTACATTCCATTATTATACTCATTAAAAGGCATAAATAGGCAAAGCGTGGTTATTCGCGCTAATGAATGGAAAGGCAAATATAAAGAATATGATATGGTTACTTCTATTTGGCCGATTATAAATCTAAATTTGTTTAATAAACTAACTTGGAAATCGACAAATATACCTCATTGCAAAGGCAGTAATTCTCGCCATATCTATGATATAGAGACTATTGCAAATTTAGATCATACTCATATTCGTTCGCAGCATATTATCACTAACGATAGTGAAATAAAACAACACTTTAAGTTGACAGAATTACCAAATTATGAAAACACTGAATATTCTACTTTATTTGCTTATATTGCACCAAGAAAATTGAATAACTCGGAAGAAGCAGAATTAAAAGAATACGAACAAAAAGATCCCGACTATTTCGAAGGAGTAAAAAACGGTTGGAGCATTTATTTCTTACCAACAAAGGGATACATCATTCGTTCAGGTATTCGTTCCAGAAAAGAAATGGAGGATCTTGTTCGAGAACAATATGAAGGGAAAACTGAAGATATCACTTATGTTAATACAAATGATGAAATAGTGATACAAGGTGAAAACGGTGATGAAAAATAGGTTGGCTCACCTCTTTCCGTAAATTCCGCCACTTCAATTCAAAAAACCCTCAACAACACCTGATTTTTCCCCATTGCTCAGCTTTCAAACATGATTGCACAGCATGATTTTTGTGCACAAAAAACACGATATTGAATGGAACTTCCCTCTGAAGACAAACTGCGGCAGGTTGCGCGATAGCGGCTTCGACTCCAACGACTGCTCAGGAACCGAGGGTTGGGGAATGGTTGCTATATTTTGTTTCTAATCTGGTTTTCGCAGAGAATACACGGTATTGTTCGTTTCCCCGGTCACTTCAACAACACCTGCATTCACCAATATTTTGAGATATCTCCAAGTCGTAGTTCGTGATTTATTAAAAATAGTCACTGCTTCCTGAACAGTTATCTTTTTATTTTTTTCCAATATATCAAGTATCGGGACAATCTTCTCAAAATCCGATTTTTCCAAAACTTGTTTCAAAACTTGTTTCAAACTTGTTTCATTCTGCAACAAGTCACTGTCATCTCCTGCTTTTTCCGCTTGTTTTGGAATAAAAGAAAGCGTTAAAATGGTTCTGTCAGGTTTATAAAACTCCTCTACGACAGGCGGAATCCAGCCGTTTTTCTCCCACACATTAAATATGCTCGGAACTCCGCTGCCGGCGCGTTCTCCTATTTTGATAAGATTGAACATTTTCATAATAATCTTGTTCCGCGGCTCGGACACACCGCCTTTGAGCATCTGGTTTTTTCCCGTCACGATACTTCCCGGATTTTCCATCACAAGAGAATCACGGGTCTTTTTTATCACAATTCCTCTTGCAAAATTAAAGTCAGCATTCGTAATGCAGTTTACCAGAGCTTCCCTGACAGCCTTATGAACAGACGTTTCGTCAATTCTCGTAATTCCGTCAAGTATAAACGGTTTCTTCAAATCACGAAGCAGTTTTTGTTCCATCAGGAAGAAAAAATCGACAAGGTTTCCGCTCCACTCGCCCGAACTTGATTCAAGTCTGTCAGTCCAGCGGATAGCCGGATTCAGCATCTCTGTATAATCCAAAAAATATTCAGGGAATTCATACCTGATTTTGTATTCTTCGCCGAACATCAGCAATCCTGCCACAGTCGGATGAAGCATCTTGTCTTCTTTTGAGAACTTTAACGCGCCAATTCGTTCCAAATATTCATAATTATTAAGTTTATGCCACACATGCAGAGCATTCACCGCCTGATGCCTGATCCTGAAATCTCTGATTGTGTTTTTGCAAAAAACCGACATGTCCATGTCAACAATAGTCTTGTTATCAGTACTTTTGTCTGCCTGATCACGCAACATTCCTCTGACTTCCGATTCAGAACAATGATAATCGCCTTCGTGGTCACGCCTGAATGTTCCGCCGAACAAATTATCGTTGATATAAACAGGTTTCTGCTCCCTTCCGGCTCTCGGAACATAGACTACGATAATTTCATCCCCGTTGAGATCATAAATTTTCACATCGTTTTCTTTCAGAAGATTTACGCTGATTTTTGAACGATTATTAAGTATGTTCCAGAAATCTTTCAACAATTTATCAGTGTTCTGTAAATTGGTTGTATACCAGCTTCCGTCGTTTTTCTCTCCTGCTCCGAGAATAATCACTCCTCCATTACAGTTTGCAAATGCAGAATATGTTTCCCATAAACTTTGAGGCAAACCTCCGCTCGCTTTCTTAACCTCAAGACGATTTCCCTCGCGATATTCATTAAACAATGCCGGATCAAATAAATTATTCACCTTGCCTCTATTTCAAAAATATACGATCTCATTGACAACAGTTTTCCTCGAATAACATAAATTTTTGTTATCGAATCAATTTCACTGTTAATTGCAATATCAATTTCAACATTTCACCAGATAAACAAAAATTAACAGACAATGAAAATATAAATTTTAGAATTCAAGTCAACAAATTTTTAAACATTACAATAAAAATCTTGATTTTTCAGTGAAAAAAATCGGTGAAAAAACCAAAAAATAATCCTTAATTTCCCCGCATTTCCGTTTTGAGACGGCGAAAAGGCACCTCGGCCAACACATTTTCCGTAAATTCCGTGCCTTCTTTTCACAAAACTCATCAACAACACCTGATTTTTCCCCATTGCTCAGCTTTCAAACATGATTGCACGGTATAATTTTTGTGACAAAAATCAGGATATTGAATAGAATTTTCCTCTGAAAACAAACTGCTGCTGGTTGCGTGGTAGCCGCTTCGACTCCTTAGAATAGCTTTGGAACCGATGAAACAAGAACTCAATTCTCATCCGCCTTATTGAGCATTTTTCTCATATCAGATAAATCAGGCAATGCTTTGCGTAGCTTTTCAGGCATATCAGCCAAAGACCTGTATGTGGCGACTCCCATCGGCTTGTCGTAGTCCTGAATTACATATTCCGCGAATTCCTTGTTCACGGTTTTACACAAAATAAGCCCGATTGTAGGATTTTCGTGCGGCTTTTTCACCTTATCATCGATAATTTTGAGATATGCGCAAAGCTGCCCGAGATAAGCGGTTTTGAATTTTCCCATTTTTAGTTCCACAACAACAAGAGCGTTCAGCTCGCGGTTGAAAAACAGCAGATCGGGATATTGTTCCTCTCCGAAAATTTCAAGATGATACTGATTGCCGACAAAAGTGAAATCGCGTCCGAAAGTCATAATGAAATTTTTGACATTCTGCACGATCTCCTGCTCGACAACTTTTTCATCTATGTCTGATTTATCGCGGGCACCGAGTTCTTCAACATTGATAAAATCCAGAAGATATTCGTCCTTAAACATCTGTATCGCCATCAAAGCTTGTTTCGCGCTCGGAATCGTCTTCGTGAAATTGTTTGGCAAGTTGCTTCTTTTACTGAAAAGACCTGCATCTATCTGTGCAGCAAGAACTTCTTTGTTCCATTTGTTTTCTACCGCCTGCCGTATGTAGAAAATCCGCTCCGGCAAAGTTTTCGCCTTTCGGATAATTATCATGTGGTGTGTGAAACCAAGCGACAGGAAGTAGTCGATGTCAAATTTTTCACCTTGCAGTTCTTTGTTTTTGACCAGTTGCAACGTGTCAATTTCGCTAACCACGGTTAGCGATTTATCCTCTTTTATTTCGCTAACTGCGGTTAGCGATTCCAGATCGCGGCTCCACTCCTCATAAAACTGGCGCATGAATTTTATGTTTGCAGCAGAAAACCCGCGTAATCCCGGCAGTTATTTGTGCAGTTGCTCGCTTATTTTCTCAATCGCGCCGGTTCCCCAGAAACCGCCCCTTGAATTTCTGGAAACATACTGACCAATTCCATAATTCAGCGAAAGAGATTCTCCATTTACCGCTTTTGCTGCTTTATACTGGCTTTTGAGAATCGCAGTTGGCTCTAGTCAAGGAAAAGTAGACACAAAAAATGAGCCAAGAAACACACCAGTTGAAAACATTTGATTTTATTGATGATTTCTTAATCAACGAGTAGAACTTAATCAAGCAATTTTTTCAATTCTTCAATAGTTTGTTCGTAGGAAATATCTTTCGCGTACCGAAACTGTTTCCGATATTTTTCCCACATTTGTTTTAATTCGCTGCTTTCACTTATATTTTCAAGAATATGTGGGATTTCATTGATTATTCCGTCAGTTCCGCGATGTTCCGAAGTTGCTTTCAAGGCTTCCTTGAAAATACTTTTGTCGTATTTTTTTGTCGTGCACAAAATGTAGACATCATAAAAATCACGAGGGCGCGTATTCAAAATTCCGCGTGACAAAATACTTTCAGTCTTTTCGGCAAGAATCGTCTCGATATTGTAACCCCAGAGCGGGATCCGCAAATCGGTGTCGAAAATTCCAGAAACTTCGTATTTCATCGCTTGCGGAGTTATTATGTCACCTGTTGAAATATCGATGGAAAGCGGTGTTTTTATTGATTCAAAAACAGCGTCAAGGCGGACTCTGTAGCCGCCGTATTTGTCATCTTTTCTGATCGGCGCGACAGAAACAAAGCTGAAACGGACATCATCCCGGACCGTAACATTGCAAATTTTATCAATAATTTCCGTGATATTTTCTTCTGTGAGAGTCACTCCCCTTGCCGTGGTGTCAAGATCCATCGTCGAGCGGGTCTGCAATCCGACAAGCACGGAAATCAGGATTCCGCCTTTTATAACGAACTTGTCACGGTATTCCGAAACCGAAAGGCGTTCCAGAAAACGCTCGAACATATAGTTTTGCAGAACAACCTGAGAAGGCAGACTGCATTTTTTCGCATAATTATTGATTTTTGCTTTGAAACTTCTCGCAGCTGAGCTTTCCGTCACAATAAAACCTCCAGATATCTTTTAATTTCCGAAAAAACTTTGAATTTCTGCGCATATTCAGCAAGCAGGTTCAAGTTTTTCTGCTCGGATGCAGCATAATTTTTCATTGCTCCGGCTATAGTTCCTTCATCCAGCCTGCTTCTTGAACGTAAAATATCGCAAATAGTCCTTTCCGCATTGTAACAGCGCACTTCGTTACCCATAGTTGTCTTTCTTTCGATCAGCCCCAAAGCGAACAGATCCGGTTTTACATAAAAACAAATACACTCGTTTTTTATAGAATTAGGAAGATAAAAATCGCTCGGAATCGTAACATGATGAATAAACGGCGTTCTCTCGGCGATTCCGTTCAAAAAAAGTGCCGAACCGTGGCTGAAAACTATTTTTGAAGAGCGGAGCATCAGCGTGTACATATCGTCGTGCACCGAATCAGGAAGAATATAAACCCCATGCCGGACTCTGAGCAATGTTCCGGATTTCACGTATTCCGAAAGCAAAGCCCTCGAAAAACCCAGTTTCTCGACATTTTCCGTGGTAATAATGCCGTTATTTCTTGCTGCTTCTTCCAACAAACTTTTGTTCAACTTCATAAAAGCCTCAATTCTTAACAAACAACAAGAAATTATGTGTAATATCAGTTTGAAAGTCAAGAATTTTGTTTGTGTTTCAATTGCATCTTTCATATTTTGAGAATAGAACAAAAAAATCATACGATACTAAATTATGTTTTTCAAAATATTTGTCAATAAAAATCTAACACTATCATAAAGTTCGAATCCCAACACCCACAGTTGAAAACATTCAAATTTGTGATATAATCAGCGGCTTTTGCTGCAGGAAGCATGTGGTGGTAAACAAAATTGATATAAGAGGTTCAAATGTTCGATTTTATTAAGAAAGTAATCGCGAGGTTCTTCATTGTGATAGGGGTTCTCACGGTCCTAAACATCGCTCTTATTGTCTGGCTCATCTCCAGCATAGATTTTTCGGGTTTCGGCAAAAAGGAAGTGCAGGAAAAAACGCTCCTTACGATAAATGCCGGAGCGATAAGCGGCGATGTTTTCCCAGAAACGAACTACATGATGCTTGATTCGTTTTTCGGAAAGCAGATCTCGCTTCTCGACACTCTGACTTCAGTCCGTGCGGCTGCGGCTGACCCGAAAATTGTGGGGATTTTTCTTGATCTGAGCGATATGAATTTAAGTTACGCTCAGGCTGAAGAACTCCGCAACGAGCTGATTTTGTTCAAGAATGCAGGCAAAAAAGTCTGGGCTTGGAGCGATTCTTACGGCGAATACATGAGCGGCACGAAAAGCTACTATCTTGCAACTGCGGCCGACAAAATTTTCCTACAGCATTCGGGTTTCGTCACTTTCAACGGCATGAGTTCAACTTCAATTTTCTTCAAGAATATGCTTGAAAAAATCAAGGTCGAACCGATCGGTGCGGCAAGGAAGGAATATAAGACCTACTGGAACATGTACAGCGAGGACAAGTTTACCGAAGCTCACCGCGAATCGACTGAAAGTTTAATAAATTCAATATTTTCCAAAGTCGCGGCCGAAGTTTCCGAAAGCCGCAAGATCCCGATCGACAAAGTTTATGAAATCGCAGATTCAGTCTCGATGACTTCGCCTTATGCGGTAAAAAACAACCTCATCGACGGGATCCGCTACAAGGACGACATTCTTGAGGAAATGAGAAATCAGACGGGTTACGAGCACAAAATGTCGGTTGTCGCATACAAAAATATCGGCGAAGACTTGTTCAAAATCACACCGGTTGCCGGGCCAAAAATCGCAGTCATCGAAGTTCCAGGCTCGATCCACCGCGGTGTAAGCGACATGTCACCTTCAGGCAAGCCGGAATCAAGCGGTTCTTCCACAGTTGTATCGCTTCTTAAAAAGGCGTGGAAAGATGAAAATGTGAAAGGAATAATCCTCCGCGTCAATTCTCCCGGCGGCTCGGTAATCGCATCCGAAACGATCTGGAATCAGGTCGAGACGATGAAAAAATCGGGCACAAAACCGATAATCGTCTCAATGGGAAGCGTCGCGGCATCTGGCGGATACTACGTTTCGATGAATGCCGACAGGATTTTTGCAGACCACAACACGATCACCGGTTCGATCGGAGTCGTAATCGGAAAATTCTACACGAAAGACCTCTTTGAATCGCTTGGGATAACATTCGACACCGTTTCGACAGGCAGAAACAACGGATTCCTCTCGTCGCTTGAGAGGCTGACTCCGGAGCAGGAGGAGTATCTCAACAAAAACCTCGACGAAGT
>JAGCNV010000105.1 GCA_017645765.1 bacterium | reverse complement strand
GGTATCGGATGTGTCGGTATCGTCCTTTTCGTCCGGCTCTTCGGTGTCACCGGTGTCTTCATCAGGCATTCCTGTGTCTGACGTGTCGCCGTCCGTTACAGCGGTATCCGGAATGTCGGAATCGTCACCTGGCAGGCAGACGTCGTTCTCCTCGTCGCAGACAAGACCTTCGTTGCAGGTCTTGTTCGGATAGCAGGAACCGTAAAGCTCGCCCTGCTTCTTGCCGTTGTTGTCACTGCCGCCGTCGCCGCATGAAACAAAAAACAACATTGCACAAAAAAGTACAAGTACAACAAAAAACTTCTTCATCTCAAACTCCTATAGTAAAAAACATCAATTCAAAAATAGCGCATTATACTACTGAATTTTGAAAAAAAAGCAAGAAAGCGGATTGTTTAGTTAATTGAAAACGGGCGAAAAACTCTATTTGCTGAGTTCTTTAAGAAGTTCTACGCAGAAATCCCAGACTTTACCGACAGTTGCGATTTCAAGTCTTTCGTCGGGAGTGTGCGGGTTTTTGATTGTCGGGCCGAACGAAACCATGTCCATTCCTTCGTTCTTCGAGCCGATGATTCCGCATTCAAGTCCTGCGTGGATGATTTCGACTTTCGGAGCTTTGCCGAAAAGTTTCGTATAAATTTCGACGCATTTTTTATTGAGTGCGCTGTCCATATTCGGTTCCCAGCTCGGATAACCGTCGCTTGTAGCCGTTTTTGCGCCTGCTGCTTTTGCAATTGCCTCGACTTTTCTCGAAATCCAGTCGAGTCTGCTTTCAACGGAACTTCTCTGGCTTGAAAGTATCGAAACTTTACCCGTTTCACTTCTCAGAAGACCGCCTCTTCCGGTCGGCATGGTCATTTTGATTGTCGCGAAATTGTTGGAAGTTTCCGGCAGACCTTCGACATCCTTGCTCATCGCGGCTACCCCGTGAGGCATAGCCATCATTATGCCGATGAGTTTTTCTGTGTCTTTCTGGCTGAGCTCGTTGCGGTAGTTGTTTGCAACAGGTGTTATGTCGATTTTCATATTCGGTTCAGCGTAGCCGATTTCACCGATTATTTTCCCGCGGAGAGCCCCCAGAGCAGCCGTAACATCTTTGTCTGTCGAGAAAACAGCTTTGGTTTCACGCGGAATAGCGTTGTGTGCGCTGCCGCCTTCGATAGAGATAAGTTTTGTTGCCGCATTTCTTGCTGCTTCATCGAGTATTCTTGCCGCGATGATGTTGGAATTTCCTCTCGGCAGGTTGATGTCAACGCCGCTGTGACCGCCCGAGAGTCCCCAGACTTTGAGTTCATAGAAAAATTTATCGTCTGCAGGAACTTCAACAGGTTCGTATTCGAATTCGATTTTCGTGTCTCTTCCGCCTGCACAGCCGATCGTGAAAACGCCTTCGTCTTCGGTGTCGATGTTGAGAAGTATCTTGCCGGTGAGCCAGCCCGGTTTAAGGGTGTTTGCGCCGGTAAGACCTGTTTCCTCGTCGATTGTGAAGAGAAGTTCAAGCGGCGGATGAATGACGTCTTTATCCGTTGCAAGAAGAAGTCCCATTGCAAGCGCGATGCCGTCGTCAGCTCCGAGCGTCGTGCCGTCAGCTTTCAGCCATTCGCCGTCAACGATGCATTTGATCGGATCTTTGCTGAAATCGTGGCTGCTGCCTGCGATTTTCTCGCAGACCATGTCCATGTGACCCTGAATGACTACTGTCGGTTTGTCTTCGTAGCCGGGAGTTGCCGGAGCCTTGATCAAAACGTTCATCGACTCGTCTCTTTCAGCTTTGAGACCGTGTTTTTCAGCCCATTCAACGAGCCATGCGCTGATTTTTTCCTCATGTTTGCTCTGACGCGGAACCTTGTCGAGTTCTGCGAACAAATCAAGAACTGCCTGGATTTTGTTGTTCATTTTTTCCTCCGAAATGATTGTTAAATACCGAAAACGGCAAATTATAGTTATATCGAAAAAAAAATCCTGTTTTTTGGTAAAAATTGTGTGTTCCGGCGAAAAACCGGCGCGATCCCGATGACAAAGGCGACATTACTTGATTTTTAAACGTGCTTAATATAAAAATCGCGGTTTTGATTTATTGACATGGAGAAACTTATGTCAGAAGAAAAAGAACTGCTTTATGAAACGCTTAAAGGATGGGAAGATGCGCTTCCGGATGATCTTGTTCCCGTAGTTCGGAATTTTGTCGACAATCAGCCTGACAGCGCAGTTTCTGAATTTCTTAAAAAATATGAAGTTGCAGGCGAGGACTGGGGTTATTCTGAAGGATCGGAATTTGTCCGCAATATTATGAAACTTGTTCTCGATATCATGCTTAAATTCGATATCAAAGGTACTGAAAATCTCGATAATGCTTTGAATTTGCTTGCAGAAGGCAAAGCTGACAGGCTTGTTTTCGTTGCGAACCACGTAAGTTATTCCGATGCGAATATTTTTGCTGCGGCTTTCGACAACGACTTCGCTAAAGCGGGACTTGCCGGAAAACTTGCAGTTATTGCAGGTCCGAAAGTTTTTTCCCATCCTGTCAGAAAATTCGCGAGCATGCACTTCAATTCGCTTCTTATCGCCCAGTCGCAGACTGTAGCATCGGTGCCTGTCGCATATCCGATCCGCGTTATCGCCAGAGCTGCTGCAAAGGTTGCGGAAGACATTAAGGCTAAGGTCAAGATGTTCCTCGTTTTTCCTGAAGGCAAAAGAAGCCGCGACGGAAGTATGGATCACTTTCTTGCCGGAGTTTACAGGATGATTGACACCGGTGAAAATGTTCTCGTTCAGCCGGTTTCTATTTTAGGCGGCGAAAAAATGCTCCCGATATCTCAGGGAAAACTTCATCCGTCAAATATAAGGATAAACGTCGGAAAAGCTGAGTATGTGTCAGATATTCTTAACGAAATCGGCGATGATCAGGGGCTTAAGCAGGCGTTTATGGATAACCTCGGAAAAAAAGTCGCGTCCCTTCACCCGGAAGAGCTGCGCGGCGTTTACAAATAGGAGATTTTTATGTCGAAAAATTTTCGTTTCCTGCTTATTACGGCTTTTGCAGCGGTGTTCATGTCCTGCGATTCGGACACGAAATACATCTATCCGCCTGCCGGAGTCGTAAACCGCATCACCGATTTTTACTTTTTCGATGACGGAAAGAGTTTTATCTACCTCAGCAGCAACATGAACCGCAAATACGATTTCGGCGAGCTGGTGCTCATGGAAATCGACGATTCCGGTGACCTTGTTTTCAAAAATTCGCTTCTTGTTCCTTCAATTGCCGGTAAAATGGCGGTTTCGGCCGATGAAAAGGATGTCTTCGTAACGACGCGTGACAAACACGGTGTCGTCAGAGCGAAAGTTGCCGGAAAATCAGGAAGTTACAGGCTTCAATACGATGAAGGGACGAAAGATGACTACCCGGATATTTTGAAGACGAAGAAAGAACCTTATGCGCTTGCACTCAACGAAGATGAATCGAAACTCATGGTCACGCACCTTTTGAACGGCGAGCTTTCGGTTATCGACACCGAAGAATGGAAAGTGATAAAGACTTCAAAACTCAAATTCGGGGTCACCGAAATACTTTACGATAAAAATTCGGGTTATTTCCTCGCTTCGCACAGAAGTTCGGGCAATATTTCGCTCATTGAGGCAAGAGAGACTCTCGAAGATTTCGTTGTTTCAGTGCTTCAGCTTCCGATAGACCTTCCGACGAAAGGATTTGACGTCCGTTCGATCAAGCAGTCGGGCGACGGAGAACTTTTTTATGCCGTTTTCCAGAATACTTACAATGAAGATACCTACGAATACGCTTATGATGAAGATACCGCGCCGCAGATCGTCACTTTCAAAATCGAAGACAAATCTCTGAAAATAGTTAAAACCCTTGCTGTCAGCGGCAATCTGGGTGAAATGGCGGTTCTGCCTTACAGTTCCGAAGTCGCCGAAAGCGATGATGAGACGGTTGAAGATAGCGATACTGCGGAAGAAAATGATGTCGACGAGACTGACGACGACGAAATTGACGATACTGATGTCTCCGAAGATCAGGTTGAAACCAGAGCGGCTGACGATGAAACGACTGACGACAGCGATGCGGCTGAAGCTGACGAAAGCAAAACTTCCAAGCGTATCGGAGACTTGATTTTCGTTGCGGCTCCTACCGATGAAAAAATTATCATCATCGATTCTGCAAGAAACTCCGTCCGAGATGAAATTTCCTACAAAGATGATAAAAAAGAGTGTCATCCTTATCAGCTTTACACGAAAAGCACAGGAAATACAACCGGTTATCTTTTTGTTTCGTGTTTTCAGGACGACAGGGCGTATCTCTATTCGATAGATCTTATGTCGGAAGAATTCATTAAGAAAATCGGAGTTCTCGAATGAGAAATACTTGCGGATTATTCATAGTTTTTGCTGTTTTTCTCATTGCCGTATCATGCAGTTCAAGCGGTCCGAACTATGTTTTCGACAGTCCGTCGGCATATACGACCGTGAGCGGTATGAAGTGTAAAAACGGAAAAACTTCATACATGGCTTTTGTTGTTGACAATTCGCCGAAATACGGCGCCAGGATAAAGAAAATCAGCGGATGCGAACAGAAAATAGACAAAGGTTTTAAAGACAAACGCGATAAGAAACGCGGGATATATGTCGGCGGAACGGGTGTTTCGATCGACAAAATAATCTCAGGCGGAGAGGCTGTTGTCGCTGTTGCATCAACGGGACAAGTCATTTCCGAACACTGGAAGGACAAGAAAAAAGAGGAGATGCATCTGCCTCACCACAAAGGAAGGATCGTTCTCAGAAAGTTCGACAACAAAATCGAGCAGATCAAAGAGTTCAACCGCAGTTTCCTTCTCGATTTTTATCCTGAAATCGTGAAAAATTACAATGATGAAGGCTTTTTCTTCTCCGGTTCAGATTTTGCTGCTTACTACATTGGTTTCGTCGATACCGAAGGCAACGGAAACTGGGTCGAAATCGACTTTCCGGTCGCTGAAATTGCCGTTATCGGCAAAAAAATCTATCTTTTCGATGATCTCACAGGTACGGTTTATACGACAGACAAAGATCTGGAAACTGAAGAAGCGAAAGTTCTTGACGATTACATTGAAGGGCGGATGGTTCGTCTTTACGGCGGTAAACTCGCGTTTTTCAAAGAGAACAAACTTGAAATATTCGATGCCGATCTCAATTCTCTGCATACACTCGAAACGCCAGAAGGTTTCGATATTTCGGCGGTAAACGTTTTTCCGTACGGTTCCGCTTACAAATACAGGAAATTTGAAGGAGAAGCGCTCTCTCAAAAGGTTCAGGTTTTCAAAAAAGACCTGAGTGACGAGGAAAAAGAGGCTCTTTCCGATGAAAATACCGAAATCTCATCTTCTTGGGAAACGGTCGAAGCAGAAAGCGGCGAGATAATCTGGATCGGAATGAAAAACGGATATGTCAGAGCGTATGATTTTGCCGCTTCAAGCTGGATGATAGAACCTTTCGATTCTAAGGCGACTTCGACTTACGAACTCGAAATGAGGCCTTATCTTGCTTCAAGCAACTCGTCATTCCCGAAAAACAGCGTTACGACCTACGACAATTCACCTTTTATCGACAAAATTGAAGCGGCGCGCGGAATCACTTCGCCGATGACCTACAGATTTGTTTACGAAGGCTTGGATGACGAAGGATCCTCCACGAAGGGTACTTACACTGTTTCACGTGAAACATTCGGTAAAAAAGAATTCGTCGGCACGGCGACTGAACTTGGCAGCAGCGATTCAGAAGATTCGTTTTCATTCGAAGACGACTATGTTTCAGTTGCCATCCGCCGCGCAGATGACAGCTTTGCAACAGAGCCGGAAACTTCTTTTTATATAACGATAGGGCAGGGGATCCCGTTCGTCGGATTTGCTTCAGCCGACATAATGACTGAGATTGAAAGCCCTGCGCCGATGAGATTTTTCGGTTTTTCGGCTCTCACGCGCAGATTTGTTGAATATGATATGACAAAAGACGAAGTTGAAAAAGTCTACAAATAGGAGGACGACATGAAATTTATAAAAATTCTCTTCATTTTGGTTTTCGCGGTTTCATCGCTTTTTGCAGCCGATGCGCCGAAAGAAGCTCCGAAAAACGACGGCGAAAGCATCGCGGCAGCGATTTTAGGTCAGTATAACAATCTCAAAAGTTTTTCCGCAAAATTCGACCGCGTCACGACACAGAACGCGACAGGAAAAAAGAGCCACGACAATGGAACAGTGATGTTCATCGCTCCGAGTGACATCAGAATGGACGCTCTCATGGGCGGAAAAATGGTCGAACAGATCATCGTCGATTCCGAAAAAACCTCGATCATCAACTTCGAGAAAAAGAATGTCATGGTCAAGAAATCGTCGAACGAAGCTGCTGAATACCTCGCTTTCCTCAAAGGTCTCAACGAAGTCAGCAAAAAGTTCACGATCGGCGATTCGACCGGCACGATAGAGAAAGCTAAAAAGACCGGAATGGTCATAAAAGACGGCTCGAAAATGCTCAAACTCACCCCGAAAACGCCGAACCAGCAGGTAAAATACATTTTCATAACCGCGATCAACAATGAGATCGACAGTGTCATCATCATCGATCTGATGAAAAACATGACCCAGTTCACTTTCAGCGACATCAAACGCAATCCGGCTCTCGACAAAAAGGATTTCAAAGCAGTTATCCCTGCCGGATTCGAAGTAACGGATTTCTAAAAACAGCAAAAAACAGCCAAATATTTCAAGGGGTTGAAATGATTCAAAAAATTCCTGTAATTGAGTATAAAAAAGATTTTTCATACACTGAAATCACCCTCTGTTTTCCGGGCGGAAGCTCGCTCGAAGACGATAAAACGCTCGGTTTTGCACATTTTTGCGAGCATCTTGCGTTCAAGCTCAAAGTTAACGGTGTTTCTATTTTTGAATTCGTTTCGGCTTTGGGCGGAAGCAGCAACGCCTACACTTCGCACGATGTTATTGCCTTCGAAATCATGGTTCAGAGCCGCTATGTTGCTGAAGTCATCGCGTTTTTGGAGAAAATTTTCAACACCTCTTTCATGACGATCGACGACGCCGATTTTACCGAAGAAAGAAGAGTCGTTCTTGAAGAAATGGCGATGTACGACGACAATCCCGCCGATAATCTGCACGAAACGCTGATGCACAATATCTACACGAAACACACTTACGGACAGAAGATTTTAGGTGAAAACTTTACTGTCGGTAAAGCTGCAAAAAAAGCGGTTGCAGATTTCTGGAAGAACCGCGTTTTCAATTCGCCTTACCTGGTCATTGCAGGCGGCTATGACAAAACTCCTTCGATGGAACTTGATGTCAGCCACGACTGGAAAAAAGGAAAACTCACTCCGTGGAAAGGGGCTAGGCGTTTTGAAATAACTAACAGACAGAATAAATGTTACTTCGCTGCCGGCTGGGATCTGCCGCCTCACACTGGAAGAATCGAAGCGATGATGAACCTTATAAGCGCAATAACTTACAGCATGGACAGCGGAGTTCTCTACAACGAACTTGTTTACGAGCACAATACGTTCGACACCTACACCGAAGGAACGGAAACCGGCGTTTTCGGCTCGACTTATGTTCAGCTCTGCGCGATGCCGGCGGCAAATGTGAAAAAGCGGCTCGAAAAGTGGGCGAAAGTATGGGATTCCCTTGAATTTACGCAGAGTCAGGTTGCAAAGGCGCGTGAAGTGCTTTTAAGCAAGGAATTTTTCAATTCGGAAGGTTTGGGAAACACTCCTGCGATAATGCAGAAAAGTTTTCTCCTCTACAAAGACGCCGAAAAACTCGACCGCGATTATTTTTACGAATTTGTTCACCTTACGGCAGACGATCTCAACAGATTCAAAAGAGAATACTTAGGTTTTGACAAGGTTTTTATCGGTTTTTCCAAGTCGCCGAGATGCAGTTTTGACATAAATTCCTTTGAATTTCCGGTTGCAAAAAGCGCAGACAGAAACAAAGATCACGCCGCTATTAAAAGCGGAAAACTCAAATGCTTCGTTAAAAAACTCGACGGTTCCCCTTTTGTTAGCGGCTGCATACTCAAACGCGGCGGCGCGCAGATGAATCTCAAAGGACTTCCCGGTTCCTTCAAATTAGCTGTGTCGTCGATTTTCGCATCGGCCGACGGAATGACTTTCGATGAGACAAACAGCTACCTCGACAAATTCGGAATCAGGATAAAGCCGGTTAACAGCAATTCGTACGCAGGACTTGAATTTACGGCGCGCGACAGTTTCGCTGACGAGGCGGTCGATATCGTAAAACGCTTTTTCAACAACAAAATCAAAGAAGAAGATTTTGAAAAAGAGAAACTTAGCGTTCTTTCGAACCTCTCGATGATGCAGGAATATCCCGAATATTTTATCCGTGCGGCGGCAAACAGAGAGCTTTTCGGCGGTACTCCGTGGGAATACATTTCCGACGGAACTATCGAATCGGTTTCAAAGATGACAGTCGCGGATGCGCGGAAAGTAAGAGAGGTTTTCCTCAACAAAAACGAATTTGTCATGGCTCTCTCAGGTGCGGCAGAGAAGGAAACGGCTGGAAAACTTCTGTCCTGCTTCAAAGAGGGTAAAAGCACGCTTGAAACTGTGTCTGCAAAACTCAGACCTTTGAGCGGAAAAACTATAAAAATTTCGGTCAAAGGCAAGGATCAGGCCTATATTTCAAAGATTTTCAGAGGTCCTTCGCACTATGACAAAGACTTTGACACGATGCGTCTTCTTGAATGTTACCTGAACGGCGAAAGATCTCCGCTTTTCACCGAACTTCGCGAGAAAAACGGTCTTGTCTACACATTTTCGTTTTCGATAAGCAATACTCCGGTCGGAGGTGCCGCTAATTTTATTGCAATAACGAGCCCCGAAAAGATTCAGGCGGTTCAGGAGGTCTTTGAAAAGGTGATCGACGACATCAGGAACGGAAAACTTCTTGAAGAAAGACTTAATGAAACCAAAAACACGCTGGCAACATCGTTTGCAAAGGCGATACAGAGCAGCAGCTTCCACTCAAGCAACATCGTAATCGAAGAAGTTCTCGGTCTTAAAGCGGGAACCTACATGAAGCAGCTTGAAATAATCAACGCCATCACTCCCGAAATGATCCGCGCAGCCGCCGAAAAATGGCTCGGCAAAGGAACATGGATCATGAGCGGAGCGGTTTAAACAATAAATCTCTCGTAAAATCAAACGGTTAAGCGATTTTTTTATTTTTTTTGAAATTTTTGTCAGAAAAATCGCCCTGTTAAGGAACTAAATAAGAGAAGTTGGCTTGCTTGTCAGCATGTTTGTTTTTTTTATTTAGGAGGCAAACCATGGATATCAGAATGCTTTTGGCGGCAGTTCTTTCGTTTGTGTCCACTCTTGTTCTGATCGGATTCGGTTTTATATAGCGCCCAAAAATCATAATTATGCAAAATTAAGCATAATTTCATAAAAAATCTGTAAACTTAATAAAAAATTGAGTAAAAAATTTGCAAAAATATTTTTTTTGTCTATAATACCGCCCGTTATTTTTTTGTTTGTTTTAGGAGGAAAAGATGAAACGTTTTATGTTTTTGCTTTCAATCGTTTTTATTTTCGCTTCGTTGACAGCTCAGGAAGCTCCGGCAGAAGCACCTGCTGCTGACGAAAACCAGCCCGCTGCCGCAGAAGAAGCTGCACCGGCAGAAGCGCCTGCAGCTGAACAGGCTGCACCGGCTGAAGAACCCGCAAAAGAAGAAGCACCTGCTGAACAACCAGCTCCTGCAGAAGAAGCTGCACCGGCAGAAGCACCTGCTGCTGAACAGGCTGCTCCTGCAGAAGAACCTGCAAAAGAAGAAGCTCCCGCTGCTGACGCTACAGCTGAAGCTCCGGCTGACAACAACTGCCCCGCTTGCCCGGCATGCGATGCACCGGCTGAAGAAGCTCCGGTTGCAGATCCGCATCACTTCATCTACTTCAAACCCCAGCTTTCGGCGAGCTACACCCACAACCGCTATGTTGCTGGAAAAGCTGACGGTCACTATTTCCAGACGGATGCCAACATCGTTTTCAACTACACCTACAAAAAAGGTATGCACGAAGTCATCACAGACCTCAACTGGAAAGAAGGCGTAAGCTACACTCCCGCATTTGACGGCTGGGTAATTGCAAACGACCTTTTCAAAGTAGATTTCCGTTACAACCTTATGTTCCACAAAGTTGCCGGTTACTACCTGAAAGCCGGTCTTGAGACCCATTTCCTTCCTGGTTATGACTATCGTGGCGAAGATATGGACTATGTAAGCGGTGACGAGACCGAAACTGTTCCCGTTATTGCTGAAGACGGCAGCGAGACTCAGGAAGAAGTTGCTAAGAAACTTGCTACTGGTGAGAGAAAATACAAGACCGCAAAACCTGGTAAACCTTTCTCACTTAATGAAGGAACCGGTATCTTCGTACGTCCGGTAGAGAAAGAGGAAGCAAACCTCGAGATCTATGCAGGTCTTGCAGGCAGAGAAGTTTTCGTCGGCGACGAATCCTATGTCGTATCCGATGTTACTGACAATGTAGCTACTCTTAAACTTCTTGATGATGTTTATGAGTTTGGTGGCGAAGCAGGTCTTCTTCTTAAAGGCTATCTCCACAAAAGAGTTCTTTCCTACGACCTTATGTCGAGAGTCATCATGCCTTTCGTATTTGAAGAAGATACATACAGAGACAGCGAAGGCAACTTCAAATACAGCGACGCAATACAATTCGAAACACGTTTCAGACTTGACATCAGCGTTCACGAATATGTTGCTTTCAACTACGAACTCAATGTTAAGAGAGATTTCTCGACGATCCGCGACTGGCAGGTTTCAAACGCTCTCTACCTCTCGGTATTCTACGAACTCGACAAGAAACTTAACTAATCGACGTATTTGCCAGTTGTAGAGACGTTTCCTGAAACGTCTAGAATTTCCTCAGGTTTTTTCCACACGACATAATCACGGTTTCTGAGCCATGTCAGCTGTCTTTTTGCCAGGTGTCTTGTATTCTGCGCTATAAGTTCCTGAAGTTCTTCTACTAATGCGATTTCACCTTTCAGATAGCGTTCTGTCTCGGCATATCCGATCGAACACAAAGCCTTGCAGTTCGAAGAGTTGAACCCTTTTTCGTTGATTGCCCGGACTTCTTCAACAAGTCCTGATTCGAGCATGATTTTTGTACGGAGGTTGATTCTTTCGTAAAGTTGTTCGCGCGGGATGTCGATTCCCAAAGCAATGAAATCGCCTTGATAAGCGTTGATCCGCTCCATTCTGTTCCACTCTGAAAGTGTTCTGCCGGTCGTTTTTGCGACGAAAAGACCGCGTTTTATCCGCTGTCTGTCATTGGGAGATGATATGCAGGCGGCCCACTCGGGATCGACTTCGCAAAGTTTCGAAAAAAGTTCTTCGGTCGAAACGGTACTGAATTTTTCTTCCCAAAGCCGCATTGTTTCTTCATTTGCCGCGGGAACAGGCGAAAGACCGTTGATCAGAGCATCGACATAAAAATTGGTGCCGCCGACAACTATCGGAGTTTTGCCGGATCTTTCTATTTTTTCGATTATCGGAAGAGCCGAAGAAATGTATATCCCGGCACTGATTTCGTCTTTGAGATCCATTGTTCCGATGAGGTGATGCGAGATCCCCTGCATTTCTTCACGAGTCGGAGCGGCAGAACCTATTACCAGATCTTTGTAAATCTGCACGGAATCGGCACCGACGATCTCACCGTTCAGCTTTTTTGCGAGTTCGACTGAAAGGGAAGTTTTCCCCGAGGCGGTGGGTCCTAGGATAAATACAAGTGTCATCGTCTCTGCACTTTTTTCTCGAATTCGTTTTTAGTCATCACGAAGAAAAACGGTCTGCCGTGCGGACACGAAAGGAAGTCGCTTTTGTTTACGGCGTCGATCAGCACATCTATTTCTTCATCGGCAAGGACATCGTTTCTTCTCACCGAGGATTTGCACGCTTTCTGTGCCAGATGCGAAAGGAAGAATTTCTCCAGTTCGAATGAATCGCTGTAAGCCGAAAGTTCTCCGAGCATCTCTTTTATAACTTTTTCCCAGTTCGTTTCGAAGCCTAGAGCGGGAGTAGCTCTCAAAGTTGCCGAACTTTCATCGAAAATGTCGATGATAAATCCCGATTTTTTGAATTTTTCGCTGTTTTCTTCAAGTGTCGCTGCCTCGGTCGGTGAAAGCCTTATCAAAAGCGGCGATATGAGTTCCTGCGAAAGTCCGTTATTCATAGATGCCGCCTTTTGCAGCGCGGTGTAGGTTATTCTTTCGTGAGCTGCGTGCTGATCTAAAAAAACGATTTTATCCTGCATTTCTATAACGAGATAAACGCCGAAAACAACTCCGATTTTCTTATAATCGCGGATTTTCATCCCGAAAAGGTTTCCGTGTTCCGGTTCGGGAATGTAAGCAGGCTCTGAGATTTCGTTTTCGTGCTTTGCCGGTGTGTAGAGCGGTTCGTTTTCTCTGAGTTTGAAAGGATTTACATAATTTTTCGGTACTGGTTCGTAGACATGACCGCTGAAACCTGCATGAGAAACTGGGTTGCTCTGAATTTTGCCGTGAATGAATCCGTCATTTTTCTCTTGAAGTGCGTTAAAAGAAGGCTTTACGGCATCTTCTGTTTTGGCGGAGTACTCAAAATTTTGTGAAACCTGCTTTGGTAAAGGGTTCTGCGATGACGCCGCTTCGGTTTTTGTCTCGTTTTTCCTGCAATCCCTTATCGATTGAATGGCTTTGAGCATAGCTTCGCGTATCAGTGAAGTAACAAGCGATGTGTTGAGAAAGCGTACTTCGAGTTTTGCCGGATGGACGTTTACATCGACAAAGTGGGGATCTGTTTTTATGAAAAGCATTACCGGAGACTTAAATTCGCCCCCTACTGCCTCTCTGAATGTGCCGAAAACTGCCGAATTTATCGCGCGGTCTGAAACTATTCTGCCATTTACCGTTATCACTGAATGATTCGGAACCGATTCGAGCGGACTCGGGATAAAGGCGTGTACAGAAACGGTGTTTTGATAAGCCGCTTCTGCCGAACCGATGAGCTCTTTCGATATTTTCCAAACTGAAGATATCCTTTCAAGCTGGGAATTTGCCGCGGCGTAGCTGAAAATTATCCGGGAGTCGCTTTTGAACGAAAATGCCGTCTGGTAGTATGCAACTGCGAAATTCGTGACTATTTCGCGGATCTTGCCGTATTCGGTTTTATCTTCCTTCAAAAATTTTCTGCGCGCCGAAACATTGAAAAATATGTCGTCTGCAACTATTTCAGTTCCTTTCGGCATCGAAACAGGAAGATTTCTGACGATGGAATTGTTTTTCGTCTCGATTTTGAAGCCGTTTCCGTGGTTCTGTGCGCTTGAAATCGAAAATTTAGTGACTGCGGCAATCGAAGGGACAGCTTCGCCTCGGAAACCCATCGTAGCGATATCTTCGAGGTCTTCGATCTTCGTGAGTTTGCTTGTAGCGTGGCTTTCCAGCGCCATGAAAAGGTCGTCTTCGCTCATTCCGCAGCCGTCGTCGCGTACTAAAATGTGTTTTTTCCCGCCGCCCTCGATTTCGACTTCAATGTTTTTTGCTCCGGCATCGATGCTGTTTTCAATGAGTTCCTTCACTATCGAAGCGGGTCTCTCGATTACTTCGCCTGCCGCTATTTTGTTGATTATAGTTTCGGAAAGCTGTCTGATTATTCCCATGATCCGTTACGCTAAATTGTTAAGAAAATATAGTAAACCGAGTATGAAAAGCGCAAAAAACGCAAGTGCGCAGATTGCAATAGCCCGCTGTTTCGCAAGTGAGTTCGAGATCACTTCGCCGTCTTCGTCTTCGACTACTTTGATGTTTTTGAACATGATGTAGGCGAAGAGAGCGAAACCGAGAATCGACGAGATTATAAGCATTATACGGTACGCTGAAAGCTCCTTGTCACGCGCTGCGTTGAACTCTTTCTCAAGTTTTTCACCCGAAAATATCATCGAAAGAGGCTGAAAAAACGATGAGTTGTAGGAAGATGTGAAATATTTCTGCGCCGAGGGTGAAAAGTGCTGAAACGCCTTTGACAAAGCGGAATAATAAGGATCATCAACCTTTCCGACGGGTGTTTTTATATTTGTCAGAACTGCGAACATTGTTCCAGGAGAAGCTGAGTTCAGACTTGCCTGAACAGTGTCGCACTGAGTATATACTTTCGGCAGGACAAGTCCTTCGTAGCTTACCGAAACGATGTCAGTGCCGACCCATTTTCCCTCATTGAAACAATCGATGTGAACGCTTTTGATGTCGCTGAGGGAGGCGAGAGTGATAGAATCTTTAGTTTTATAAAACTTGAACATTTTTCCGGGGTAAGGGATCGGAATATAGCCGGAATCCCCGTTTTCAAACGAGACGTTGACTCCCTGATCTTTGCCGAAAACGGTTGTAAATTTCATGAATCCGTTTTTCAGTTCGTGCTGCGAACCGTCAAGGAATATCGAAGTGTCGGTGCAGGGTTTATCCTCTTCTGTGCAATACAAACCTACTGTTGTTTCAAATTCGGAAACGGCTCTGAAATTTTCAGGAAGAAGGAAAATTTTTCTGTTTCCGGCATTCACGATCTTTGCTTTTTCCGCTTCCTGCTTTGTTGGTCTCAGCTTTTTCTGCGGCTTGAAACTGTAGTCTGCCACATCTTTGTATTTCAGCGGAAAAACGGCATCGGTCGTGCCGAATACCACTTTTATTTCTTTCATGTCAGGACGCAGATCAATGAGGGATGAAGGTTGTTTCACGCCGTTTACGAATACGACAGGATTCGAAACAAGTTCGCCGTCGCGCGACAGAACCTTTACGAGAGCTTTAGAGCCGGGAGCGGTAGATGTTCCGTAAAGATAGATGAAGTAATCGTATTTCACCATCTGCGTGTTTACGAAAAGGCATACTGAAATAAAGGCTGTAAGGTATATTACAATGGATGCGATTTTTAAAAGCAACGGTTTTTCGGACATGCCGTTATTGATTTCTCAGCGTTCTTATGTAGTTCGCCAATTTGTTGATGTAGAGGTATGGTTCAAGGATAGTCAAAAGTTCATTTGCCTTGTCATAGTCGTTTTTGTCAAAAAGAAGAGAGACCATCTTATCCGAAAAGTTGAAAACACCGGCGATTTTTTTATTGAGGAATATCGGGATCGACATGAAATGATCTTTGTTATATCCCGAAGAGGATTTCTTGAACCTCGGATCGTTATCAATGTTTTCGACAAATATCGGTTTCATCGTATTGACAACTGTCCATGCGACGTTCTCATTTGAAGGCGGAATCTCTATCCCTACAATCTCCTTTTTTGTAGCCGCTTCGATAACAAGGTTGCCTCTTTCGTTGAGCAGCATGATCGAACCTCTTTCGGCGTAAAGCATATCAAGGCTCATGATGAGTATTTCGTCAAGGAACGATCTGAAATCGAGAGCTGATTTCTTGAATGTAGCTGTCGTAGCTTCCCTGTATTTTTTCACTATAAGGTTTCTGTGCGCTTCAGCCAGAGAAGCCATAGTTTCGATGGTCTGCGTAGCTATCATTCTGAAATTCATCAGACCGCAGTGAAAATATTTTTCGGAAAATTTTACCCCTTTAACCCAATCTTTGCACTTGGAATCAACTGCTGAGAGGACAATTGTAGGAATAAAGTTGAGATAGCACGAATTGTGAAATTCAATCAAATTCAGAATCTGCGAATAGTTGTCTTCGATGATAAAAACCTGATTCCCAGACCTATGTTCGTTCACAACGTCATCCATGTTGACGTTTGAATGTGTCCAACCGGCATCTTGAATGATCTTGATTATTTCATCTTCAATGGTTTTGTTTCTGATTGCCGTGCAGATTTTTAAATTTTTCATAAGACCTCCGTCAGTTCAACCGGCGGAGTATATATTTTATTAAGTGTACGGCAAGTTTTTAGTGTTGGTGTTTTTTTAATTATTCTTCCGAAATTTTTTGTTTCACCTGATGGGCGAAGGCTTCAAGGCGGTTTTTATTGTGAGTCGACTTCAGGCCTTCGTAAACAAGTGTGCAGATGGGTGTGTCGCCGGTTTCCTTCCTCAAAGTCGAGGTTAACGATTCTGTGACTGTACCGAGCATGCAGTTGTGGCACATGACGTTGAGGATTCCGTCGGCTTTGGCTTCGTGAAGTTCTCCAATGCGGCTTAAATTCAGTGTCAAAGCGCGGTCGATAGTGATGTCGATGTGCTTCCCCACAGTTTTCTTGATGAAGTTGAGGTCTTTCTCCTGCGGAGTTCTGATTGTGCTGGGGAAGTATCTGTCGATGAGATAACGGCACGCTTTGACGGCGGGAAACGCACCTTTAGCCAAAAAACTTTTAACCTTTTTCCCGTCTTTCAGAAAGTCGTCCGATTTGAGTTCGAGCGCCATGAAGGTAAGGTCGATCATCGAGCAGGAGGGCCAGACTTCAAAGCCCATGTTTTTGAGATTTTCAAAGAGTTTCCCGTTTGAGTGTGCGTTTATTCTGGTGTAAACATCGCCGACGACGCCGATTTTGGGTTTTGAGCCGTTCTGCGGAGTCAGTTTTATCGATTTCATCGCTTTTACGCCGCGTTTGACCGCTTTGAAAAATCCGCCGGTTTCAAGTCCTTTTTCGATCCCTGAAAGAACATCGCGGTAAACTTTTTCAACTCCGCCGGGCTCTGCTTCGTAAGGCGTTATCTCCGTTTTCCACTTGAAAAAACGGTCGATCGCATAGATTCCGAGAGCCATTCTCGCAAGGTATTTGGGCCCCAGTTCCTTCATGTTGGTTTCGTCGGTTATGTTCATGATCGTGACTTCGCCGAGTCCGATCCTTTTCAAAATCAGGTGCATAGCGATGATGTACTGCGGAAGAAGGCACGCTCCGAAATACGACGGGCCGAAGTAGCACGCTTTTTCTGGCACGAAATCGGGTCGTTTTGCCGCTTTCAGCAAGTCTCCGATGAAGGAAATAAAGGGGTGGCACTCTCTGCCGTATGCGTATTTGAGCCCTAGTTGCCAGCTTTCGTCGTCTGTCGGCGGAAGTAAAACGACTTTGCAGCCGCTCGCCTTGAGTGCGCCGCTTATCGCCAGGGCGTGATCCATGAAACTCGGAATGTAGTATGCATATTCTCTCAGCGGAATTTTCGGCTTTCCAGGGTCGATCCCTTCAACAACCGATCTTTCACTATCTGCAATTTTGAAGTTGCGCGAAAAGGCTTCAATTCTTGTCACAAGACCTGCTTCGGCGCGGTGATCGTCAAATTCGACTATGAGGTGCGGCGTATCCGAAAGCTCGTATTCAAGATACTGGTCGATGAAGGCATCGGGGCCGCAGCCGAAATTCGTGACGGTTATAGCACCTAAGTTTTTGTGTCTTTTCAGGATTCTTGCCGCCTGAATCAGCTTTCTGCCGTATCCCCAGCGGACTCTGCTCCAGATCGGAGGAAGTTTTTCTTCAGCCGTTGGTAGAAAATCTGCCGGAATCGTCGTTATTCCGAAGCCGTTCAGCCTTTTTGACAAATCTAAGTTGATGTGCCTGTCAGTTGTGTTGTAAGGTCTTCCGAGAATTACGACTCCGCGGCCGTTTGTTCTTTCTAATTCTTCAATTATTTCACGACCTTTTGCAAGGCACTTGTTCACAAATTCGCGCTGCGCTGCACCCGCTTTTGCAAGGGCGCAGTCGATTTCTTCAAAGGTGAGTCCGAGTGTTTTCGCGGTGTTTTCGGTCCAGAATTTTTCTTCTCCGGCAATCGGATACTGAAGCGTCAGAATCTCGGCATCGGTTTCTATATTTTCCCGGACGACGTAAGGAGCGGCCTGAGTGTAGGGGCAGGCATACTGCAAACCTTTTTTCGGCGGCGCAAAAAATTGTAAATGCGGAATAAAAATGCGCTTGTAGCCTTTGTCCAAAAGGGTGTGGACGTGCCCGAAAAGGACTTTCATCGGATAGCAGAACTCTGCCGGAACGCGGATAAGTCCCGATTGAACGATTTCAGTATCGGTTTTAGGCGAAAGAACGAGCTCGTAGTTGAGTTCGCCGAAAAATGCAGCCCAGAACGGCAGGTGCTCCGTCATGTTGAGGGCGAACGGCATTGCTATCACACCTTTGCAGTCAGGGGTTCCGGCATTCGGTTCATATTCTTTGAGGTAAGAGAGAAGAAGTTCTTCACGGATTGCAAAACCGTCTGTCGCTTTAGTTTCTTTCTGTTCCTTTTTTCCGGCGTAATGCTCTTCCATCGCCGAAATCGCAGCTCCGATAGCTCCCGAAATTTCAGGGTAGGGGTGGATGCTCACAGGTTTTTCCAGAAGTTTTGCAAAAACTGCCGCAACGGCTTTATTTTTTGCGACTCCGCCCTGAAAAACTATGCTTTCGCCGACCTTCATCGAGCCGACGACTTTTTCGATGTAGTTTTCGCATGTCGCATAGGCTAAGCCTGCGCAGAGATCCTCTGTTTTTGCACCGCGCTGAAGATGATGCACAAGATCTGAATCCATAAAAACCGTGCATCTGCTGCCCAGTCTTACAGGATGAAGCGATGAGAACGCAAGTTTGGCAAAATCGTCTCTTATGCTGATTTTAAGGCGGTTCGACTGCTCTTCCAGAAATGATCCCGTTCCTGCGGCGCACGCTCTGTTCATCTTGAAATTGCTGATTCTGCCGTGTTCCATTTTTATGAATTTTGAATCCTGCCCGCCGATTTCGATTATGGTGTCACATTCTGGGAAAAAGTATCCGCACGAAATAGATTGAGCTGAGATTTCATCAATAGTATCAGATGGTTGCAGAAATTTGGCAGCCAAGTGTCTGCCCGATCCCGTGACTGCGGTTTCCGCAAAAACAATGTTTTCGCCAGCCTGTTTTTTTATCTCAGCAACGACTTTTTCTACTGCCTCAACCGGCTTTCCCGCTGTCGGAAAGTATGCGGAGGCTATAACGTTTCTGTTTTTGTCGATGAGAGCTCCTTTCGTGCTGACCGAGCCGACATCTATTCCCAAAAAAAGTGCTGAAAAATCTTTCGGTTTTTCTTCGTTTCGAACTTCTGAAACATTTTCGAATTTTATCGGGCTTAAATTACTTTCTTCAATAAAATCGAATGCTTGAGAGAAGTTTTTTGCAATATCCAAAAGGGCAGTTTTTTTGTTTTCTTTGTTTTCCAAAGCTGAAAGTGCTGCTCCGACAGCCCCCATGACGCCGAAATTTTCGGGAATTATGAGTTCTTTCTCACTCAGATTCAGAATCTCTCTGAAAGCGCGCACTACTCCTTTGTTTGCGGCAACTCCGCCCTGAAAAAGTATCGGCGGCTTCGGTATTTTGCCTCGGCACAAAGCCGAAAGATAGTTTCTTGCAAGCGAAAAACAGAGCCCTGCCGCAATTTCATCCTTAGGAACCCCTTTCTGCTGCAAGTGGATCATGTCCGATTTCGCGAAAACGGAGCATCTTCCGGCGACACTCGGCACGTTTTTCGCCGAAAACGCGATTATTCCTAATTCTTCCGTGGTAAGACCAAGTCTCTGTGCCTGCTGATCTAAAAATGCGCCGGTGCCTGCTGCGCATAGTTCATTGAAAGCGTGGTCTTTGAGGTAGTGCTTTCCGCTGCCGTTTTGGCCGACAGTTATGAATTTCGAATCCTGACCGCCGATTTCGAAAATGTGCTTCACATCGGGATAAAGCGTCCATGCCGCCGTTGCGTGCGCGATGATTTCGTTTGTCGTTCCGAAACCGAACTGTTCTGCAATAAGTTCTTTGCCCGAACCGGTCACACATACGCTTGAAAACTCAATGTTTCCACAGGTTTGTTCCATTTCGGCAAAAAGTTCCGATGCGGCTTTCAAAGGTCTTCCGTTTGTCCGGCGGTAACTTTTATAGACGATATTTTTATTTTCATCGAGTATGACGCAATCAAGGCTCACCGAGCCCAAATCAAGTCCTAAAAAGTGTTTCATGATCTTTCCCCGGCTTTTTCCAAAGCCTCTTTAAAGCCGCTGTTCCTTGATGCCGAGTTTTTGAGAGTGTATCCCAGAACGCTTTCTTTAGCAGTTATCTCAACTTTTTCTTTTGCCCTTGTTATCGCGGTGTAAAGCAGCTCTTTCGTGAGTATCGGCATTTCTCTTTCGGGAAGAACGATAAGCACAGACTTATATTCGCTTCCCTGACTTTTGTGAATTGTCATGGTATAGACCGTTTCAAATGCGGGAAGTTTGGAAATATCGAATGAATTTATAGCGTCGCCTTGAAGGAAATAGGCTTTTGTTTCTCTGTTTCTTTCCAGAATGACTCCGCAGTCGCCGTTTACGAGACTTGTGTTATCGTAATCGTTTCTGGTTATCATTATCGGTCGTCCGTTGTAAACGGTGCCGGCTTGTTTTCCTAAAGCCTCTGCTATCCGGATGTTTATATTGTCAACCCCGAAGAAATCTTCTTTTGACGGGCATAAGATTTCTAAATCATTAAGTTTTTTGAGAATTTCTTCCGGGCTTAGACTATAATTGGAAAGAAATTCGTATTTTTTTGCAGCATATTCAGCGATGCTTTCCATCTCTTTGTTTTTTCTATCCTTTTTTATTTCGCGGTAGTTGAGATCGCACTCTTCTTTGCATATATTGATGATTTCGGTAACGCTTTTCTGTCCGTTTACCGCGTTGGCCAGTCTGCCGATAGCCGGATGTTCTTCAAACCGGTGACTTGTTTTAAGTTCCGACACGGTTCCTTCAGGCAGCAGTTCTCTGCTGGCGCATATATCGGCCAGAACATTTCCTGCATCAACGCTTGCAAGCTGGTCCTTGTCGCCTAGCAGAATGAGTGAGGTTTTGTCTGAAACGGCGTCAAGCAGTGCGGAAAACATGGCGATGTCGACCATGCTTGTTTCGTCAACGATGATAAGGTCTGCACTTATCGGATTTTCTCTGTTTTTCTCCGGTTTATTGAACATTATTCCAAGGATTCTATGAAGAGTCTGGCCTTCTAATGAATTGATTTTTTCGATGATTTCGTCTTTTACAAGTCCGTTTATGTTTTTTTCCGTTTCTCCGCGGAGCGCTTCTGTCATTCGTGCCGCCGCCTTGCCTGTCGGAGCTGCGAGGATTATCTTTTCTTCGGGACAGACGCTCAGAATTCCTGTGATTATTTTTGCGACAGTTGTAGTTTTTCCCGTTCCCGGACCGCCGGTGATTACTGAAAAACGGTTTTTGATTACGGTTTCTGCTGCTATCTGCTGTTCAAAGTTTTTCTTGCCGTATTTTTTTGCATCTTCGTCGAAAAGCTTGTCAAAAACATTCTTTATTTCGCCAGCATTCTCCGCGTATTTTCCTTTATCTTTCGAGAGGTTAAGCACTTTTGAAGCAAGAGAGTTTTCGTAGAGCCAGTATTTGTAAAAATAAATTTTATCGCCGGAAAGAACGAGAGGTCTTGGATCATTTTCAGGATCCTGTGTGCAGCACGAGCTTTTTAAAAGGACGCAATTTATCTCTTCCCAATCCGGAAAAGCGGTTTCTGAAAGAGTCTCTTTGTTTGTTTCAACAAAGGTTTCGATCTCTTCTTCTGTGAGACATATGCTGCCGGACGATACCCATTCGGATAAAAGTGCTGCGGCTGCGGCTAAAACCTGCTTTTTTTCAGGAGAGAGATTTTTTTCAAGTCCGCACAGAAATTCGGCTAGGTTTTCATCCGTTCCACTAATCAGCTTTTTTTCTTTCAGATCGTTTAATATGTTGATTTTATTGCCAAAAATCATTTATCGCCTTCAAAAAGTTTTTGGATTTTTCTCAATTCTGATTCTTCAGGTCTGTCTGGAAAAATGCCGGTTTCACAGCTCCCTGCCTGTACTCCGCGCAGGAAAATATATCTTATTCCTCCGAAATTTTTTTCATAAGAATAATTTTTATCGACACTTTTCATGTATCTGTCAAACGCGGCAAGATAAAGCATATACTGTAAATAGTAGTTGTGTTTTTTCATTTCTGCTTCGATATTTTCACACCCGTAATCTGTGAAACTGTCTCCAAGATTATTCGATTTCCAGTCTATGATGTAGTATTTGCCGTAAGCCTGGGCGACAAGATCGATGGATCCGTTGAGAAAGCCTTTTTTGACGCTGTCATCATCAAGTTTCTTTGTTTTGTAATTATCTTCGATTATTTTAGAGATTTGTCCTGCCGGCAGATCGTTTTTTATCGAAAGGAAAAATTTCATTTCAGGTGTTTTGCTGTTCTGAACATCTCTCAAGGTCCTGTCGCCGTCGAAAATCGGTGCCGATAAGACATTGTTGAGACATTCGTTTACAGCCGGAACAGTTTTTTCAAGCTCGTCGGAGCTGAAATTCATCTTCTTTTTCAGGATGGTTCTGATGATTCCGGTGTTGTCTGCCGAAGAAAAGTCGGCATTTTCAAAAATCGAATGCAGAACGGTTCCGGCATCTGTTCCGCTTGGAAAATCCGCCATCGGAACGGACGGTTCTTTTTCATTATCGCTACGCACGGAGAGATCATTGTTGTTGTCGATATCTTCCTCTTCGCTTGCCGGCGATTCTTCGCTGCTTTGTCCTCGTGAAGCGATTCCGCTGAAACTTGTCAGCGCCCAAGCGGGCATTATCGGACCTTTCGCCTGTTCTGGAGAGCGCAGCTTCGTTTCCTGCGTATTCTGTTGTTCTCCGTCAGTTGTCATGTTTGTGCTGTTTTGGATTAAAAGATCGTCGCTCATGACGAATTTTGAAGCTGCGTTCTTGAAGAGATTTGTCGGTTCAAGAAGTTTTTTTCTTCCACTGGGATCCTGCGTATAGCAGACAGTCAGATATTTTGCCCGCGTTACGCCGACATATATCCGGCGTTTCTCTTCAAGTTCGTCGTCGTTCGGCAGATCTCCGTGCCGTTTAGTTTCCGAGGCTTTTTCTAAAATCATTTCCCTTTCGTATCCGCCGGATGTTTTTCTGCTGTGCTGAAACACCCATTTTTCACCTCTTTCAGTGTTGAATATAAAAGGGAAAAAGACTATGTTGAATTCAAGACCTTTGCTTTTGTGCAGAGTCATTATTCTTACGGTTTCGGTTTTTTCGCTTTCCGTGCGGATGATTTCCTCTTCAGCGCTGCTTTTTGATTTTATCTTGCCGCTGAACCATTTTGTAATCTGGAGCGGAGAAGTGCCTTCAGACAACTCCTGTTTGTGGATTAATTCGGCTAACTGATGAATAATACTTGCTGTTTTCTCTCCTTTTGCCGCGATGCAGGCGAGGATGCTTTCGTCTTCAAGAAATTTCGAAAAAGAGGCAAAAAAACCATGATCTTCCCAATTTTCGAAGCATGAATTGAATTTTTTATGAAGTTCGGAAAGTTCGGAAAGTTCGGAAATTTTGTTTTTGTCTGCAATGTCGTCAACGGTCCTGTTGTAGAAAAATGTCAGAATAAGCGCTTTGAACTCCGCAAATCCGCCTGTTGAAGCGGCTGAGAGAAGTTTCTGCACTGCAAGAGCTTCTTCCGAATAAAATATCGAGAGCCGTTTTGCCGTTTCTGTTTCAACTGTTGCCGGAATACCCGCTTTTTTCAGCGTTTCGCACACTTCAAGCGCAAAATCGTTTTTTGCAACCAGAACTGCGATATCGGAAGGTTTGACCGCTCTTTCAGTTTTGTCTTCGTTGATTTTGAAGGGCGATCCTTTTTTCGTTATTTCACGGATCGACTGCGAAATATGGCTGCATATCTGTGCCTGAAGGAGCTCTTTTTTGATCTTGGTTTCACGGATTTCATGAACAAGCATTCCAGGAAGCGGTTTCCCGTTTTTTGTAAAAGAGTACTCATCGGGAGTTTTGTCAGCCGATACGGTTTGATATTTTATCAGCGAATTGTCGCCGAAACTGTCAGCTTTGCCGAAGACTTCGTTCGTAGCTTCCACCGCCGCAGCCGAAGACCTGTAATTTTTCTCCATTCCGTAAATGTTCCGGACATTTTCCTTTGCCCCGATGTATGAAAAAATATCGGCGTCACGGAAAGAATAAATCGACTGTTTCGGGTCTCCGATAAAAAATACTGTGTGCCTGCCGTTGCAGAAAAGTTTTTGGAAAATGAAGTATTGAATCGGGTCTGTATCCTGAAATTCGTCAATCAAAACAAGCGAGTAACGCTCTTCCATGATTTTTTGGATCGGTTCGGCGCCGCTTCCGTTGTTTTTCAGGGCGTCGTAGATTATGAGCAGAATATCGTCAAACCCCATGACGTTTTTTCTGTTGCGGTTGTTTCTGGCTATTTCAGGCGCTTTTTCGGCTAAATCCTTATAAATTTCAGCGATTTCACCCGAAAAAGGAATGCCCGGGGAGTCAAATCTTATATTTTTGTTTTCGATGCCGAGCCCCGCCTTTGAAATGAACTCTTTCAGCTTTTTTAAGGAAATCTTTTCTCTGCTTTTTTTGTCATCCAGAAGTCCTTCCGTTTCGCAGTCCGCGAGATTCTGCCTGAAAAAAGTCGTCGCGGCATCCGCTTTGGGATCTGCATCTTCGGAAAATTCCATTTTGAAGTCGATCCCGAGCTCGAAAGCGTGTTCCCTGATAAGTTTCTGGCAAAAACCGTGAATCGTGAATATCGAAGCGGTGTCGAAGTCGTTTATTGCTTTTTTCAGTTTCGCGGCCGCTTTCTCTTTATCGGTTATTCCGCTGCATACTTTTTTTATAGTTTCATCTTTGCAGTTTTCCGGTTTTTTGAAAAATTCGAGCCCTTTTTCAAGAAAATTGAGGATCCTCTCTTTGAGTTCGGCGGTCGCAGCGTTCGTGAAAGTCACGGCAAGAACAGAATCGACCGGGTGATCCGTGCTCAAAATCCAGCGGAGGACCATTATCGCGATCGAATAGGTTTTTCCCGTTCCCGCAGCCGCTTCAATAAGGTTTTCTCCGGCAAGATCCACGTTCAAAACATCGAACTTTTTATATTCCGCAGTCATTTCTTCCCCTAAAATATCCTTTGGTGTTATAAGAAAAAAATTTTTTTGTGCAATCTTTTTACAAAGGTGCCGTTACAGAGACGCCATGGTACGACGTCTCTACGTGGAGATGAGGGAGAGAGGTCAATTGGCATAAAATTTGCATGATTTGGCAGGTTTTTGTGTTTTTTTATGGTGTTATGTTATGAAATTGAAAGGCTTCACACTTATAGAACTTATGATTGTTATTGGTTTGATAGGCATTCTTGCGGCAATCGCCATTCCGATGTACTCTAATTACAACTCAAAGGCAAAAGCATCGGAAGTTCCGGTAATTCTTAAGGATGTTGTTAAATTTCAGTTTATTTACAAGGAATATCCCGGCAGCGGCGGAAAATTTGCGACCGGACTAGCATCTATTGGTGTCAGAACAAGCAAAGGCACTTTTGCTTCGACTCCGGAAGCGTGTCTGAGCTCAACAAATACTGCAAACGACAGTACGAATATTTATTCATGCAGTAATTATTACGCTTATTCCACAGACAATCCTGCAACCATGTCATGCGCAGACAACGGCATAGGCAACTTTGCATGGGCTTTGGGTATAAATGATACAGTTTTGCACGCAGATTTTCGTGCCGGCTGCATGAGCAGTGATTTTTTTTATAAGCACGGTTCGGGGCATTAGTTTTGGCACGCTTTTTGCTTTATGTCAATCGGAATTTGTTGTTTGATAGTCAGACGACGTTATTTTATTAATTTCATCAAAAGGAGAGAAAGATGAAAAAAGGTTTCACACTTATCGAGCTCATGATTGTTATCGCAATCATCGGTATTCTTGCAGCAGTTGCTATTCCTATGTACAGCGACTACACCAAAAAATCGAGAACTTCTGAGGTTGCTACCAACCTTAAAGAAGTTGTAAAGATGCAGATCCTTTGGAAGGAAGATCCGGACAAAGGCGGCAAATCAACAGCTGAATTCGCAATTTTAATTAACTCGATCGGTTACAAAACCAGTTCGGGCAAAACTGCTTCTGATGTTGCTGGTTGCAAAGGCACCACTGCAGGAGCTGCAACAGATCCGTGGGCATGCGGAGCTTTCTATGCTTACACAACTGATGTAAAAGATCAGTGTGCAAGTGGTACGGTAGCAAAAGCTACTTCAATCGCTTATGCAGAAGCAATTGACGCTAATCAGGTTCCGAACACCGACACCACAGCAACCAACAACTGGGGAAAAGCTTGCATGGACAAAGGTTTCAACCTTAACCACACCACCAAGTAAGTTTGACCTTGCTTGATTTTTCAAACCCCGCTCCGGCGGGGTTTTTTTTTGACTTCTGACCTTACCCCTGATCCCTCTCCAGTGTGGCGAGGGGAATTTACACCGTAGGGAACGCCCTGCGTGGCGTTCCTGTTCTGACCCCTCAGGCTCTACGAGCCAGCTCTTACTGACACGTCTCATCTTTTTTGTTTTTAGGGAATTTAGGGAATTTAGGGAGTAGAGACGCCATATTATGACGTCTCTACAGAAATACGGCGATTTTATTGGTGAATTTTTACGCCTTCTTTCGTGCGTTCCAGCACGAACGGGTTGTAGCTGGCATTTCCCGGGTCAGTTTTGAAGATAAAATCGACGATGTCGTGCAGAGTTTTTGTTGACGGTGATCGGTGAAAACCGGATCTGACAAAAATCGTTGACGAAAAAAGATATGAAAAAGCTGTAAGCCAGAAATCGTAACTTTTTGATTTTATTGTATTTCTTGGAATGAAAATCGTGTTTTCGGCATTTTCTGCCGTGAGATTCCGCCAAAAATCGTCCATGAGTTCGCGCATGATTTCGCTTTCGCGTGCGGCGTTTTCTGCGAGGCGCGCGATATTTTCTTTGTAGGGAATTTCGGGCAGAAGAGAATCAAGGGCGGGCAGAATTTTGTGACGGTAGTAGTTTCTGCGGTATTTTTCGTAATAATTTGAAGGGTCTGACAAAAATTGTCGCCCGTTCATGAAGGCTGAAATCTCTTGTTTGGCGATATTCAGCAGCGGGCGAATTACAAAAAAATCACCGTTTTGTGTATTCGATAAAAAATCGCAGCTTGAATTTATTGTTTTTATGCCGCTTAAGCCTTTTAAACCCGTGCCGCGGTCAAAAATGCGCATCAGAACTGTCTCAACCTGGTCGTCAAGATGGTGCGCTGTTGCCAACATGTTGAATTTATTGGATTTTACCAAATCAAATAGAAGTTCGTAGCGCTTGAGTCTTGCCCGTTCTTCGATATTTTTTTTGTCAGAATCCCAGAAGTCGGGTTCAAACTCAAGCGAAAAATAAGTGATTTCAAGATCTTGACAAATTTTGTCAACAAATTTGGCTTCGTCATCCGCTTCATTTCTGAGCCTGTGATTGACGTAAGCTGCCGCAAGTGTGAAACCGAAATCCTTTTTTATTTCATGAAGAAAATAGAGAAGGGCGAGAGAATCCGCACCACCGGAACAGGCGACTAAGATCGAAAAATTTTTTCCTGAAAAACCTGTTTTTTCGATGATTTCTTTAAAATTTGTCCGAAATTTTTCTTTTAAATCCATTTTTTACTCCCAAAAACCGTGAATTTTTAATATTTGCGGCGAAAAAGGCAATTATTTAGTGGTTTCGGGTTGTTTTTTCACTTTCGGGAAATATAAGGAGTTTAGGGAGTCTAGGGAATCTAGGGTGTCTAAGGATTTTAGGGAGCGGCGGAGGTTTTTTTCGATTATTTCGATTCGCCGCCTCGAAATGTCGAAATTTCGAAATTACGAAATTACGAAATATCGACAAAAAATGGCTGCGGCGAAAAAGGAGGTTTATATGCTCAACATTATCAAAAGCGGATTTTTGATTGTTCTGATGTCGGTTTTTCTGGTTTTTGTCGGTTATATGACCGGCGGGCCTGACGGCGCGTTCATTTTTTTCATAATTTCGCTTGCTTTCAACTTTTTCAGCTACTTTTTCAGTGACAAGATCGTTCTTGCGGCTTACCACGCACAGCCTGCGGATGCTCAGGAGCATGCATGGCTTTTCGAGGCTCTTACCAAATTGGCAAACGCAGCTGAACTTCCTGTAATTCCGAAACTTTACGTTATTCCGATTGCGGAACCAAACGCTTTTGCGACCGGCAGAAACCCGAAACACGCGGTCGTTGCAGTTACACAGGGGCTGCTGGATGCTCTTCCGCACGATGAAGTCGCGGCTGTAATCGCACACGAACTCGGACACGTCAAACATTACGATATTCTTATTCAGACGATAGTTGCGTCGATGGCTTCGGCTATCATGTGGATCGCTTCGATGACGCGCTGGTTCGGTATTTTAGGCGGCAGCGGAAGCGACAGGCGTGACGGAAACGCAATAGGCTGGATTTTCGTGGCACTTCTTTCTCCGGTTGCCGCGATGCTGATTCAGGCTGCGATAAGCCGTTCACGCGAATATATGGCTGATGACTACAGCAGAAAGCTGATGGGAAGCGGCGAATACCTTGTCAACGCTCTTTGCAGGATTTCTGGTGCAGAGGACAGGATCGTAGAGGCGCAGCATGGAAGCGCAATTTCGGCTTCGACGGCGCACATGTTCATTTATTCGCCGAAATCGAATTTTCTTTTCAAAATCTTTTCGACACATCCGGGTCTTGAAGAAAGGATCAACAATTTGAGGAAGTAATCTCAAATTTAGGGAATTTAGGGAGCGGCGGAGGTGTTTTTTTCGATTATTTCGATTCGCCGCCTCGAAAATCGAAATTTCGAAATTACGACATTTCGACAAAAAATACCAATAAATTAAATGGGATATGTCCCTCTCCACGCTGGAGAGGGAATTAAAGGGTGAGGTTATTTTTTGATTTTCTTTTTAATGTCGCCGAAAAGTTTTTTTGCACCTTCTTCGACACTCTTTTTGAGTTCGCTGTTTTCAACGGTTTCTTTGAAGTTCTTGAGCCCGCTTTCAGCCTTTGAATATGCGTCTTTCGCAGTGTTGTAGACATCTTTTGCGGTGGTTTCGGCTTTTGAGTAAGCGTCTTCGGCAGTCTGTTTGATCTGGCGGACTACATCGTTGTTGATTGCTGCCTGAGCCGCAGCGAGTCTTGCGATAGGAACTCTGTAAGGTGAGCAGCTGACATACTGGAGACCTACTCTGTGGAAGAAGTCTATTGAAGCCGGATCTCCGCCGTGTTCGCCGCATACGCCGAGTTTGATGTTCGGTCTTGCCTTTTTGCCGCGTTTTGCCGCGATTTCAACAAGCTGGCCGACACCGGTCTGATCGATCGAGCGGAACGGGTTTTTCTCAAGGATTCCTTTGTCGATATACTGATAGATGAACTTGTTTGCATCGTCACGGCTGTAACCGAGGCACATCTGAGTGAGGTCGTTGGTTCCGAATGAGAAAAATTCAGCGTGTTCAGCGATTTCGTCAGCGGTGAGAGCGCCTCTCGGAACTTCGATCATCGTGCCGACAAGATATTCGACGTTGATGCCTTTCTCGTTGAAGACTTTTGCAGCGGTTTCACGGATAATTCTTTCCTGATACTTGAATTCAGTTACGTTACCTACAAGCGGAACCATGATTTCGGGAAATACTTTTATTCCTTCTTTTGTGAGTTCGCATGCAGCTTCGATAATGGCTCTCGTCTGCATTTCGGTGATCTCCGGGCGGGTGATTCCGAGTCTGCATCCTCTGAGACCGAGCATCGGGTTGATTTCGTGAAGAGCTTTTATCTTGTCGTTGATTATTTCCTCTGAGCAGCCCATGATCTCAGCCATTTCCTTGATCTGCTGCGGTTCGCTCGGAAGGAACTCGTGAAGCGGCGGGTCAAGAAGTCTGACCGTTACAGGAAGTCCCTGCATCTCTTTGAAAATCGCGTAGAAGTCGTCTCTCTGGTGTCCAATGAGCTTTGCAAGCGCAGCCTTTCTTCCTTCGAGATCGTCTGCGAGGATCATTTCTCTGACAGCTTTGATCCTGTCGCCTTCGAAGAACATGTGTTCTGTTCTGCAAAGTCCGATTCCCTGAGCACCGAATTTGCGTGCCTGAGCGGCATCTCTCGGCGTGTCGGCGTTTGTTCTGATCTTGAGCATACGGCGGTTGTCAGCCCAGTTCATGAGCTTTTCAAATCCTTCGTTGAAGCGCGGAGTCTCTGTCGCGACCTTGCCGAGAAGAACTTCGCCCGTGCTGCCGTCTATCGAAATCCAGTCGCCCTCTTTAAGAACGAGATCGCCTGCTTTTATCGTCTTTTCGTCAACGCTGATGTTGAGTCCGCCGCATCCGCTGACACAGCATTTGCCCATGCCTCTTGCAACAACGGCAGCGTGTGAAGTCATTCCGCCGCGTCCGGTGAGAATGCCGTTTGCAGCGACCATGCCGGTGATGTCTTCAGGACTGGTTTCAAGTCTGACGAGTATTGTTTCAAGACCGTTTGCTTTCCAAGCTGCTGCATCCTCAGCGTTGAATACGATCTGACCTGTTGCAGCGCCCGGGCTTGCCGGAAGACCTTTCGCAATGAGTTTTGCGCTCTTTTTGCTCTCTTTGACGAACTGCGGGTGAAGAAGCTGGTCGATCTGATCCGGAGTGACTCTGAGAAGTGCGTCATCCTTCGTGATGAGCTCTTCGTCAACCATGTCTACAGCGATTTTTACAGCTGCCGCAGCCGTTCTTTTGCCGTTTCTCGTCTGGAGCATCCAGAGTTTTCTGTTTTCGATCGTGAACTCGATATCCTGCATGTCGCGGTAGTGAAGTTCGAGTTTTTTGTAGATGTTGCAGAGATTTTCGTAAACTTCGGGCATATATTCTTCAAGCGAAGGATATTTCGAAGCTCTTTCTTCTTCACTGATGTTGTGGTCGTCAGCCCATTTTCTGCTGCCGGAAAGAGTGATCTGCTGCGGAGTTCTGATACCTGCAACGACATCTTCACCCTGAGCGTTGATGAGGTATTCGCCGAAGAAAACGTGTTCGCCTGTTGCCGGATTTCTCGTGAAAGCAACGCCTGTCGCGCAGTCATTGCCCATGTTTCCGAAAACCATGGCCTGAACGTTTACAGCGGTTCCCCAGTCATCGGAGAAGCCGTTCATTTTGCGGTAAACGATAGCTCTTTCGTTCATCCAGCTTCCGAAAACCGCGTCGATCGCGCCCCAGAGCTGTTCTTTCGGATCGGTCGGAAACTCTTTTCCGGTCTGCTCTTTGACGATGGTTTTGTACGCTTCAACGAGCTCTTTCAGGTTTTCGACAGTCATTTCGAGGTCGTTTTTGATGCCGTATTTGTCCTTGAGAGTTGTGATTGCGTGCTCGAAGTGCTCGCCTTTGATCCCCATAACGACGTTTCCGTACATCTGCATGAAACGGCGGAGGCTGTCCCATGCAAAACGGGTATCACTGTCGGTTTTGATAAGTCCCTGAAGCGTATTTTCGTTAAGACCGAGGTTGAGAATCGTGTCCATCATGCCGGGCATCGAAGCACGAGCGCCGCTGCGGACTGAAAGAAGGAGCGGATTCTGCGGATCTCCGAACTTTTTGCCCATAACTTCTTCTATTTTTTTAAGGTTTTCATCTACCTGCTCTGCGAGTTCAGGCGGATAGTTCCTGTCGTTTTTATAGTAAACGGTGCACATATCGGTTGCAATGGTGAAACCTGCGGGAACCGGAATTTCCATGTTGCACATTTCGGCGAGGTTGGCGCCCTTTCCGCCGAGAGTGTTCTTCATTGATGCGTTTCCTTCCGAACCTTGAGGGCCGAAGAAGTAAACGAATTTCTTTGCTGCCATTTTTTCCTCCAAAAATTCAAATATTAACGGTTAAAAACATCATTTTTTCCAAAAAACTTAAAAACGCGCTTTTATACTCAAAGAGTCCGAAAATGCAAATGAAAAGTTTGGGGAGTAGGGAGTTTAGGGAATTTATGGTGTTTAGGGATTAGGGAATTTTAGGGGATTAATTTTTTCTCATTCTGAAAGCGATCGCCGAAAGGAAAAGTGTAAGAGCTGCGACAACAGCGAAAAGTGCAGTGTTGTCAGTCTCTTCAGCTGCAACTATCGAGCATCCGCCGTCTCCGCCGCAGTCTTCAAGGTTCGGGTCGCATGAGTATTCGTAAGGTCTTGAATCTACCGGCAGACCGAGAACGTCAAGGCTGTTGACCGAGATAGCCGAAACCTGAATCTGGAAAATCTGCCCGTCGCCGAGGGAAGGTTCTGCTTTGATCGTAAGATATTTGTCGGTATCCTTCGGAACGTCGAAATTGAGGGTGAACTGATGTTTCTGCGTTCCGTCGAAAGAAGTCGTCGAAACAAGTTCAGTGTCACCTTTGCCGTCGTTGTCGGTGTCTTCGTAAACGGCAAGTCTGTTGATGCCGTTGCCGAAAGAAACCATATTGGATTTCGGAACTTTGATCGTCATCTTTTTGATCGTTTCGTCAGCACCTTTTGCCGTTATTCTGAGCTGAAGTACATCCTGGAATCTGTTCATTTCCGATTTTGCCGGAACTTCAGGATCGTGCGGACCTTTTGTTACGATGAAGCCTTCAGCAGGTTCGAACTGGAATGTGCTGAAATCTACCGGAAGACCTTTGATAGCAGGTGATCCGGAGAGAGAGACTCCTCCGTCGCTTTCGACTAATGCCGTGAATGTTGCGCTGTTCTGGATTACGGCACCTTCTGTATAACTTGCATCAACCGTGAAGAGGATGTTGTTCTTCTTGTTGTCCCAAAGTATGTTTTCAGGTTTCGAAGGTGAAAAAGATGCGTATCCGGAATCAGCGACCGCTTCAGCTGTTGCAAGAAGGGTGTCTTCAGCATCGACAACACCGTTGCTGTTGTTGTCTTTGTACATCTTAATGTTGGAAATCGAGATGTTGTTGTCTTTTATGCTGAACTTGAGGTTGAGTGATTCAAGGTTCATGTAGCAGTTTTCACCGCTGCCGGCAAGTTCGAGCTGACCGATGACCAGATCAGTCTGAGGATTGCTGATGAAAATAACCTTGCTGTTCGGGCTGTTTTTGCCGATGCTTGCCGTAATTTCACTGTTGTTGCATTTGACCATTGAAGGATCTTCGACACATGCACCGCTTGCAGCATCACAGATGAATCCTTCGCCGCAGTCTTCGTTCTTCGTACATGCAGCAGCACCTACTCCGCCGCAGTCTGAAAGATCAACAGCATCCTGAGAATTTACACAGCCTGACGAAATCATTCTGAGTTTTACAGGAATACCGAGGTTGGTTTTGTAGTCATTGACTCCTGCACTTTTGTATGTGGCAGTATTTTCAATTACATGGTTTTTCGGTGTTTCACCTTTTACTTTTGCTCTGAAGCGGACCATTACCATGTCTTCGCAGGCAAGGTAATCGCTGCCGTCCGGGCAGAAATTGAGTGAGTCTGTAACTTTAAAGCCGGTTTCAAGCGGGAAACCGCCGTTGTCGGGTATCGGCATCCAGCGGGTCGCTATTTTTTTGCCGTTTTCAACTTTGAAGCTTGTTGCATATTCTGTCGAACCTGGAACATATTCCATACCTGCCGGAATTGTATCCTGAACAGTTACGGCATTCGTCGAATCGGTTCCCCAGTTCTGGATCCTGAGTGCGAAAGTGTGCTCAAGACCGTTCTGACACCACTTTCCTTCAAGAGCGGTGGAATCGAAACGATCGCTTGCAGGCGTGCATGCGACTTTTTCAGGTTGTCCAGGAATATCGAACTGCGGAGCTTTCGTATCAACCGAAACTATCATGTAGTTTGTTATTACCTGATCCTGGTTCGCGCCGACTCTCAGCTTGATTTCCTGTCCGCCTTTGTGGAAATGTGCGGCATAAGAACCGTCGGTGTATGAATCCATTATGAAAGTGTCGACATCCATACCGTATTCGATCTTATCGAATTCAAAAACAGGCGGTATTCCTCCGATGCAGGTGGGATTGGTTTCATCCCAACCGTAAACCGAAGAAATCGAGTTGAAAATTTCTGTGTAGTCTAAGTTGATGAATCCGTTGCTACCGTAGGCAGGCGGGTTGCATTCATTTGAAAGAAGCAGCCAGTCAGGCAGATCGCCCTGAACCTGAATACCTTCCGGAACGAGAATACCGCTTTCCGGTTCGAGTTCAAAGAGTCCCGGGTCACCTTCGTGTGAAGCGAGCGTGATTCTGATTTCGGGATCTATAGGAAATTCAAAGCCTGTTACTTTGATTTCGGAAAGAGTATGGAAATACGCCTGGAAGCCGTCATACAGGTAGATTTTTTTCGGGCTGATTTTAACTGAAGAATAAATAAGAATTACCGACCAGTCCGCAACCATTTCGGTCGAACCTTTGTAAACCTCGTCGTTGGCGCATTCAAGACCGGAGAGAGTATAGTTTCCGATGAGGGAGTATCCGTCATAAAAAGATGCTCCTTCTTTTGCGCCGGCTCTGCCTTTTTCCTGGATCTTCTGGAAGAAATCACGGACGTTTACACGGTAGGTAAACCAGCTTTTGTTAGGATCATCGGTATCTTTGTAAGCGTCGAATTCAAATGAAACGACACCTGCATCCGCTACTTTGTATGCCTTTTTTCCCTTTATCGTATCGGAGTGCTGTATCGTGCCGTCATCAGAAACGAAAGAAAAAGAAACTTCGTTGTCTGTCGGGTCGTTTTTCTTAGCGACAGGAACCGCACTTGTCCAGACAAGGTAAGCATCCTCGATGATCGCATCAGGTGGGATGTGGCTCATGTCGAGCGTGTATGTGCTGGAATCCTTGCAAGTGTCTCCCTGCGGGTTGATCACATTGCCAAATTCATCTTTTTCTTTGTTATTGGTTTCCTTGTTTTCAAGGAGCGATTTGAACATTACGTGATAACCGTAAGCTCCGTCTTCCCACTTCAATTCTTTGTCGCGGTAGACAGATACATTGGGACCGATGGCTTTGGCGCCTGCTGCAAATGGCATGAGGAATGCCAAAAGAACCAAAATAAGAAATTTTTTACTCATTAAATCACCTCAAAATGAAAAATGTTAAAAATACATTACAAAAAAACGCCGGTAATAATAATGCAACAGTTTTTTTTGTCAAAGGTTATTTTTGTTGAAATCTCTTGAAATTGAAAATCTGACAGATAAACTCATCCGGGTCGTTTTTTAGAGTTTGGAATGGCGAATTTTCTGAACAGCAGCTGGACGGTTTGTGAAGAACCCGGATTTTTCGGGCTTATGCAGGGAACGAAAGTCCATCTTTCGCAGTGTATTTCGTGTCCGCGGGAGTTTTGTTCTGTGAAGCCGCAGCTTTTTACGGCTTTTTTCCCTGAGTGGATCGAACTCCGTGAAAGTCCGCTGAATATGAAAATAATCGAACTCAATAAATCGCTTGCCAAAAGAAGAAAACTGGCGCAGCTCTACTGCCCGAAGAAAAAACAGGCGTCGTCGGACTGCAATGCGTATTCGACTTTTTGCAAATACAACGTGATCTGCGGAGTTTTCGGTGAAAGAACGGGAAAGAATTTCATAAAATCTTTGAGATGGAGGAAAGAGATGGTTTATTTCGTGATGTATCTTGACGGCACGACTGAAGTTGTCGGCAAAAACGATCTTGGTGAAGTCGATATCGACAAAGTCGACCGCGTTTATCCCGGAAACTACGAGGTCAGGATCGTGTCGGAACTTGTTCCGCTCGGCGAAGAGAAGGAAAAACTTGAAGAGACGATTTCGGCGTTCAAGGAAAAATACAGCGGCCGCGTTGTTTCGGGGGAGGGACTTGTCGATTTCGAATCGTGGTTCGAAAATGCGTCGAACGGCGACAGCGCGATAATTCCGGAAAAAGTTCTCGTTCCGCAGAAAACCTACAAAGTCGTAAAAATCAAAGACGTCGTCGAACCGGCGGAAGTGAAAATCGAAAAAGCGACCGAGCCGGAAATTGTTCCCGAAGTAAAACCGGAAACGAAAAAGGAAGAACCGAAAGCTGCTCCTGCGGAAGAAGTCCAGGGTTCGTTTTTCGAAAATGCGGAAAGTCCTGTTGCCGAAGAACCTAAAAAAAGAGGCAGAAAAAAGAAAACGGCTGAATAGATGCTTCTCGATTTTTCGTTACTTTCAGAATTAAGGTTTGAAATTTCCCGAATCGGTGATGCCGCTTTTCACGGAAACACTTCTTTATTTATAGAAGATATCATCAATAAAAGGGTGCAGCACGAAGTTTTTGCGGTTCTGCGCAAAGAAAAGCTCGCCGGATTTTTGATTCTTTCAGCTGTCCTCGACGAAGCCGAAATTCTTGAAGTCGCCGTTTCGGAAAGTCAGAGAAGAAACGGAATCGGTTCGGAACTTATGGATGAAGTTTTCGTCTGGTGTGCGGAAAACGGAATTTCGCATATTTTTTTGGAAGTGCGTGAGTCAAATTTTCCGGCGCGGGCGTATTACAAAAAGTACGGTTTTGTTGAAAACGGTCTGAGAAAAAACTACTACCGCGATCCTGTCGAAAATGCTGTTCTGATGTCAAAGGAACTTTCTTGAAAATTTCTTGTTTTGTCCTCATTTAATTGGATTTTTTGTGAAGGTGAAAATTAACGAAAAATGAGAAAAAAGAAAAAAACAAAAAAACTTGCCTTCCGAAAAATATCAGTGAAATCATTGTGTTACGGCAAAAAATCGTCAAATCTTTGACAATGGTACTTCCCTCCATACAATGCCTGCGGTTTTTTGGTAATGGTAATATTAGGAGTAGTTTAGAAATGCCGACCATTAATCAGTTAATAAGAAAAGGTCGTAAGGACCAGCAGAACAAAAGCAAGTGCCCGGCACTTGTATCATGTCCCCAGAGAAAGGGTGTTTGTGTACGTGTTTACACCACAACCCCGAAAAAGCCTAATTCAGCTCTCAGAAAGGTTGCCAGAGTCCGTCTGACAAGCGGTTTCGAAGTTACCTGCTACATCCCCGGCGAAGGTCACAACCTTCAGGAACACAGCGTTGTTCTCGTCAGAGGCGGCAGGGTCAAAGACCTCCCCGGCGTTCGTTATCACATCGTCAGAGGCACGAACGATACGTCAGGTGTCAATAACAGGAAACAGAGCCGTTCGAAATACGGCGCTAAGAGACCGAAGTAATTAAGGGAGTTGAATAATGCCAAGAAGAAAATGCGTTTCAAAAAGAGAAGTTCCGGCAGATCCGAAATACGGAGATGTCCTTCTTCAGAAATTCATCAACAAAATCATGCTTCGCGGTAAGAAAAGTGTAGCAGAAACAATAGTTTATGATGCTATTGAAACTGCTGCTCAGAACAAAAAAGAGAATCCGGTCGACATTTTCAAGGCCGCTCTCGACAACATCAGACCGCAGGTAATGGTTAAATCGACGAGAATCGGCGGCGCGACCTATCAGGTTCCGACCGAGATTTCTCTTGAAAACAGCCAGGCGATCGGCATGAAATGGATGATCATGTTCTCCCGCAAAAGAAGCGAGAAAGGCATGGCAGCCAAACTTGCAGGCGAGATCGACGACGCTTTCAACAAAAGAGGAAACTCTTTCAAGAGAAAAGAAGATACCCACAAAATGGCAGAAGCAAACAAGGCTTTCGCTCATTTCAAGTGGTAATCGGAGGCAGTTCAGTCCATGTCCGCAGCTGAAAAGCACATAGCTCTCGAAGATATCCGCAATATCGGTATCATGGCGCACATCGATGCCGGTAAGACGACTACTACCGAGAGAATACTTTTCTATACGGGTGTTTCCCGCAAAATGGGCGAAGTCCACGAGGGAACCGCAGTCATGGACTGGATGGATCAGGAACAGGAAAGAGGCATCACGATTACGTCTGCTGCGACGACTTGTTACTGGCGCGAAAAAAGGATCAACATTATCGACACTCCCGGACACGTTGATTTCACTATCGAAGTCGAACGTTCACTTAGAGTTCTCGACGGTGCGGTCGCTGTTTTCTGCGCGGTAAGCGGTGTCGAGCCTCAATCCGAAACGGTCTGGAGACAGGCAGACAAATACAAAGTTCCGAGACTTGCATTCGTAAACAAAATGGACCGCACGGGTGCCGATTTCTTCCACGTCATCGAAATGATGAAGACGAAACTTGGTGCAAATGCGGTTGCTGTGCAGGTTCCGGTCGGAAAAGAAGATTCGTTCTGCGGGATCATCGACATTATCAACATGACGACGCGCTACTACGACAGCGATGTTTTGGGCGCAGTTTTCAGAGAAGAGCAGTCGGTTCCCGAAGAATACCGCGAGACGGTTGAAAAGTGCCGCGAAAAACTTTTTGAAGCTCTTTCGGACTACGATGAAGAGATCATGGCTCTCTTCCTTGAAGGTGCTCCGATAGAACCCGCGAAAATCCGCGCTGCTTTGCGTAAAGCCGTTATCAGCAATTCGATTTTCCCTGTCCTTTGCGGCAGTTCTTTCAAAAACAAGGGTGTCCAGCTTCTGCTTGACGCCGTTGTCGACTATCTGCCATCTCCGGTCGATGTTCCTCCGATAAAGGTTACTTCCGTCAAAGACGAGTCGGAAAAATTCGTCAAACCGACGGATTCTTTCCCCGGTGCTTTGATTTTCAAGATAATGTCCGATCCTTATGTCGGCGAACTCAGTTTTGTCCGTGTCTACTGCGGCGAACTTCAAGTCGGTCAGCAGTATTACAATCCTCTTTCCGACAAGGTTGAGAGGATAGGCAGGCTTCTGAGAATGCACGCCAATAAGAGAGAGGATGTTGATTCGATTTCCGCCGGAAACATCGGCGCGATAGTAGGTCTTAAGTATGCTACGACTGGTTCGACGCTCTGCCAGAAGCACGATGCGTTCCTTTTCGAGAAGATCACTTTTCCGGAACCTGTCATCAGCATCGCTATCGAACCGAAGACAAAAGCGGACGAAGAAAGGCTTGCTCTCTCGCTTGAGAAGCTCGCCAAAGAAGACCCGAGTTTCAGAGTCAACGCAGACACCGAAACGGGTCAGATCATCATTTCCGGAATGGGTGAACTTCATCTTGAGGTTCTTGTCGAAAGACTTCGCAGGGAATTCAAGGTCGACGCCCATGTCGGAAATCCGATGGTAAGTTACAGAGAAACTTTCTCGAAACCTGTCAGAATGGAACACAGGCTTGTAAAGCAGACGGGCGGTAAAGGACAGTATGCACACGTTGTCATGGAGTTCGAGCCGCTTGAAGCAGGTTCAGGCATTGTTTTCGAAGATCAGACAAAAGGCGGGATTATTCCGAAGCTGTTCGTCGGCGCAATAGAAAAAGGCGTTCAGACGGCTGCTTTCGGAGGAAGATACGGTTTTCCGGTGGTTGACGTTCATGTGGCTTTGGTTGACGGCTCCTTTCACGAAGTCGATTCTTCTGAAATGGCATTCAAAGTCGCGGCGCTCAACTGTTTTAGAGATGCTGAGGAAAAATCGAGTCCGAAGATCCTTGAACCTGTCATGAAAGTCGAAATCAATGTTCCAGAACAATATTTGGGTGATGTTATGGGCAATCTTCAGGCAAAGAGATCTGAAATTATCGGCTTTGAAGATGCTGCGGGCGGAATCAGAATAATCAATGTCGAAGTTCCGCTTGCCGAAATGTTCGGATATATGACGAGCCTGAGATCTCAGACGCAGGGAAGAGGAACGTTTACGATGGAATTTTCCCACTACAGGGAGATTCCTGATAATATTAAGAAACAAAAATTTGGGATAACTTTCTAACTTAGGAGGAAAAAATGGCAAAAGCGAAATTTGAAAGAAGCAAACCGCATGTAAACATCGGTACGATAGGTCACGTAGACCACGGCAAAACGACGTTGACGGCAGCGATCACGAAGACTCTGGCAGCAGTAGGC
>JAGCNV010000104.1 GCA_017645765.1 bacterium | reverse complement strand
GATTCCGAAGGATGCGTAAAATGCCGCTTTACCGGCTACAAAGGAAGAACTGCGATAGTCGAATATATGCCGGTAACGGCAAAAATGCGTTCTCTGATTTCATCGGGCGCAACAACCGAAGAGCTCAGAAACAACGCTGTTATGGACGGAATGATGACTTTAAAAGAGGCGGCTATCCGCAAACTTGCTGACGGCGTTACGACCTTCAGCGAAATCGTAAAAGCACTTTACTATGATTGATAAACGAGGTGAAAATGAAAAAAAGTCTTAAAATCTGCATATTTGCGGCGCTGTTCACCACATTTGCGCTTGTTTCGTGCAGCAACAACATCGAAGGTTTCGAGACAAGCGACAGAATGCTCTCGCTTACGACTTTCAACGCGAAAATGACTGACGACCTCGCATTTAAAGGCAAAAGATTCCAGAAAATGAGAACTGTTTTAGCCGAAAACTCGAGCGATATTCTCTGTATTCAGGATCTTTACGGACAGAACAAAAAAGGAGTGAAAGTAATCGACGAAGTCCGGAATATGCTGAAAAACGACTACGGATACGATTACGCACTCTACGCGAAGACGAGCAATGAAGACGAAGATCTAGAATACACTGCGGCACAGACGATACCGGCGTCATGCACCATGGAAGATCTTTCGCCCATAATTTCATGCGTTATGACAAACTGCTCCGATTACGACGCGGCATGCATCGTGCAGAACTGCTGGCAATCGTTCCTTGAACTTTCGGGAGAGTGCCGGAACTGCATGTTGGGAAACGGAGTCGAAGCCATTGCAAACGGTAATTATCAGGAGATCCTTGAAACATGCCTGCAGGATACAAGGATTCCTGCAAAAAGACTTGAATACGAATTTTCGGGAAACAGCGGAGTCCTTCTCGCATCAAAACTTCCGATGTCCAACAAAACCCCTGTCAAATTAAGATCTTACGGCCGAATGAGACCAGCTGTTGCGGCAAATGTCGAAAAAGACGGTATCGGCAGATTACAAATTATCTGCACAGGCCTTTCTCCCATAACTGAGACGGATTACGACGGCTTCGGCGAAAGCTGGGAAGACGAACAGCTGACGCAGATCGGACAGATTCTCGAAATTCCGGTGCAGGAAGATGTCGTTCAGCGCATAATCCTTGGTGATTTCGACGGCAATCTTGCAGCCGGAAACATCCGCGAAAACAACCCCGCTCCGATCGCACTTCTCGAAGAAAACGGCTGGTATGACCCCTATTTCGATGTCGAGCCCAAAGAGGAACTCGACTGCACGCGCTGCCCGGAAAATCCGCTTGTTTCGGACGAAGCGCCCGAATCTGTTCCCGATCACATCTTCTTTTTAGAGAAAAAGGGCTACGAATTTTCATCGGAAAGAATTTTCCTGAACGAATTCACTGATTTCGACAAAGAACATCAGACGAAAACAAGCTATTCCGTCTCCGACCACTACGGAATAACAACCGTCATGAGCGTAGAAAACAAATAAATTAACATGGTTTTCAGCGGAAATTTGACAATTTTTGTGTAACGGTTAAAAAAGCGCGTCGTTTTTGGGTATTATGAAACTTGGAGGATAAAATGGAACGAAATGAAATTCTGGAAAAAGTCATAAAGCTGGCGAAAGAAAAACTTGTTCCGAAGAAAAATATCGAAGTGAAGGAAACTTCGTGTTTTCAGGAGGATCTCAACGCTGATTCTATAGACATCACCGATTTCGTCATGGAACTCGAGAACGAGTTCGATATAAAAATTTCCGACAAAGATGTAGAAAATATAAAGACCG
>JAGCNV010000103.1 GCA_017645765.1 bacterium | reverse complement strand
GCAAGAACGATGAGCATATTTTTGAACGAACTTTCGAGTTTTTTCTTATCCGCCATAGTTGACCTCGCTACCGAATCTTTTCGGTTTGATGTATTTGTCGATAAGAGGAACGAACGCGTTCATGATGAGGATCGAGAACATACATCCTTCGGGATATGCACCCCAAAGCCTGATGCACGAACAGATGATGCCTGCACCGATCGCGAAAACAATTTGACCTTTCGGATCCATAGGACTCGTTACCATGTCGGTGAGCATGAAGAATGCTCCGAGCATGACGCCGCCACCGAGAATATGATAAAGCGGATTTACGAACGCTTCAGGATTTACGAGCCATGCAATGCCGGTGAAAACAAAGATCGTAGCAATGAAAAATACAGGAATATGCCACGAAATTATCTTTTTGTAGATAAGGAAAAGTCCGCCGAGAAGTATCGCGAGCGCACTCGTTTCACCGAGAGAACCGCCGATCGTTCCGATGAAAAGATCCCAGTAAGCCGGAAGCTGGCTGAAAGCGTGAAGTTTGATGTTGCCGAGCGGAGTCGCTGCCGTCATCGCATCAACGTTCCAGACGAAGCGCGTGATACCGGGCTGCGGCCAGGTCGTCATCGAAACCGGGAAGCTGATGAGCAGGAAAGCTCTGCCGACAAGCGCCGGATTGAACGGGTTTTTACCGAGACCGCCGAAAGCCATTTTCGCGATGCCGATAGCAACCAGAGCACCGATGAAAAGCTGCCAGAGCGGGATCGAACTCGGCATGTTGAAGGCAAGAAGAAGTCCCGTAACAGCGGCTGAACCGTCGCAGACCGTGACTTTGGTTTTAAGCAGGAACTTCTGGATCAGGTATTCAATACCTACGCAGAAAACAAGCGAAGCCGCAACAACGACGAGCGCCCTTATTCCGAAATTGTAAAGAGCCGAAATAAAGGAAGGTATAAGCGCGGCGCAGACAAGCCACATGATCCTGTTCGTGGTTAAGTGACCTTTTTCATGCGGCGAGAGAGAAACTTTCGGATTATTCATTTTGCCTCCTATTTTTTAGCAGCTCTTTCTCTTCTGATTCTTCCGACATTTGCCTTTGCGAGCCTGATGTAGTCGAGCAGCGGACGCGCACTCGGGCAGGTGTAGCTGCAGCAGCCGCATTCGATGCAGTCGGTTACGTTGAGGACATCGAGATCGTCCCATCTTCCTTTCTCTGCAAGTTTTTCGTAGAGGAAAGGCTCAAGTCCCATCGGACATGCCGCAACACACTTAGCACAGCGGATGCAGTTCTGGACTTCGTGCCTTTTCGCCTCGTTTTCGTCAAGCAGAAGAACGCCGCTCGTTCCTTTCGTGATCGGAAATTCGGCTGAAACGGCAGCTTTTCCCATCATCGGTCCGCCGGAAATTATTTTACCGGTTCCTTCGGGGATTCCGCCCGATTTTTCGATAAGAACGCTTGCCGGAATACCGACTCTGACAAGGTAGTTCGCAGGTTTCGCAAGCTTTTTGCCGGTAACGGTGACGACTCTTTCAAGCAGAGGTTTGTGCTTCTGCACAGCTTCGTAAATAGCGAGAGCCGTTCCGACGTTGTCAACAACACATCCGACATCAAGCGGAAGTTTGCCCGACGGCACTTCGCGGTTGCGGATCGCCTTGATAAGCTGTTTCTCGGCACCCTGCGGATATTTCAGCATAAGCGGCTGAACGACTGTTCCCGGGAAATCCTTGACCGCCTTTTCCATTTTTTCTATCGCGTCGGGCTTGTTCGCCTCGATCCCTATGAAAGCGGTGTCAATCTTGAGCGCCTTTTTCATGATCTCGACGCCGACCAGGATCTCTTCAGTCCTTTCGAGCATGATCCTGTGGTCAGCTGTGAGGTAAGGCTCGCATTCTACCGCGTTTATGATGAGCGTATCTGCTTTTTTGCCTTCAGGAATCGTGTATTTTACGTGAGTCGGGAAACACGCGCCGCCCATTCCGACAATTCCCATTTCCTTCATCGTTGCGACGATTTCTTCGGGAGTAGCCTTGATCTCGCGGATGAGTTCAGGGGTTCTGATGATGCTTTCTTCCCATTCGTCGGCTTCATCGACATCGATGATGACCGCTTTGGAAGCAAATCCGCCCGGATCTTTGACGGTATCGACCGCAAAAACGGTTCCGCTTACCGAAGAGTGGATATTGACCGAAACAAAACCGCCCGCCTGACCTATCAGAGTGCCGACCTTGACCTTGTCACCCTTTTGAACTACCGGAGCCGCAGGTGCACCGATGTGCTGAGAAAGAAGAATCGTCACCCTCTTCGGAAGCTCGACTGCTTCAATCGGTGCTCCAGCACTTATCTTGTTTGCCGGCGGATGAACGCCGCCTTTTTTAAAAGTCTTGAAATTCAAACTTTCCTCCCCCAAAAATTGTCAACATGACGTTTAACGGCGATTTTTTTATTCTTTTCTCAATTTATTGCAAGAAAATTCAGCATCCTGCCGACATTTTAACGATGCTGCAGCTCAACAAAAATCCATCTTTACTTTATTTCGTTTTCGTCTAAAATATTACGTTTTTTGTGGTAATTTGGAGGTATGCAATGAAAAAAGCGTTTTGCATTTTCTCAATTTTCTTGCTTATTTTTCTGGCAGGTTGCAGCAGTCCGACATTGAAGTTGGCAAGAACTGACGACAACACCGAGACTGAAATTGAAGACACTGATACTACCGCAGACAATGAAAATGATACGGAACCTGCTGATACAACTTCGAACTGCGGAAACGGAAATCTTGACGAAGGTGAAATCTGCGACGGCAACGCAATGGAATGCAGCGAAATTGATCCCAGCTATACCGGCGGATATGCAATCTGCAATGACGACTGCTCCGGTTGGGATATAAGCGGATGTCACTCATCCGTTCCTGAAGATCCGACCAATACAGAACCGACTGATGATCCTTCTGAAGAATTTTCCGTTTTCAATTTGGGTCAGTATTCTGTCGCTATAACCGATATAAAATCGAATAAGAGCGATGCGCCGAGAGATTTCAGAATCTACGAACCGACAGGCGCTGAAGGTCCTGTTCCTGTAATCCACTTCCTGCACGGATTTATGTATAAGGATTATTACTATGACGATTTCCTGACTCATCTGGCATCTCACGGATTTATTGTTGTTTCAAGCCAGTCTGATCACGGTGTTGTGGTGGGTATCGGCGGTGACACATCCATTGAAGAAGCTGCGGAAGTCGTCAGTCTGATCAACTGGCTTAAGCAGAATCTTCAGGCAAATCTTACCGTAACCGCAGATTTTGAAAATTTCGGCGTTTCGGGTCACAGCCGCGGCGGAAAAGTTACGAACCGCGTTCTCAATATTGATCCTACGATTGCAAAGAGTTTCTTCGGTGTTGATCCCGTTGATGCTGCTGCGAAAATGCAGGAAAGTAAAGATCCGGAAAGCCTCAACGATCCGGTTCAGTTCACCGGCGCATCAATGTTTTTGGGAACTGAAAAGGGAAAGGAGAAATATCTTGGACAGAATTGTGCTCCAGAAGGTGTTGACAGCGCAAAGTTCTATGCAAGCTATCCTTCGCCGAGCCACCACACAATTGCTGCAGGAGTCGGTCATGCAGATATGGTCGATCCTGACGATGTTTCTGCTTGCGGCACATACTGTTCGGCATGCGTAAGCAGCGGTGACACAAATCTTAACCGCCAGTTAATCAGCTACATAGGCGGACTTATGACTGCATTCTTCAACTCGACGCTTAAAGGCGAAACAGAGTTTGAAGATCTTCTCAACGACTCTTCGACCCATCCTTTTGCAACGACCGTTGTAGAACACAAATAATCAATAAAATCGAACTTTTAATTTCACTTGATTTTTACAATTCGACACTTAAAATCATCCGCTTTTAGTTTGTTGTTTTTCTCAATGAGGTTTGAAATGAAAAAAGTTTTTCTGCTTATTCCGATTCTGATTTTCCTGTTTGCAGGCTGCGACGGTAAAAAAGTTTCAGATTTGATTGATGATGTCGACACCAATTCTGTCGATACGACTGCAGCGGATACAGACTCCAGTCAGCCTGTCGATACTGGCGACACAAATCCGACCGAACCAACTGAGTCTACTGAACCAACGGAATCCACCGAACCGACCGAGCCTACTGAGCCAACTGAATCCACTGAATCCACTGAATCCACTGAATCCACCGAACCGACCGAGCCTACGGAACCAACTGAGCCAACTGAATCCACTGAACCAACTGAGCCGACTGAACCAACCGAGCCTACGGAACCCACTGAACCAACCGAACCCACTGAGCCGACTGAACCAACCGAACCTACGGAACCGACTGAGCCAACCGAACCTACGGAACCGACCGAGCCGACTGAACCCACTGAACCAACCGAGCCAACGGAACCCACTGATTTAGCTGATGTTTTTAATATTGGACCTTACGAAGTCAAAATAACCGATGTCGCATCAGGCACAGACGGCGCACCGAGAGATTTCAGGATTTACGAACCGAAAAATGCTTTGGGCAGCATTCCGGTCGTCCACTTCCAGCACGATTTCCTTTATAAAAAAGATTATTACGATGAGATGCTCACTCATCTTGCATCGCACGGTTTTATCGTAGTTTCAAGCAAGTCCGATCATAAAAAAATCAACGGGCAAAGTTCGATAATGGAAGCCGGGAAAGTTGTTTCATTTATTTCATGGCTCGTGGAAAATATCCAGTCAAAAGTTTCAGTTACCGCAGACATCGAACACTTCGGCGTTGCAGGGCACGGACGCGGAGGAAAAGTCTCAAGCCGCGTTACCAACTACAGCGAAATGACAATGCTGAAAGGTTTTTTCGGCGTTGATCCAGTTGATTCGACACAGTCAGCATCTTCGTATGATGCAGAATCAATAATCACGATCGAAGCGATTTCAGAAGAACACTGTCTGGCCTTCGGCGGAACATGGTCTTTGGATTCATGCATAAATGCAACGATAGATTCTCAGGAAAAGTGCGAAATTTTAGGCGGATACTACTTCAACGGAAGCAAGTGCTACAATAACCGCGCGACTCTTCCTTCCATGTTCCTGGGAACCGAAAAAGGACGCAGCGGCTACTCAGCATGCGCTCCGTCAGGTGAAAACAGCACCGATTTTTATGCAAGCTATCCGTCACCGAGTCACCACATCATCGCAGCTGGCGTAGGTCATGCCGACATGGTTGACCCCGAAGATCTTTCATCCTGCGGCAGCACCTGCTCAGGCTGCACAGGAAGCGGCAATGCTGAACTGAACCAGAAGTTCATCAAATACACAGGCGGACTTATGACAGCATTCTTCAACTCGACACTCAAAGGCAAAACACTGTACGAAGCACTCATCAACGATTCTTCTGCACATCCGTTTACAACAACACTCAACGAGCACAAGTAGCCGTTTATCTTTTATAAACAAATAATCTGTTTTTTACTTGATTTTACATTTTCTGCCTCTACAATCTCTTTGCTTGCTGGTTTAATACTAATTATTTATGTTTTTTGTTATCCACTTAATCGGAGGCTTAAAATGAAAAAAACGTTTTTGGCGATTCCTCTTTTGATTCTGGCTCTTGCGTTTGTTGTCAGCTGCGGTGACTCAAAAGATTCCGATTCCGGCGATACCGACACGACAGCAGATAACGAACCAACTGATGCAACAGACACCGATCCGACTGATTCAACGAACCCGACAAATCCGACAGAGCCCACAAACCCGACTGATCCGACAGACCCGACGAATCCGACAGAGCCGACGGAACCCACCGATCCTACAAATCCAACTGACCCCACCGATCCTACAAACCCGGGTTCTGAATGTGAAGAAGACACATCGCCTAAATCAGGTACCGAAACAGGCAGCGAAGAAGCGGTAATTCCCGTAGACACTAACTTTAAAAGATTTACAGCTGACGCAGATCCGAACAAACCGGCATTCGTCACGGTTGACGACCTTGATAACGACGGTTATCTCGACATGATCGTCGCCCAGTACGGTCCGTCATTGTCAGGAAACTATGATATTTACTGGGGAACCGGCAAACTTGGTAAGTGGATAAAAGAGACGCTGAATATCGGCGGCGATAACGGAATCAGCTTCCCGCACCCCGTAAAAGTCGCTGATGTCAACGGCGACGGAATAAAAGATATAGTCTCTCCAAGCGGATTCCTTGCATGTCTTGTAAATTGCGGAAACATCTTCTGGCTTGAAGGAACCTGCAAGAGAAACCAGTGGACAAAACACGAAATCATAACAAATAACGACCATTTCTTCTTCGATGTTTCACTTGTCGATATCGACGGTGACGGTATAACCGACATCCTCACGAACGCAAGCAAAAAACCGACAATCGGTGCTCAGGACGAACGTCTTATGTGGTTGAAAGGCACCGATACAGCCGATAAATTCGAGACAACGGCAAGAGTGATCTCAAGCGGAAACGGCGGTCCTTTTCCGAGATTTTTAGACCTCAACGGTGACGGCAAAAAAGATATTGCGTTAGCACAGTATTTCAATTCAAACATAACGACAAACGGCAGTTTCATCTGGTTCGAACAGACGGATAACATTGAAAACTGGACAAAACATATCATTGACAACGAATCTGGCGAAAGTTTCATGCTTGAAATCATTGATGACCTTTACGGCGACGGCGTAAGAAGAGCGGTGGGTGTAAACCACGTCAATACGACGGATACCCCGAACGGTCCGAAAGAAGGGGTTTTCATATTTGACATTCCGGCTGATCCCACACAGCCATGGACAAAGAAAAACATCGCAACCGACATCAAATCGAGAAATCCTTTGACCGGCAATCAGGCTGCTCCAGGACTTTTCGGCTACGGAGACATTACCGGCAACGGTCTTATCGACCTTGTTGTCAGCGGTGACGGCGACTCCCGCGTATTCTGGTTTGAGCAAAACCCGCCAGGAACTTTCACTCAGCACACACTTGACGGAGAGGCTGGAGCAACAGTCAATGCTGCAGACTCATTCGGTCAAGCAGGCGGCATGCAGATCGTAGACCTTGACGGTGACGGCAAAAACGAAATCATCGTAACACTCTACGAAGGCAATAAAATCTACATCTACAAATACAACAAATAATCCAAAGAAATTCAAGTCTTAGGCCTAAGTTCTTATCAAATCCAGCAAAGAGTATAAAGAATCTAAGGAATCTAGTGAGTCTAGGGAATCTAAAGTCCTTAGCGGTCCATGACACGCTAGATTCTAGACACCAGCCTTCTAAACACCCCCTAACGCCAAAGACACTAAAGAGCTCAAGGGCACTATTTTTCAGTCGCCTTCAGCGGAAGCCTCATGGCTTTCTTCTAATTTGCGCTATTAATTATTCAAATTCAGATTATTTTGATGATAAAAAAAATGAGGCGACGACCTACTTTTCCACGGCCACTGACCGCAGTATCATCGGCACTGACATGTTTCACTTCTGAGTTCGGGATGGGATCAGGTGGTTCCATGACGTAATCATCACCTCAAAGGTTCGGGGTAATCGG
>JAGCNV010000102.1 GCA_017645765.1 bacterium | reverse complement strand
CGGCGGAAAAGGCGGTCAGGGCGGCGGCGGCGGCGGCGCAAGTATTTCGCTCATAGCTGTTTCTTCTACAAACATTTATCTTGACGAGCCGACTTTCCAGACTGGTATCGGCGGAAACGGCGGAAAAGGCGGTCAGGGCGGCGGTATCGGCCTGCCCGGCAAAGGCGGAGAAGGCGGTCCGTACAGCGGAAGCGGCGAACAGGATGACGGCGGCTGCGGCGGCTGGGGCGGAGACGGCGGATACGGCGGCATCGGCGGCAAAGGCGGCGGCGGCGGCGGCGGTCCGACAATATGCATAGTTACTGTTAAAAGCACTGTTTTTCCGAGCAACATAAAATGCAAGCGCAAAGCAGCAGGGAAAGGAGGAACAAGCCAGGTAAGTGACGGTGAGGACGGTTATAGCGCTAATATTCTTGAAATACTAGAATAATCTGAATCTGTTTTAGGAGATTTTCTTATGTGGAGACAAGCGACATCAACACCTCAGAAACTTGCGGTAATAAACGGACTTCTGCCGTTAACTGCGAGTGAATTTCTGAAGGCGCTGATATTTTTCTGCGGTGATGAAGACGAAGCTGTACAGAAAGCAGCAATCGAAAAACTGAGATTTACCCAATCAAATGAAATAAAAAAGATCATTTCGCCCGAAATTCCCGAAAACTCGGTCAGAACACTCACAAAACTTGCCGGCGAAAGAAGAGATTCTTCAATCATAATTTCTCTTCTTATGACCGGAAAACTTCAAAGGAACTGGGTACTTGAGTTTCTGGCAACAAACGACAGGACTTTCTGGACAACGCTGGTAACACACAAAGATTTCGTCGAATTCACTCTTCCGCAGAAAGAGGATTTCAAATCACTTCTCTCAGCAATCAGCGACGTTCTGATCTCTCTTTACGAAGAACAGCTCTCCTATTTCGCAGAAAAAATCGCCGAAATGGAAGCTGCGGAACAAGAGTATAAGCTCGATGAGACACAGACGGAAGAAGGAGAAGAAGAAGAGAAGGATGAAAACGTTGTCGAACTCGAAGACACGATTTTCGATTTTCCCGACTTCCTTACTTCGGAGACGGCTTTCGATGGATTGAGTGCCGACGATATGCTTGAACAGCGCAAAACCATTGCGGAAGCGCTTAGAGACATGAATGTCGGTCAGAAAATCAAAGTCGCGATGCTCGGAAACCTCGAAGTCAGAAAAATCCTCATCAAAGATCCGCGCAAACAGATCGTCATGGCAGTTTTGGGAAACGCCAGAATCACCGACAAAGAAGTCGCTTCGATTGCCGGAGATCCTTCGTCGTCACTTGACGCGATAAGCTACATCGCTTCAAACAAAGCTTTGAGCAAAAGCTATGCCGTCAAACTCGCCCTCGTAAACAACCCGAAAACTCCGATGAAAACAGCGCTCATGCTTCTTGAAACGATAAGGATGAACGACCTGAAAAACATCGCGAAAAGCCGCAATGTTTCAAACGTAATCAAACAGAGAGCGGCTAAAAAAATAAAGTAACTTCGATATTTCGACATTCGATATTTCGATATCTCAATATTTCGAAATTTCGAGGTTAATTTTTTCCCGAAAGTCCTGTCAATTTATATAAATACTGGACTTCTTCTTCTGTCAGTCTTCTGATTTCGCCGGACTTGAGTCCGCGGCAGGTGATGTTTCCGAAAGCAAATCTTTCAAGTTCCAGAACACGGCAGTCCAAAGCCTTGAAAAGCTCTTTGACCTCGCGCTTTTTCCCTTCGTGAAGAGAAACAGTGACATCTGAAATCCTGCCGCGCTTTGATGTTATGGAAACAGCTTCCGCCTGCATCAATACGCCTTCAACTGTAATTCCCGACTTCATTTTTTCAGCCTTTTCCGCTGTGAAATCGCCAAGAACTTTTGCCCGGTAGATCTTGCGGACACCGAAAGAAGGATGTGTCAGGCGGTATGCAAGTTCGCCGTCATTCGTGAGCAGAAGAACACCTGTCGTATCGAAGTCAAGCCTTCCGACAGGAACAGCGTGAGATCCGGCAGGAAGAAAATCAGTGACAACTTTGCGTCCTCTGTCATCGCTTGCAGCAGAAATAACGCCGGACGGCTTATTCAAAAGAAAATAATCATAACTGATTGGAACTACTAATTTTTTACCGTTATATTCAACGACATCCTTTTCAGCGTCGACTTCGTCAGCAAGAACCGCTGTTCGTCCGTTTATTTTGATTTTTCCGGCAGTTATGAGTTCTTCCGATTTACGCCGGGATGCCACTTTGCAAAGTGCAAGAAATCTGTTTATCCTCATTATTTTTTCGACCAGTGATAAGTCATGCCGCCCATGAAGTAGCCGGCACCGAAAGAGATCGCGCAGCCTCTCGTTTTTTCGTCTTTGAGCGGGCGGTTTTCGTCTTTGAACCATGTTTCGAGAACGAACATAACGCTTGGTGAACTGAAATTTCCGTATTTTTCGAAAATCGACTTCGAGCGGCTTATCTGCTCTTCGCTGAGTCCAAGAATTTCAGGTTCGGTAAAGCGTATGAGTATCGGCATTCCGCCCTGGTGAAGCGACCATTCGTCTATATTCTGTGGAGTTACACCAAGAGGTTTTATGATTTTTTCATGGACAATATCCGGAACTGTGTCTTTGAGGTTGTCTTCTAAAACGAGTTTGCCTTCGTGCATCGAAAGAGAACCGCCTGGAACAAAATCAGTAATAATTTCATCAACTTCCATCAAAGGAAGATCAAATTTGTCACGCATTGACTCGGGAATTACCAGAATTCCGGCAGCACCGTCGGCAAAAAGAAGGGTCGTTTTGAGATTTTCCTTGAAATCCGGCGAATCGACATCGTAGGTCGGGTTCGCGATCCACGAGCACTGGTCGAAAAGGAAAGTTATAGCAGCTTTGTTGTGCTCGCGGCAGTATTTTACCGAAGATTCAAGCGAAAAAAGCCCTGCAGCACAGCCTAAATACGCCATTTCCTGCGGCGGATAGTCGAGTTTGAGTCCTGTTGCCGACGCGATTTTGCTCGACAGACTCGGCAGAACGTCTTTATCGCAGCGGATGTTGTATGCTATTGAAAGGAAACCGACATCATCTTTAGTGATTTTCTGACCGTCAAGAAGCTCTTCTACGGCGCGCTTCCCCCACTCCAGCGGATGATACTCCGGAGTAGCGAGCGCCCTTTCGGGAAAAGCCTCTCGCGCCAGAATCGTCGGGCGGTATGTTATCCCGACAGCTCCGACAGAGCGCCTTGCAAAACGGTGAGGACGCCCGTTATCGATTTCTTTCGGATAAAGAATCTCCACAACTTCGGAAGAAGTGAAAAGATGAGGAAGAATCGTAGTTATTTCAGCTATATAAACCTTATTTTCCATAAGAAGATCCGTTTTTCAAAAAATCAGAAAACAAAAGCAACGCGGGATGATACCCATTTGACTCATTCAGTCAATTATATACGATTTTTTCATCAAGATGACCTGATATAAACTTTACATCGCAAAACCCTTAAATAGAATAGCGCGTTTTCGTTCCGGAGGTTAAAAAATGAAGTCGAAATCCCTCTTTTTCGCGGTTGCGGCGCTCATCGCATCGGCTATTGTTTCATGCGGAGGCGCAGAAAGTTACAAAACTCCGCTCGTCTATCCGTCGGATGTCTCCCAAAGTGCCTGCATGTCAGCAGAAGATATTGAAAATACTGAAGAAAGTTATGACATTTCAGTTTCAGGCAAGGATATAATTGTTAAACACTTCAATATTCAGGCACCGAAAAACACAACAATGGGAATCGTTGACAGAGAGGGCAATCCTTCGTTTGAAAACAAGTACAACTACTACTATCTCGAGGCAGGAGACCGCTTCATTTCGTTTCAGGAGGCTTTCCGCTACTCTTCGTCCGAGGAAATGTGCTACTACAACCTTTCGACAAGGGTCACTCACATCAGCGGCGGCATATACGAATTTATGATTTTCAACGATAGCAACGAACTCGTCTACTCAAAAGAGGTACGCATAAGATGAACGACGGAAAAATCATTGTGCTGAAATTCGGCGGATCTTCGCTCAAAAACAGCGATTGCATAAAAAAAGTTCTTGATATTATTACCGAAAAAGTAAACCAAGGTTTTAAGACCGTAGTCGTTGTTTCGGCGCAGGGAAAGACCACAGAGGCTCTGCTCAAAGAAGCGGCAGAGTTTGCTCCGAACGGAAATCCGCGTGAAATAGACATGCTGCTTACAACAGGAGAGCGCGCAAGTGCCGCGATAGTTGCGATGGCGCTTGAATCGAAAGGAATCCCGTCGATTTCCCTTACCGGTTCTCAGGCAGGAATCATCACTGACGACCATCACACGAACGCCCGCATCATCGAAATCCGCCCGAGCAGAGTTTTAAGCTCGCTTTCGGAAGGTAAAACCGTTATCGTCTGCGGCTTTCAGGGTGTCAGCTTCAAAAAAGAAATAACTACTCTGGGACGCGGAGGGTCAGACACGACCGCAGTTGCCCTGGCGGCTGCTCTTGATGCCGAAAGATGCGAGATTTTCAGCGATATCGACGGTGTTTACGATGCCGATCCGGCAATTCTTCCCTACGCAGAGAAATTGGAATCCCTGACATACCCTGAAATGCAGGAGCTTTCCGAAGCGGGAGCAAAAGTTCTCCACTCACGTGCTGTCGAATTTGCTAAAGCGCACAATATCGCGATCCACTGCAAAAGCACATTCTCTCCCGAAAATCCTGGAACAGTCATTCACGGCTTCGAAAACAAAGGAAAAATCAGGAAAACGGCAGTTGCATACGAAAAAAATGTCCTTCTTTTCCACACTTACGAATCTGAATCGGAAAATCTCTCGACCATAGCAAACGTCCTTTCATTCTGCTCCGAAAAAAATATCGCCGTAAAGCAGATCGCATTCCACCGCGGCTACAAAAACAGCATGACGGGAAGTTTCATCATATCCAAGAAGGAAAACTACTCGATCGATTCGTTCCTCTCTGAAATAAAGGCGAAATTCAGCAATTCAGTCCAGGTTTTCGACGACCTTTCGGCCGTTTCGATAATCGGCGACGGCATAACAGACAAACCCGACATCCTGCTTGAAATCACTTCGCTTTTCAGAAAAAATGACATCAGAATCGCCGGATTCCACACAAGTTCGTTCAGAATAAGCCTTCTCGTTCAGACAGATCTTTTCGAAAAAGCACTGAATTTATTGCACAATTTTTCCAAAGAAAACAATTGACACGTAGAGACGTCATAATATGGCGTCTCACAGAATCACGTTTTTTCGACAGAGACGTCATAATATGGCGTCTCTACAAATCAATCAATCATCTCAGCTTCGACAGAATCGAGCATCAGGCAGGAATTTCCGCTTTTAGGAACGATTTTGAAAACATGGTTTCCTTTCGAGAAGCGGTGGCTTATTGAGAAAACTCTTCTTTCCTGAAAATCCGATTTTGAAGAAAATGTTCCGACACTTTCGCCGTCAATGAAAAACTCGGCATCAGTTCCGCACTTGTCGGCGACATAGAAAAGATTGAATTCATACTCGCCGGCGTCAATTATCGGATGAGAGAAATCGTAGTAACTTTTCTCGGTCAGTTCGTCGAAGCGCATCGCAAAAACCGCTTCATTCGAAGCAAAAACCGAAAGTTCTTTGACCGGATAAAATTTTTTATCCTCTTCTTCGCTCATTGAGAAGTTTACGCCGTAATCCGGCTCTCCTGTCTTCGGAAGGCGCTTGTTTTCGAACTCGAATATCATTTTATCGCGAGTCGCCGCGAAAAGCGGTGTTACCGAAGTTTTTTCGGCAATTTTCTGATAATAATCGATGATATAAGCTCCGTCGAACTGCTTTTTATCCATGAAATATGCCGCTGCATAGAAGTTTTCTTCACCAAGATCAAGCAGGATCAGATTTCCTCTGTCGTCGTAAGGCGGTTTTTTCATCAAATTCAGAAAAACACTACCGTAAAGCGGTGGAACAAAAACAACGCTGTTGCTTATATTCTCACGTTCTATCGCGTGTTCGACCTCTCTGTCGGTCGACCAGAAAGCATCCGAAAAATTTACAAGGAAAGGCGGCATGATCGTTGTGACCAAAAAAAGGAAAATCGCCGAAGGAAGTGCAGTAACAAACGGTTTAATCCACCTGTTCGCCGAATCCCTCATCGAGAAAAACGCATATCCGCAAGGAATCAGCAAAAGCGAAGCGACCTCTGAAAAATAGCGCGGTCCGAACAAGTTCCCTGAAAGGTAGAAAAAGAAATAACCGACGAAAAATATCAAGAAAAATATCGATATTTCGAGGCTTTTCCTGAGCGAATAAAAGAAAGATGCGATCAGAAAAATGAAAATCAGCGGATGCCCTACAAGATTGAAATTGAGCAGTGTGAGCCTTGCAAACGACACCCAGAAAGCGTAGTTCGGAGTAAGTCCTTCTTTCGGAAGGAAGTCGCCTTCAGTATTCGGACAACCTTTACCAAAGCCCATTCTATGGCAGAATTTATATGGTTCGCGAATGAAAAAATAGACATCCTGCGGGAAAAGCATCGGATTTCCGGTGTAAAACCAGTTGTAGAACATAAGCAGAAAACCGATGAAAATGAACGGTAACGTAAAAATGACCGCACTTTTGAACTTCATTTTTTTCGAGAACATCAGAAGAAGCACGCCGCCGTAGACGAAAAACGCGTTCTGCGGACGGATGAAAAGCGTCCACGCGGTTGCAAGTCCTGCCATAATAAGGAATGACTTCCTGTTTTCCGATATCATCACCAGATAAATGGTGAGCAGTGTGAGCATCAGATTGAAGGGATGCGTCATATATGAAGCACCCATAAAAAGATAGAAAGAACTGAAAAGAGCGAAAAACATAGCAAAGAACGAAGTCTTCGCATCGAACTGTCTGTCAGCTATTTTTCCCAATAAAAATACAGAGATACCGTTGCAGAGCGGAGTAAAGAACTGAGAAATGCCGAGCAGCTCGAAAGGAATGAGAAAAATCGAGAATCCCGGCAGAAAAAGTGAGAAAAAACGTCCGTTTATGTGGACATTGAAAGTATTCTGATAGTATTCGTAAAGTTCGCTTTCAGGAAGGTGAAAGTGCCCCGTCTCGATGAAAACGCGTGCCGTCCAGAGAAAATGCGATGCATCGATGACATGAGGAATCGAATCAAAGATAAAAACGGCGATGAGAGCCGGAAACAGAAAACCTAAAAACGGGAAAATCCAATAACGTTTCTTAACAAAAAAATCGAATATTTCTGCCGATTTATCCTTTGCAAAACTATCGGCGAGAAAAAATAAGACAACCAAAGCAAGGAAAATTATATGAAAACGGGGATAAAACGCCGTAAAAACTGTCAGAAAATTGCCTCGGGTACCCCAGAAAAAAAAGAGAATCAAAAAGATAAGTGCCGGAAAAAAAGCCAGGATTTTTTTATTTTTCATTCTGCAAAAACACCTTTTATCTCAAAACCCATTTGAACGGCAGCCTTCACGGCTTCGCTTTCGACCATGCTTTTCTTGCGTTTTTCAATTTCTTCCATGCGGCGAAGCTCGTCTTCGGTAAAAATCGATGTATTTTCCCCCTTTTCGAAGCTGACAGAAAAATTCTTTCTTCCTTTTGAAAAACTGTCGAAAAGAGATTTCAGACGCTTGGCAAAATCATCTCCGTCAGAAGCCAAAGTTACTGTTATTGTTACAGAAACCGATTTGTCATCTTCCTGATACGGCCAACTTTTCAGCCTGCCGTATAAAAATGCGTCACTATCTTTGAAAGTTTCGGTAAAATCGCGCCAAAGCCCGCCTTTTTCAACTTTTCCGGCTGATTCTACTGCTTTTTCTTCAACTTTTTCAGGTTTTTTTTCTGTATCGGCAGATATTTCCGCCGTTTTCGGTTGAATTTCAGGTTCAGTTTGAGCCGTTTTTACAGGTTCAGCTGTTTTTTTTTCAGCAACCTGTCCGTTCTGCGGCACTGACGATGCTGCGGAAGCGATATTTCTGGCGAAAGACCTGAAATCGTTCATGGTCGGGAACGAGCATGCTGTAATGACTGCGACTTCAAAAAGCATCAGCGCGAAATCGGAACTTTTGATCCCTTCGTATTCGTCGTTCCAGAAACGGAAAAGCCGCGTCCAGTCAGGCGTTGAGGCAAGTGCTGAACACGATTTTATCCATTCAGTCTCTTCCGCAGGCGCTTCGATGAATTTTTCGTTTCCGAGTTCGCTGAAAAGAAGAATCTCATGGAGAAGCGAAAGTATATCGCGTGCCGCTTTTTCGACCGATTTTCCGCTTTTGTATATGTCGCGGGCAAAAGAAACAGCCGCAGTTGAATCATGTTTTGCAATAGATTCGATTATTCCGCGCAGCTGATTTTTATCGGAAGCACCTAAAATCATTGAGATTTCATTTTCTGTAACTTTGCCGCCGCCGAAAGTGATAAGCTGCTCAAGAATCGTCTGGCTGTCGCGCATACTACCCTCGCCTTCTCTGGCGATCGCGTAAAGCGCTGCCATATCGTATTCCTTCTGCTCAGCATCGAGAATTTTTGCAAGCTGATGCGCTACATCGTCAAGCGAAAGACGCTTCAGATCGTATCTCTGACAACGGCTTAGAACCGTTGTCGGAATCTTCTGCGGATCGGTCGTCGCAAGGATGAAAACACTGTGTGCCGGCGGCTCTTCAAGCGTTTTGAGAAGAGCGTTAAACGCCGATTTGCTCAGCATGTGGACTTCATCAATGATATAGACTTTGAACTTCGATTTTACCGGAGAATAGGAAATGTTTTCCTTGATATCGCGTACATCATCGACCGAATTGTTGGATGCGCCGTCGATTTCGACCACGTCAGGGCTTCTTCCTTCGGCTATTTCGCGGCAGCATTCACACTTGTTGCAAGGTTCGCCGTCAGGCTGAAGATCGGTGCAGTTTAGAGCTTTGACGAGGATCCTCGCCATTGTCGTCTTTCCCGTTCCGCGGATACCGGTAAAAAGATAAACCGGCGCGGTCCGCTTGTTCAAAATCGCGTATTTCAAAGTCGAAGTTACATGATCCTGCCCTACAACTTCGTCAAAACGCTGAGGGCGCCACTTTCTTGCAACAACCTGATAAGCCATTTTCACCTCCAAAAGCGCGGAATTATACAAATAAACGGTGTTTAGTAAAGAAAATGCGGTAAAACCTTAAGGAAAATATGTTGTGATTTAGAATGCGCAGTCAGTCGAAAAAGTTACATTCGTCGGAGTGTTTTCAAGTCCGTTTTTAGCTTCATTGAAATCGTTGCTGAAATCCCAGAAAGCGATCGTGTCATTATCAACGCTAAGTTGCGAGGGAGTGAAATCTGCCGTATATCTCTCACTGCCTGAAATTCTGATCGAATCGATCAAACCTTTGAAATATTTTTTGCTGACACTCCAAGAAGTATAAAGGTTTGCACCGATAATAAGAGGTTCGTTGACTTCCAGCAGATTCATTGTCGTCCTGGGTTCATACGTTTTTGAATTTACCTGTTTGCCGTTCACATATAGAGTGATTTTATAAGTTATTGACTGAATCAAAGTCCCTTCAACCTTTTTGTTGTGAACCAGAGCAACATGAGTCCAGCCGCCGGAAAATTCATTGAACGTTCCGTCAACCTGAAGATTTTCTGTAGTACTTCCATAAGCAGATTTATATGTCGTTGCACCTGTAACTGTATAGGTAACGCTGCTCCATGACTGCTGCTTCCTGTATCCCATCAAAACATAAGAAGGATTTTCAGAAGTTCCTTTGCGAAGAATAGGAGCATAATCGGAAGTCAAATCTCCCTCATCCTGCTTGATCCAGGCTTCGATCGTCCATGAGTCTGAAAGATTCAGCAGGTCATTGTTTGCAACTTCGATTCTTGACGATTCACCGTTGAAAACAGCAGAACAATAAGGTTTGCAGGTTTCTTCTTCGCGGACAGCATTTGCTGCGCACACATACTGGCAAATTTTCGGCTCACCGGAATCGTTGTATTCCGTTTTGTAGTTCTGTCCGAAATTCGTCCACTGACCGTCTTTCAAATCGTAGTACTCAAGCCAGCTCTGCTCACCTATCCATTCGGTGTATTCAGGTTTCGGACTGCAATCTACAATTTTGTAACATTTTTTGAGTTCATCTTCTTCAAATGCATCCCAGGTTCCTCCTGCCTTCACACATTTTCCCTCATCTGTTTCCGGATCTACAGTCGGGTCTGTAGGATTCGTGGGATCGGTTGGATTCGTCGGATCTGTCGGATCGTCGGTATCATCAGTCGGGTTCGTCGGATCGGTCGGATCAGTCGGGTTCGTCGGATCGGTCGGATCAGTCGGGTTCGTCGGATTGGTCGGATCAGTCGGGTTCGTCGGATCATCAGGATTTGTCGGATCGTCAGGATTTGTCGGATCATCCGGATTCGTAGGATCGGTAGCATCCGAATCGTCTGCAATGTCAGAACTGCCGTCACTTGTCTCATCGGCGGGAACAAACCTTGTTACTCCCTCTTCACAGCCGATCAGGAAAAAGAATAAGCAAACTAAAGAAAAAACCTTAAACAGTTTCATATCTGCCTCCTCTAAAAAACTCGCAAACGCATTATTATAGGTTTTAAAAAAAATTTGTGTAGTTTTTATTTAGGAGCGGAAACAAAGTGTTGAGACGAAACTACTCTTTGCAGTCAGCGGAATATTCTATACTTGTAGGAGTACCGATAATGTCTGATACAGAATCGTTTGCATTACCGCTGAAATCCCAAAAAGCTATAGTGTCGTCGTCCGCACTGAGCGCATTCGGAGTAAAGTCTTCTGTGTATTTCGCAGTATTTGAAATCTTTATTGAGTCAATCAAACCGGTAAAATATCTGTCAGAGTTTCTAGCTCCAAAAACAAGCGGCTCATTGTTCGGAACAAAAGTCGGAGCTCCGCTGTAATTACCCGTCTTAGCCAAATTGCCGTTTATGAACACCGTCAGTTTGTAGGTTGTCCATCCGCCGCCGTATTGATTGGTTTCCTGATTATAAACCATGGCGACATGACTCCAGCCTTCCGGAAATGTATTTAATGTCGCATTGACCTGATTGTTTTTTGGATTACCGTATTGCTGGTAGGAATAATAAGTTGAAGCCGTCAAACCGTAACCGTTACCCTGACTTCCGTTATAATATCCGCTAAGAAGATATTCAGGATTACTTGTGCTGGTTCCTTTCCTGAGTACAGGATAAATTTGGTAATCCGGCAACTCGTCTGCTGACTGCTTTATCCATGCTTCTATCGTCCAGCTGTCCAAACCGACAATGCTCGGAGCATCCTCTGAGGCGATTGTAATCATAGAATCAGTTCCGTTGAATTTAGCCGAACAAAACGGTTTGCACTGATTGTTTATCGGACCGTAATTCTCTTTGCAGACATACTGGCAGGGCTGCGGTTCGCCGTCACCGTACTGCGTTGCATAAGCAGGACCTGGTTCCCATTGTCCGACATTGACATCATAATATTCTTTGTAGCTTGAATCACCGTTCCATACGGAATTTACAGGTTTCGGGTCACATGTCTCGGTTCTATAGCACTTTTGCCCCCACGAACTCCACGTTCCGCCTGCATTCGCGCATTTTTCAGCATCGGTAAGAGGAGTCGGATCATCTTCGTCGGGAGTCGGATTGACATCGGTGTCAACAGTCGGATCATCGTCTGTCGGATCAGTCGGATCTTCATCATCTGTAGGATCGACATCGTCTGTCGGATTTGTCGGGTCAACATCGTTTGTCGGATCAACATCGTCCGTCGGGTTCGTCGGGTCATCCGTCGGGTTTGTCGGATCATCTGTCGGATTCGTTGGATTCGTCGGATCGTCCGTCGGGTCGGTAGCATCCGAATCATCCGTAATCTCTGAGCTGCCGTCATCTGTTTCATTAACAGGAACAAACCTTGTTGCTCCCTCTTCACAGCCGATCAAGAAAAAGAACAAACAAACAAGAGCAAAAACTTTAAACAGTTTCATATCTGCCTCCTTCTAAAAAACTCACAAACGCATCATTATAGAAAAATTCAAGAAAAAAACAAGGCTCCGATAATTTGTTTTTTGCCGCCGTTTTCTGTATAAACCTCAGATTTTTCAGTTTTTTGCAGCAAGTGAGGTTTTTATGGCATCAAAAGTGATAAAAAACAGTTACTGGGTGATTCCCGGCGAAATAATGGCGGGTCCGTTCCCTGGAAGTTCCGAAGATTTCAACGCAAAACTCCGCGTCCGTTCCCTTTTCGACACAGGTATCCGCGCCTTCATAAACCTTCAGGAAGAAGGCGAAATGGTTGCTCGCGACACAAAATACAATGAAAATTACTGGGATTTTTTCAGACTTTTTCTCAAGAACAGCGGAGAAGAAGAAATCGAAGGCGGCGCGATCAGACGTTTTTCGATACCCGACAAAAACGTTCCGAGCGTCGAACTGATGAAGAAAATCCTTGACGAAATCGATATGCTTCATGCGAAAAAAATACCGATTTACATCCACTGCTGGGGCGGAATCGGCAGAACTGCAACAGTCGTCGGCTGCTGGATGATGCGCCATGGAATCGCGACCAGAAGCACCGTTCTTGACGAAATTTTCACTCTACGCCAGATCGGTGTCGATCCCGCTTATTTAGGGCTCAGATCGCCTGAAACAGACGAGCAGGAACGCTTTGTTCTCGCATGGAAAGAGGGAGAATAGTCATGGAAGAAAAGATAGAACTTGTGAAAAAAGTCTATGCAGCAATTCATGCAGCTGCCGAAATCGCAGGGAGAGACAGCCGCGAAGTGAGACTTGTGGCAGTCTCCAAAACAAAACCCGTTGAAGACATAATCGCTTTTCACAGAGCCGGTCTTCGCGAGTTCGGAGAGAATTATGTACAGGAATTTGTTGACAAATTCGAACAGCTCAAAGACCACGGCATAATCTGGCACTTCATCGGGCATTTGCAGAAAAACAAGGTAAAATACATCGTTGACAAAGCCTTCCTCATCCACACTGTCGATTCGTTCGATCTTGCTGAAGAGATCGAAAAACAAGCCGTGAAAAAAGAGATTCCGCAGGTGAGAATCCTGCTTCAGGTAAATATCGGAAGAGAGCCTCAGAAAGGTGGCTGCGACCCTGACGAAGTATGCGAATTATACAACAAAATCAAAGAGTTGAAACACATTAAAGTTTGCGGTCTCATGAGTATTCCACCATTTATCGAAGCCGAAAAACTCCGTCCTTTCCACAGAAAACTTTTTGATCTGAGAGCTGAAGTGATCGAAAAATGCAGCGCCGACCCAGAAATTTTCAAAGAACTTTCAATGGGAATGTCGGAAGATTTCGATGTCGCGATCGAGGAAGGCGCAACAATAGTAAGACTCGGCACGATACTCTTCGGAGCAAGGGAAAAGAAGGTAACACAATGATAACTTTCAAAGTTTTAAAAGAGTGCGGCAAGGCAAGACGCGGCGTGATAACGACTCCGCACGGCGAGATCCAGACTCCGATTTTCATGCCGGTCGGAACTCAGGGAACGGTCAAGGCAGTACTTCCCGAGCAGCTTGAAAATTTAGGCGCGCAGATCATTCTCGGTAACACATACCATCTTTTTCTCCGTCCCGGACACCAGCTCATAAAAGAGACTTTCGGCTCGCTCCACAACATGATGAAGTGGAACCACCCGATTCTCACTGACAGCGGCGGATTTCAGGTTTTCAGCTTGGGACCTCTGCGTAAAATCAAAGAAGAAGGGGTTTATTTCAGCAGTCATCTCGACGGCTCGAAACGCTTCATTTCGCCCGAAATTTCGATTGAAATCCAGGAAGCCCTGGGCAGCGACATAATGATGGCTTTTGATGAATGCCCTGCACTCCCCTGCTCACGCGACTACATGATCGATTCGATGGAACGCACGACCCGCTGGGCTAAACGTTGCCTTGAAGCGAGAAAAAGCAATAACGCTCTTTTCGGTATAACTCAGGGGGGAACCGACATCGAACTCAGAATAAAGCACCTCGAAGAAATGACGGCTATGCCTTTTGACGGCTTTTCGATCGGGGGCTTAAGCGTCGGAGAGGAAAAAGAGGAAATGTACAAAACGCTTGAAGAGATTCCGCACCTTCTTCCGGCCGACAAACCGCGATATCTCATGGGGGTCGGCACTCCGAGAGATATAATCAAAGGGATTTTGGAGGGCGTTGATATGTTTGACTGCGTAATGCCGACCAGAAACGCAAGAAACGGGCAACTTTTCACGCGGAACGGCACTATGAACATCAAGCGCGCCGAATTTGAGCGCGACACAAGACCGGTCGACGAGAAATGCGGCTGCTACACATGCCGCAATTTCAGCCGCGCATACCTGAGACACCTTTACAAAGCGGGCGAATACCTCTCCCCGATCCTCAATTCGATCCACAATCTGCACTTCTATCTCGATCTTGTAGCCGAAGCGCGCAAACGGATCGAAGAAGGAACTATCGCTGAATTTTATTCGGAAATTTCTAAAGTTTACGAGAGATAGCCTCAATATTTTCAAGAACTTGCTTTTTTGTATCAACTCTTTGAACAGTAAACGATCTCTCAGAGTCTAGTGGAATGGAAATAGAATAAATTTATAAATTACAGATGTTTGAAACTTCTGATTCCGGTGAATACCATCGGGATTCCGTGTTCGTTGCAGGCATCGATCGATTCCTGGTCACGAACCGAGCCGCCGGGTTGGATTATCGCCGTGATACCGACTGATGCAGCTCTGTCAACGCAGTCTCTGAAGGGGAAAAAAGCGTCGCTTGCCATTACGCAGCCTTCAACGGGCGACTGAGCTTTTTTGATCGCGATATCAAGAGAATCGATCCTCGACATCTGCCCTGCTCCGACACCGACCGTAGCGCCGTTTCTTGCGATAAGGATCGCGTTGCTCTTTATGAATTTGACCATGTTCTGTGCGAAAAGGAGCTCTTTGATCTGCTCGGGAGTCGGTTTTTTCTCTGTTACAAACTGAAGGTCAGCCTCTGTGATAACGCGTCTGTCAGCCGTTTCGACGAGGACTCCGCCCGAAATTTTCTTGAGTTCGATATCCATTGCAAAATTCTGCGCAAACTCGCCTACTTCGACAAGTCTGATGTTTTTCTTTTTGCTAAGAAGTTCCTTCGCCTCGGCTGAAAATGCCGGTGCAACGATCGCTTCGACAAAAAGTTCCTTCATTATTTTCGCGGTTTCAAGGTCAAGGATCTTGTTGACCGCGATGATCGATCCGAACGCACTGACAGGGTCGCATGCAAGAGCTTTCGTGTAAGCTTCGGTCAGAGTTGAAGCGACCGCCGCGCCGCACGGATTGGTGTGTTTTACGATCGCGACTGCAGGTTCGGTGTATCCGCAGACGATGTTTTTCGCCGCTTCGAGATCCATGTAGTTGTTGAAGGAAAGCTGCTTTCCGTGAAGCTGCTCTGCAAGCGCGAGAGTTCCTTTCTGAGCCTCGCTATCGATGTAAACCGACGCTTTCTGATGCGGGTTTTCGCCGTAGCGGAGAGTCTCTTTCTTGACGAACTGCATCGAAAGGAATTCAGGATCTTCGCTCACTTTTTCACCGTTACAGTCAACTGTCGAAAGATATGAAGCGATGTAGCTGTCGTAAGCCGCGGTAAGTCTGAAAGCTTTCGAAGCAAGTTTAAAGCGTGTTTCAAGCGAAATTTCGCCGCCATTTGCCTTCATTTCGTCAAGAATCATCTTGTAATCATCGGGAGATGTGACGATAGCGACATCCTTGAAGTTTTTCGATGCGCTGCGGACCATCGAAGGACCGCCGATATCGATGTTTTCGATTATGTCTGCAAAAGATTTGCCGCTTTCGACCGTCTTTTTGAAAGGATAGAGGTTTACAACGACCATGTCGAACATCGTTATGCCGTGATCCGATGCTGCTTTCATGTGGTTCGCATCGTCTCTGCGCGCCAAAATTCCGCCGTGGATTTTCGGATGGAGCGTCTTAACGCGGCCGTCCATCATTTCGGGGAAGCCTGTGTAATCCTCGATTTTCGTTACGTTTATTCCGTTTTCAGCAAGCATTTTGCAACTTCCGCCGGTCGAAAAGATCTTAACGCCGGCCTTATCCAGTTCTGCCGCGAAATCGACAAGTCCCGTCTTGTCAAAAACACTGATGATAACATTTTTGATTTTTGCCATTGTCTCCTCCACTGTTAAATAAAAAAATCGCCGGTTTAATAGCAAAAGCGCGATTTAATGCAAATTTTTTATTCCTTTTTTCAAGCGGTTGAGACCGTCTTCAAGAAGGGTTTTCGGACACGCGATATTCATTCTGAGAAAATATCTGCCGGCTTCTCCGTAAATGCTTCCGGCAGTGAGGAAAAGTCCTGTTTTTTCCCTTATTTTCGCCGCGGCTTCCGTGCTTTCCATGCCGGTTTTCGAAATGTCGAGCCACAAAAGATAAGTCGCGTCGCTTTTTACGACCGAAATTTCGGGGATCTCGTTTTTAACAAACTCATAGACCCGTTTTCTGTTTCCGGAAATGTAGCCGCGAAGCGCGTCAAGCCACTCTCCCCCTTCAGAAAATGCAGCGATCGCCGCGATGCAGGCGAAGGAGTTGGGTTCAGCGATCTCATCAGTGTTGAGTGCGCGCCATACTTTGTGGCGGAGAAGCGGATTTTCGGCATAAACCGCCGCACTTTTCATTCCCGCCATGTTGAAAGCCTTTGTCGGAGCGATGCAGCTTACGGAAATTTCGCGGCAGACTTCAGAAACCGATGCGAAAGGAACATAATTTTTCCCGGGCTCGGTTATATCGCAGTGGATTTCGTCGGAAACCACCGTAACACCGTGTTTTTTCGCGAGATCTCCGACTTTTTCGAGCGTTTTTTTATCCCAGATTTTGCCTGCCGGATTCTGCGGATTGCAGAGGATCATCAAAGTTGTCTGGGGATCCGAAAGTTTCTTTTCCAAATCGCCAAAATCCATGCTGTATCTGCCGTTTTTATAAATAAGCGGACTTTCGAAAACGCGGCAGCCGTTGTTAAGGACACTGTTGAAAAAAACATTGTAGACCGGAGTCTGGATAACGACATTTTCATTCGGAGTCGTGAGTTTTCTCACGATCGATGAAATAGCCGGGACTACGCCTGTGCAGAAGACAAGCCCCTCTTTTTTCATCTTGAAATTATGGCGCTCTCTCCACCAGTTCATGTAGGCTTCATACCACTCGTCAGGAATTACAGAATAACCGAAAACACCGTGGTCCATCCTCTTTTTTATAGCTTTTTCAATTTCCGGTGCAAGCCTGAAATCCATGTCAGCGACCCACATCGGAAGTTCGTTTTTTCCGACATTCCACTTTACCGAATCGGTTCCGCGACGGTTTATAACAGTATCGAAATCGTATTTCATGTTTACCTCAGCCACTCGGGCTTATCTGTTTGTTTTTCAATATTTCCGCAGATGATTTTTATCTTTGACGGATCTGTTTTATCTGGTTCGATTATGAGTTCGCCTATTTCTGCTGCCTTGATGACGCCGCTCGAAGGGTTGAGAATACTTTCCACTTTTGTCGTGATTTCAGCTTCGACCGAAGAATATTCGAAAGCGAGCGTCGTATTCAGAAGTTTGCAGTTTTTCATAACCAGATTTCCGATGTAGCACATCCCCTGAAGGCTTTCGACAGTGCAGTTTATCAAAGTGAGATTCTTCGAGTTCCAGCCCAAATATTCGCCCGAAATGAAGGAGTCGTAAACTTCGACGTTTTCGCAGTTCCAGAAAGCGTCTTTTGAAAGAAGCGTCGAATTGCGTACAACAACGTTTTTAGCGCCGTCAAAAGAGTAATTTCCGTCAAGTTTAAGCGATGAAACCTCGACATTTTCGCAGTTCATCGCGAAGTAATTTCCTTTCGCCGTGACGTTTTTCATTTTTACGTTACGGCAGTTCCAGAGCGTCTCTTCGGCATTGGTGAAAGCGACATTTTCAAGCGAAATAGCATCGCAGCGCCTGAAATTTTTCGGAGCCTTGATAAGGGCGTTTTCAACCGAAACATTTTTGGAGTACCAAACTCCTGCACGCGCCATCTCAAACCATTTGCAATCCTTTGCCGTCACATTTTCACAATACCAGAGCGGATATTTCCACTGAAAAAGAACATTTTCAAGCTCGATATCACGACTTTCCTTGAGCGGAGACTCACCTTCCTCGAAAACAGAGTCCGCAATACGCAGATTACGGCTTCCGAAAAGGCTTCTCTCGCCTTTAAATAACTTTTGCACAATCTCTTCCATTAGAAACCCCATCTCATTTAAAATAAAAAAATCGCTGAGTTAATAGCAAAAGTGAGATTTAATGCAATTTTTTCTAGTGAATCTAAAAAAATAGTGAATCTAAGGAATTTAGGGTATTTAAGGTGTTTAAAGATCTTTAATTCTCTAGATTCCCTAGACACCTCAGATTCCCTAGACACCTCAGATTCCCTAGACTCCTTAGATTTCCTACTCCCCCAAAAGCCGAGTTTTAAGCCTGACTAAATATTTCTCAAATTTTGATTATTTTCAGGGCAAAAAAAATGAGGCGACGACCTACTTTTCCACGGCCACTGACCGCAGTATCATCGGCACTGACATGTTTCACTTCTGAGTTCGGGATGGGATCAGGTGGTTCCATGACGTAATCATCACCTCAAAGGTTCGGGGTAATCGG
>JAGCNV010000101.1 GCA_017645765.1 bacterium | reverse complement strand
GATGCCGAATCTGCAAAATGGGTCATGACAAGCCATTTTTAATCTACACCCAAACATGGAGAAAAGCAAGCATGCAAGAGAAAAAAAAGATGATTTGGGCAGGATTTGGTATCGCGTCAGTGGAGTTGGGTAAGAATCAAGGCTGAGACCCCATGAGAGATTCGAGAAAAGAAGCTGGATCCAGATTACGAACTTTGGCAGTATGCAGGATAGAGGAAAGAATTTCTCTGGTCTCCATTCCTTGCAATGATTGCGAGCCGTAAGAAATTTTTCTGGCGACGACCAGAGGCCGCAATGCTCGTTCTGCAAAATTATTGTCACACGGGATGTCAGGAGAACGGGTCCATTGGAACAAACAATTTTCCTTTTCTCTGAAAATATTCTGGAGATTTTGAACTGCGGGATGTTGAGCGGAACAATTGCAAATCTCCATGATTTGAGATTTTATCTGCTCAGCTTTTTTTCGATAATTCCGCAAAGAACCTTTGGCGCCATACATCCCGATAGCCATTTTCAGAAGTTCGGATAATTGCGAACAGAACAATTGAACTTCCGCGTCATCCGGGAAAGTTTCTTTTTCTTTTTTGATATCGCGCAGGAGGTGGACATAGCAAAATTGTCTTTTCACCTTGAGCTTATTATAGCCTGAATATCGATCCGTGACCAAAACCATATCAGTTCTGGCATTGCCAAGAACCTCCTGGATTTCTTTAGAAGAACGAGTTGTTCTATGGAGAAAAATCCGGAAGCGGTTATTCCCTATCATCCAGATAAAACCGTTAGTGCCATTGATCCGGGTGCCGGTTTCATCGGCATGCAGCAGCGATTCCATGGCAAGTTCCTCAAGCAGTTTCTTGAAATATGGCTTTACCTGCTCGGCAGTGCGATGAGCTATTCCGAAAAAGGTTCCGCGATTGATTCCCAGTCGATTAGTCAACTGTCCCACAGGCGTATTGTACAAGTAACATTCGCACAGCATATTTGCTATGGATGCTTTGTCAAACATCATATTCTGTTCACGTTCATCCGGTTTGCTGATCGCATAGTTCCCGCATACCAGACAACGCCAAATCGCATTCTGCTCAATTACTTTCTTCAGCTTCATGGGTTGGAATACATAGCGGTATGAAGTCTGATACCCTTGAAATTTCCAACTGTCCGCTCCGCATTGCACACAATTCGACGGTTGGGTCTTGTTCGTTTCAATTTCGCTTTCTTCCGGATTGAATTTCTTCCGTCCATGTCCGGTATGTCCCTCTTGCGCACCGCCTTTTTTCTTCTGGTTTTCTTCACTGGAAGTCGGTTTGAACATTTTTCGGGAACTAGGGGTACTCAATCCAAATGGTTCTTCGTTTCCTTTTCGGATGTTCAGCTTCTTTTTCAGTTCGTGATGGGCTGCCTGCAGATTCATAAATGCCTGCTCCAATTCTTGTTTCCGAGCTAAATCAGATTCTAGTTTTTCATTCTTGAACTGTTCATTCATCAGTTCCGAACGCAGTCTTAAATTCTCGTTTTCCATATTTCTTTGCTTATCTTGCTGCTCTTTCACCGCGCTTCGTATACGACAAAGCTCTTCTCTCAATAGAATATTTTCGGCATGTTCTTCAATCAGCCGATTTTCCAATCTTTCTCGATCCGTTTCCAACTCATGGATCTTGCGCTTGTATCGTTCTGCAAAATGCAATTGCGTTCTCCGTTTTTCCATCGAAACAATAGCATAATTTCGCAAAAGTACACGTTAAAATTCAAAAAAACATGAAAATTTTTTACCCAACTCCACTGACGCGATACAAAAACGGTGAGATTTTTTCATTTTTTTTATGAATGCGGCTTGACATGTCCGAAGGGACGGTATATATTGCCCAAACAAGGTAAATACAATAAAATATTTACCATGGAGCGAAAAAGTGAACCGCATATCCCGAAACGTCAAACGAAGCAAGCTGAAATCCGCGCTCGAAAAGCGGATCAGAAACGGGGAATATCCCTTCGGATCCCGCTTCCCGGGATTGAAGGATCTGATCCGCGAATACGATGCCAGTTACGTCACAGTCAACAAGGCGGTGAAACTCCTGGCGGATGAAGGCTATCTGCGGTGCCGTCCGGGAATCGGTTACTTCGTCTGCTATACGGGCCCGGATACGGCAGCTCGCAGGAAAGTGAATTTGATTTCATCACCAGTGTACTATGGTGGACACCGCTCGATCTTTCGCTTCGCGCAAAAGCTGTTCGAGGATAATGGCTGGGAAGTGGAACTTCTGCTGGGCAGAGATCTGTATGAATTCACGGAACAGCTGAGCGCGCCG
>JAGCNV010000015.1 GCA_017645765.1 bacterium | reverse complement strand
TTCAGGCAGCGGCGGTCAGGGCGTAATCCTTGCATCCGTAATTTTGGGAACCGCAGCGGCTCTTTACGAGAACAAACACGCTGTTCAGAGCCAGTCCTACGGCCCTGAGGCGAGAGGCGGTGCGTCGAAAGCAGACGTCATCATCAGCGACGAACCCGTAAAATACCCGAAGGCTAGAAATATCGACTTCATGCTCTGCCTTACGCAGAAAGCAGCTGACAAATACCTTCCGGATCTCAAGGAAGGCGGCCTTGTCCTCATTGACAGCGACTATGTCGATGTTCCCGAAACAGACAAATACACAGTCGTCCGACTCCCGATTTCTTCGACGACCTACGACAAACAGGGCAAACTCATCGCCCTCAACATCGTTTCCCTTTCCGCATTCGTTGAAGTAACCAAACTCGTTTCCGAAGATTCGCTCGAAAAAGCAGTTCTTCAGGCTGCACCGAAAGGGACTGAAGATTTCAACATGGAAGCGGTCAAAATCGGAAGGGAACTGGCAAAAACTCTGAAATAAGGATCTGAAAATTTCTTTGTGAAATCAACCAGTTAGTTTTCTTACATATATTTCTTTGAATTTTTATATGCCGGTTTCCTGAATTCGGGATTATGCAGGGAAATTCTTACTTATCTTCTTTGGTTTCTTCCCAGAGGAAATCAAACGCGCCGCTGAGTGCGAGAGTGATTGCGTGGGTGTTCAGTGTCGCCTCTTCCTTGGCAGCGTTCTTGTCATAACCGTATGATGTCAAGTGGTTGAAATCATAGTCAAATTCGATTCCTGCGTAGTCGCAGAAGTTGTAGATCACTGCGATGTTTACGCCGAGATTCGAATTGTCCTTGCTGACGATGTTTTCTTCGTAGAAAGGAGCCTTGAAGTATGAAACTCTCGCCATCATGTCGACATCCCAGAGAGTCGCGTAAGGCATTGCGAAGAGTCCCCATGAAGTCAACGATGAATCAGCGTCCTTCACGCCGTCAGAAATAAGTTTGCCGTTTTGGAAATCGGGGTTGTAGAGAGCGCGGTGGGCAAGACCGAATTCAGCCTTGAAGCCGACAGAGATGTTGTCGTTTACATTGTAGCCGAGATCTGCTCCTATCGCCATGAGGACGTTGTTTTTGTCCTGATCAAGGCTTTCGCCGTTTTTGTATGACTCTATTTCGCCCTCTTCAGAAAGGTTGTAAACATCGAAAGCGTACTCTCTGTAAGCTTTGCCGACAACGAGCGAAGCTGCCGCGGTAGCGAAAAAATCACCTGTTTTGTTGAAGCGGATATCTGCGCCGAATGCCGGAGCGCGGAAGAGGTTGGCATCTCCGTCAAGCACTGTTTCGTTCGCTCCGTTGAAGGTGAAGAGTGTGATCGCAAGGTCGGATTCCTTAGAAAAAATGAGGTCAACGCCGAGAGAAACGCCGAGATCGTTGAAGGCTCCGCCGAAAAAGTCCTCCTTTATCGCCGAATTTGCGAAAGCGACTTCATGGTCGTAGCCGTTTTCGATTCCGAACGGCATCGAGAAAAGACCCGCTTCAAGGTTAACATCGAGCCCGAAAGTTCCTGCTGAGTTCCTGAAAGAGGGATGCTGCATTCTGAAAGAGACGTTTTTGATGACATCGAGCGTCATTTTGCCTTCGTCATCGACCGAGCCGAAATCGACAACTGCGCGGCCGTTGAACATCCTGTCGCCGCCCTGAAAGTCGAGAATCAGGTTGTCGAGTCCGATTTCGTAGCTTTCTTCCTTGTTTACATCGCCGTCTTCGATGTTGATCCCGGCAGAAACTCCGCCGAAAACAGTTGCATTGAAATAGGGTTTACGCTCGAAAGCGAGTTTCTTTTCCTCTTCTTCCTCTTCGGCAGCTTCGCCTTCAGCGGGAGCTTCAGCAGCCTCGACTGTTGATTCTTTTGTTTCTTCATTTGACTGAGTTTCCTCAGCAAACAATGAAAAAGATACTGCGCAGCAAATCATTGCCGCAAAAAAGAAATTACGCATAAAAACCTCCAATAAATTGAAATTGTTAAAAAAAACACCAAAAATAAAACTTCAAACTAATTTCGTGATAAAAAATTAAATTTTTAAAGAACAACTAAATTAGCAATATCTAACATAGTTGGAATTTTTTGTTTGTCAACAGAAAAAAATTATTTTTTTGCTCTTGTTTGTCCGCATGAATCATACGAGTAAAAACCTTGCCATTTTTTCCCTTTTCTTTATGATAGTTTGCGTTTTTATAATTGAAAACGAAATAATTTAGGAGGAAAAAATGCTTGTTTGTCCTGTTTGCGGCTGCGATATGGCAGTTCTTGAGCTTCACGGAATAGAAATCGACTATTGTTTTTCGTGCGGCGGTATCTGGCTCGATGCCGGAGAACTTGAATATTTGATGGGCGATTCCGAAAAATCAGCCGAAATTCTCAAATCTTTTCAGGATGTTACAAATTCAAGCAAAGAGAAGAAACGTCCTTGCCCGATCTGCGGAAAACCGATGAAAAAAGTGAGTGTTCCAACCTCGAAGAGTGAAATAATCATCGACACATGCCCGAAAGAACACGGAATCTGGTTTGACAAAGACGAACTTTACAGAATAATCGACACGCTCGGCGAATCGAAAAACATGAAAGTCGCAGAGTTTTTGAAGGATATGTTTCAAGGTGAATCGGAGCAAAAATGAAAATAACGAACATATTTTTAAGGAATTTTCTGATTATAAAGAAGTCGAATATCGAGCTTTCTTCGGGACTTACGACTGTTACTGGCGAGACCGGAAGCGGAAAAAGCCTCTTTGTTTCTGCGATGAAGGCATTGCGCGGTGAAAGGCTCTCGAAAACTTTGCTCGGGAAGTGGGGAAAGAGCGGAGAAATCTGCGCCGAAATCACATTGGAAGCGGGCGATGACGAAATCAGAAATCTTCTTGCAGGGAATGATATCGAGCCTGAAAACGACAAAATTCTGGTTCGGCGTGTGTTTGGCGAGAAAAACAGTGTCTATCTTAACGATATTCCGGTAAGTTCTGCTTTTCTGGCTTCACTTTTGGGTGAAATGATCGAGATCGGAAGCCAGTTCGAGAACAGGGAACTTTTCAAAAAAGACTACCGGATGAAAATTGTTGACCTGAAGGCTGAAGATGCGGCGGTTTTGGCTGAATATAAAGAAATTTTCCATAAAATCCAGTCACTTAGAAAAACGATCGAAGAGCTTGAGACGAAGGACGATATTTCAAAAAGAGATTATCTGGAATATCAGATTCGCGAGATCGAAAAAATCGAAACTTACGAAAATGAGGAAGCCGAGCTTCTTTCAAAAATAAAATTTGCAGAAAACCGCGTGAAAATCATGAAATACAGTTCTGAACTTATCAATTCGCTCAATTCCTCTCTTGATTTCCTGAACAGCGCCGATTCCAATGCAGCTGATCTTGCCGAGCTTGACGATATCGGCGATATTTCGGCAAGAGTCTCTGCCGCCGCTATAGAACTTGACGACATTGCGAAAACTGCTTCGACACTTTTTTCAAAATATGATGAACCAATTGATAATATTGAAGAAATCCAGACGAAATTTGACAAACTTTCTTCACTTTTCATGAAGCACGGAGTAACGACCTCGGCTGATCTTCTGAAAAAACTCGATTCTCTCAATGAAGAGCTTTTTGAAATGAACAAGATCCCGAGGAAGACCGAAGAAGCTGAAAAAGAGCTTGCTTCGTTGCTCAAAAAAGGGGAGAAACTGGCCGAAGATCTGCAGAAAAAGCGTCTTAAAGCTGTAAAGCCGCTTGAAGAAAATATTCTGAAATATCTTCTCAAATTCGGGATGAAAGGAGTTAAGTTCTCTATTTTGCTGAACAAACTTGAAGATCTCAACGAAACCGGTTTCGATGAGGCCGTTTTTGAGATAAATACGATCGGGACAGAAAAAATGTTCGATATAACTTCGCTTTCAGGCGGCGAACTTTCGCGCCTGCTTCTTGCCGTAAAACTTATTGACGACGAAGAAGGAAAGGTCATTCTTTTTGATGAAATAGACAGCTCGATAGGCGGCGAGACAGCACGCAGCGCAGCACTTGAAATGAAGAAAAACTCTCAAAAAAATCAAATAGTTGTAATAACGCACTTCCCGCAGACGGCATCTTTGGCAAATACTCACATCATAGTCAAAAAAAGTGTCGGAGAAGGCGAAGTCGAAACGGAAATATCGATTCTCGACAAGGCGGGACGGGTAAAAGAACTTGCCCGTATGATGGGAAACAGCGATTCTGCCGATTTCATGGCTGCTGCGGAAAAAATGATTGCAGAAGGGTAGTTATTTCGGCTGGTTTTTGTTTCGCATCGACTCGAAAAATTCGTCAATCCACTGGTTGCATTTCACGAAATCGCCGTTTTGAAGGGCTTCCTTGATTTCTGCCGGAGCATTTTTTTCGATGACGGCGCGCTGTTTATCGGAAAGTTTGTTGTAATCCTTTTTTATCGGAGTCGTATTCGTGTTGAAAACGTAGTTGTTGCGTCTTATTTTCTCGAATACTTTTTTCAGGAAAACTTCTGTTTCGGCAATAATTTCAGTTTCGTTTTTTAAAGCTTTTTTCTTAATAAATCCAGATAGTTCCTGCTCAAGATTGGCTGAGAAGTCGGGAATTGTCAGTTCTTCGGGAAGTATGTCGTAAAGTTTTATGCCGAGGTCTGTCGGGATATAGTTCCCGTCATCGGTTTTTATGATGTAGCCGCGTTTCATGAGAAGCGGAGGAAATGACGCCCTTGTCGCTGCCGTGCCGATCCCGTCAGCTTCTTTAAGCGCTTTTTTGAGCTGCGGATCTTTGATCTGGAGATGCGCTTTTTCCATGAGGGTGAGGAGCGATGCATCCTTGAAAAGTTTCGGCGGTTTTGTCATATCTTCTTTCATCTCGATATGGCCAAGAAGTGAGTCGTTTTTCTTATAACTAACTGAAATTATTTTATCTTCTTCATCAGGAACAGATTTGTTCTCGTTATTTAGTTCCGCATCTTCGCTCGCTTTCTTTTTATCCGATTTGATAAATTCAAGATAACCCAAATCGGTGTAGTTCTTGAATTTTGCAAGAAAAAGGTGATCATCAATTTTTCCGTGAAATTCGGTCGTGTCTCCTTTTGCCGGATTGAGAAGAGTCGCGCAGAAACGCTTTACGATGAGATCAAAAATCAGTTTTTCGCCGCCGGAAAGCACCGGAACTGTGTTTTTGTCGTAGGAAAGAACAGGAATTATCGCGTAGTGGCCTTCAAGTTTTCCGATATATTTCGAATTAAGTTCAAGGCTCGGATTCTGCGCTTTTACCGCCATGACGAGCGGTTTGTAGTTGTCGAATCGGTAAATCAGATTCATAGCATGGCGCAGTTCTTTCGCCTCCTGCTCGCTTAAAACCGAACAATCGGTTCTCGGATAGCTTATGAGATCGTATTTTTCGTAAAGATTCTGGGCATGTTTCAAGGTGTCGTCAGGCGAAATCCCGTAACGTGTTGCGGCGTCTTTCTGCAAAGCCTTGAGGTCGTATAAGCTCGGTGCGTATTCAACGAATTTTTTCTTTTTGACGCTTGTGATCGTTAAGTTCTTACCTTCAAGAGATGCCGCGATCTTATCAGCTTCGGCTAAATCGGTTGTCTTGAAAATGCGGTCGTCTTCATCGACCATCTGGAATGCGACGCCTTCTTTCGAGAGGAACGTGAAAGTTCTGAAAGGTTCAGGTTTGAAATCACGGTTCTCAAAAAATCTTTTAATGATTTCAGCGAGTAACCACGTTTGAACACGCCCGATGCTCACCGGTTTTCCGGGAGTTCCGTATTTCACGCTGTAAAGGATGGTGAGTTGGATTCCGATTAACCAGTCGACGATTTCGCGCGTCTTCGCAGCTTTGTAATAACCTTCGTATTCGGTATAGCTTTTTCTCGCTTCGAAAGCCTTTTTTATTTCGGGCGCAGTCTCGCTGTGAAGCCAGATCCTTGTGATTTTGTCGGTCGAAACTGAGCCGTTTTCCGTAGCGATTTCAAGGATATTTCGGTGGATCAATTCTCCTTCGCGGTCAGGGTCGGCGCCCAAAATGATTTCAGTCGCGTTTTTCAAAGCACGCTCGATTTCACCGAAAACCTGCTTGTTTGTCACCATGTGCCTGAAATCTTTGGGAATAAACGGCAGAAACTGAAGAAGATCGCGCCAGAACGGTTTTTTTCCGCTTTGAAAATGATCCTGAAGATAAAATTCAAGATCCTGAAGCGATTCGATGTGACCGACGCTCGAAACGACCTTGACTTCGCTGCCAAGTGCCGCCTCCATTTTGCGTTTCATGGAGGGTTTTTCGACGATCATTACTCTCATTTGTTGCTTTTCCAAATGATTTCAAGGTTTTTGTCAAGCTCATGCATAGCGGAGTAGGGGTTGGTTTTTCCGTCGATGATCCCCTGAGTCCAGCCTTCGATTATTCCCTTTGAATTAAGCATGTTCATAATTTCATAACCGATCCTGTCCATCGCTTTATGCTTGAATTGATTGATGATTTTATCTTTTTTGACATCAAGGCCGTTGTTTTTGAGCCATGCGTTTCTGTCTGAAATAGAATCCATGAGGCGACCGATTCCCTGATTTTCGGTCGCAATCGTTTCGACTACCGGCGGAACCCACAGAAAACGGTGTTTGTTGAGGTTGATAATCATGTTTATTTCGGCTAGAAGCTTTTCCTTTCCGTCTTTGTCGGCCTTGTTTACGACAAAAATGTCGGCGATTTCCATGATTCCCGCTTTCAAAGCCTGAATGTCGTCACCGAGTCCCGGAACCAAAACCAGAAGAACTGTGTCAGCGATGCTCATGACATCGATTTCACTCTGTCCTACGCCTACTGTCTCAACTATGAGAACGTCAAATCCTACGCTTTTCATCAGGTTGAGGACATCAATTGTCGCGGGAGCGAGACCGCCTAAACTGCCGCGGCTTCCCATCGAGCGGATGAAAACGCCGGGATCTGAAGCGTGGTCTGACATCCTTATTCTGTCGCCGAGTATCGCGCCGCCTGAAAAAGGGGAGCTCGGGTCAACGGCAACTACTCCGACAGTTTTACCTAAGTTTCTGTATTCTTTGATGATTCTGTCCGTCAATGAACTTTTCCCGGCTCCGGGAGGGCCTGTGATTCCGATCGTTACAGTTTCGGAGTTTTCTTTGTAGAGCGACATGAGGTCGTCTTCGTAACCGGCCCTGTTGTTTTCGATCTTTGAAATCAGTTTTGCCAAAGATCTGAAATCCATAATGAGATCACTGCTCATTTTTTCCTCTTTTTATATTTAAAAGTTCTATTCTTGCGGCACATTCGGCAATATTGTCATTAAGATTGAATCTTGTGATAAGTTCCTGCTTTTTTTGGCAAATTTCTTCTTCTGAGATTTCCGGAACTTGCGGTGTGTCATTCTTTTTTTCGGATTTTGTCTTTTTGAAAAACTCCGGTTTTATCTCGAATTTCAGTTTTGAAATGCACTCTGTTTCAAAGCAGTGGTTGGTCTTGTTTATGATTACCGCCGAAAATTTTGAAGCGACTGAAAGAACCATGTTGTTCGGAACGGCAATGGTCAGAGTTTTTTGTTTCAACTCTACCGGCATCATATTCCTGGAGTTGCTTTTGCCAACGATATTTTGCCAATTCATTAATATTATCAGTATGTTGCTCTTTGAATCAAGCACCAGAGTCTTAAGTGATTTTACCTGTGAAAACCTCTGTTTCATCACCATTTCCGCCTAGTTTTGGAGCTGGAGTTTCCTGCACTGGACAAGATTGTGAAGCATCATCGCATTCGTAACAGTGCCGACTCCGCCGGGAACAGGTGAGTAGTTGATTCTTTCTTCCTCGTTTTCCTGATCTATGATCATATCTCCGACAACTTTTCCCTCTTCCGTGACGTGGATTCCGACATCGGCTACTATTGCACCGTCTTTCACTTCACTCGATTTTACTATTCCGCGTGTTCCGGCACAAACTGCAATAATATCTGCGTTATGTATTAAATCTTTAAGGTTGGAAGTCCCTCTGTGAGCGACTGTAGGGGTGGCGTTTCTATTCAAAAAGAGCTTGAAAAGAGGAAGTCCGACGATGTAACTTCGCCCGATAACCAGGACGTTTTTGCCGGCAAAATCGATTCGATAATGCTCAAGCAGTTTTATAGAAGCAGCAGATGTGCACGGAATCAGGTCTTCATTCTTCGAAGTGAAGATCTTGCCCTGATTGAAATAGGTTATCGCGTCGACATCTTTGAGCGGGTTTATTCCGGTCAGAAGTTCCTTTTCGGGAATTTTTATCGGGAGGGGAAGTTCGACCATGATTCCGGTTATTGAGGAGTCGTTGTTGAGTTGTTCGAGTCTGCTGAAAAATGCATCGTGCGTCATTTTTTCATCAACCGGAACGACCTCGATTTTAGCGTTTATTTTCTTCAGCCATTTTTCTTTTGTCTTGAGATAACTTTCAGCTGCGCCGTCGTTAAGCGGGTGAAAAACCGCGAGAGTGAGGCCTGTTAGATCTTCTTCTAAAAGTTTTGAAACTATTCCGTCAGCAGCGTCTTTACCTTTAAGTAACATTTCAACTCCTTGATTATTTTGACATTTTCATTATTTCCAACTCTTTTGCAATTGCATCCATAGCAGGTTTTTCTTCAGCCAGAACTCCGTCGATAGTCGTTTTCAGAGCATCATTCGCTTTTTCGAGTTCTTTCGCAATCTCTTTTATATCTTTTTTTTCAAAAGCTTTGTTCCTGAGTTCGTTCCAGTCGTTGTAAGCCTGCTGCATTCCGAGCGAAAGCCTGTGAATATCCTGAACTTTTTTCCTGTCTTTTGCAAAAGTTGTCTCTTTCCACTCTTCATCCATGTCGGCATAATGAGGTTTCGACCATTTTTTCTTAAGTATTTCAATGAGTTTTGTATTTATATCATAATATGTTTTGCATTTGTTCTGTATTGTTTTAACCAGAGTCGCAGCTTGAGAAAAAACTTTGTTTTTGTGTTTCGAAGCGAGAACTTCCATATCGCGTACGGTATTTTTATAGGTGTTGTCATTCGGTCTGAATTCCTGATAAAGCGTGTATCCGTCATTGTGGAGAATAGCGACCTGAACCGGTTCCTTGGCTGAAAGAAAAAACGGGAAAATGAAAATAAAAAAGAATAAAGTAGCGAAATTTCTCATTTTTTTCGACACCTCCTAAAAAACGACGACGGATTATAGCGGTTATTTCGGGCAAAGCAAAGATTTTTGTAGGGAGTAGGGAGTTTAGGAAATTTATGGGGTTTCGGGAAATTTTTGTTTTATTCTTCTTGAATTTGGCTAAAAAATCGTTAAAATTCCGCGTTTTTTTGTTGGAGAGAGATGAAAAAGTTCCTGATTCTTATATTTTCAATGTTCGCGTTTCTGTCGTGCGCCGCTCCGTTCGGAATTTATCACAAGGTGAAAAAGAACGAAACTCTCTATAGTATCGCACAACTTTACGGAACTACTGTTGACAATCTGGAGAAAAACAATAATATCCCCGACGCAAAAAAGATCATGCCCGGAGATTACATCTTCGTTCCGGGTGTGGCTGCTCCGCTCGAAGCGGGCGGAAAGGCGGCAGTTGCTCCTTCAAATGCGAAAAAAGAAAATCATAAGGATGTAAAATCCGATAAGCCGGCAGCGAAACCTGCTCCGAAGGCGAAAAGCAATCCACCTTCCAAAGCAGCCCAACCTGCAAAACCAGGAAAACCGAGTCAGTATATATGGCCGGTAAAAGGGGTCGTTACTTCAAAATTCGGTACCCGCTGGGGGAAGAAACACAGCGGGATAGACATCGGATGTCCCGAAGGAACACCGATTTATGCCGCTGCTGACGGAAAAGTCGTTTTTTCCGGCGAAAAAAGCGGATACGGTATGACGATCATAATTTTACATCTGGACAACAGTTTTACGATTTATGCGCATAATTCGAAAAATCTCGTAAGTGAACAGAAACAGGTCAAGAAGGGCGAAAAGATCGCCTTGGTCGGACAGACGGGAAAGGCGACCGGACCTCACCTTCATTTCGAGATAAGAAAAGGATCGGAACCGGTCGATCCTTTGGAGAATTTGCCAAAGACGGTCCCATAGCTCAGACGGATAGAGCGGTCGCCTCCTAAGTGACAGGTCACAGGTTCGACTCCTGTTGGGATCGCCACTTTTTTGTTTCTTTGGTTTTTTCGCAGGTGATTGGTGAAAACTCTCTCTTTCAAATTTGTGTTTGAACTGCTTCTGGCGTTCGCGCTGTTTGTCTTCATTCTTTATTCTTTGGAAATTTCGCAGTTTCTTTTTCCTCACTTTCCGATAGTCGCAACAATTTTGTATACTGAAAAAAATGTAAGAAAAAGAATAACTTACATGACTTTGGCAACTTTGATCTATTCTCAGGCGGCGGCACCTCTTCCGTTTCTCTTTATTTTAACGGTTGCATTTCAGATCTACATTCTCACGGTTGCTTTTTTTGCTTCGACGGCGTTCGACTATTCCTTGACAGCGCTTCTGAACGCGATACTTGCATCTTTTATGATAAATTTTGATAAAATACTCTACAGCTATGTTTTTACAGGGGACTTTTCAGCTTTTTCGTTTATTTTCCCGTCACTTTTTTCTGTGTTCATACTGATTTTTCTCTTCGTTGCCTTCAAGCCGAAAGTCGATACTCTTTTTTATAAGGAGACTTGGCTGTGAGGATTCTCAATCAGGCTGATGAAGTCAAAAACATCTGCAAAAAGACGCGTCCTCTTATCTATGTAATATTTTTCTCGTTTCTGGCTCTTCTGGTCAGAGTGTTTGTCCTTCAGGTCATTCACGGAGACGAATTTTACGGCAGATCGCGTGACAACTTCATCCTGAGCGAGAAGATTTTTCCGGCGAGAGGCGAGATCCTGTTTTCCGATGGTCCGGTTATGGCTTCGACAGAACCTTCCTTCAAAATATCGGTCGTTCCTATATTTTTTGCCAAAAGCGACCAGATGGAAGAGCAGGTCGACAGGCTGAGCTCACTGATAGAACTTTCCAAAAACGAAAAAAAACGTCTTCTTTCAAGACTTAACGGATGTTACGGCCGCTGCAAGTATCTTCCGATGCTTGTCAAAGACGAAATTCCTAAAAAGAAAATTCTCAGTTATTCCGGATATTTGACCAATTTTACGGGAACCATTATATCTTCATCGTACAGGCGGGTCTATCCTTACGGCGAAGTGACGGCGCATATAACCGGTTATGTTTCGAAAATAAACCAGTCGGAACTTGAAACATACACGACTTACGATCCCGAAGATTCAACCGGAAAGACGGGACTTGAAAAATGGTATGAAAACGAGCTTCACGGCGAATACGGCGAAACTTTCCATGTTATCGACTATTTAGGGCGAAAGATCGAGCTCCCTGAAAATATTGACGGTGCGATTCCTGAGACGAAACACGCTTCAAAAGGCGATTCGGTCCGGACGACAGTTCTTTCTTACCTTCAGGAAACGGCAGCTTCCGCATTGGGAGAGCTGAGCGGTGCCGTGGTCGTTATGGAAGTGAAAACCGGAAGGATACTGGCACTTTATTCGGGTCCTTCCTACGACACAAACCTTTTTTCGAGAAAAAGGATCCCTGAAAAAATATGGCGCGAATACAGCCAGAGCATACTTCACCCGCTGCTCAACAAAGTTATCAGGCAGACTTACTTCCCGGGTTCGACTTTCAAGATAATTCCCGCCGTGACCGCGCTTCACTACAGCCTTATAACGCCGAAATCGACTTATCTCTGCAGCGGCTGCCTTTCGTTCGGACGCGACACCAAGTGCTGCTGGAGCAGGGGCGGACACGGATTCGTGAATCTTTACCATTCGCTGAAAGAGAGCTGCGATATCTATTACTACTACCTTTCGCAGGATCTCGGCATCGACAGAATGACCCGTTTTGCTGCTCTTTTCGGAGTCGGAACGGCGACCGGAATCGATCTTCCTGGAGAGGAAAACGGGATTCTGCCGACGCGAAGCTGGTTTGCGATGAACTATCCTGGAATGAGGATCAACAACGGAATGCTCATGAACATGTCGATCGGACAGGGCGACATCAGAATGACTCCGCTTCAAATTGCTGTTGCATACGCCGCTTTTGCAAACGGAGGAGTGATCGTAAAACCCAAAATCGTTGACGAAATAATCCACGAAGACGGCTCGGCAACAGAAATCGAAAACGAAGTGGTTCGTGTCCTCAACATAAAACAGCAGCATTTCAACGATGTGAACAAATCACTCTGGTCTGTCACGAACGAGCCTGGCGGAACGGCATTTCACCATGCCGACCACACGATACCCGACGCGGCAGGAAAGACGGGAACAAGCCAGGTCGTCTCCAATGCTGAAAGAAGAAGTGTCGACCAGACTGAGGACGAAAAGAAGTTCCTGATGCAGGATGACGCTCTTTTCGCGGCGTTTTTCCCGTACAAAAATCCTGAAGTTGTCGCTGTTGCCGTTGTTGAAAGCGGTGCTCACGGCGGAAGTACGGCAGCGCCTATCGTCTATAAAGTTCTCAAATCATACTATCTGAAAGCGAAAGTCAGCGAGTAACTATTCCGGATATTCTATTTTGACTTTTGTTCCGCAGCGCTTGCAGACTGCGTAAGTTCCGCGGAAAAGGGGAGAGAGCTGGAAAGTGAAATTTCCGCACTGGCACGGGAAGGATTCCCACGAATTTTTGTTTTTTCTCCTGAAAACGAGTTCGTTTCCGCCGTTTTCTGCAGCCAAGGCACTTTCTCCTGAAACCGAAAGTTCTTTTCTGCATCTCGGGCAGACGACTTTCATGCGCAGGTCACTCGGCGGCAGCTTGATTTTAAGGCCGCATTCGCATGTCAGGATTTTGAAACCGGTATTTGCGAGAATGACGTCGGCGACCTCTTTTCTCGATTCAGTGAATTCGGTGATTTTTTCGGCGCTTTCGGCTCTTACAGCTTCAGATTTGTCGGATTCAAGCGAAGTTTTCGAGAAAAGTCCTGAAGTTTCGAGCTCTTTTTCATAAATTTTCTGGTAATTTTCAAGCGAAACTTTTCCGCCGTGCTGAAGCTGCGTCAGAATGGCAATCCTTTTGTAAATCGGCGGGTGAGTCGAAGCGGCGAAAAGCGAATCTTCGTCGCCTCCTGCAAAACGCGGATTGACGATGAACATCGGAGCTGTGATCTTGCTGACGAAATCGACAGAAGAGTGTTTCGCTATTTTCTGCAATGCAGAGGCAAGTCCTATCGGGTAGCGGGTGAGTCTTGCGGCTGAGGCGTCAGCTAAATATTCGCGTTTTTTCGATATCGTGAAGTAGAAAATGCGGGCAAGGATCGGTGCGAGGATCGCAAAAAGGAGTATAACCAGGATTACGACCGGATGTCCACCGGAAAAACCACCTTTTTTGCGGGATCTTCTGCTATTCGAATTTGCAGCAACAGTGCCTCTAAGCATGACGTTCGAAAGCATCGTGATCGTTCCGAGCATGACTCCTGCAAATGTCATGAAAAGAACATCGCGGTTTAAAATGTGGCTCATTTCGTGGGCGATGACTCCCTGAAGTTCGTCGCGGGTGAGGTTTTCGACAAGTCCGCTCGTTACGCATATCGCCGTCTTTTCGCGCCTGATTCCCGTTGCAAAGGCGTTGAGACCTGCACTTTGAACAATGTAGATTTCAGGCATTACGGCAAGTCCTGCCGCGATTTTCATCTCTTCGACGATGTTGTAAAGCTGCGGATAACTTTCCGGCGTTACGACGACTGCCATATTGAAGTGAAGTACGATATCGTCTCCGGCGAAGTAGGCGACTGCCGACTGAACCGCCCAGATAAGGATTCCGATCAAAGCGCCCCAGAGCATTCCCGTGACCCAGTCTGCGGCGTAGAAACCTGCTCCGATAGCACCCGAAAGCGAGACCATGAGAATAAACATCAAAATCAGCACGAAAAGCGATTTACGCTTGTTTATCCTTATAAGTTCCCACATGAAAAAACCTGAAATTTCAGAATGTTACCTTCGGAGCCTGTTTTTCTGCCTTATCTTCGATCTCAAAGAAATCGGACTGCTTGAAACTGAACATACTTGCAACTATGTTCGTCGGGAACATTTCGACTGCGTTGTTGTAGCCCATAACGGCATCGTTGTAAGCCTGACGCGCAAAAGCAACCTTGTTTTCGGTCGAAGTCAGCTCTTCCTGAAGAGCGAGGAAGTTCTGATTTGCCTTGAGCTCGGGATAATTTTCGAAAGTGAGCATCATTTTTGCGAGAGCACTGTCGAGATTTGCCGCAGCTGCACCGACTTCCTTGACGTCACCTTTGTTTATCGCCGACATTGCAGCGGCGCGGGCTTCTGTGACTTTGATGAAAGTTTCGCTTTCATGTTTCATGTAGCCTTTAGCCGTCTCGACGAGGTTCGGAATGAGGTCAAAACGTCTTTTGAGCTGGACATCGATCTGGCTCCAAGAGTTCTTGACGAGGTTTCTGAGACCTACGAGTTTGTTGTACATCGCAAAAAGTGTAAGCGCGCAAACTACGACAACTACCAAGAAAATTAGAACAAAAGTCATGATTTCCTCCATGAAAAAACATAAAATCAATCCAAAAACACAAGATTTTAACCAAAAAAAATAAAAAATCACGGAATTTCGTTAGTCACGATTCATCCTTGACTTTAAATCGAAAAAGACTAATATTCCGCGTTTTTTTTATGCTTATTTAATATGGAGTTTTTATTATGGATTACAGCAAGACGCTAAATCTGCCGCAGACCGATTTTCCGATGAAGGCGAACCTTCCGGTCAAGGAAGTCGAAATTTTGAAAAAATGGGAAGAAAATAAGATCTACTCCAAAATTCTGGAGCAGAACGAAGGAAAACCGACGTTCGTCCTTCACGACGGCCCGCCTTATGCCAACGGAAATCTGCACAACGGCCATATTCTCAATAAAACTCTCAAGGATTTTGTCGTAAAGTTCAAAAATATGACGGGACTTTACACCGCCCTCATTCCCGGCTGGGACTGCCACGGTCTTCCGATCGAGCTCAAAACGGCCGAAAAGCTCGGTTCGAAGCGCAAAGAGATGACGAAGAGCCAGTTCCTGGAAGAGTGCAAGAAGTTCGCGATGAACTGGGTAAACACTCAGCGCGAAGGCTTCAAGCGCATCGGCGTTCTGGCTGACTGGGATCATCCGTATGTTACTCTCGACCCGAAATATGAAGGCTGCATCGCTCATCAGTTCGCGAAAGTCGTTGAATCGGGCGCGCTTTTCAAGGCGAAAAAGCCCGTTTACTGGTGCACGAGCTGCGAAACTGCGCTTGCAGAAGCAGAAATTGAATACGACAACCATCAGTCTCCTTCGATCTATGTAAAATTCCCCCTCATTGACAAACTCGAAGAGCTTGAAGGGGAGAAGGTGAACTTCGTAATCTGGACAACGACTCCGTGGACTCTTCCGGCAAACCTTGCAATCGCGCTTAACCCGGAATTCAAGTATTCGGCAGTAAAATACAACGGTGAAGTTTTCATTGTCGCAAGCGTTCTTAAAGATTCGTTCGTCCACGCTGTCAGAGCCGAAAATCCCGAAGTTATCGCGGAATTCGACGCGATGAGATTTGAAGGAATGAAGGCGCATCACCCCTTCATCGACCGCGAATCGATAATCGTTTATGCCGACTACGTTACTGCCGATGCAGGTACGGGCTGCGTTCACACCGCTCCGGGACACGGTGCTGACGACTATGTCACCGGTCTCAGATACGGCCTTGAGCCTTACGCTCCTGTCAACGGAAGCGGAATCATCGACGAAAACATCCCTGTAATCGGCGGAATGCACGTTTTCAAGGCAAACCCCGTAATCACGGAACACCTTTACAATACCGGATACCTTCTCAACAAGCCGGGCGAAATGATCGACCACAGCTATCCTCACTGCTGGCGTTGCCACAAACCTGTCATTTTCAGAGCTACCGAACAGTGGTTCATTTCGATGGACGATACGGGACTTCGCAAGAAATGCCTTGACGAAATCGCGAAAGTCCGCATGTTCCCGGAGTGGGGAAGAAAGAGAATAGTCCCGATGCTCGAAAAAGCTCCGAACTGGTGCATTTCGCGTCAGAGAAGCTGGGGCGTTCCGATAATCGCGTTCTCGTGCGACGACTGCGGCGAAAAGATCGTTGACGGAGCTATTGCACACAAAGTTGCTGATGAGATTTCCGAGAAAGGAATTCAGGTTTGGCACGACAAGACCGCTGCGGAATTCTTACCGGCAGGTTTTAAATGCCCGAAATGCGGCGGCACGCACATCAGCAAGGAAAACGACATCCTCGACGTATGGTTCGACAGCGGCGTAAGCTGGGCGAAAGTTCTTGACGGCAGAAAAGGCTTTACTTTCCCGGCAGACCTTTACCTCGAAGGAAGCGACCAGCACCGCGGATGGTTCCAGTCTTCGCTTAAAATGAGCGTTCTCATCAACGGAAAAGCTCCATACAAAAACCTCATTACGCACGGATTCATCGTTGACGAGAAAGGCGAGAAGATCTCGAAGAGCAAAGGCAACTTCATCGATCCGCAGGTCAAGATCAACAAATACGGCGCAGAAATCCTGAGACTATGGGTAGCCTGTGAAGACTACAGCGACGACAACAGGATCGGCGATTCGATCATCGAAAGCTGCGCTACGGCATACAGAAAAATCAGAAACACAATTCGATTCATGTTCGGTTTCGTCAACGATTTCGACCCCGAAACAATGAGCTTCAAGAAAGAGGAACTTACTTCCCTCGACAGATGGGCTTATCTCACCTGGCAGGAAAGACTCAAAGATATCCGCGAATACTACGAAAACTATGAGTTCCACCGCGTCCACCACGAAATGCTCGATTTCTTCACGATCCCGATGAGCGCGATTTACCTCGACATCATCAAAGACCGCTATACGATGCGTGCCGACGACAGAAGACGCAGAATGACGCAGAGCGTCGTTTACTCAATACTTTCGGACGTTGTCAAAGCTCTTGCTCCGATCCTCAGCTTCACCTGCGAAGAGGCTTACGGATACCTGAAGGGCGCAAAGAAGGAAAGCGTTTTCCTTGAGCAGTTCCCGGAATCGAATTTCAACGATGAAGACGCTAAATTCCTTGAATCGTGGCAGACTGTCCTTGATGCGAAAAACGCTGTTCAGAAAAAGCTCGAAGTTTTGAGAGCAGACAAGACGATCGGTCATTCGCTTGACGCAAGTGTCCAGATTTATTACGAAAATAATCCTGTTCTCGATAGCGAACTCGATAACCTCGAATCGATTTTCATAGTTTCCGAGTTCAAGAAAGCGGCTTCTGCGGAAGGACTTGAGAAAGTTGAGGATATGGATCTCTGGATCGGCGTGAAAACGGCTGAAGGCGAGAAGTGCCCGCGCTGCTGGAAAAAGAGAAAACTTCACGACTATACCGAAGAAATCACCGGAATCTGCGAAAGCTGCTACGAAGCTGTCAAATAGTTTTTATCCAAAATTTTAAAAAAATACTTTTAATAAATTTGATTCTGTATAAAATAGTATGTCGTTTTCTTTTAAGATGGAGGTTCCCATGCAAAAAATCGTTTTTATTATGGTCTGTTTTTTGACTGCGTTTATTCTGTCCTGCGGCAATTCAGAGACAGGAGAGCCCTGCATAACAGTTCTTGACTGTTCTGAAGGAAAAATTTGTTCCGACGGAATGTGTGTCGATCCTTCAGGAGACACTGCTGAAAAAGATGATAAAGATGACGGCAGCAGTGAACTTCCGGGCGATGGAGGCGGTGATGTAAACGACGGAGAGAAAAATGATTCTGACAATCCGACCGACACACCTGAAACTCCGGATACTCCCAACAATAACGATGCTGATGCTTCGGAAACTCAGAACGACAATGATACGGAACCCGTAAGCGATTCCGACAACATGAACGACAATGATACGGAACCCGTAAGCGATTCTGACATCGTGAGTGACAATGATACGGAACCCGTAAGCGATTTCGACAACATTAACGACAACGATACGGAACCTGTAAGCGATTTCGACAACATTAACGACAACGATACGGAACCTGTAAGCGATTTCGACAACATGAACGACAACGATGCGGAAATTATTGACGATTCCGACACGGCAAGCGACAGTGATGAAGACACGGATGATGCCGATATTGAAAATTTCTACACCGATTGGGATACTGGTTCCGATGATGACGTTTGCGAGAGTACATGTGAACCTATTATTACAGATTTAGGCTGTCTTCCGAGGATGGACAGCGAGTTCCCGGCTTATTGCGACGGTCTTGACAACGACTGCGACGGCATAGTTGATGAAGGGTGTTTCTGCGAAGTCGGTCAGACTCAGTCTTGTTTCACAGGTGAGCCTAATAAGAGAAATATCGGAATCTGCCAGGACGGTATGCAGACATGCGAAGTCGGTCCTGACGGCAAAACCGGGACTTGGGGTGACTGTGTAGGTGCTATCGGCCCGAAACGTGATATCTGTGATAATGCCGACAATGACTGCAACGGCTGCATTGACGACAATCTCTGTTGCGCTCCGCCTATCGACTGCGGTTACGACATCGGTACGGCCCTGCCGTTTACTGATAAAATAATAGACGGAACCCAGATTTACGACAGAGACCGCCTGTTCAACGATGCCGAGACGGCACACTGGGAATGGACTTTGACGAAAGGCCCCTGCGACATAGTTCTCAACAAGACAAGTTTCACGACAAAAGGTGCGGCTACTTCCGCTGGCTTGAGTGGTTCAGGCGCAGCTTCGACTACTGTCAGCGGCACAGGTCTGTCATGGTTCAAGGTTAACTTCCAGCTGTCGGGAACTTATCTTCTTCACCTTAAAGTTACTCGTACAAACGGTGAAGTCTACGAGTGCGAATGGCCTCTGAAAGTTATTTCCGACGGTCTCAGGATCGAACTCTGCTGGGATAAGACCGGCGCACACGAGTCAGGAGGTTACGATCTTGATCTTCACCTGGGCAAGAACGGTGTAACAAAATATGAAGAAATAGAAGAAGACGATGGCTGGGATACCTATACTACAATTTATCCTTGGGGTGCAGGTTCGGCATGCTTCTATGGTAACTGCAGAAATAACGACGAATGGAACGTTGTAGGCTGGGGATACGCCGACACGGCAAGCGGAAAGAATCCTCGTCTTGATATCGACAACATAAACACTGCCGGTGAACCGGAGAACATAAATCTTGACAATCCGAAAAACGGCGACACTTTCAGAGTTCTGGTTCACACTTATCCGTGGGATGATTATTCAAGCAGTACAGGAACACATCCGGTTCTCAATGTTTACTGCGGCGGCACTTTGAGAGCGACTTACGGCGTATCACCTCAGTATACTCTCATAAATAACAACGATTCGTGGAAAGTTGTTGAAATCAAGTGGGTCGGTGATGTCGGCAGCGACGAATGTCAGCTCACACCGAATCTTGGCATTGTAAGCGGCAGCGTTCCGAATTATTCCAACTGGTAAAAATCGTTAAATCTGAAAATATTTCAAAAAGCAATCCTCGGTTCGATTCTTTAAATTTCAAAAATTTCTAATGATTTAAACCAAAAAATCTGATATGTCCGCTTTATACCGAAAATTAAAAAAATCCTTTAAAAATTTTTAATTACATGTATAATAATGAGATTGTTTGTTGTTTAGGAGGCAACTATGAAAAAACTCTTTTTTATTCTGGCTTGTTTTTTGACAGTGTTTATTTTGTCATGCGGCGGTTCAGGGACTGGCGGCAGCGGCAAAACATGTGAAAGTAATTTAGACTGTCCTGTCGGTGAGATATGTTCAAGCGGAACATGTGTTACCAAAGGTTCTAACGGCGGCGGTTCCCAAGAAGGTGAAAACGGAGAAATTTCAGACGGTGAAAACGGAAACGGTTCCGGTAACGGTAATTCCAATGATGGCGAGACGACAGATGACAGTGATTCAACGAATGCCGATGAACCTGAAAACGGCATCTGTACACCAGGTGAAACACAGAAATGCGAATATCAGGGAGCGGAAGGAACAGAAGATGTCGGACCTTGCAAAGCTGCAGTTAGAACCTGCAAGGAAGACGGAACATGGGGAAAATGCGAAGGAGCAGTAGAACCTATCCTTGAAAACACCAATGAACTTTGTTCCAACGGTATTGACGATGACTGCGACGGTATTATTGACAACGGAATAGACAATATTTGTAAAGGCGGTTCTGCTCCATCTGATGACGAAGAACCTGAAGAAGAAGATGACAGTGATGTCGCGCATTGTGACACAACCTGCAATACACTTATTGAAATTGAGAACAACGGTTGCCTTTCACCGATGGCAAGCGAAGCAGAGGCTGATCTTTGCAATGGTCAGGATGACGACTGTGACGGCAAAATAGACGAAGGTTGCCCGTGTACTCCGGGAGCAACCCAGGCATGTTTCTCCGGAAAGCCTGCAAACAGACACGAAGGAACGTGCCATGACGGTATTCAGACCTGCAAATCAACTCCGATGAGAGCTGCTACAGGAGATTGGGGCAACAGTAAATGTATAGATGAAATTCTTCCGAGTAAAGATGTATGCGACAATGTCGACAACAACTGCAACGGCTGCGTTGACGAAGGTCTCTGCTGTCAACCGCCTATTGACTGCTCTTTTGATATCGGAACAGCAAAACCATTTGAAGACAAACTAATCGACGGAAAGCAGATTTATGATTCCGGACACCAGTTCAACGATGCCGACACGGCAACATGGGAATGGACTTTGGTTAAGGGTCCCTGTGATGTCGTTCTCGGTAAAACCAGTTTTTCACTTACAAGTGCAGTCAGTGGTGTAACCGGTACAAGCACAGATGCTGAAAAAAGTATTACTTTCAGCGGTAAAGGGCTTTCCCAGTTCAAAGTTAATTTTCAGCTTTCCGGAACTTATAACCTTCACCTCAAAGTTACCCGTGAAAACGGTGAAATTTATGAGTGTGACTGGCCTCTGAAAGTTGTTTCCACCGGTCTCAGAGTCGAGCTCTGCTGGGATTCGAACACTAAAGTAGATGTCGATTTGCATGTCGGCAAAAACGGAACGACAACAACCTGGGGATCGGACGACTGCTACTTCAGTAACTGCAGAAACGGCAGTTCTCCGAATTGGTACACTCCAACGAGTAGTAGTGCAAAAAATCCGAGACTTGATATTGATAACAGGGGAGACGGTCCAATTCCGGAAAACATCAATATTGACAACCCCGGAGATGGTCATGCTTTCAGAGTTGGTGCATATTATCATCCCATATTGAGTACGGACAACATAGAAACTCATGCTGTTGTAAATATTTACTGCGGCGGAACACGAAAAGCAACTTACGGCTATGATCCTCTTCCGCAACTGTCAGGGTTTAATAAGAAAAACGATTTCTGGAAAGTTGCTGAAATTAAATGGGTCGGCGGCTATGAGAGTGATAATTGCGATATTCAGCCGAAATTGATTGAAAACGAGGACGGGACTGTAAATTATGTAATAGACCGTCCTCGAAATTCAACTTATTCCAACTGGTAAAAATCAATAAAATCCAATCTTTAAAATCCTTGTAAATTTTGATGCCGCCGTTTCAAAAACGGCGGCATTTTTTTTATTGTCGCGCCGCCTAATCTCATCGTGACAGCGTTTCGTCGTTACGACGTGACGATGAGATTGAGATTATTGGGATTGGGATTAATCGACAGTTATTGATTTGCTGACGTTTTTCGGAACGTCGGGATGAACACCGTGGTTCTGGATTTCGGAACGGTTGAGATATTTCATTTTCGCGACACTCATTTTCAGTGCGAGAAGCTGGAGAACGACCGCCGCTTCGAAAACGAAAATGTTCTTGTCGCCGGTTCTCGGGAGCTCAATAAATTTTGACCAGTAATTTTCAGCATTTGCCGGAACGCCGAGAGCCGCGTTTTTAAGGTCTTCGTCGTCTTCAGCAATTAGAACGATGTCCGCGCCGCGGATCTTGTGTGTGTGGATCTGAGAAATCGTGATACGTTTGTCTCTTTCATCAGGCGGGCAGACGAAAACAAGCGGGTAGTTCGAGAAGAATTCTTCGATATCAACGCTTTCGTTGAAGAGGTCAGCGACTTGTTTCGTAAGAGCGCGTTCTTCAGGCGAAGCAAACGATTTTTCGACAAAATCTTCAGTCATTCTGCGGAATTTGAGGTTTTTTGTCATGTTGATGACATTGCGGATAATTTCAGAATTTCCCTCTTTTTCGGAGAAGAAACCTTTCGAGAACATCTTTTCACTCATTCCGATGAGGTTTCCGAGAAGTTTTTCCATGTCGGTGAGTGAATAGATCGTGTTTTTGCCCAGAATCGTGTTGGGGCCGTGTTTGAACTCGGCTGCATCGTAACCTTCAGTATGGTTGAGAACGACTTCTCTGATTTTCAGAGCACCTTCCTTAGCAACACCTGTAAGCGAAGTTCCGAGAATGTGGATCGAAGGACGCATGAAAAGTTTGTATGCGACATCTGCCACCGGAACGTCGATGTTTTTAAGGGTGAAATCCATAAAGTATTTGATTTTACTGAGATTATTCACAACTTTTTCTTCGCTGTTCTTGACGAGCGCAGCAAGAATGTAGAAAAGGGCGATCTGGCTTATGAACGATTTTGTTGCAGCAACGGCGATTTCCGAACCGCACATGATCGGAAGGTAAAAATCGCTTTTTTCCTGCGGAAGAGTCGAGTTTTCGTTGTTGACGATCGTGATGAGTGTTATTTTGTCACTCATTTTTCTGATTTCGTTGAAAATATCGACCAGGTCTTTTGTTTCACCGCTCTGGCTGACGCCGATCACGACATCTTTGTCGGAAAGAGAGTTGATGTAGCACGACCTGAAAGTTCCGGGATTCGAGGTGATGAGTGAAATGTCGGTCATGTTGTTGAAGAAGTAAGCGCCGGTTAACGATGCGTGATAGGAAGTTCCGCTTGCGATGAGGAATATCCTGCCGCCGTTTTTCTTCGTCGCTTTGAGTGCAGAGACGAGTTTGTCGCGGAATCTGATTATCATTCTTTTCTTTTTCCAGATAAGCATCGAATCGATGAGCCACAGTTCTTTAAAGAATGCACCGTCAGCCGAGTAAAGCTCTTCAAGAAGTGTTTTTTCTTCAGAACGGAAGCTGAAATGACGCGGATTAGGTGCAAAACCGAGCGTTTTGTCGCAGATTTCGCGGAAAGTCGGGAGATTGCGGATCTTTTCAAATTCAGCCGAAAGTTCGCTTTTGTCGTAAAGGTCATAAAGTGCGAGGAGAGAGTAGAGGATCTCACGCGCCGAGTCGCAGTTTTCTTCAAAAACGGAGTAAAGCTCTTTCTCTTCCTTGGAGTTGAAGTAGTAAAGCATCAGATTATCGATATTTTTCGGTGAAGAGTAGATTTCCTGTTCCATGAAGAAGTGATATTTCGGCTGAAGCTGGATGTCGGCGATGTTGAGTCTGCTTCTGCTGAGTTTCGGGACCCATTCTCTGTTTTCATCAAGCGAGAAAAGTTTGTAGTTTTCGCTGTCAAAATAAATTCCTTCGCCTTCCGACATCGGAATGAGGAATCTTGTTTTCGAAAGGATCGAAGTAAGGTCGCTTGAAACGACGATGAAGTTGCCGGAAGCGTCAGAGCCTTTGCCTGCGTAAAGTGAAGAACCCGCTTTGATCGCGAAAACGCCCGGAAGTTCTGGAAGGGTGACACACGCCGCGTAGCTTCCTTCGATCATTTTCTGAGCTTTTCTTATCGCTTTGATCATAACCGCGATCTTTTCGTCGTTGGTTTTCGGAGCTTTCTTTGCAGTGAGCGCCGAATAGAAGTGCTCGACAAGGTGAACGACCATTTCTCCGTCGTTGTCGGAAAGGACATCGTGACCGTTTTCTGAAAGAAAAACCTTGAGTTTGTCGGTGTTGCTGACGTTTCCGTTGTGCGCGCCGACCATGTGGACAAGGCAGTTTACTTCATGCGGCTGTGCGTTTACATCGGTGACTGCGCCGTAAGTCGCCCAGCGGACCTGACCGATGAATTTGAAACCGCCGTATTTTGCAAGTTCAAGTTGTTCAACGACTTTCGAAGGTGCGCCGACTTTTTTTCTCAAAGTGACCGAGCCGTCCTCTTTTATAAATGCCGCACCGGTTGAATCGTAACCGCGGTACTCAAGTTTTTTCAGCAAATTAGATGCTTCGATTCCAAGATTGACGATGTCGCCTGCATAGACGATAGAAACTACTCCGCACATAAAAATCTCTCCTCAATTTATCCGAAAAATAAAAAAACAGTCAGAAGTTCGTTCAAAACGAAACTGAAACCGCAGAATTTTGCAGATTTTTTGATTTTTTGCAATTTTTATCTTTAATTATTCGGTATTTTGTTTTTGTTTGCAGGATTCGGCGTGGATTTCTTCATTTTTTCGTTATTCAGGCGCTTCGAGGCGTTTTTGATCTGCGAAACTTCAGGCAGAAAGCGGGCAGTCGGTCTTTTTCTCATTTTTGCACTGATGATACCCGGATCAATGAAGTTCCTTTTTATTTTCGCATTGTCTGCAAAACTTCTTCCATCTATGGTGGCAGATAAAAAAATGAGATTTTTCCTGTCGCTTCCGTTCTCAAGGACAGAACTTTTCATCTATTCGTTTTTATTAGGTTTTTCGCTTATTTTTGCAACTACTGCGATCGGTTGGTCACTTTTTGACCGCAGCAGTTCGCCCGAATTTCTGAAATATTTTATTTTTTATGCTTTTTATTTCGGTTTGACGCTGATATATGCTCTTAAAATAGGTTTAATGATGCTGCTTCCGATGCTCGTTCTTCTTTTTGATCTTGTTTCTCCGTTCGTTACTTCAGAGTTTTTTGCCATATCTTCGCAATTCAGTCCGATTTACCAGCAGAATCAGCAGCTTTCTCTTGCAGTATCGCTTGCCGTGCTTGCTATTTCCTATGTCATGTTCGTTTTCGGAAGAGGCGAAAAATGGTGATATCACTTGAGAATGTGACCAAAATTTTCGGAAAGACCAGAGTGATCGACGATATCTCCGTAAAATTTCCCACCGGAAATATTGCCGTGGTTGTTGGTGATCACGGGGCAGGGAAGACGACTCTCCTCAGACTTCTTGCCGGCGAGTTGAAACCCGATTCAGGCAAGGTGGTTGCAAAAACAGGAGCTTTGAAAGGAATATCCTGTGAAAACAATGACTTTTTTCCAAAATTAAAAACAGCCGACCTGTGCACCATGTGGATGCTGCTGTACAGAAATTTTGATATAAAATGCTTCCGTTCCATGCTCTCTGAAGGCGGAATCGCCGAAAACAGCAGATTTTTACATCTTTCCGACGCTCAGAAAAACTGGTTTTCTGCTTCTCTTCTTATTGCCAGCAATGCCGACATTATGATTTTCGACGAGCCTTTGAAATATCTCGATTCCGAAATGAAAAGCAGATTTATTGAGCTTTTGGATCAAATGGCAGAAAAAGAGAAAACCATCGTTGTCAGTTCGGAGGAAATAACGGATTTCGAAAAGTCGGATGTGTTTGTCGCTGCACTCTACAAAGGCAGTCTTGTGCTTTCCGGAGAAAAGGAAACACTTCTTGCTTCGCACAGGCTCATGCCCGGCGCTTCAACGATCTCGCCCGATTTCAAAGTTATTGGTCCGGTTCTTAACGAAAGACTGGTCGAAACGACGGATGAAGTGGGAAGAAGCGCGACTTTAAAAGAGATTGTCCAGGGATATGTAAACGGAAGCAGTTCTTAGATTTTTCTGTTATTTTGATTGTTCTTTTTGAACTTTTTCAATGGAAAGAAGTTCGACTTCGAAAATAAGTGTCGAATTCGGACCGATCGTTTCACCTGCGCCGCCTTCGCCGTAAGCGAGTTCCGACGGGATGAAGAATTTGTATTTAGCCCCTTTCTTCATGAGCTGAACGCCTTCAGTCCAGCCTTTTATTACTCTGTTGAGCGGGAATTTTGCAGGTTGTTCTCTTTTGTATGAGCTGTCAAATTCGGTGCCGTCAAGAAGTGTTCCGCGATAGTGGACTTCAACAGTGTCTTCAGCAGCCGGACTTTCACCTTCACCTTCCTTTTCAATAATGTACTGAAGACCGGATTCAGTTGTTTTTACACCCTCTTTGGTTTTGTTTTCAGCAAGGAATTTTTCGCCCGCTTCTTTATTTGCAGCACCTTTTTTAGCTCTTTCTTCCATCATTTTTGTGATCATTTCAGTCTGAAATTCCTGAAGAGCGGTGCCGATTTCCTCTTCCGTCATTTTGGATTCAGCGCCTGTGAAAGCGGTTTTGAAACCTGCGACGAATGCGTTGACGTCAAAATCGAAATTCTGTTTTTTCAAATTTCTGCCGACATCGCTTCCTAAAGCGTAACCGTATTTTACCTGTTTGTCGGAATCGATTTTTTCTTTGGTTACTGTGTTTCCTTCAGCGTTGCCGCAGTTGCCGCATGCGCAGAAAAACATTGAAACAGCCATGATCGCGCAACAAATAACTTTTTTCATGTTTCCTCCTAAAAAAACAAGTTAAAAAAAACAAAGCCGGTGATATTATCAAAATTTATTGTAAAAGCAACAATAAAGAACCTGACAGATCAAGTTGTTATGAAGTTGACATTCTTTTTGCCGCAATTAGAATTTTCCGCTTTTTGTTTGTGTCTGTTTTAGGAGAAAATCATGGCTAACGATTTGTTTTTATTGAAAATTGTTGTCCCAGAAGGTGTCAGTGAAGTTTCCGTGGCTGCTGGGACGAAATTCATTGATCTTGCACCGGAATATCAGAAAAATTACAAATGCCGCATTGTCGGTGCAGTTTTCAACAACGAGTTCTGCGATCTGACGAAGGAGATCCCAGGTGACGGCAGGATCGAATTTTTCACGATGGAGAACAGGGACGGCTATCTTTTTTACCTCAGAAGTATATTTTTTGTGATGATAAAGGCTGCAAAAGAAATCTTTCCGCATGCGGTTCTCCACATCGAATACAGTATCGGAAACGGATACTACTGCTGGTTTGAAGGGCTTGAGTGGCTCGAAGCCGGCGATGTCGAGCGTATTTCATCGAGGATGAAGGAAATAATCGGTGCCGATATGCCTTTTGTCCGCCAGAATGTCACAACTGAGCAGGCAATCGAGGAGTTCAGAAAGCAGGATCTTCCGGACAAAGTCTCTCTTTTCAAAATCAGGACGCAGCCGCGCACGAATATTTACTGGCTCGGTACTACTGTAGGATATTTTTCGGGATATCTTCTTCCTTCGACTTCGTACTGTGACAAATTCCATCTTATGCACTATAAAAACGGAATAGTCCTTGTTATTCCGTCACAGAATAACCCCGACACAGTTCCGGCGTTTCAGGACAGCCCGAAATATTTTGACATCATTCAGGAACACAGCGAATGGCTTGATGTTCTCGAACTTGACACCTGTGCAAAACTCAACGACTGGATCAGGCGCGGTTACAGCAAAAAGATCATCCTTCTGTGCGAAGCTCTGCACGAGAAGAAACTGGCGAAAATCGCCGATGAAATTTATCGCCGCCGTAAAATGGTGAGGATAGTTTCTATCGCCGGACCGAGTTCAAGCGGAAAGACGACGACTGCAAACAGGCTTTGCATTCAGCTCCGTGTCAATGGCATAAAACCGTTTCTGATCTCGCTTGACGACTACTTCATTGACCGCGACAAAACCCCGCTCGACGAGAAAGGAGAGCACGATTTCGAGTCACTTGCGGCGATAGATATCGAGCTTTTCAACAAGAATCTGAACGATCTCATGGCTGGAAAGGCGGTTACTCTTCCGAGATACGATTTCAAAACCGGAAAGAGCTGCCCGGACGGAAAAACGATAATCCTTCCCGAAAACGGAGTGCTCGTCATTGAAGGAATTCACGGGCTCAACCCCAATCTTTATGCCGATGTTCCGAAATACAACATCTACAAGATTTATGTCAGCGCGCTCACAGCTCTCAATATCGACAACCACAACAGAATCCCGACGACAGACGGTAGGCTTATCCGCAGGATGGTACGTGACTTCCAGTATCGCGGACATTCGCCGATAGACACATTGAAGCGCTGGGCTTCGGTCAGAAGCGGAGAGGACAAAAACATTTTCCCGTATCAGGAAAACGCCGATTCTATGTTCAATTCAACATTTGTATGCGAATTCAGCATTCTTAAAAAATATGCCGAACCTCTTCTTCGTCAGGTTCCGACGGACATTCCGGAATACCGCGAAGCGAAAAGGCTTCTCAAATTCCTCTCTTTCTTCGAAGAGATAGACGATTCGACACTTCCTCTGAACTCTATCCTTCGTGAATTTGTAGGCGACAGCATCTTCAGATAAACTTATCTTGCCAAAAGCACAATAAAATCAGCCGTTTTCCATGAAAAACCGAGGTTTTTCGAATCCGTGTGGCAATAAAAAAACAAGAATATTATTCGTAGCTGGCTTCTTTCAGCTTCTGCTTTTCCATCTTCTTTTCGATGTTTTTCACACGGTCTCTGATCGTCGGGAAAAACCTGTTGTGGCGGTTTTCACGCATAGACTGTTCGTAGAAGTTTTTCGCTCTCTCAAGCTGGTTCATCTTTTCGTAGCAGACGCCGAGCAGAAGTTCGGAACGATCTTTCGGAAGATCTTTTTTCGTGTTGATGAAAAGAAAACGTTCGAATGCGATCGCCGCCTTGTTGTAGTCTTTCATTCGATAATAGGAGAGGGCGGTGAGGTAGAAAAGATTTGATATGTGGTCGCCTGTTGAAGAAATATCGAGGCTGTCTTTGAATCTGTCGATTGCCGCTTCGTAGCTTTTGCGTTTGAACAGCGTTTCGCCTTCCTCGTATTTTTTCAGAGCGGCTTTCTGCTTGATCATACTTGTTTCGTTGTCGATGATCGTTCTTTCAAGTCGGGAAAGTGCCGACAAATTGAACTCTCCGTAAAGTTTGAACGCATTGTCAGGATCGCCTTCTTTCAGCGCCAGATAGAGGTTGTATGCCTTGATATCGTTGTTTTCCATCGAGAAAATCTTGTCTTTGAGTTCCGCGACCTCTTTTTCAAGGTATTTGTTGTGCTCTTCGCGGATCCTGCTCTGGTTTGCATAGTTTGCAGCCTGCGACCTGAAATAGAAAAAGAACGAAAGGATGATGACGATACCCAGAATTACGAAAGTGACAAAATAACGCGTCGCCTGATTCTGTTCTTTTGTGTTGACCTTGCGGTTTATCTCTTTTATCGCCGCATCAAGACTGCCCTGATTGTTCATTATATGCGTCATCAGACGGCGCATCTCCTTGATATCATCAATGCCGTGCGGACGCTCGTTTTTCGGCTGTTCCTGAATTTTATTTTCTTTGTTTTCCTTGTTTTCGACCATTTAAGCCTCGCAAAAAACGCGGAAGTCTAATTTATTTCAGCGGAATTACAAAAAAAATAGGAAAAATATGGATTTTTGCTATTCTTCACGCCGTATTTTTTGGACTTTGGGAGATTGAAATGAGTAATTCCTATTTTGATTTGAAACCGATAAGTTTCAGGGGCGAGGTCGCGGTCGTTGCACCTTCGTCACCGTTTGACAAAACTGTATTCAATGCCGGAATAACCGAGCTCAAGCTGAATAAAATCAAGCCTGTGATCGATAAAAACGCTTTCGCGAAGGCAAGTTTTCTTGCGGGAAGCGACGAACTCAGGGCTGAATCGCTCGTTAACGCATTCACCACTGAATCGATCGAGGCTGTCTGGACTGCACGCGGCGGTTATGGTGCTTTGAGGCTGCTTGAAAAGTTGCAGGAAAATATCGATAAAATCAAGGCGAATCCGAAGCTTTTCATCGGTTTCAGCGATGTTACGGCGCTTCATGCGTGGCTTGTCGACAAGTGCGGTTTTGTCACTGTTCACGGACCGAACATCACGACTTTGAATTCAATAGACCGCTTCTCGAAAGCGCAGATTTTCGATTTGCTGCAAGGGAAAGAGAAGGCTTTCACGATCTTTAACAAAAATATGAGAGCGCTCAATCCCGGCAAGGCGAAAGGTGTTGTCAAAGGCGGCAATCTGACGACTCTTGTTTCAATGATCGGAACTCCGTTTGAGCCCGATTTCAAGGATTCGATACTTTTTATCGAAGAAGTGAATGAAGTTCCTTACCGTGTCGACAGACTGCTGACACAAATGCGTCTTGCAGGCAAATTCAAAGGGATAAAGGCTCTCGTTTTCGGCGATTTCACATACCGTGAGTTCAGGCCGCCGGCTGACAAGAGCGTAAATCCTTTCGCTATGCTTGAAACGATAGGTCTTGACAAATCGGTTCCCGTTGTCTGCAACTTTCCGGCAGGGCACAACCAGCAGAACATGGCTTTCATGCTCGGCGCGGTTGCAGAGCTCGATACTGAGGCAAAAACGCTTAAATACTGATAATTACTGATAATTACTGGTGTTTCATGACTGAAAAACGAACAAAAGAAGAAATGATTTCACTCGCTTACGATTTGCAGAACGCAATTACTGCTTTCTGCGGTCACAGACCTTTGAGAATCACGACAAACAAGGATTTCAAGCTGCTTCGTGTTGTCTGGATGCAGGGGTACGAGCGGAAAGAGTGGTACAACGGAGTAGGGATGAAGATCCTTCTTGCCGCTTTTTCAGACAAACATCACATCCAGGTGCGTGAAATCACAGCGGAAGAGAGCAAGGAATCGGCGGTCTGGCTCACCAAAGCCGAAAACGATCCCGCAAAACACGGAAACGGTCGATGATTTTTGTTTTTTTTCTTCTAATTCTCTTGTTTTCCACTGAAATTTTTGCCGATGAATGCGACAATTCTTTCATCGTGATTCCGAAAATTTATCAGAAGGAAGGTGCGGAGAACAGATGCAGATTCAATCCGCTGCTGCACATCAGCACAGATGAGAGAGCGGCGATCGACTATTTCGAAATGCAGAATTCCGAACCGAAAGACTCATTTTCGATTCTTCCACGCGGTTTTTACGACACGAAAAAAGATATGAAATCGCTTTATCCTGTTCTGCCTTATCTGAACGGCGTTCAGAAAGATGACCGCTTCCGCAGCCACTGGCAGATCGTCTCGAAAGTCGGTGCAAGCTACTATTTTTCAAATAAGGACGGCAACTTTATTCCCGGTGCCGGAGGACGGAAATTCGACAAAGGCTCAACAATGATTATGAACCAGAGCGGAAACGCCGTTTTTCTCGATTCATGGGCGTTTTACTGGGAACTTGAAGAAAAAAACATGTTTGATTCCGCGGCTTCGATCAGGTCAACGGATGTCGATTTCAGACGTTTTTACGCAAAACTGAAAATGTGGAAATTTTCGATCATGGCGGGCAAGGACACCGTTCATTTAGGACCGGGCGAATACGGAATGCTGATTTCATCGAATGCCGATCCTTTCTATATGGTGAAGATCCAGAACGAGCGGACGATCCATTTGGGTGGAGACTGGAACTTCATTTTTTTCAACGGATGGCTTCGCGAAGACCGGGAAATGTCGGGAAATCCGCAGATCCTGGCAATGAGGCTCACTTACAGACCGCCGAAAATGTTCAGTTTTTTCGAACTCGGAATGACCCGCAGCATGATGTACGGCGGAGAGGGCAGGCCTGACTATTCTTTGAAAGACTACCCTTATCTGATAGCCGGAGTTTCGGACAATGTTCCTCGCAGCAAGTGGGATGCCGACAGCTATGCGGCTATAGATTTTACGTTCAATATCCCGATGTACAAACTCAATCCTGCAATAAAGGTTTTCAAGTTCTATTTTCAGGAATCAGCCACTGATATTCAGGCATTCTGGCAGGTCGAGGACAAGGACAAACTGGAACTTATGCTGCCTTATCTGCTCTTTAATTTTTTGGAAAGAGCTTATATCACGGGTATATTTGCCGCAACAGAGCATGATATTATGCGGCTTGAATATTCGAAAACTTCGCTTTCTCACTATCGTCACCACATGTATGTTCCTGAAGGTTTTACCTATCACGGACTTTCTCTCGCTCATCCTTTCGGCAGAAACCATCAGGCGATCCGTTTTAACCATAGACACTATTTCAGCAACGCATTCTCTTTCAAGTGGGAGATAGGTTACTATCAGCTCGAAGGAGCAACAAAGCAGGATAAAAACATGATAGTCACTGCGATTTATCCGTTTTTTTCGCTGCGTGACGGAATTGTCAGGCGCGGATACGGCAACATCTGGTTTGACTGGATTTTTTACGGTCACCTGATACGCGGTTATCTCTCTGTCGATGCCGGACCTAAAACCGATGAAAATACTTCACCAATCCTTTTTTCAGTGACGGACAAAGCTTCGGTAGATGTTCTTACCGGACTTTCAGTTATATTGAAGTTTTAAAGATTTATTAGTATTTCTGACCTGCAAGGTTCTCTGCGACGTTGTGGTTTTCGGCGCTCATCGTGTTGAGGTTGTTGAGAATGTCGATGAACTGGATCGACGCGCTTCCGTCGCAGATCTTCTCTTTGATGCGGTTGAAGTGCTGTATCTTCGCGTCCTTTATGAGCTTTTTGATCCTGATCCTTATTACGAGAGCTTCGTCGGCATAAGAGGGAACTTCCTCGCCGTTCTTGAAGATCGTGACCGATTTCTTGAAGTGGGCGATGTTCTCGTCAAGGATCTGGTTGATGACTGAAATCGCTTCGGTCGAGAAAGTCATGTTGTTGCGCGTGAGTTTGTCGATAATCTGTGACATGTGTTCGACACAGTCTGCGATCTTTTCAAAGTTATGCGCCAGACCTATCCGGCTTGCGACGATTTTAGCATCACGCGGCGAAATAGCGCGCACGGAAAGTGCAATGAGAAACTGTGTGAGCTGGTACTGATATTTGTCGATTTTGTCCTCGTTTCTTGCTATCTCATCGCTGATTTCTGCAACCTGGTTAGTGTCTTTAAGCGACATAAGGCGGAGCATGTCAAGGTTCTTCGTAACATAGTCCGACATATTGAGAAGCTCTTTTTCACATTCCATGATCGCAATCGAAGGTGTGCTGAACATGCTTGTCTGAAGTTTGACGAGATCTTCAGGCATTTCTACGGTTCCTCCGGCCTTGTCCGGGAATATCTTCTCTACGAGTTTCGTGAGCTGGCTTACGAACGGAATACAGAGGATAAGTGTCGTAATATTGAAAACAGTGTGTCCCATAGCAATGTGGACTGTCAGCGCTTCGTCAGGTGTTCCTGGAATCATAAGATCCACAATATCTTTGTAAGGACGGAAAATCACAAGCAGGACTGCAACGCCGATACATCTGAAAATAACCTGCGACAGAGCTGTTCTCTTTGCATTTACTGTGCCTCCGACAGCTGCAAGAACACCAGTCGAACTTGCTCCGATATTGCTTCCTAAAACGACAGCAAGTGCACCTTCGAAGTTTATAAGTCCCTGGCTGGCAAGTGCTATCACGATACCGACCATTGCGCTGCTCGATTGTGTAATGCAGGTCGTGACGATACCGACTAAAACGCCGAGCAGGATCGAAGCATAGGTTGAACCGTCAATGCTCTGGAACATCCTGACGAAAGTTTCGCTCTCTTTAAGCGGTGCAAAGCCGCTTTTCATAGTTTCCATTCCGAGGAAGAGGATGCCGAAGCCGTAGATCAGCTCGCCTATATACTGCCATGACTTGTTTTTAGAGAAAAGGCGCAGCATAACGCCGACACCGATGAGCGGCAGAGAGAAAGCCGAAACATTAAGCGTTACGATCCAGCCCGTGACCGTGGTTCCTATACTGGCTCCGAGGCCGACTCCGATCGCCTGCTGGACTGTCATGAGCCCGGCATTGACAAAACCGATCGTCATAACGGTCGTCGCACCGCTCGACTGAATGATAGCCGTGATCAAAAAGCCGACAAAAGCCCCGACGAAACGGTTTGAAGTGAGGACTTTGAGAATTTTCCTGAGTTTGTCACCGGCCGCTTTCTGGACGCTTTCGCTCATGACTTTCATACCCATGAAGAAAAGTCCGAGACCACCGAGCGTGTGGAAAATAATGTAACTCCAATTCATAAAGAGTTTCTCCAAAAAATATCAAAAAACGGCAAATTTTAACTTAATAGAAATCATATGGTCAAGGTTTTTTTAAGATTCTTAGTACTAAAAGAATCACAAAAAGGAAAAAATCGGTATAAATCGTTTTTATTCCGAAAATTTCCGCAGGAAAAATGTTCGCCCGACCTGCAAATTTCACCCATACAAACAAAAAATAAGCTGAAACAAGAAGTCCGACAGTAAATCCTGCCGATGCGAGAAGCCGCGTCAGAAAAGATTTTTTCAAAAGTGCTGACAGAATAATAGCTATGTAGGCATTGCCGTAAATATAGCATACCGGAATGTCGGAAAAAGTCGGAACTCTGAAAGGATTCGAGTGAAATTGTGCAAGAAGGACAAAGGAGATGGAAAGTCCGAATATCGCAAATGCGAAAAAGAGTTTTTCTTTAAAACTCATAGCAGCGAACCCCATTTTTCGATCATAAAATACCAGAAGGGAAGGGTAACGAGCGAGAAAATGGTCGAAAAAGTTACGATCCCGCTCACTACTTCCTTGTCTGAATCGACAAAATCGGCAAAGAAGGGCGAAAGCGCAGCACTCGGCATGACCGATTCCATGAGAATTACTTTTTTTGTAGTGATATCAATATCTTTGAAGCAGAAAGATACGATCGAAAGAACTGCTGCACCGACAATTATTCCAAAAATTGTGCGGAAAAATGTTCCTAAAATGACCGGGCGTACAGTCCCTTTTTTCAGTATTACCGAAAGTGAGAGACCGACTGTGAAAAGTATAGCAGGAATAGTTATGTTCGCTATCGAACCGATGCTTTTTGCAAGCCATTCTGGAAGTTTTATTCCGTAAAAATTCATCGCCATCGCCAAAAAAGCAGAAAGGACCGGCGGAATTGCGTTTGACGTAAGTGCGTGAATTATCTTGTCTTTTGATGCTTTGCCCGAAGAAGCGCGTGACAAAAACCAGATGATCGTAAAACCGGTCGAAAGGACTGCCGGCCAGAAAAACATCGAGAAAAAGACGCCTCGCGTGAAACCTGTTTCACCATAAAAATAGGAGAGGACTCCCCAGCCGAGATAGCTGTAGTTGCCTACGAAACTTCCGACACAGAAACTGTTCGAGATTTTTTTGTCGGATGACGAAAGATTGCGTGTCAAAACAACTATGATCGCGGAAAAAACAAGTGTCAGGCAGAGCGCGGTGATCATCGGCAACATCTGACTGAACTCTTTTGTGTCGGCGTTGTAGAGGTTTCGGAAAATAAGGAAAGGAACAGTCGCTTTTATGACAAATTTCCTTAAAACGGCAGATTCGTTGTCGGGAAAAAGTTTCAGCTGCTTGAAAAACCAGCCTAAAAATATCGGAAAATTTATCGTCAGAACAATCTCAACCAGATTCAAGGCAGCCTCGTTCCAAAAAATCAGGGGATTTTAAGGAAAATCGGGGTTAAAGCAATTTTTCGGCGCCTGCAGGTGTGTCGATATTTCGATTCGCCGCCGTTTCGTTATTTCGAAATGTCGAAATATCGATATATCGACAAAAAAACAAGCGGCGGCGTTGTAACGAAAAAATTTGACAACTGCCTTTTAAAAGGTTGTAGTAATCCCGTTTTTTGGAGCTTATTTAACAACCGATATTTTATGGAGTAAAAAATGGAAAACAGAGCTCACAACTTTTTCGCAGGTCCGGCTGCGCTTCCGCTTGAAGTCCTCAAACAGGCTCAGGCAGAACTTCTCAATTTCAGAGGCACGGGCGTTTCCGTTATGGAAATCAGCCACAGAGACAAAGCTTTCATAGCTGTAACCGAAGAAGCAGAGGCAGATCTTAAAAAACTTCTCGGCCTCGGTGACGACTACGCTGTCCTTTTCCTTGGCGGCGGCGCAACGCATCAGTTCATCATGCTCCCGATGAATGTTCTCAACGAAGGCGACTGCGCTGACTACGTTGATTCGGGTAACTGGGCACACAGAGCTTACGAAGAAGCATGCATCCAGGCTGATTGGGCAAAAGCAAAGGCTAACTGCATCGCTTCGACACGCGAACTTGAGAAGAAATACTGCGTTCTTCCCGAAGTAAAACAGGAAAACATGAACCCGAACGCAAAATACCTTCACTTCTGCTCGAACAACACGATCTACGGAACTCAGTTCTTTGAGAAGAACTATCCGAAACCTCTCCCGGGCGTTCCGCTTGTAGCTGATATGTCCAGCGGTTTCATGTCACACACCTTCGACGCTACGAAATTCGACATGATCTATGCAGGCGCACAGAAAAATGTCGGCCCCGCAGGCGTTACAGTTGTCGTTATCAAAAAATCATGGGCTGAAACTTTCCAGAAGAAAGGCTTCCAGCTTCCGAAGACTCTTGACTACAAAGTTCAGATCGAAAAAGGCAGCATGTTCAATACACCGCCTTGCTTCAACATCTACATCACCGGCCTTGTTTTCAAATGGATGCTCGAAATGGGCGGCCTGAAGGCTATGGAAGCAAGAAACGACAAAAAACAGAAGATGATCTACGGTGCTATCGACAATTCCAACGGCTTCTACAGAGGCTATGTCCAGAATCCGGAACACCGTTCGTGGATGAACGTAACCTTCAACCTTCCGACTCCGGAACTTGAAGAAGAGTTCGTCAAATCGGCAAAAGCTCAGGGCATGCTCGGACTTAAAGGCTACAGAACCCTCGGCGGAATCAGAGCCAGCATCTACAATTCGACGACTCCGGAAAGCGTTGAAACACTCGTCAACTTCATGGAATCGTTCAGAAAAGCTCACTAATACCTTTAATTTTCGTTTTTTGCGGGCGGATTTAATCCGCCCATTTGCATCATGTTTCATGGCGCGGCTTCGGTCGCGCCTTTTTTTATTATCTTCTTTAAACCTATTAAATTTAAATTATCTTGACTTTAAGGTACGAAGCTGTATGCTTCTGCGGCTTTTGCGGGCGTAACTCAGTTGGTAGAGTGTCGGCTTCCCAAGCCGGATGTCGCGGGTCCGAGTCCCGTCGCCCGCTCCATTTTTTTAGATGGTGCCGCGTGAAGATAAAGAATTTTCTCTCATCGCTTTTTTTCCTTTTTATAGGTTTTACATTCCTGATAAGATTTACGTTTTATCCGCTCTCTTCAACAATTTTACAGAATCTGTTCGGCATTTTTTACGATTTTGAGTCGCCTCATCTTGCTCTTGACGGTACTTTTACGGTAAAAAATCTGGTTTTTTCGTATCAGGATTCGCTGACTGCCAAAAGCGGAACGCTCTCTTTCAGCATCGGCAAGAAGTTTTCCGGTCTTTTCAAAAACCACGTCACTGTAAAGAGTTTCGAGATGACTGACACAAAAATCTCACTTGATACTAAGTTTTTCGAGCAGAATGGCGAATCAGATGTCGCGGAAGGTGAAGAATCAGAACTTCCAAACAGGATTCCGTTTTTTCCGATTGAAGAGATGAACATCAAAAACCTTGATTTTATTGTGAAAGACGGTGAAAAAACTCTCTTCAGCACAAAAAAGATCTCTCTCGCAGGAAACGAACTTTACAGACTTCATATGCCAGATGTTTTCATTGCTGCCAACTCTGTGATGAAAAAGGATCTTTCGCTTGATATGACTTTCGATTTTACGGCGGAAGACAGAAATTATGCCCTTAATCTGCTTGAAGTGAATTCGGAACTTTTTTCGATAAGCGCGGAACAGCCGCAAGACAACAAGGATGCTTTCGGCGGAACCTTAGCTTTGAAGCTTAACGAGCTCGGAGAGATGTTCGACATAAATCTGGATGGAGAGTTTTTCCTTGATTTTACTATGGAAAATCTTGCTTCATACATTCCCAGACTAATGAAGAGCAAGACTTACAAAGAGCTGCCGCCGGAACCGCAGAATGCAGGAAAACTCAATCTTGATATTCTTAACGCGCTCCCAGAAACAGATCTTCTGCTTTCGATTTCAAATCTTAACATCGAAGGTTTTAAACCGTGGGATATTCACGGAAAAATAAAGATGACTCCGACGAAAACCTTTATCGAAAGGCTTAATTTCTTTCATAAAAACAAGGTCAACATCTCTGTCGACGGCGAATTTCCTTATGTCGAAAGGAATATCAAAGGCTTTGTCAGACTTTACGACTTCGATTTTGACAACTGTCTGAGGAGAATGACCCAGACCGGTTTGGTCAACATGATAGCTTCCGGCACGGTTTCATACCGTTTTGATATCGACAAACTTCGTGCCGAAGATATGGAGGCAAATCTTGTCGTTACCGAATTTGACGTTATGAACAAGGAACTTCTTGATCTGCCGCGCGATGTCTATGTCAACGGACATCTGGCGATAGGAGCTGACGGAGTCGACTTGAAAGATGCCGTCGCAAGGACAATTGACGAGTCTTCGCACGTCATCCTGAAAGGCTCTTACTACGGTTTTGCCGACACGATGAAGTTCCATATCCCGATAGTCAAAGGCTCATACATCGATCTCGGCAAAGATATAAAAAAAATTGCAGGGTTCAATGTCAAAGGCAAAGGACCGATCGAAGTTCTCGTAACAAGTTTTTACACGAATCCGCTCATCACGAGCAACTTCAAAGGGAAGGCGTGCCATATGGCGGGATTCAATTCCGATATGTGCGACATTGACATCAACCTGAAGGATTTTGTTTTCGACATAGTCATCAATGAGATACGGCAGAAGACGATTTCTTCGAAAGATTCGATAGTTACGATCGATTTCAACGATGATGACTTTCCCGTTTACTTCAAAATCAACAAGGCAGAAGGTAAACTTTCGGACGCTTCGGCGCTTTTCGGAGTCGACACGAACGATTTTTCCGGCACGGCGATGCTTCAGGCGGAAGGCCTTTTCAAAAACGGACTCTCCAAACTGAGCGCACAGGCGAAAATCAAGGATTTCAGAAAAAAAGGGGAGAACGGCGGAATAAAAATAGCCGATTCGGTCGAAGTCGATCTGTTTGAAAAGGATGCTGAAAATCTCGGCGGAAAGGGCGAAATAATCTACGGCAGAAATTCAATAAAAGTCGATGCCGAACTCGCAAAAGCCGACCTCAACAGCAGAATAAAGGCTTATTTTGACTCTTTTTATCCTGAGGATTTCGATTTTCACGAAGACATAACCTTCGAAAAGCCGACTTTGGACGTAAAACTCAACGGAATACTCGCTTCACCGGATGCAAGCGGAAGGCTCGAAATCCCGAAACTTGAAGTCTACGGCGTAAAAACCGGCGATTTCTTTGTAGAAGCGAAATATACGGCGGAAGACCAAATTTTAGCCGTGAACGGCGGTTTCGGTAAAAATGTCGAATTTACGGTGGAATTGCCCGATTTTGATAAAGAAAAACTCAAAGCCGATGCATCAATCAAAAATTTTGTCTACAAGAATGATGATCTTATCGTCAAACTTTCGCTTGATGCGGCAGTCCGCGGAGACAAGGTTAATATTGATTTTAAAGATCTTAAGGCTAAAAAAGCAGATATTTTTGCTCAAAATGTAAAACCATTTGAAATTGCAGGAGATTTTACGAAACTTTCATTGACTGACAAGGCATATTTTAAAGGAGATGCTCTCGATTTCTATATCGAAGGCGGGCTCGATATTGAAAAATTCGATCCGTATCTCCATGCAGACGGAACATTTTTCGTAAAAAAGCTGGCTATGAAGGAGACTTACCGTGCGAACAACATCGACGGAAAGATACTTTTCGATGTTTCCTATAAGAATTCCAATTTCAGTGGCAAACTGAATGTTGTGGATTTCGCATATATCTTGCAGGATCCGAGAATCGTCCTGAGAAATTTCAACGGGACTCTGTTTGTCGAAAACAATAACTGGACGATCGAAAGCCTTTCTGGAAATGCCGGAGACGGAAAACTCACACTTGCCGGGCAGGGAAAAGGAATAACCCCGATAGAAAATGCCTCGCTGAACATTTCGGCGGTCAATCTTACCGGAAAATACGCCCTTGCCGGTGATTTCGCTGTATCGGCCAATCTCGATCTTATCGCATTTTCGGAAGACCAGTTCTCACTGAGCGGAGACGTTGAATTGAAAAACATCATCTACAATCAGCCGCTTTCTCTCGACAGTGATTTCATCAAAATGATTTCGAAACTAGGCAAAAAGAAGGCTAGTTCACAGCTTGACAAAAGCAATCCGATTGATCTCAACCTGAAAATAACCGGTAAAAACAACATCAGGATAAGGACAAATCTGATCCAGTCTGATCTTTTTCTCGACCTTGTTCTGAGCGGAACGACGCAGAAACCTGACCTTGACGGCACAATCGTAATTAAAAACGGAAAAATTGAGTATAAGCAGAACGATTTCACCGTCACGAGAGGCAATCTTGTCTTTGACGGCGGCGGAATAAACCCGTATCTTGATTTCGAATCGACGCGTAATGTCACGACAAAAATCCAGGACACAAACAAAGATTTCAGAATCACAATGACGGCGACAGGATACCCGATAGACGGCGAGCTTGACGTCACTTTCGACAGTACTCCTCAGCTTGATCAGGAACAGCTTCGTTCGCTTCTGCTGTGGGGAAACATCGGAGACGAATTTTCAGGTGATCTGGCTATTGCAGCTGCGACCGATATCATGGGAATAACGACGGAAGTGCGAAAAAACTTCAGACTTTCCAAGTTCGAACTTGTGCCGAAATATTCGGAATATGACGAAAAAACGGTGCTCAAACTGATTGCCGAAAAGGAAATTTACAGGAATCTTTTCCTTCTTCTCGAATCAAATCCTGCGGATACGACTGACCAGATAATAGAGTTTAAATACAGAACAAAACTGTTCGAAGGAATTCTGGGCTGGAAGAACAAGGATATGCTTGAATCGAATTACGGCGGTATAGGTTTTGACCTTAAACTGGAATATGTTTTTGAATAGGTGAGATATGACGTTACTTACTGAAATGTCCGAAAAAACACTCGATAGCCTTATTGAAAGAGCTGACGAATTGTTTAAAGAAGGAAAATGCTGCCCGATAAAATGCGGTGGCAGGAATCCACGCTTCTGCGGAGCTGTTGAAGAAGGGATCAAGGTCGCGAGTTATGCGGTTCATGACGGAGAAGAACCTCCGGTGAGCGGTTGGAACGGCGCCGGAAACATCTTTTTTTCTGGTTGCAGCGCAAAGTGTGTTTTTTGTCAGAACTGGCCTATAAGCCAGGGAAACAACGGAAAAATTTATTCGATAGATGAGTTTGCCGCTCATGTAATCAAATTATTGGCCAAAAAAGTGCATAATATCAATCTCGTGACGAGCGACCACTATCTCGGCAAAGTGCTCCGTGCCTTCAAAAAAATCAGAGGCGAAATCAAAGTTCCGATAGTTTACAACTGCAACGGAGCGCAGACAGAAGAACTTTTCAAAATCATCTTGCAGATAAGCGATATATTTCTTTTTGATGTGAAATATGTGACAAATGAAGCGCCACGAGAATTGTGCGCGATAAAAAATTACGCTGATGTTGTTTTGAAATGTTTGGATATGCTGCTTGAAAAAAATATCCCGTGGGTCGAAAACGATCTCGGAATTTTGCAGAAAGGACTTATAATAAGGCATCTCGTTCTTCCGAATTACATCGAAAACTCGCTGAAAACACTGGAAGTTTTAAATGAATATAAAAAGCGCGGACTCAATTTCAAAATAGCCCTTATGAGCCAGTATTTCCCCGCTTATAAGGCGCTTGAAAACCCGAAGCTGAACCGTCAGCTTCATAAAGAAGAATATGAACAAGTGGCCGAACTTGCTGACAAATTCGGTTTTGACGGCTGGATTCAGGATCTCGAAGAGGAAGTAAACGATGAAACACAGGATTAGTGTCCAGTGTACCGATGAACAGTATGAAAAAATAGTGAAAAAAGCAGAAGATCTGGATATGTCGCCAAAAGAATTTGCTCTTTTCACGATGCTAAACAGTCAGATAAAAGTCGTGATAGGGCAGGATCCGCTTTTGGCGAAAATAGAACGCGCCGTAAATCTTCTGGATTGCGGCAAGATTGACGAGAAAGAGTTTGAAATCATTAAGGAAAGGCTTTTTTCGGAAATAAGGGATGAGAAAAATTAAACTTCTGCTTTTTGCGGTTCTGACACTCGTTTTTTCATCGGTTTACGCTTTTGAAAAAGATGTGTTCTGCGAGCCTTCGCTTATATTTCCCGAAATCTTTCCGATCGAATCCTACGCAACATTTTCATACACTGTCGCAGATTCGCTCTACGAAAACGCCGACGCGCTTTTTGCATATCTCAATTCCGTAACTTTTTCACAGGAACAGTTTCCGGTACGTTATCTTTACTACTTGCGTACTAGACAATTCATGCCAGCGCTTGCTTTGATGATGACGATGGTGAATCTGAACGCTTATCCGTTATCTTTCCCGAATCCTTACGATGAGCTCTTCAATCTGCTGCAGATGGCGGCAAACGACATAAACGAGCATTCTTCGGGAAGTGACACTTTTTCTTTCGATAATCCCGATATTTCGGGTGAGAACGAGAGATATGTGAGATCGCTTCTTGCAAACGATGCCGCAAACGAACCTATGACAGTTGCCGATCTTTCCGGAAAAATGACAGCTGAAATAGTTCTCAATTTTGCAGCTGTCAACATGAGAAACAAAAGGCTGGGAAGAGAAAACAGAATCACGCTTAAAACTGTTTTTTTCATACTGGCTTCATCATTCAAAACCATTTTGTCGAATATTGAAAACGGTGTAAACCTTGAAGATGATCCGTTTTTCAGGGAACTTTTTAACCGTTTTGTTGCAATGAACAAGGATGATAAGGATGTAATGGATTCTTTTGTCTACAATTTTGTAGAAAAGATCTACGGCTCAAAAAAAGATGTCGGTCTTTACCGCTATATTCTTTTGCGTCAGTTCGGAATGATTGAGAACGCCACTGGGAGCTGGCTCAGCTTCAAGGATGTTAAAGTTGCCACCGAGTGGATCGATTTTGTAAAAACTATTGAAAATATCAAACCTTTTTCTTCTTATTTTGTTAAAAACGAAAATGCTTGCGGCTATATTGCAGAAAAAACCGACTGGGTTTTAGGAATGAAGAACTTGAGCAACGAAAGCAAAAAAGAGATCGCTCATTCTTTGAAACTTGCAGGAATGATCGAGCAGTGCGGTGATCTTGACTACATCGGTCTTGAAAAAAAAGAAGAAAATTCCTCTGATCCTTATCCTGAGTGGGCGACTTATCCGGCTTACGCTTTGAAAACTGTGACTGAAGGGAATCTGAGCGAGGATGAGGCGGTGAAAGTTCTCAAAAAAGGGCTGGTTTCTGCGATTTTTTCGATAAGGCCTGAAACCGAATCCGACAAGGATATGTTCGAAATAATGCTTTTCATCTACCGCCACAAAGAGTGCGACGAAATTTTAAAGGCGATGTTCCTCAAACAGATTAATCACGGAGATGTTGACAAAAACGCAGATTCTTACCAAAAAGCTGTTGAAATTCTTGATGATTTTCTTTTTTATTAGGTAAAAAATGAATAAAAGCGATTCCAGGCTTCTGAAGAAATATATGAACCACATCAAACTCGAAAAAAGGCTTGCATTGAACAGTGTTGAGGCCTATGAGCGCGATCTTACTGATTTTCTTGAATATCTGGATTCGTGCGGGACATGTCTCACTCAGGCCGATTCGGTAAATATCAGCGAATACATCATACATCTTTCAAAAGACAAGGATTTCAGCGACCGCTCTCTGGCACGTTCGATCTCCAGCCTTCGCGGATTTCTTAAGTTTCTGCTTGAAGATGACTACATTATCCCTGAAATGCTTGAGATCTTAGAGCCTGTCAAACTCAAAAAATCGCTTCCGGTCTTCCTCACTTACGATGAACTGCAGCGCCTTTTTTCGGTCGTGGACACGTCTACTCCTTCGGGATTCCGTGACAGAACGATGCTTGAAATGTTCTATTCTTCGGGGCTGCGTGTTTCGGAACTTGTCGATCTGAAACTCAGCAACATCTACCGTCAGAAACAGCTCTTGCGCGTTTTCGGAAAGGGGAGCAAGGAGCGCATTGTGCCTTACAGCGATGATGCCGCGAGATATCTGCACGAATACATTGACAGAATGCGATATCAGCTGATGAAAAAAGGGGATTTCAACGAATATGTCTTCCTGAACAACCGCGGCGGAAAGCTGACACGCCAGGGAATCTGGAAAAAGCTCAAGGAATTCGCAGCGTTGGCTGGAATAACGAAAGATATTTCGCCTCACAAACTGCGCCACACATTCGCGACGCATCTGCTTGAAGGAGGGGCCGATCTTAGGAGTGTCCAGGTGCTTTTGGGGCATTCGAGCATCAACACGACCGAGATTTACACCCATGTCGAGCAGGAGGCGATTCACCGGGAATTCGATAAAAAACATCCGCGAGAAAACATAGATTTTGAGGAAAAAGACGATGAGTAGAAAAGTTTACGCCGTGATTTTAGCTTCGGGAAAAGGGGAGCGGATGAACTGCGGCTTCCCGAAACAATTTATTGAAATTGCCGGGAAAACCATAGTCGGGCGCAGCATCGAAGCGTTTGAAAAAAACAGCGGGATCGATGAGATAATCGTGGTCTCGGAGCCCGCCTGCATAGAAAAAATCACTGAAATCGTCAAAAACTCAGGCTTTAAAAAAGTGACAAAAATAGTTCCGGGAGGTGCGGTCAGGGCTGAAAGTTCATCGATCGGAGTAAACGAAATCGCTGAAGACGACGCAAAAGTCCTTATTCATGACGCGGCGAGACCTTTCGTAAGCCAGAGAATCATCGATGACTGCATTTCAGCACTTGATTCATCCGATACCGTCCACACCGCGGTCAAAGCGACCGACACAATAATCAAAGCTGAAAACGGCAAAATGACGGCAACTACAGACCGAAGCAGAATGATGCAGGTCCAGACGCCTCAGGGATTCAGAGCAGGCGTCATAAAAAAAGCCCACGCTCTTGCGAAAGAAGAAGGTTTTGCAGGGGCAACCGACGACTGCGGGATCGTTTTCAAATACGGACTTGCCGACATCCGCATCGTCGAAGGAGAGAGGACAAACATCAAAATAACTTACCCCGAAGATATTGCTTTCGCCGGAATAATCGCGGGGAAGGAATAACCAAGAGGTCAGATCATGGAATTCGCTAAAATAGGGACTGAACAGATAATTCTCCTTACACTGCAAACGGCTCTTATGATACTTTTGCCGCTTGTGATCGCGACTGTCTGGACAATAAGGAAAAAGGAGAAATTCTCGACAGTTATTACCGGTGCGGCGACTTTTCTTCTCTTCGCGCTTGTTCTGGAAAAACCGATCCAGAATCTGCTGCTCTTTCACGACGCGATGGGACTCACGCAGCATGCCGCAAGCCGCTTTATAAACGCGCATCCGGTCATCATGGCTTTTATGGCAGGGCTTTTCCCCGGACTTTTTGAAGAGACCGGGCGGCTTATTGCATTCAAAACGGTACTCAAAAACAGAAAGAATAAGGAAACGGCCGTTTCTTACGGAATAGGTCACGGCTGTTTTGAAGTCATGCTTATCGTCGGAGCGACCTCCGTTACATATCTTGTTTATGCCTTTATGATAAGCAGCGGAACATTCGGAACAGTGGTCAGTCAGGTCATGTCAAAGGCACCGGAGAAGGTTGATGCGCTCTATAAACTGGCTGAACAGCTTGCGGCATTTTCCATCGCGAATCTCGGAATGAGTGTAGCGGAACGTGTTTTTGCCGTAATGTTCCATATCGGAGCTTCGATAATTGTCTTCTATGCCTGCCGGGAGAAGAATAAACTTTTGTTATATCCGCTTGCGATACTGCTGCATACGGTGATGGATTTTATTGCCGCTCTGGCTGTGTTCAAGGTTTTCACTCTCTCCGACATTGCCCTTGAGGGGATCATCGGTGCAACGGCTGTGTTCACATTCTGCGGAGCATATTTTCTGCTATACAGGAAGGAAGAAAAATTTTAATTTAAGCAAAAGATATTTTGCAAATACAAATCGAAATACGTTATAAATATTTGATATAAAATTATTATATCATAAAATATTGGGCGATTGATTGTCCTTTGGAGTCGAACTTGATTGCTAAAAATGAATTGACAATATTTGAACCTATAGACAAAAACAAAGTAAAAACACAGATTTATGAAATCCGCGGAATGCGTGTAATGCTTGACAAAGATATTGCAGCGTATTTCGGAGTGGACACCGGTGCCATGAACAGAGCAATGAAGCGTAATATCAAAAGATTCCCCGAGGAATTCTGCTTCCAGATTACAAGAGACGAGTATCACGAAATTCTAAGATGCCAAACTGGCATCTTAGAATTGGAGCAGGGCAAATATTCCAAATATCTGCCGTATGTTTATACAGAACACGGGGTTTCGATGCTGACATCGGTCCTTCATACCGACAGAGCTATTGAAGCGGGCATAATAATTGTAAAAGTTTTTGTCGAAGTCGCACATTACATCCGCCAGAATACGCCGATGATTCCTTACGAAGAGCTAAAACTCCTCCAACACAAGCAGGAACAACTCTCCGAAAGAGTCCAGAATGTCGAAGAAAAGATGGTTTCAAAAGACGAACTTTCTGATTTTATGAAGCTTTTCGATACAGGAATCGACAGCGACGAAATCCTGATTCTTGACGGAGAGCCTTTCAAAGCCGATCTCGCATACCAGAAAATATATGAAAAAGCGGAAAAAAGCGTCATCGTGATTGACGACTACATCGGATTGAAGACTTTACGTCATCTTGCACACACGAAAAACGGCGTTCAGATAACGATTATCAGTGACAATAAAGGAAAAACTCCTCTCAAACTTTTGGAATACAGTGATTTTCAGGCTGAATATCAGGATGTCAAAATCAAATTTATCGCTTCGTCAAACAGGATCCACGACCGCTACATAGCCGTTGATTTCGGCAGAAAAACCGAAAAGCTTTATCACTGCGGCGCAAGCAGCAAAGATGCCGGGCGCAGAATCACGACAATCATGGAAATCAAAGGAGTTGCTGATTACAAAAACACTTTGGAATCACTGCTTTTGAACAAGGAACTCGTGTTGTCATAGACATTTTTACCACCTCCCACCAATAAAAAAAATCACAAAAAATTCATCAATAAAATCAAATAGTTATAAAGTTTTTCGGGGGGGGGTAAAATTTTTTCAATAAAAATCGAATTTTGTGGAACTAAATATATGTGTTTTTTGGCGAGTGCCGTATGTTTTTTAACTTTTAGGAGGACGACATGAAAAGATTATGGATTTTGTCAGTTGCGGCTTTTGTTATGTTTTTTGCCGTAAGCTGCGGTTCGAGTAGTGAGAGTGAAGAAAAGAAGAGTGATCCTTCTGACACTGAAACTACAGATGAAGAAAAGAACGATGAAAAAACTGATGACGAAGAGACAACTGACGCGGAAGTAACGGACACAGAAATTACTGATACCGAAACAAACGACGCGGAAGTTCCGGTTCAGTGCGAAGACAGCGAAGGCAGAAAATATGATGAAGGCGACAAAATTCCTGATGAATGCAGAATCGCAACTTGTATGGATGGCGGTTGGGCTCAAGATGAAGTCGAATGTTCTCCATGCGGTGCCGAAATCGGAACAAAAATGGAATGGGCTTGCGCCGACGGCGAAACCAAGGTTGATTGGTGTGAATGCGTTGAAGATGAAAACAACGGATCAAAATGGAATTGTATTGAAAGGGCTGATTTAACCTGCCCGAATGAATAACTATTTAATGGAGGAAATTATGAAAAGATTTTTAGCTTTTGCTGCAATGCTTGCAGTATCACCGCTTGTTTTTGCAGACACTGAAATGGTTTCATGCGAATCGGACAAAGGAAAATGCACCTACACGCTTTCTGATGAGTCTTTCAGTCAGGAATGCACATGCCGTGATGGTATGGGTGTTGGGGAAGATTCAACAATTGATGGTACCCAAACTCTGCCGACAGACGAAGAATGTGATGCGGAACTTGAAAAAGTATGCAAAAACGCAGGAATCAAATGCGAAAACGAAGCAGGAACATGCATTATTAAGCCGGACGGCGAATACCAGTGCAGCTGCATCGGAATTGATGATTTGAGCAGCGGAACAGGAATTTTCGGCGAAAACGGATGCAAGGATATTCTTGAAGAAAACTGCGGAACCGAAGCTGCTACATTAAAAACAATCTGCACCGATT
>JAGCNV010000100.1 GCA_017645765.1 bacterium | reverse complement strand
TTGCCTTCGAACACCTTGTGCGGGGCGAGGAATGCGATTTCTTCTTCGCTCTTGCCGTCCTTGCGGAGTTCTTCCTGGGCCTGGGCGAGCGTCTTGCCGTTCATCAAGGCTTCGGGCTGGGCAAAGAAGTTGGAGAGCAACTTCTGGTGGTGATCGCCAATCTTGTTGTGGCTGTTGGCCGGGGCGATGAAGTCGCACGGAATCATCTTGGTGCCCTGGTGGATCAGCTGGTAGAAGGCGTGCTGGCCGTTGGTGCCCGGTTCGCCCCAGAGGATCGGGCCGGTCTGGTAGTTCACGCGCTTGGAGTCGCGATCGACGGTCTTACCGTTAGATTCCATGTCGGCCTGCTGGAAGTAGGCAGCGAGGCGATGGAGGTACTGGTCGTACGGGAGCATCGCGTAGCTGGAAGCGCCGAAGAAGTTGTTGTACCACACGCCGATGAGGGCGAGGATAACCGGCATGTTCTTGTCGGCCGGGGCGGTCTTGAAATGCTGATCCATTTCGTAGGCGCCCTGGTGGAGCTTCATGTAGTTTTCGAAACCGATGCGGAGAGCGATCGAGAGACCGATGGCAGACCACAGGGAGTAACGGCCACCCACCCAGTTCCAGAATTCAAACATGTTGGCAGTGTCGATACCGAAAGCGGCAACGGCTTCGGTGTTGGTGGAGAGAGCCACGAAGTGCTTGGCGATGGACTTCTCGTCGCCATTGAAAGCCTTGAGCACGGCAGCCTTGGCCGTTTCGGCGTTGGTCATGGTCTCAAGCGTCGTGAACGTCTTGGAAGCGACGATGAAGAGCGTCTCTTCGATGTTCACCTTCTTGAGGGTTTCGGCCATGTGCGTGCCGTCGATGTTGGAGACGAAGTAGACTTCCGGAGAGGTCTCGCCGGCGATCGGCTTGTCGGCATACGGCTTGAGGGCTTCGGTGACCATCACCGGACCGAGGTCAGAACCGCCGATACCGATGTTCACCACGTACTTGATGGCCTTGCCGGTGTGGCCCTTCCACTTGCCGCTGCGGACGAGGTGGGTAAAGTCTTCCATGTGCTTGAGAACCGCACGGACTTCGGGCATCACGTCCTTGCCGTCGACGCAGATGGCGTCGCTGCCCTTGTAACGCAGAGCAGTGTGGAGCACGGCGCGCTTTTCGGTGGTGTTAATCTTTTCGCCGCCGAAGAACTTCGCACGCATGTCTTCGAAACCGGAGAACTTCAGGAGGTCCTGGAGCTTGGCCATGGTCTCGTCCGTGATGATGTTCTTGGAGTAGTCCAGGAAGAGGCCACAGGCTTCCAGGCTGAACTTCTCGGCACGGGCCGGGTCCTTAGCGAAGAGTTCCTTCATGTGCCAGGTTTTGGCGACTTCGGCATGGGCCTCGAGGGCCTTCCATTCCGTAGAATCTGTCAGTTTCGACATAGATTAATCCTTTCCGCAAGCGCGGTTCTTTGTTGCGGAGTAAATATAGAAAATAGGCGGATGGCGGAAGTAGGTGGTCGGAAGAAGAAAGGCCACTCTTTAGCCAAAAAAATCGATTGAAGTCGTTATAAATAACATACGTACATTAACTTTCGTCTTGACAAAGTCTTCTAAAAATGTATGTTTTTTATAGCAAAAACAGGGGTTGAAACTATGAAAATACAAAAGCACATTGTCGCCGCTTTTGCGGTAGGAACTCTTCTTATGGTCGCTGGTTGTGCCGCTCATGGGAAGGCTGCAAAGGCTGCCACCAAGTACTGGAATGGCAAACAGTTCTCTATTCTTGAGGGACACTGGGGTGCGCCTACTGAAAAGACCCAAAACGAAGACGGAACATCCACTGCAATTTTCCGTACCACGGATGACTGCACTGCGACGTTCAGCATTGATGCGCAGGGAATTATCTCGGACCACGATATTGTGGGTACAACCTGCCGCTACGATGCCTACAACCGGTTGCAGAACATCGAACATTAGTTGCTGTCAAGATATTGGGTGAAGACTATATTTATTTTATAAACATTCGACACCCTTTAACCGGCCAAAAGGCGGTTCCTTATGCTGATGGAAAAGATTGCGTCCCCTGCCGACGTCAAGAAAATGGACTCCGAAACCCTCAAGGCGCTGGCGGGCGAAATCCGCACGGCGCTCCTGAACAAGATTTCAAAATGCGGCGGACACCTCGCGCCGAACCTCGGGTTCGTGGAAGCGACCATCGCGCTGCACTATGTATTTGAATCGCCGAAAGACAAGATTGTCTACGACGTTAGTCACCAGAGCTACACGCACAAGATTTTGACCGGCCGCGCCGAGGCGTTCCTGAATCCTGAAAAGTACTGGAGCGTCACGGGCTACACCGAACCTTGCGAAAGCGAGCATGACCACTTTATGATTGGTCATACTTCGACCTCGGTGAGTTTGGCACTCGGGCTTGCAACCGCCCGCGACATCCAGGGTGAATCGGGCAACGTGATTGCCGTAATCGGCGACGGTTCCTTGAGTGGTGGCGAAGCGTTCGAAGGCTTAGACAATGCGGGCGAATACGCAACAAACTTCATCGTGGTGGTGAATGATAACGAGATGTCCATTGCCGAGAACCACGGCGGCCTTTACGCGAGCCTCTCGGAACTCCGCGCCACGCAGGGCAAGAGCGAGAACAACTATTTCAAGAGCCTCGGATTTGACTACCTCTACGTGGAACAGGGCAACGACATCGAAGCGCTCATCGCTGCATTCAAGCAGGTCAAGGATTTCAATAAACCCGTGGTAGTGCATATCCACACGCTCAAGGGCAAAGGTTACAGCTTTGCAGAAAACGCGAAGGAAGGCTTCCACTGGGCTGCGCCATTCGATATCCCGACCGGTGTCATCAACTGGGGCAGCGGCGAATCGTACGGCGGCATTCTCGGCGACTACCTGATGAAGAAAATCAAGGCCGACCCGAAGGTTGTCGTAATCCATTCCGCTGTGCCCGTTGGCATTGGGTTCTTTGCCGAACGTCGCAAGGAAGCGGGCAAGCAGTTTATTGACGTGGGCATCGCCGAAGAACATGCGGTCGCACTTGCGTCCGGCCTTGCGAAAGGCGGTGCAAAGCCCGTATACAGCACGCACGGCACGTTCATCCAGCGCACCTACGACCAGCTTTCGCAGGACCTGTGCGCCAACAACAACCCGGCGACGATTCTCGTGACCATGTCGGGTGCCGATGGCATGAACGACACCACGCACCTCTGCATATTCGACATCCCGATGATGAGCAACATCCCGAACCTGGTGTACCTCTGCCCCACCTGTGTGGAAGAGGCTATCGCCATGATGGATTATGCCATTGACCAGACGGAACACCCGATCGCCATCCGCATCCCGAATGGCGTGACGCACCGTCGCGTGGAATTCGACAAGGACTACTCCAAGCTGAACACGTACAAAGTCGACAAGCGCGGCAGCAAGGTGGCCCTGATAGGTCTCGGCAGCTACTACGCCCTCGCCGAAGAGGCCGCAGCGGAACTTGCAAAGTCAGGAATCGACGCGACCATTGTCAACCCGCGATTTGCGACAGGTGTCGATAACGAGGTGCTAGAAGGCCTGTGCGCCGACCACCAGGTAGTCGTGACACTCGAAAACGGCGTGATTGACGGCGGCTTTGGCGAGAAGATTGCGCGCTTCTACGGCTCCCACGACATGAAAGTCCTCGCAAAGGGCCTCAAGAAGGAATTCTACGACAAAGTGCCTTACGGCGAATTGATGGAAAGGAACCGTTTGACGCCGGCCCAGATTGCAGAAGACGTGAAGGCTATATTGACTTCACCTTGATGTTGCTCTGTTCGCGAATGCAGCGCACGGAGCGGAGTTCGCCCCTGCCCGCAGCGTCCATCACTGCGGTGTTTCTGCTGAACTCCAGCATCAGGAATTCGGCGCGTTCCAGCGGCGCGCTGGAGGCTGTCCAAAAGTGTGCATAGCCGCCGATACCGTCGAATTCCCCGCCCGCCTTGCGGAAACCCGCAGGCAGCGCCTTGAACCCGAACGCATCGGAACCGTTCTTTTTCTTGTACCAGCCACGCTTTGACTTGAGCACTTCGCCGGCGACATCGGCACCGCCTACGTTCGCGATGAGCCGCCCGAAATCCGCGCTGTTGGGCAAGCGCCAGCCCTCGGGGCAAAAACTCCGCGCCATTTCCCAAGTGTAGAGGCGCCCGAACTTGGAACAGTTGCGCTTGTCGCCTTCCGGGCACACGCTCCCGTCGATATCGTAATTTAAGTTTTCGGCCATCCAGACATCCGAGCCGATTTGCACGATGTCGTAGCTCTGCTCGTCGCGCGGGTCAGTGAACGATTCGGAACAGGCAACAAACATTGCCGACGCGAAAAAAAGCAGAAATGTGCGATAACACCGAAACTCCATCCTAGACCTCTTATAAAGAAAGATAATAAATAATATGGGGGTTTGTCAAGTAAATTTTTTAAACCCAAAAATGGGATTTTAAGCGCTAAAACAAAGTTAAAAACCTATTTTAGGGTTGTTTTGTAAATAGAAAAAAATCTATATTGAAGAATGATAATCAGGAGGCCGATATGTACAGGGCAACACCGCTTACAGAAAAAACAGCTCTCAAGGAGCTTGGCGAACGCATCCGTGCGCACCGTATCGCCCTGAACCTTTCGCGTGAAGCCCTCGCCGAAAAGGCGGGAATCGGTAAAAATACGCTTGTCCGGCTCGAAATGGGCCAAAGCGTGAGCCTCTCGCACCTGGTCAAGGTCCTGCTCCAGTTCGGCTTCGCCGAAGCACTCGTCGACATTGTTCCCGATTATAGCCGTAGCCCCATGATGCTCCTCCGCGAATCGCAGAAGCTGCCCCAGCGTCAACGCGCCGGCCGCAAAAAGAAGGATGTCGACACCGCCCCCTGGGTATGGAAGGAGGATGAATGATTCCCGTTGAGGTCAAGCTCTGGGGAACGACTATCGGTGCCCTCTCCCAGGAGGACGGCGACGATTTCGCCTTTTTCGAGTACAATCCCGACTTTGTCCGCAGCGGCATAGAACCCGCGCCGGTCACCATGCCCGTGCGCGCCGGCACCATCTACCGCTTCCCGGACCTTTCTCCCGCCACATTCCACAAGTTGCCAGGGCTTTTCGCCGATTCCATCCCGGACAAGTTCGGCAACAAGATTATCGACCAGTGGCTCATCCAGAACGGTAGGGAACCCAAAAGCTTCACGGCTCTCGAACGGCTCTGCTACACAGGATCGCGCGGCATGGGCGCACTCGAGTTTTTCCCTGCCATCGGACCCGACCCCATCAAGAGCGAACCCATCGAAATTGAGAGACTCCGCGCCCTCGCGGCAAACATCCTGGACCAGCGCAAAAAAGTGAAAGTCAAACTCCGCGAAAAAGACGCGTTCGAACAAATTGTCCGGGTCGGTTCGTCGGCCGGGGGCGCCCGCGCCAAAGTGCTCATCGCCTATGACGATTCGACAGGAAACGTGCTCTCCGGGCAAGTCTGCGCCCCCGAAGGGTACGGCTACTGGCTCCTGAAATTCGACGACATCGAGAACAACCGCGACAAAGAAAACGCTGACCCCGCCGGGTTCGGGGCGCTTGAGTACACCTACAGCCAAATCGCGAAGGAAGCCGGAATCGAAATGACGGAATGCCGCCTGCTGGAAGATGGCGAGCACAGGCACTTTATGACACGCCGCTTCGACCGCACCGAAAACGGCGGCAAACTGCACTACCAGTCGCTTGCGGCCATCGCGCATTACGACTTCAACATTGCAGGGGCGTACAGCTACGAGCAGGCCTTCGCCATTGCGAGGCAGATTGGGCTTACGACTGCCGACATAGAGCAGATGTACCGCAGGGCCGTATTCAACATTTGCGCAAGGAACCAAGACGACCATACGAAAAACATCGGCTTTTTGATGGACAAACGTGGCAACTGGACGCTCGCCCCCGCTTTTGACGTCACCTACGCCTACAACCCCGCCGGCCGCTGGACAGGGACGCACCAGATGACCTTCAACGGCAAACGCGAAAAGTTCACCCTCGACGACTTCAAGGAGGCGGCAAAAAGTGCCGGCCTCGTGCAAGGGCGCTACAAGCGCATCCTCGAACAAGTGCAAGATTCCCTCGCCAGCTTCAAGAAACGCGCCAAGGTGAATGACGTCCCTAAGAAACTCGTGCAGGAAGTCGAGAAGAATCTGGTGAGGGTTTAAGGATTTTCCAACATTCGTCCGAAAAAATGTCAAATCCGGCGGTATATTCGTCCGAAAAAATGTCATTTCTGGCGGTTTATTCATCCAAAAAAATGTAGTGGGATTGAAAAAATCCCCAAGCGCGAGGCTCGGGGAGAGATATTAGCAAAATTATTTGTTTTTTTGCCAATTAAGGACGCCTCGTTGGATACTTGATTGTGATATCCCTAAAGCTTCTTTAATCTGTGAAACTTCTTTGTAACTCAATTTATGATGGGCTACAAAACTTGAGACAAAAAATTTCATTGCTGATTTTGCTATTTCAGAAAAATCACTATCTTCAAAAATTATTTTCTTTATTTCCTCTATATCAACCTGTTTTTTATACCACATAAAATCAACATGCTTAATAACCTTTAAAACAGGATTATTAGATTCTTCACTAATACCTTTTATAATGTCGCATAATTTTGATGATCCTAGTGAAGCTCTAATTTTATCAATAAGAGCTAAGATAACGAAATAATTCATATTCCAGAATAATTTTTTTGCGTTCTCTTTTTTCTCCAAATCAGACATTTTTTCATTTTCTTTCTTTGGTTTTATATGATTTGAAATATAATCTATTAGTATTTTTTGATTTTTTTCATCTTTAATCATTCCCAAAAAATTAGACATTAATCTTAAATGAACATTTTGGGCTATTCTATAAATTTCTCTAGCTTCTTTTATTTTTATTGAACCAATTCTGTTTTTTAAAATCTGTCCCGCAACTTCTACAGTTTTTATAGCACGACGAAGCTCAATGGCAAATTCATCATTAAATTCATCTTGATCAACTAATTCTTGTTCGTCTTTGGCGGCTAACTCTTTGCGTCTCGTTTCCTCACAATTATTTGGAATGATTTTTGACTGAATAATACTTTTGGATTGATTGTCAAAAAATACAAGCTCATTTTTATCTAGTTTTGCGGGTGAATCATTTTTAAATAATGTTTCACAAACAGTTTTTATTTTTTCTAGCAAAATTTTCTTTTTAGTATGGTGTGCAATGAATATGGTTATATATGCATTTTCTTCTTTATGCAAATTATTTACCATATTTTGTAAATCTTTATCGACGCTTAAATCTTCCTCTTCTGCAAAAAATTTACCAGTAAAAAAGTAATACAAATAAGAATAGGTAAAACTATAATATCCTAGACTAAACTTAAGAATTTGAGCTTTCTCTAAATTATTAAGGAACAAATCTTTCTTTATTGTAAATGTATACTCACTTTTATACTTTTCAAAGAAATCGTTAAATTCATCTTTAGTCACCTTTTGCTTTTTTTTATTATATAAGTCATATGCAAACTGCGACAAAAAATTCATATATGTATCAACTTCATCGCTTTTTACTTTTTGTTTTGACAAATAATATAAAAGCAAAGCTTGATAACAATAACCTTGGGACGTTATATCTTGATCTAATGGTTTTTTAACAGAATCATATGTACTGACAATAGAAAGAATAAAGAAAGGATATGAGGGCATAATCCCTTTACCGAAAACTTTTCCAAGAACAGAATCAACAATTGCAGTTTTTTCGTCAAGTATTCTATATTTGTCTTCCGCTATATCAATATCTTCTTGAGAACAATCAGATACATTTAGCCATTTTTTTAATAGAGCATCTCTCTGTAAAGAATTATACTCAAGTATTCTATATCTGACAAAATTGCACAATCGTCCAGATTCCTTAATATTTATAGAAAAAACATCATCTACGATAAGGTAAACATTTGTATAATTAGCAATTATCTCCAACAGTTTTTCTTGATCTCTTGCATTGTGAAAATCGTCAATCAAAAGGATGATTTTATCTTTCGGTATATCACTTAGCAATAATTCTGTTTCATATTCTTCTACAAAAGCTTTCTCGATTCTTTTTTCAAAACTTCCTTCAAAAAAACGTTCTTTATCTTTAATCAATATAGGATAAAAATTCTTTTCTCTATATTCTGAGCATAACCTCATTAATAAAGACGATTTACCAGATTGACCATCACCCGCCAAAATCAACTTGGTTCCCATTTTAAAATTATCAATTAACTCATGCGCATCAAAAACTTTCTTTTCAAAAATAATTTTGTCTTTCCCTTCCATTTCTTCACAACACTGCAATTTTGGATAAACATATATATCTGTTAGTAGTAATTCTTTTCGAGAACTGAGTGATGTTTTTAAAAAACCAGAATCATTTAGAGAAGAGGAAAAAGCTTCACGGAACTTCAATGAATATATTTTCTTTCTATATTCTATATGAGGAAGTATTTCTTTATACACATGATTATATGCTTCGCTTTTGTCCGTATATGATGATACAGCTTGAGCATCTTTAGGAAGACACTTTAAACTAGAAATAAATTCATTGTCTTCCCACGTACAATTTGACATTATTATTGGAACAACAATAGCATTTTCTTCTTTTCTTTTTTTCTTCGCAAACTCTACCTCCTTCAAGCATGCAGGCGATAATAAATAATCTTGCGATACAAAAAGAAGAAAGATATCAGACATCTCCATCATATCTTGAATTTCAGGAAACAGATCGCCTCCTGATTTTACCCGTCTATCTTGATGAATAACTATTTCATCTTTTAATTCCATGGGTTTAAAAAACTTAACAATATTGTCTACTTCAATTTCATCATTATGTGTATAGCTAATAAAAATTGTTGGTTTCATTACAATAGTCCTTTTTTTAATTTTTTTTTTAATTTATACCAATACATTTACAATGTCAACAAAGAGTTTCAACAAAAGTTATTTGTAAACTTTATTTTTCTTAAATTTTGCCTGTTATAATTTGTTTGTTGATTTCCTTATAAAATACATCGGCAAATCAACCCGTGTTCTTTTTCCTAACACTTAAAAATCATGTGTCGTATCCGTACACATCCGTCAGATCAGTATATAAAAATGACCTTTATTGTGCGGAAAAAACCTACGCTACGTACAATGTCTTTTGGAAATCGGTGAAGAGTTTCTTCAGATCCTTGCCGGTGACGCCCATTTTATCGCAGGCGTCCTTGATGGTTCCGTACTTGAGCTTGACGAGTTCGGGTAGTTGATTCAGCGATAGTTCATCGACTCCGTTTTCCACATACTGCTGCAAGACGAATTCCATGAAGGGAACTTGTTTCTCGGATATTTCGTTCAGGATTTCCTCGTGCATCAGGCGCACTCTTTCGGCGCGCTCCATGGGGCTCTTGTTGTAAGCGATAAGTTCCAGCACATCGAGCAGGTCACATTTTTCGTTCTGCGTCAGAGCCTGCACTTGACGGAGCCTTTCTTTGCTGAATCCGTTGTCGCTCAAGTTCTGGAGCAAGGCTTCACGAGTCGTGGGGTCGGACCAACGGGCACGTAAATCTTGACTGTCTTTGAAAAACTCCGGAATCTTTCCGAAGAGGATCTTGATAAACTGTTCGAGCGTGATGAGTTCGCCATCGAACATGAACTTTTCTTGCCACTGGGCCTGCAAACGGAGCACATGATTTGCGGAAAGCTTAATTTCGACGCACTTTTTCTCTTTCGTTTTTGCATCGCATGTGCACGGGAGATTACCGCAGATTTTGCAGGGTTTCGGTTTGCGAGTGCCGCCGCTAGAGCCATTGCCACCATCGGGCTCTCCACCGTCGGGTGGTTCCGGCGAATCAATAATCGGTTCGCCATCCCACTCGGGGTCACTAAAGTTCTTGCTTGCGCCCACGAAGTCGTAAATCGTGAAGAAATACTTCCCATCAAAAAGCCTTGTTCCACGACCGATAATCTGCTTGAATTCAATGATATTATTCACAGGTCGCATCAGTACGATGTTGCGGACATTCTTGGCGTCTACACCTGTCGAAAGTTTTTGCGATGTCGTAAGGATTGTGGGCAACAGTTTTTCATTGTCCTGGAAAGTCTTCAAATCGGCTTCGCCCTTGTCGCCATCGTCACTGGTGACTCGCTTGCAGTAATTCACGTTGGGCTTGCGCGAATGTTGATTTATCATATCGCGAAGAATGGCGGCGTGAGCCTGGGTCGCACCGAATACAATTGTCTTTTCGTCGGGGTCAATCTGCTTCAGAAATTCTTCTACCCTAAATTCATCGCGGTCGCGAATCTTGATGTTGCCATGATAAAAATCATCTTCGGTATAAATCTTATTCGGATCTACTTCGCCACTTTCTACATCGTCATCAGATTCATAAACATAAGTATCAATATTGCTAGAGGAGATTCGCACGCGATAGGGTGTCAAGAAGCCGTCTTCAATCCCCTGCTTCAGCGAATAGACATAGACAGGTTTTCCGAAATACTCATAAGTATTGGCGTTTTCTTTTTTCTTGGGAGTTGCTGTCAGACCCAAGTGATATGCACGTTGGAAATAATCAAGAATGTCTCGCCAGCGGCTTTCGTCATTGGCCGCACCGCGATGGCATTCATCAATGATGACAAAATCAAAGAACTCTTCAGGATAGTTTTCATAAACAAATTTTCCATTCAACGTGGTCATCATCGTCTGAAAGATGCTGAAATAGATGCTCGGGCCCTTCGGCACCCCTTTTGCCTTGGCAATAGATTCCGGAGTAATGCGACACATGGCATTTTCGTCAAATTGTCCGAAATCATTGAGCGCCTGATTTGAGAGAATATTACGGTCAGCAAGGAACAGAATTCGTGGTAAACGATTTGTACCATCGACGTTCCATTTTGCTTTGAAAATTTTCCAGCAAATTTGGAACGCAATGTAGGTTTTGCCTGTTCCCGTGGCGAGTGTGAGCAAGATGCGGTCCTGCTTTCGCGAGATGGCATCCATGACGTTGTTGACAGCGATTTCCTGATAGTAGCGGGGAGACTTGCCGCCATCTCTGTTGAACGGAACCGCATTCAGCTTGTCACGAAGAGGATTATTTTCGGGATAAAGGCGATCCCACAGTTCCTGCGGAGTCGGGAAGGCTTCGACAAAGCCTTCCTTGCCCGTTTGCATGTCGATTGCCCAGATTTTATCGCCGTTGCAGGAATACGTGAAGCGGATGTTCATGCGTTCCGCATATTCCTTGGCTTGTGGCACGCCCTCGCTTACATCGAGTTCGTCTTTTTTCGCCTCGACGATGGCAATCTTGATGCCCTTGTAAACCAGAAGGTAGTCGATTTTCTTGGGATTGCGTTCGGTATGGCCGATTCGACCCGGTGCGATTTCGTAAGCGGATTGCTCCGTGTAAATGGCGCTGTCCGGCGTCACTTCCCACAAGGCTTCTTTCAGCTTGGGATCTATCTTTTTTCTTCTGGTATCGGACTCGTTCATATGCTATTTTTCTGTTTTTTCATCAATTTTTTGTTTTATTTCCACTTCTATATTTTTGAAATTTTTGTTAGCATTATCCTGAAAAACTTTTATAAGATTATTATTTAACATATCGCATCCTCTTATAATAGAATCAAAATTATCTTCTATTTTATTTACTTTGTCCAACTGACTTATATTGGAATTATATATTAAGTTTCGTATTTCTTTACGATTTTCTTTTGTCAACTCTGTAATTTGATAAATCAATTCAAAGTTAATGTTCCATTCATTAACAAATTTTGTCCATTTTTTTCTCTCTCTATATATGCCTAAAAAAGCAATTAATATACATACAACGCAAAGAGCATAGATTATCATTTTAGTTACCTCCTTGGAATGTTTGTTTGAGGATTGATTTTTTGAGTTCATCGCAGTTGGCGATGATTTGCTTGTAGTTTGTTTCTAGGCGTTTGACGTTCTCGGTGAGTTTGTCTAGACGAGCGACAATTTCTTTTTGGACGGAAAGAGGCGGGAGGGGGATTTGGAGTGCTTTTATTTTTTCCAATGTTAGACGTGTTATCGCCGCACCATCCATTTTTTTCCGCATCTGCTTATAAATTGCTTTAGAATTTAAAAGGTACACCAGTGTCTTTTCATAAATTTTAGTTTTATCTACTTTTATAAGAGCCACACTAGACAGCAACGAAAATTCATAATCCAATGTATTTATAACAGCAATTCCCGTTGTTGCACCATCTTTTATCAGCAATACATCACCTTTTTCTGGATTACATCTTGCAAATATTTCTTTATGAACTTCTTTTGACACATAAGTAACATCAGACAAATCAATACCATCAGCCTTTATGTTTTTAGCCGTAATGTACTGATAATCCCCTTTTGCTTTATTTGGTGGAGAATTATGGGTGCCATCAACAATTTTCCTACAAATGTCTTGCAATGTTTTCCATTCCCAGCCGGAGGGTAAATCTGCACTGGATTCTTCGCTACGCTCAGAATGACGTGATAGTGGGTTCAGTTCTTTTTCAAGGGTGGTTTCGAATAGTTCCTTGGCGTTTTTGAGGTTGGTTTCGGCGTTTGTTTTGAGCGTTTCTATTTTTGAGAATTCTTCGTCAAGGAATTTGACTATGCGTTTCTGCTCTGAAAGAGGGGGGAAAGGTATTTCAAATTTCCTTAAATCATCAAATTTAAGATTATTGATATTCGCACCATCAGACAATGACTTTATAAAGTTTTTATACTCATCAGAGCATAAATAAAGATGTACGAATTTTCCATTGATTTCGCATTTGGGTTTCAGTAGGCCCATAAATCCACCAAATGCAAAATCATAATCTTTATCAATATAAGCGACCTTACCTAAATGAGCCTTACTTCCATTTGACATACAGATGAGAATTGTATTCTTGCGAACGTATTTTTCCTGCGGAATATCTATTTCATCTTTAATGTATTTCAATTCATCAAGATTTATAGAATTTGTCTGCAAATCAATATTATTTGAACGAAGAATACAGTTTGATGAAGATTCAACCTCATCCTTTTTTGAATATGTCAAGCCACGTGTGAAATCATACACTTCACCAAGTTTCTTCCATTCCCATTTGCTCATAACATTCTCCGGTTGCTTAGACCCATTCGACTTTGTTTATCCCGGACTTGTTCCGAGACACAGGGTGACTCTTTGTTTAATGCACTAGATTGCTTCGCGTTGCTCGCAATGACGTTTCTTCTTAAAGCAAAGCCTCCAAGATTTTTTCGTTTTCCTTGTTGAGTTTCTGCATTTCCTTGATGATGGTTTTGGCGTCGCGGAGTTCGACTTCGGTTTTCTTGTTGGGGTTTTTCACCGAGAGGTCGTATGTTTCGGGGTTCAAATCCTTGACGTTCACGGTCCACGATTTTTCGCTGCCGGTCTTTTTCTTCTGCAACTTCACGAATTCCGCAAGGTCATCTTCGGTGAGCGGGTTCGTCTTGCCCAGGTTGCGGCCAAAGTCCGGCTGGTAGTACCAGATTTTTTCGGTGGGGCGACCCTTTTCGAAGAAGAGCACCACGGTCTTTACGCCTGCGCCTGTAAACACGCCGCTCGGCAAATCGAGAATCGTGTGCAGGTCGCAATTTTCCAAGAGTTCCTTGCGCAACATGACCGAAGCGTTGTCGGTGTTCGAAAGGAAAGTATTCTTGATGACGACGCCCGCACGGCCGCCCGCCTTGAGCAACTTGACAAAATACTGCAAAAAGAGGTAGGCAGTTTCGCTCGTCTTGATGGGAAAATTCTGCTGGACCTCGGCGCGTTCCTTGCCACCGAAGGGCGGGTTCGCGATAATGACGTCCTTACGCATTTTCTGTTCCACGTTCGCCATGTTTTCGGACAAGGTATTTGTGTGCAGAATATTCGGTGCGTTCACGCCGTGCAAAATCATGTTCATGATGCCGATGATGTAAGCAAGGCCCTTCTTCTCTTGTCCGTAGAATGTTTTCTTCTGCAACGTTTCCCTGTCGGCAACGCTCTTGACTTTCTGCTTCATGTAGGCGTAGGCTTCGCAAAGGAACCCGGCACTTCCGCAAGCTGGGTCAAGCACGGTCTCGCCGATTTTCGGATCGATGATGCGGACGATGGTGCGGATAAGCGGACGCGGCGTGTAGTATTCGCCGCCGTTACGGCCTGCGTTGCCCATCCTGCGGATTTTGTCTTCGTACAGGTGGCTCATCTCGTGCTTATCTTCGCTGCTCTGGAAACTCAGCGCGTCGGCATACCACAGGATTTCGCGGAGGTTGTAGCCGCTCGTTATTTTGTTGCGGAGTTCACCGAAGATTTCGCCAATCTTGTATTCCAGCGATTGCGGCGTGGTAGCGGTTTCCTTAAACTTTTTGAGGTAAGGGAACAGCTTGTTGTTCACGAAATCCGTGAGGTCGTCGCCGGTGAGCGCCTTGGCGTGGTCAGGTTCGCCGTTCTTTATTTTCGGGGCGGCCCAGGTGTTCCAGCGGAACTTCTTTTCGATAATCCGCTCGTAGGTTTCGCCCTTGAGTTCGGCTTCTTCTTCGCGCTCGGCTTCGAGGTTGTCCAGGTATTTGAGGAACAGGACCCATGAGGTCTGCTCCACGTAATCCAGTTCGTTGCTGCAACCACCCTCTTTCCAGAGGATGTCATCGATATTGTTAAAAGTCTGCTCAAACATAAGGGCCTCATTTGCTAGCCCTTATACTGGTGCATTCAATCCACAAAAAAAGGCGTGGAATCGAATGCACTTACTCATTTCAGGCTCTGGAAAACCTCTTCAACATAAGCACAAACGACCCACGCACAGGGTGCGTGAGTGTCTGCCTTATCCTCGTTGAAGTTCAAAATTTTCCAGATTTCGAAATGAGAGAATAAGAGCAATAACTCAAATTTCTATGCGCCCCTCGCCGTGAAGCAAAGGGCTATGTCAGTGAACAATTTAAATAAAAATGAGGCACAGTAATATGCAAATTATGCATTTTACCCATCTCGCAAGGCTGTTGTCAAGGATTTCTTGACAACTGTCGCAAAATTTGCGACAGTTCAAAGCTGGGGTGATACGGGATTGTCCTTTTTTTTGCAAAAGTGGACAAAATGGCAGAAAAAGGCACTTTGCATTTTTTGCAACTTGCAAATTGTAGACCGTTTGCAAGAGCTTGATGAAAGAAGCTAATGTTCCAATTACTTGAAGGAAAAGATTTGTCTTGTTCGCGGTATAATTCCGCTAAATAAAAAACGGATCCCGTATAAGGCTAGGTTTCTATCGAAACGCATGGCATGTAGCCCGCTTTCACCTTAATGGGACCTGTTTCCACTAAAATACAAAATGATTTGTAGAAAATCAACAACTATTTGATTTTTAAATGAAAGCATGTTCAAAGGTGAAATCGTATTTTATCAGCCGGAGGGAGAGGTGCGGCTGGAAGTGTATCTATAAAGAAGGTGAATTGGCAAAGGATATCACATGTGCAAATTTTGCACATATGGGTGCTGACGCCGATCAAACCTACAATACAACTCTTACGCAATCTGCCCGCGGAAGATTGCCACGGCCCCTTACAGGGCCTCGCAATGACAGAGGAAAAGAAGGTAGTCAAAAATTTTGACCACCTTGTACATGAAAAAGCCGGGGCGTTGCGGGGTGACGAACGCCCGCAGAGGGGGTCGGCAAAGACTACAGGCTTTGCCGAGGGGGAGGCTTCCCCCTACAAAAAAATTTGCATTTCCTCGTCCTATTTTTGTATATTACTCCCAACACCAGAAAGGGTGGTATTAAGGATCGCTATCCGCACAAGCGGGGCGGTCCATTTTTTTTTGCAAAAGGGGGCAAAATGGCAGAAAATCAAAACATTGAATACAAATCAACGTGGCGAGACGAATATCTCAAATGGGTTTGTGGCTTTGCCAATGCGCAGGGAGGCAAACTGTATATAGGCATCGATGACAATGGGAGTGTTTGCGGTGTTTCAAACATCAAAAAACTTTTAGAAGACATCCCTAACAAGATTCAAACATGTCTTGGCATTGTTACCGCAATAAACAAAATGGAAAAGGATGGTTTAGAATATATCGAGATTATCGTTGACCCGAGTTCCTACCCTGTAAGTTATCATGGGGAGTTCCATTATAGGAGTGGGGCGACTAAACAGCAGTTGACAGGTGTCGCCCTTTCGGAATTTATCATGAAGAAAACGGGCGTCCGTTGGGAAGACGCCATTGTTGAAGATATCGGTGTTGATGATTTGGACGCAGAAAGTTTCAAGATTTTTAGGCGCGAGGCGCTTAAGAGCAACCGCATGAGCCCCGAAGACTTGAACATTTCCAACAAGGAATTGTTGGAAAAATTTCATCTTATGTCTAACGGAAAGCTTAAACGTTCGGCCGTGATGCTTTTCTATAGCGATCCTAGTGTAATCCAAAATGGCAGCTACGTGAAGGTCGGTCGGTTTACCAATGCCGTTGACTTGCAGTATCAAGATACGATTGAAGACTCTCTCATAAAAATTGCCGATAAGGTCATCGATTTAATCTACCTGAAATACCTCAAGGCGAAAATTACGTATGAGCACGACCGCCGCGTGGAAACTTACCCCTATGCACGTATCGCCATTCGTGAGGCGGTCTATAACGCAATTATCCATAACTGCTACATGTTTGGGACGCCTATTCAAATCCGTGTGGAAAACGAAGCGATTATTATAAGCAATCAATGCTTTTTGCCGGAAGGATGGACTGCCGAAACGCTTATGAAACCGCATCATTCCAAACCCTACAACCCCAATATCGCAAATGTCTTTTATCGTGCCGGGTATATCGAAAACTGGGGACGTGGTGTCGAAAAAATCTGCGACGCATGCAAAGAACTCGGCGCAAACTTGCCGAAGTACGAAATCCTAGGAAACGGGATGCGAATCCACTTTAGCGCTCTAAAAAGTGCCCTAATTGACGAGAAAACGGCGAATGTCCAAGAAAATGTCCAAGAAAATGTCCAAGAAAATGTCCAAGAAAAATCTAGAAAAGATTTGATTTTGAGCATCATACGGAAAAATACGGCGGTATCTCTAAGAGAGCTTGCGCAAAAGCTTGACGTTTCCTCAAAAACCATTCAGCGAGATCTCAATCAATTAAAACGAAAAAATGTTGTTTACAGAATTGGCTCGGACAAGGGCGGACATTGGAAGCTGAATAAATAAAGTCTCAACTGGTAAGGATTATTTACAACTTGCCCATGAAAATTTGACAGAAAGCTCAAAAGTATCTAACTTCACCAAAGAAGAACTCGAGGCATACCAGAAAGTGTATCACAAGGAATGGGACCATAACGCCATGGTCGATGGCATTTTTGAAGAATTCGCGGATGAAATCAACGCGAAGGTAGCCGAAGGCGTCCTTGATTCTAAGCGTGAAATGGCGAAAGCAATGCGAGAACAGGGCATTCCTGATTCGACCATTGCCGTAATTTCCGGTCTCTCCGAGGAAGAAATCCGCAAATTGTAGAGGCCAACTCCTCAAAAAACACGAGCAGTCGAACTGTCAAGGAATACTTGACAGTTAAAACAGGAGTGCGAATTGGACACATTTTTTATAAATTAATAAAATGACTATGGTAAACCGGAATCAAATTTTGCTTCTTTTTTGCCTTACCCTACTGTTTTGTGGCTGTGGGGGTGAAAAATATATGGAGCACAACGACTATACCGTAGTTTTTGATGTCCGCAAAGACTCCATCTTTATTGACGGAATCCTGTATCCGGATCTCTATCGTGAACTGGATGCAAATCCTCAATACGAAACTAATCCGCTTTACGATATTGCGATAAGGCGCATTGAAGAAAAAACACGAAAGCTCAAGGAGCAAGGCAAGTGTGAAAAAACTTATAATGGCAGTATGTCTATAGGAAAGCGGGAAATCAACAT
>JAGCNV010000099.1 GCA_017645765.1 bacterium | reverse complement strand
GTTCCCTGATAACGGGATGTTCGGAATATCCGGACAGTCGCCCTCTGAAATATGCGATCGTCAGCATCCAGTCGCGATCGACGAAAAACTGCGTTCCGGACAATCCCGATTTGTCAAACTCATAAATATATAAAGACGATTCACTGAATCCCGAAACGAACATGGCGGACTGTTCAAGACTCTCCCCGCAGTAAAAGCCCTTGCCGAAATCGTTCGTCCCGCGCGACCGGTCGATCGATATTTCACCTTCGATCCTGCTTCTGGCGCCGTGAAAAAGCGTTATCCGCCCGTTCGCGGCGGCGTCTTCCCTGAACAGCTGTTCTTTTATCTTATTGACGCGTATTCCTTCCGAAAAAGCGAAATCGTATATTTTCTCAGCGCTCTCGCGTGAAATGCTCTGAGCGCCGGACATCCACCGCGCGAGCGTCTCGGGTGAAACGCCCACCGCCTCGGCAAATTCGCCCGACGTCATTTCGAGGAGTTCTTTTATCAGTTCAATATCATCGGTTATCCGGTAACTCATTTTTACGCCTCTTTTACGCTCTGTGTGCAAATAGTATATCACACTTCGGGCGAAAAATCAAGAACTTTATCAAAACTTGTTATTGACGTGCGTCAATAACAAGTTTCCAAAAAGTGCTAAAGATCACACGAAAACGCAAATTATATGATTCTGATCACACAATTCGGAAACAATATGTGCTTCAGTGATTTTTCGATTCAGTTTTTTTTATACAAATAATCACATATTATATCAAGCAATAATTATTTCCATTTTCATCTTTTTGCCTTTCGGAAAAAAAGTGTTGACAAACGGTATTTGATATGTTATAATTGTGCAACTAAAATTCAGTTGCTAATACGGAGTTTTTATGAGCCTATTTGAAAAGGCCGTCAAAAGGCTGAGATCCTGCCCTACCGATTACACATTCGAAGAAGCCGCTGCTCTGCTGGAACAGCTTGGTTTTGTGGAAGACAACAAAGGGAAAACCTCCGGTTCGAGAGTCCGGTTCATGCGCCCGTCAGATAAATACTCGATATTGATGCACCGGCCGCATCCGAAATCGGTAATGAAGCCGTATGCCGTAAAAGATCTGTTAAACTGTCTTGAAAAGAAAGGAATGCTGTGATGGACAACCTTTTAAAGTACAAAGGATATTATACCGTTATTCATTATTCCGCGGAAGACAAGGTGCTTTACGGCAAGATAGAGGATATCGACGATCTTGTCAGTTTCGAAAGTGAAAGCGCGGAAGAGATCGAGAAGGAGTTTCACGACGCGGTAGACGACTATCTGGATTTTTGCGGCAGGATGAACAAGCTCCCCAACAAGCCGTTCAAGGGCTCGTTCAATGTCCGCATCCCTCCGGAACTGCACAGGGCGCTGGCAACCAGGGCAACAACCGAAGGGATATCAATGAATCAGGCTGTTGTCAAAGCCATCGAACAGATGCTTAAATCGGTATAAAGCCAAAATCGACCATCGGGACTGCCGCTTTGACAGTCCCGAATTCTTTTTTCGCCGCACGCCCCGGAGAGCCGCTGACCACGGTGCCGGCGTCACTGTCAAGCGGAACGAATGCGGATATGGCGGAGACCTCCTTGACAAGAGCCCCCGCCGCCTTCAGTTTTTCTCTTTACTTTTACTTTATTTTTTGATATAATTTTATTTGTTGAAACGCCGTACCGCCGGGCGCCGGCGGAATCCTGAAAGAAGAAAGCGGGAAATAAGGAAAATGGAAGAATTCATGAACAAACTGATCGACCTCGGCACCACGTCGGGCGGCAGGATACTGCTTGCCCTCGCCGTGGTCGTCATCGGATTTCTGGTCATCAAACTGCTTTACAAGATCACCGTAAAAGCTCTCGGTAAGACGAAGCTCGACGAAAAAGCGGCGAGGATCATAGCCAAAGTGATACGGTTCATC
>JAGCNV010000098.1 GCA_017645765.1 bacterium | reverse complement strand
TGTTGAACCAGGAGTGAGCCACCTCAACAACCCATCTTCTTGCTTTGTATCCCTGCCTGATCGCTTTCTTCTCCTCACCTCGTGGACGAATATGAGGCGTGTAACGATACTTCCTCATCGTTTCCTCGGATTCTTTTCCCTGATAACCGGCATCGGCGCAAAGGTTTTGTTTCATTTTCCCATGTGGTTTCCGCACCCGGTTTTTCAGGACGGCTTCGACCTGCGTGCCATCATGTCTGTTTGCTCCGGTTACGACGATCGACAATGGGACACCATGCTCGTCGACCAGAATGTGACGCTTGCTTCCTTTTTTTCCCTGATCCGTAGGATTGTGTCCCACGGATTCCTGAGCTGTCGGAGCCTTTGTCATACATCCGTCGATGCTTTGCCACCGCCACGCAATCCCTTCCATCTCATCATATTCAGCCATCCCCTTCTTCCAAAGCTTCAGGAACAATCCATCCTTCGCCCGGCAGAGCATATTCCGTACAGACGATGCGGTAATCGAGCGTGTAATGCGTGTTTTTCTTCGCATCCGACTATCTAAAAAACAAAACGAATCAGACTTCGCAGTTCCTTCAACCATGGTGTACATGGATCAATGAATGGATAACCGCTCTGCCCGTGTTACAGGAAGATACAACTTTTCAAGGATTTTGTCCACGACTTGCCGTTCGACGCACGTTTCGACAACTATTTGATCTGCGGGCATACCCATCGCCGTGTCATCGGCGAGGTCATACCCGGTTTCATGGGAGTCAATGTCGGAAGCGACTACAATCAACTCGAAACATACGTTTTGGAGATTTGATTAAAAAATCCTTCGAACAGGAACTTCCTTGTTCCTATCAGAAGAAATTATACCATGAGATTTCTTTGCCTGTCACGGTCAGGACAGTTATTTCGCGTATTTCGCCCTTTTCTTGAAAAAAACTTTTGGGCGCTTGAAAAAACAAAAATGGCATGTTATATTTTCAATAACATGGGGGATGCTATGGAAAAAGCTGAATTGATTTTCAAAAATGTCTGCATGATTTTCGGCGCGTTCGGGTTGATGCTTCTCGGCTTCAAATTCGATATACCGGAATTAGGCTTTATTTCCCTTTTCTTCTTCCTTTTACTCTCTCTCAATCTGTTTGCAGCAATCGGCAAGGATCATGAAGAAAAGAAATAAGTCGGATGCTTTTTTCCGCACATCCGACCGTTTTTGACGCTTCGAGGACGCCAAGTTGCCGAATGAAATCTCGCCAAGTTGCCGAATAGGTGTTTGACAGGAGTACCTGTCTCAGAGGTCGCTGGTTCGTAAGTCGTCACGCCACTGCCGGAAAATGCTGTTTTTATGACAATGTTCTCATAAATCGACAAATACGAAACAACGACCTCACTACGTTTACGTTCAAAAGACCACGTTTTTATTCTCCTTTTATGCCAAGAAAGTTTGAGAGGACGACGTTTCGCAACGCGATAAAAATGACCTAAAAATGAGCTGGTGGATGTTTTCTCACCTCAAAAAGCATCGCGCCGATTAACTCTTTTGCGGTCGACCATTGTTTTGTATTTCGGCATCGTTGTCTCCTCAACGGTGCTTTTTTTATTTTTCGCTCTATCTCGTTCAATTCGAGGGTTGTGCAAAGAATAACGCCGTCAGAAAAATCTCCACGGAGAACCACTTTCTGCGCTTTCCGGGAGTCTTCCCCTTCCCTGCTTTCTCAAAACGATTGCCACGTCCATTTTTTCGTTTTCCTGAAATATCGGCTTGATTTCACGCACAGGCGGATGTATATTCAACGTTGAACTTCTTTTTTTTCTCGGACGAATCAACATAACAAACAGCCCATGACAACAAAACGGGCGGAGGTACAACATGAAGAACTTATTGAAAGCGGCATCAATCCTGAGCGTGGCGGTACTGTCTGCATGTGCAACAGTCTCATCCGACGGCGACGACCCGTCGAAGGATTACGCCTGGGCGCGGGCGACCGTGGAAGCTGCGGAGCCCGGCAATCTGTCCGGCATCACGCCGTACGGGAAATTCCAGCGCTACACCTACTTTTCGCGCACGGCAGGCCGTGACACGAACCTGAACGTCCTGCTGCCGCCCGATTATTCAAAGGACAAACAGTATCCTGTTGTCTACATCCTGCACGGATATACCGATGACGAGACATGGATGGCGCGCGACGTCGTCGGCATC
>JAGCNV010000097.1 GCA_017645765.1 bacterium | reverse complement strand
GACGGCACAGTTCGACGGCAGATCGACCATCCGTTTTGTCATCAAAGACTCAGGGATCGGCATGAGCAGAGAGTTCCTGCCGCATATTTTCGACACTTTCACCCAGGAAGATTCATCTTCATCGAACAAATACGGCTCTTCCGGGCTCGGACTTGCCATCACGAAAAGCATCGTCGAAATGATGAACGGCAACATAAACGTCGAAAGCGAGAAAGGAAAAGGTTCGACCTTTATCGTGACTGTGACACTTCTCGACTCGGCAAGAAAGAATTCCGGCAGTGATGATCTGGAGATCAAACCGCAGGAGATGAGCGTCCTCATCGTCGATGATGATCCTGTTGCATGCGAACACGCAAAACTCGTCCTCGAAAAATCGGGAATAGCCTCGGAAACGGTTTCTTCCGGCAGAGAAGCGATAGAGATGGTCAAACTGCGCCACGCAAGGCAAAATCCCTACAACCTGATACTTGTCGACTGGCAGATGCCCGAAATGGACGGAGTCGAAACGACGCGTGAGATACGCAAGATCGTCGGGAACGAGTCGGCTATCATCATCCTCACGGCATACAAATGGGATGACATCCTTGACGAAGCGGTCCAGGCAGGAGTCGACAGTTTCATCGCGAAACCACTCTTCGCATCGAACCTTCTCGAAGAGTTCCAGGATGCAGTAAGACGCAAAAGCACCGTGACAAAACATGCCGAGCACAAAGCGGAACTTTCGGGAAGAAAAGTCCTTGTCGCTGAAGATGTCCAGATCAACGCCGAGATCCTGAAAATGATCCTGCAGATGCGCGGAATAGATTGCGATGTCGCTGAAAACGGAAAGATCGCAGTCGAAATGTTCGCTTCGAAGCCGGCAGGCACCTACAGCGCGATCCTCATGGATATGCGTATGCCCGAAATGGACGGACTTGAAGCTACAAGAGCGATCCGCGCAATGAAACGCGCCGATGCGAAAAAGATCCCGATAATCGCACTCACCGCAAACGCATTTGACGAAGATGTGCAGCGTTCTCTTCAGGCAGGGCTCAACGCACATCTCAGTAAGCCTGTAAAACCCGAACAGCTCTATCAGACACTTGAAGAGCTCATCGGAAAGACTGAAATTTAACGGAGGAAGCCATGCCGGAACAAAACTTCGAACTCAACGACCAGACTATTCAACTCGCGGAAAAGATCGGCCGCCACATGCCGGGAGGATTTTTCATCTACAAGGCAGGCGGGAACGAGGAACTTCTTTACGCAAACCAGGCGACGCTGAATATTTTCGGCTGCAAAGACCTTGAGGAGTTCAAAGCCCTCACCGGCTGGACTTTCAAGGGGATGGTTTATCCTGAAGATTATATTGAAATCATAAAGTCGATAGATGTTCAGATAGAAGAGAGCAGTGAAAATCTCGACTATGTGGAATACCGCATCGTAAGGAAGGACGGGAGCATCCGCTGGGTCGATGACTACGGCCACTATACCGAAACCAAGGCCTACGGCGGAGTTTACTACGTCTTCATTTCCGACATCACAGAGAAACGCGCACAGAAGGAATTGACTCTCAAACAGGCTCTGACTGCGGCTAAACAGCAGGAGATTGAAAAACAGACTGTTCTGCAGGACAAACTTCTTGAAGAACAGCGGACGAGAGAGCAGTACGACAAAATGATAACCGCCATGGCTTCAGACTACCGCAGCGTCTACCATGTCAATCTCGATACCGACGATGCAGTCTGCTACCGCGCCGATCCGAACGACAAAAAGCAGCATAAGGAAGGAGTCCACTTCTCCTACACGGAATCTTTCACCAAATATGCCGAAAACGTCGTTGCAGAACCTTACCGCGAAGGTTTCATGAACTTCATCGATCCGGAAAATATACGGACAGGGCTTGCGGAACATGAAATCATTTCATACCGCTATCTTGCACAGCGCGAAGGGCGGGAATACTACGAAATGATCCGCGCTGCGGGTGTCAGACACGCCGAAGACCGCGATGACCACAGAGTCCATGCGATAGGCCTCGGTCTTACGGTCATAGACGAAGAGATGCGCGATTCGATGGCGAAGAACCAGGCTCTTGCAGAGGCTCTCGCAGCCGCAAAAGAGGCAAACAAGGCGAAAACAGCGTTCCTTTCCAACATGAGCCACGAGATAAGGACTCCGATGAACGCCATAATCGGGCTCGACAGCCTCGCTCTGAGAAATGACAAGCTCCTGCCGGAAACACGCGAATACCTTGAAAAGATCGGCGAGAGCGCACGTCACCTGCTCGGTCTCATCAACGACATCCTCGATATGTCGCGCATCGAATCGGGAAGGATCGTTCTGCGCAAAGAGGAGTTTTCGTTCCGCTCGATGTTAGAGCAGATCAACACGATGGTGATGTCGCAGTGCGGCGAAAAAGGGCTCAAATACGAATGCCGCATGACCGGCGGAGTCAGCGACTACTACATCGGCGATGACATGAAGCTGAAACAGGTGCTCATCAACATTCTGAGCAACGCGATAAAGTTCACGGAAAAAGGGGGCAACATCGTTATGGAGGTCGAACGGAAAGCGACCTACGGCGACCAGTCAACGATCAAATTCGTGATAAAAGATACCGGTATCGGCATGGAAAAGTCGTTCATTCCGAAGATATTCGACTCGTTCACGCAGGAAGACAGCAGCCGCAACAACAAATACGGCAGCACCGGGCTCGGCATGGCAATAACAAAAAACATCGTCGAGCTTATGAACGGCACGATTTCGGTCGAATCGGAAAAAGGTGTCGGAACTGAGTTCACGGTCGTTGTCACACTGAAGAACTGCGAGCATCAGGGGCCGGCAACAAGCTACATCAAACCTAAGGATATGCGCGTGCTTATCGTTGACGACGAAGAGATCGCAGCGGAACACGCGAGAATGGTCCTTGACGAAGTCGGGATCAGCGCCGACTGCGCTTCAAGCGGTGCCGAAGCGCTCAAGATGCTAGAACTGCAGCACACGAAGCATGAACCCTACAACCTTGTCCTTCTTGACTGGAAGATGCCCGAAATGGACGGTCTTGAAGTTTCAAAAGAGATCAGAAAACGCTACAGCAAGGAGACCACAATCATAATCCTGACATCCTTCAACTGGGACGAAATCATGGATGAAGCACTGCATGTCGGCGTTGACAGCTTCCTTGCGAAGCCGCTTTTCGCATCGAATGTCATCGACGAGTTCGAACGCATCGCGAGAAAGAACAACATGAGTCTTTTCCGCGAAAGAAGGCGTGCCGACCTCAACGGCAAAAAGATCCTTCTGGCCGAAGACATTCAGATCAATGCAGAGATAATGAAACAGATCCTCAAAATAAAGGGTGCCGAGATCGACCACGCAGAAAACGGCAGGATCGTGCTCGAAATGTTCGCAAACAGCGCTCCGAAACACTATGACGCGATACTTATGGATGTCAGGATGCCGGAGATGGACGGCCTTGAAGCGACAGCAAAGATCCGTGCCCTCGACCGCAAGGATGCAAAAACGATCCCGATAATCGCCATGACTGCAAACGCATTCGACGAAGACGTGCAGCGCAGCCTTCAGGTCGGGATGAACGCGCACCTTTCAAAACCTGTCGAGCCCGAGCACCTTTACAGCACACTTGAAGAACTTATCTGGGAATCGGAACAGAACGACTGACAAAAAGAGAACTTCTCCCGCTTTATGTATGAAGAGTAAATCGACGGCTGTTCAATGCTGTTTATCTAAAAGTTTCTTTTTTCCTCATTTTCCTTATCATAATTCGTTCATTTGCCGAAACGGAGGCTAATATGCGGAAACATTTGAGTTTATTTCTGGTGTTTTTGGGATTTGTTTTTATTTTTTCCTGCTCCTCCTCCAACTCTTCAAACGATTCCGACATTCTGCCGGATTCAGACATCAACACGCAGGATTTTGAAGGTCAAGACGATGATTTAGACCACCAAGATTCTGAAATTGTTGATGATTTAGATGAAACCCCGGAAACTGATTCCGATTCTGACACAGAAGGAACTGTTTCAGATGATGACAAACCAAACGAAACTACCGAAGAAATTTTTGAAAAAACAGAGCCTATCAACGGCTATAAACGCTGCTATGACAAAATTCCTGCAGGACCTTATGAAGGTTTTTTCGCTTCTTCGAAACTCGAATCTCAAATCAAGGAAGATCTCGGATATGATGAGGATTATGAACTAACAGAAGAAGATTTGGAAAAAATCAAAGAAATCACTTTTTTGTCTGTCAAAGATATTCGCGGTATTGAAAAACTGATAAATTTGGAATCTGTTCAAATTTCAACCGGCAAAATATATGATTATACTCCGCTTTCCAAACTGAAAAAATTAAAAAAAATCGTAATTGATGCCACCAGCATGACATGTCTTGACGGCTCGATTTCACTTCTCACGACCCTTGAAACCCTTAATATAGAAGAAACAAAATTAAAAGAGGTTTCACCTGTGGAACAACTTGTAAACCTGAAGACTTTAGACTTAGGGAACAACCAGATTGAGTTTTTACCTGAAAATATAGAGAATTTACAGAAACTTGAATTTTTCTCTTTTGTTCACAACAGAGTAAAAGATATTACAGCTTTGAAATTTTTAACAAATTTGAAAGAATTGTTTTTTCGTAATAACTATGTTGAAGATATTTCACCATTGAAAGACTTGATAAATTTAACCATGCTTAATGTTAAACATAACAGAATAAAAGATATTCCTGCTGTCACAAATTTGACAAAATTGACTTATTTGGGATTGAGCGAAAACCAAATTGAAGAAATTCCAGGAGAAATACTCAATCTAAAAAAGTTACAGACTCTTGAGTTAAGTTTCAACAATATCAGCAATTTGCCAGAGTTAAACGGATTAGATTCTCTTGACACTTTGTGGTTTGACAATAATGAGTTAAACGATAACGATCTTATGAAACTTGATGGATTAGAACATGTCCAATTCTTAGATATTGCTATGAATAAAATCACAAAAGTTCCGGTTATGAAAAACCTTAAATTTCTCAAAGAATTGTACTTGAATTATAATTATATTACAGATTTATCGGGGTTGGCAGACAATGAATCGTTTCCGGCACTCAAAAGATTGGATGTCGGATCAAATAACATAGATAATGCTGAAGCATTCAGGAATAGAACTGGTTTATCGAGTCTGTGGGTTGATAAAAACTGCATCAAGGATTTCTCTCCTCTTGAAGAATTGAAGAAACGCGGAACTTATGTCGGCGGAATGAATGAGCAGTTGGAAAGCTGTGAAAGAACAATAACATTTGTAGAAGGAGAGTGAAAATGAAGAAAATCTTTATTTTGCTTTGGGTGGTGATGGTGTATTTGAGTTTATTCGCAGAGGGAAATCCAAAAGATCAGCATACATGTGCTGATTATGGCGACCTACCGAATGAATTTATTCCAGCTTGGTTCGATCATCTTGAAGAAGCTGACAACGATGATGATTCCGGTTATAGTAAAGAATTCCTTCAAGAACACGGAGGAAGGGCAGGAAAACTTGTCTATCAATATCAAAATAATGGATTGGAAAGTGATTGGACATACGGGACGATGTGTAGCGGAACGCTGATCGGACAAAACTATTTTATAACAGCAGGGCATTGTGCCACAACAAAAGATGTGTATGGCAATGATATCAAAATTGTCGGGGTGTTGTTCGGTTATCAAAAAGCCGATCTTGAAGACAACGATGACGACGAATATGGCGATGATGACAATGAGATCAGTGACGATGACAGTGATGTTACGGGATATCCGCGAGTTTCTCTAAAAGGATATTTGGATAAAAACGGAAAATACAGACGATATGGTGAAGAAGTTCCTGACATGGATATATACCCTGATTTTGACCGACATCCGGCATATTTTCCTATAAAGCCGGGTTGTAAAAGTAATAATGACGGGTCATTGGAACATGGTTGGAAATATATCTGTCCAAACAAGGAAGAAGATAATGACGAAGATGAAGAAAATGATGGTGATATTGAATATGATGATAGTGACGAAGATGCTGTTTTGGCACCAGAAATAGAGTGGACAGATGGAACATCAAGCCAAAAAATAGGTGAAATTGATTATGCTATATACAAATTAGAAAAAAATAAACAGGAAGATTGGCCAGCGGAAGCTAAAGATCCATGGCCTTGGGAATCTGATAACAACCAATCTTTACGAATTACACTTGATACAGATCTTGTTACTCCTTGGATTTTGCCGGACAACACAAACGGTGCCAGAGGCTGGGCAAGAGTAAATACAGCTGTTCTGCAACCGAATTCTCCGTTAAATATTATTGGTTCTCCAGAAGTTGCCAGAATATACGATGGAAAAGATTATCATTTAGGAGTAAAAGTCGTAAATGCCGGTAACGTTGTTGACGGAAAGGCTAAAAGACTTGCATACTCATTTTATGAAGATGTTCTGATATTTGAAAAAGCGGATATCATGATCGGTCATTCAGGAAGCTCCGTTATTGATAATTCAGGCAGAGTTGCCGGAGTTGTATCGTGGATTGGTTGTTGGCCTGGTGGAAATGGATGGAAACCTGATAATATTATTAGAGCAACATCCTCTTCAGAAGCTCAAAACTATGCTACTCCGATGTGGAAAATCTGCCGCGCTTCCCAGATAGTAAAAAATGCCGCACTGGACATGGACTGTAACGGTAGAATTGATTGGTTGGATTTAAAAGACACATACATCAGATTTCATATCGCGAATATTATTGTGGATATAAATGGACTCTTAATAGACCGTTTGGGCATTCATCCTATACCGCTTGATCTTAAAAATTACAGATACGATTCGACTCAGCAAAAAGTCATTACAGAGACAAAAGAGCTTCCAGCAAACACATATCAGGTTGCATGGTCGGATAACGGTGATTTCTTCTATGTTGCGATACACAACAATAGTGTTTATCTCTTTAAAAATGGTACAGCTCTTGGAGAAATTTCCAATTATCCAGCGTTAAATGGAAGTAGCACGCTTGTCAAAGGCAATGATATCTACCTTGCAGGAGGTTATGTCGCCGGAGGCATTCAATACCTTTCCAATGGCAATCAAAATAATAGCGGCAATACTGTTCAACTCATAACAAAAATCTCAAGTGACGGGCAAAACGGTTATAATTTTTCAGGCGTTGCGACCATTCCGGCAAATTTGGAAGACATCAGGATTTTCGCACTCGGAAACGATATTTATGTCAGCGGAAATACCACAACGAATTTTGTGGTCTACAAACTTGTATCTGATAATCAGAGCGAATTCGGCTATTCACTTTCACTCGTAAGTGACACAACTCAGCCGGTCAGAAAAGACTATAATCTGACCGCATCAGACGGTAAAATCATCGTTTCAGGCGGCGCAACCGATTACATCAGCACTGTTCTGAATATTGAAGAGGGCAATCCGTATCCTGAAGGTTTTGCCGTTTACAACAACATCATAATGCTTGAACCAGCTGTTTCAAACAACTGGATTACAGTTGCCGAGAACATAAACGATAAAATCATAATGTTTAGCGTAACCGCGATAGATAACGGCAATCTTGTCATCGTAAATCCGTTCATAACAGTCGGAAATTCCATGCAGAAATTTGTTCTCAATCTTTCTGACATTCCTATAAACAACGAGAATATAAGAGTTTCCTTTGAAAGTCATCCTGTCACTTTCTGCCTTGGCGAATCAGAAAACACTCTTGCCGGAGGTCTTGAACAAGGCGGTGAATGCGTTCCGTTCACTCACCCGTGGTATAGCTCTTTCTCTGCCGGTGCAACCGTTTACAGTTTGTCAGGAAAAGGTGACAGGCTTTATGTCGGCACGAACAATGCAATCAAAGTCTACGACATTTCCGATCCGACCTCTCCTGTTCTGGTTTCATCTTTTTCGACAAGCAGCAGAGTCAACGACCTTGAAGTTTACGGCGATGCCCTTTTCGCAGCGACAAACGGCGGACTTTACAAACTCGATGCTTCAAACGACACGCTTACACAAACATTGTTCGTTTCGGCTTTTCTCAACTATCAGTACAAAGTCGAAGTTTATGACGGAAAACTTTACGTCGGTGACGACTACGGCATAAAAGTCAGAGACCTTGAGACACTTTCAGTACTCACATCTGTCAACAACGGCTCCGTGCTCGACTTTGCGATAGAAAACGGAGAAATAGGACTTTACAAAGATGCTTTGTTCTCTCCGGTAGAGATCCGTGACGCTGATACGCTTGCCTTGAAAGCGAACGAGTTCTTCGGATGTTTCGAGATAGAAGTCGGAAGCTCTGACGGCAGATTTTATCTTTCCTGCGATGACGAAACCTACCGCTTTGAAGACGACGGAGACGGAGGCGTTTCTTTCACCGAGCTTTCGGGCGACATCAGAGAACTTCAGGATGTCTATACTTACGACGGATATACTTATTTTTACGACGAAAACGCCATCTGGATTTCAACAAACAACGATGTTCCGGCACTTTGCGGAAACGGCATAGTCGAAGGTGACGAAGTATGCGACGGAGGCCAGATAAATTGCGAAGAACTGGATTCAAATTATGTCAGCGGAACGGCTACATGCAATGCAACCTGTGACGGTTACAACACCAATAATTGCTCAGATGACGGGTGGTAATACTTTTTAAGCTCTGAAACTTGTCAGCTCACTTGTTTCGATCTCCGAAATTCGCCGGCCTGAACATTTTGACACAGCCGTTTTACAAGGAAAAACTTTGATATTATTGATTGTTAAAGTAATATCGTCGGATTTTTGGGCTTTTGCTGATATACGCGGAGTTACTTATGACACACAAAGGAAAAATTTTAGATAAATATCTTTCACGGCTCGATGTCTGGTCGATGGCGCTGGGAATAATGGTCGGCTGGGGCGCTTTTGTCATGCCGGGAACGTTCTTTCTGCCGGTCGCAGGGCCTTTGGGCACGATCATCGCAATGGCCGCAAGCACTCTCATTATGCTTGTCATCGGCACAAACTTCGCCTATCTTATGGAACGCAGCCCGAAAACCGGCGGCGTCTACACCTTCACGAAAGAGGCTTTCGGACGCGACCACGCCTTCATTTCATCGTGGTTCCTGTGCCTTTCCTACATGACGATCGTCTTTCTCAATGGGACAGCGCTTTTTGTCGTAGCGAGAATAACGATGGCACCCCTCGTGAAAAATTCGTGGAGCTACTCTGTCGCGGGACACGACATTTACATAGCCGAAGTAGCCGCTTCCGTCCTTGCTTTCGCGGGGATCGGATTCCTTCTTGTCAAAGCAAAAAAATTTATACAGAAACTTTTCACTGTTTTAGCGGTCGTCATGTTTGCCGGAGCGCTTGTGATCAGCGCGGTGTGCATTCCTCACGCTTTCGAATGGAGTGCTCTCACCTCCTTCGGAACAGGTGACATCAGCGGATTATACGGGATTTTCACGATCGTGATCCTCGCTCCGTGGGCTTTTGTCGGCTTTGATGCCACAGCTTTCGACACGGCGCACTTCAAGTTTCCGCTTAAAGACACGAAAAAGATACTTTTCTTTGCGATAATCGTCGCAGGCTTTATCTATACGGCAATGGCGGTTGTCGGAGTCTCTTTCGTCCCCGACGGCTACACTTCGTGGAGAGACTACATTTCAAATCTCGGCAACCTGAGCGGACTTTCGGCTGTCCCTACTTTCAACGCGGCTTCGGCATACATGGGCAAAGCGGGGCTTGTCATTATCACGATAACCGCTCTCGCCGCGATTTTCACGGGCATTATCGGCGCTTACAGAGCGGCTCTGCGCATACTTTCGACAATGGCTGAAGACCACATTCTTTCAAAAAAATTCTCAGGAACGACCTTCACGATCCTTTTCATCATGGTGATATCGATATCCCTTTCGCTTCTGGGGCGCAACACCCTCAACTGGTTCGTCGATCTCACCTCTTTCGGCGCAGTAGTCGGTTTCGGCTACACTTCCGCTGCGGCATACAAGCTTGCTAAAGCCGAAAACAGAAAAAGGGTCGTTTTCGCAGGCTTTGCAGGAGCTGCTATTTCGGCAGTTCTTGTTGTTGTCCAGATCGTTCCCCGCCTGTCGGCTCTCGAGGCGATGGGAAGCGAAGCGTTCCTGCTGCTTGCGCTCTGGTGCCTCCTCGGTTTCATTTTCTACTGGCGGACTCTGAAGGAGAGCACTCTGGCAGAGTTCAGCGGAATGTCTGTTTCGGGCATCGTCCTTTTTTCGCTTCTTATCTACTCCTCGCTGATGTGGGCGGCAAAACATATTGCGGATGGAAACGGAGAAACCGTGCAGAAAGCGGTCACAACAAGCGGCGTTGTCCTCATCCTCATAATTTTCGCAGGCCTTGCAATAATGATGTATATCCAGGATCTCGTCAGAAAAAAACATGAGGCGGTCGAGCGCGAAAAAATACGCGCAGTCGAAAGCAGCCTGGCGAAAAGTCGCTTTCTCTTCAACATGTCGCACGACATCCGCACTCCGATGAATGCGATAATCGGCTATACGAACCTTGCCATGACCGAGAAAGATCCGGAAGTTCTGCACAGTTATCTTTCGAAAATAGGCACATCGAGCCACCATCTCCTTACCCTGATCAACGACATTCTCGAGATGAGCCGCATCGAAAACAGAAAGATCGAACTTGAATTCGTGCCGGTAGACCTGTGCATGATTTTCGACGAGATCCGTTCGCTCTTCGGAGAGCAGATGAAGGAAAAAGGGATCGATTTTTCGGTCCACACATCGCAGGTCCGCGACAGCTATGTCTGGTGTGACAGAAAGAACGTTCTCCGCATACTTCTCAACGTCGTAAGCAACTCGCTGAAATTCACTCCGTCAGGCGGCAGAGTCACAGCAGTCCTCTATGAAACAGTGAGCGAAAAAGAGGGTTACGGCTCCTACGAAATGCGCATCGGCGACACCGGGATCGGCATGTCGAAAGAGTTCGTCGAAAAGATATTCACAGCCTTTGAACGCGAGCGGACTTCGACCCAGAGCGGCATCGAAGGGACAGGATTAGGTCTCGCGATAACCAAAAGCATCGTCGATCTCATGGGCGGAACGATAGAAGTCCTCACATCTCCCGGCAGCGGCACCGAAATGATAATCAGGCTCAAATTCAAACTCGCAAACGAAGACGAGATCAGAAGAAGCGAATTTTCAAAAGCCGGAACATCGGACAAACCTGTCGATTTTACCGGCAAACGGGTCCTTCTAGTCGAAGACAACACGATAAACATGGAGATCGCGAAAATGATCCTTCTGCAGAACGGTTTCATCGTCGAAACAGCAGTAAACGGAAAGATCGCACTCGATATGGTTTCGGCTTCAGAAGCAGGATACTACGACATCATTCTCATGGATATCCAGATGCCCGTCATGGACGGATACGAAGCGACAAAAGCGATCCGCACACTTGAAAACAAGGCTCTCGCATCAATCCCCATTGTAGCAATGACCGCAAACGCATTTGCCGAAGATGTCAAAGCGGCAAAAGAAGCAGGAATGCAGGCGCACATTGCAAAACCAGTTGATGTCGCACTGATGAAAAAAGTGCTGGCGGAAGTGTTGTCCGGTAAAAAACAGGATTAGTCCGGTGTAAGGTTTTCTGAATCAGTACCCGTTCGGGTTGTTTTTCTGCCAGTTCCAACTGTCTCGGCACATCTCAACAATGCCGTTTTCAGCAATCCAGCCGAGTTCGGTTTCGGCTTTTTTCGGTGAAGAATAACATTCGGCAATGTCGCCTGGGCGGCGCAGACCTATTTCGTAAGGAATTTTGAGGTCGTTGGCTTCTTCAAAAGCATGAACAATGTCCAGAACGCTGTACCCGACGCCTGTTCCCAGGTTGTAAATTGCGACTCCGCACTTGTTTTCGATTGCGCTTAATGCTTTGACGTGTCCTTTTGCGAGATCGACAACGTGGATATAGTCTCTGACTCCGGTGCCGTCATGGGTTTTGTAGTCGTTTCCGAAAACGGTGAGATGATCGAGTTTGCCGGCAGCGACCTGCGTGATGTAAGGCATCAGATTGTTGGGAATTCCTTTCGGATCCTCGCCGATAAGCCCCGATTTATGCGCTCCGACGGGGTTGAAGTAGCGCAGAAGCACGATATTCCAGGGATTCGGATCGTTCGTTTTGATATCGGCGGTATGAAAATCAATGAGAATTTCCTCAAGCATCGATTTGGTCTGACCGTAAGGGTTTGTGCACTTTCCTTTCGGGCATTCTTCAGTTATCGGAACAAATGCCGGATCGCCGTAAACAGTCGCCGAAGATGAGAAAATTATGCTTTTGCAGCCCGCAGAACGCATCGCACCAAGCAGAACCAAAGTTCCGTATATATTGTTTTCATAGTAAATCCATGGCTTTACAACAGATTCTCCGACGGCTTTGAACCCTGCGAAGTGAATGCAGCAGTCAAAACTGTTTTCTGCAAAAATGCGCTTCATTGCCTCTTTATCGCAGATATCGGCTTCATAAAATCTGATTTTTGAAGCTGTTATTTTCTCAACCCTTGAAATAGCTTCGGGCTTCGAGTTTGAAAAGTTGTCGACGATAACGACGCTGTGACCTGCGTTTATAAGTTCAACGACAGTGTGAGACCCGATGAATCCTGCTCCGCCGGTAACTAAAATATTCATATCAACTCCTTGAATTTGTTAATTAAATTGTTCGTGGACGAATCGTGTGACGAAACTTTTTCCGCACTTTTGAGTTCCGGCAGGATTTTTGTCGCCAACTGTTTTCCTAGCTCTACTCCCCACTGGTCGAAGCTGAAAACATTCCAGATAAGCCCTTGAGTAAAGATTTTATGCTCGTATATCGCGATGAGTGCGCCAAGGGTGTGCGGAGTGATTTTTTTAACGAGTATTGAATTTGTCGGTCTGTTTCCGCTGAAAACCTTGAACGGGAGGAGCTTTTCTATCTCTTCAGGCGATTTTCCTGCTTTTTTGAGTTCGGCTTCGGCTTCTTCCGCCGTTTTTCCGTTCATCAAAGCCTCTGTCTGAGCGAAAAAGTTGGCAAGCAGTTTGATGTGGTGATCTCCTACGGGATTGTGCGATATTGCCGGAGCGATAAAATCAGCCGGAATCAGCTTGGTGCCTTGGTGAATCAGCTGATAAAAGGCGTGCTGACCGTTGGTTCCCGGCTCGCCCCAGATAATCTGGCCAGTTTGGTAGTCAACAGGTTTTCCCGATCTGTCTGTGCTTTTTCCGTTTGATTCCATATCTCCCTGCTGCAAGTATGCGGCGAAACGGTGCATATACTGGTCGTACGGCAGGATCGCGTGAGTCTCTGCGCCGAAAAAGTTGTTGTACCAAATTCCTAAAAGCCCTAAAATTACAGGGATATTTTTTTCAAAAGGTGCCGCTTTGAAATGCTGATCGGCCGCATACGCACCGCGAAGAAGCTCTTCAAAGTTTTCATATCCGATAACACATGCGATACTCAGTCCTATCGCGCTCCAGAGCGAATATCTGCCGCCGACCCAGTCCCAGAATTCAAACATGTTTTCTGTGTCGATACCGAATTCAGCAATGGCTTTCGTATTGGTCGAAAGGGCTGCGAAGTGTTTTGCAATATCTTTTTCCTGGCCGCCGTTTTCCAAAAACCACTGTTTCGCGGTATTCGCGTTGGTCATCGTTTCGAGAGTCGTGAAAGTCTTTGACGCAATCAGGAAAAGTGTCGTTTCAGGGTTAAGTTTTTTCAAAGTTTCGGCAATGTGAGTTCCGTCGATATTTGAGATGAAAAACACGCGCAAACCCTCTTTCCAAAAGGGTTTCAGAGCTTCTGTAACCATTACGGGACCGAGATCGCTGCCGCCGATTCCGATGTTTACGATATCTGTCACAGGTTTTCCTGAAAATCCGAGCCATTTTTTGTTTGAAACCTTGTCTGCAAAAGCTTTCATGCGGTTTTGAACACGTCTGATGTCATCTTTGATGTTGTGTCCGTCGAGAATAATCGGATCGTCCGAAAAATCGCGCAAAGCGGTATGCAAAACAGCTCTTTTTTCTGTTTCATTTATCTTTTCACCGCGGAACATTGCCGCGATACCCTCTTTCAATCCTGCTTCTCCGGCAAGATCGAAGAGAGTTTTCATAACATTTTCGTCAATAAGGTTTTTGGAATAGTCGAGAAAAATATCATCGAAGGAAACTGAAAATCTGTCCGCTCTTGCCGGATCTTCCTTAAAAAGTTTACGTAAATTAAAAGATGATATTTTCTTAATATTTTCAAGAGTTTTCCAAGATTTGAGTTGTGTCGGGTTATTTTTCGGCAGCATGATTCCTCCTTAATTTTTAACTTTCCGAAATATCTTCTTCCTTGGTTTTGAAAATAAGATAAAAACCTAAGAAAACGAGAATGATTTCCATAGTTTGTCCCATCGTTATGAAATTGAAGACAAGCGGTTCTTCACGGGAAAGTTCTATAAAGAAATTAAAAAATCCGTAACCGGCAAGAACTGTTCCCGCGATGATGTTCTTTTTCATCTTGAATTTTTTCATTAAAACAACCCCGATAAAAAGCATCAGCATCGAAAAAACGATGTAAAGCTGTGTCGGATGAACGGGACACGACGGCACATAGCGCGACGGAAGCAGCGATTGGGCATAATGCTGCCTTGATGCAAAGCTTGCCGGCGGATATTTTATTGCAAAGATTCCTTCATAAAGTTTCCCGAAGCAGCACCCTTTAAGGAAACAGTTGATTCTTGTGAGTGCCGCGAAAAGCGGAAACGGATAAAGAATCGCAAAAGTCAGTTTTTTCGCATCTTTCAAAGTAAACAGAAGAACAATTGAAAGAATAAGTATGCCGCCTGTTATCGAGAAACCTCTGAACGCAATAGCCAGTGCGGTTTTCAGCATGGCAAAACTGTTTATTTTTTGGATCAGCTTGCCTGCTGCTGACAAAAACGGAAACAGTTTGCCGGAAACCACGATGATCAAAAGCGGCGCGACAGCAGCTCCGAGCAACGAAAAAATGCCGATTTTCACCAAAATTTTTACATTTTTTTTGATATTCGTTTCTTTTTTTACCAGCAGAAACCAGACCAGAACATCCAATAAAAAAAGAATCGGGGTAATATATCCCGTGATATCTATAACCCCGGAAGAAAGCCAGTTCAGCATGCGAAACCTCTAATTCGGCACACTTTGTGCCCGGAATTTATCTGACGCAGAAAACGTTGTATGGAACATTCATTTTTGCCTCGGAAATCCTTGCATTATTGAGGCTGATTACCCAGTAATGGTCGGTGTCTGGTCTCTGTGATGAAGACCAGAACCATCCTTTACCGCCCAGAGTTGTACCTCCTTTACGGCAGCCGCGGCAATCCTGTTTGTTGTAGCTGTCCATCGTGAGTTTCCCGTTTTTTTCGCTGATTTCGCATTTTCCGCCCGTTGCGGTTTCGGGACATTTTTCAACTATCGAGCGCCAGTCGTCGATGGTCGGCAGTCTCCAGTCTTTGTGACCGTCTTCGTCAAGGTTGGTGCAATATTCGTTGGCAGCTGTCCATGTAGAGTAGAATCTGGGTTTTTTTGACCACTGCAAAGTTTTTTGTGCAGCCGGTTTCTGTGCCGGGGCTGCGTTTTCCGCAGAAACAAAAAGAAAACTGAAAACGATACAAACGAAAAGCAATGCGATTTTTTTCATTTTTCCACCTCTTTTCAAGTTAAAACTCTATTTTCATGCCGTCAACGGCAGGAACTGTGTTTTCGGGCAATAGTTTCAAAGTTTCAGAATAGTCGAAAGTATGGTTCATGTGGGTGAGATATGCTTTTTCGGGCGAAATATACTTTATCAGGTCGAGAATTTCCTCAAAGCTGAAGTGAGTGGGATGTTTTTTATGGACGGTTGAGGAAATAGCGAGGATTTTCACCCCTTTAACTTTGTCGAGTTCTTCAGGTTCTATCGAATTTATGTCAGCGAGAAGGGCGAAATCCTTGAAGCGCAGGCTTGTGACGACAGTTTCACCGTGTTTGTGACGTATCGGTATGATCGTCAGATTTTTGAATGAAACAGGTTCTTTTTCAACGAAAACAGGCTTCAAGAAAGGTCGAGGCAGATATTCGTTTTCGAAAAAAAGATAGGGGAAACGCTTTTGAGCGATTTCAAAAGTTTCACGGCTCAAAAAGAAGGGCAACGGTTCGCCGTTTCTGAATGAAGCCATCCTCAGGTCATCGATTCCGGCGAAGTGGTCGCTGTGGGCGTGCGTCAGCCAGCCTGCATCAATGTGAGAAACCTTTGATTTCAGAAGCTGCTGCCTGATTTCGTAGGGGAAGTCGATCTGCAAAACAGTCTCTTCTTCTATAAGAGTCATCGAAAATCTCGTGCGGCGGTTGCGTTCGTCGGTCAGTTTGCAGATATCGCAGTCGCAGAAAAGCTGCGGAACTCCTGTCGATGAGCCGTTGCCGTTGAAAATTACAGTCGTCACTTGAACAATCCTTTTAAAAAGGTCACGATTTTCGAACGCTGCCGTTCGTTCAGCGCACGTTCCAAATCTTCTATCAGGTTGTTTTTCTGTTTTATTTTTTCCTGAAGATCATGAACTTTCTTAGTCAATCTCGCTATAGTTTCTTCAGGAGTTTCATTCTGCGGGATGATTTCTTCAGGTTCGTCAGCTTCTTCCTTCTTTGCGACTTCAGCCTTGGTTTCTTTTGCCGGTTCTTCTTTGATTTCCTGCTGCGGCTGATTCTCTGCGGAGGAGTCGTTCTCTTTTGGTTCCTCCGCTTCTTTGTGATTCTCAGGTTCACTCTCCGGTATTTCAGGTTTTTCCGGAGTGCTTTCATCCTGCGGAGCTTCTTCTTCAGGAGAAGGTATCAGCTCATTTCGTTTTTTCTCAAGTTCCGCCGGTTCCATACACACAAACGGATGATCCAGATTCCACGACTGGTGACTGTCGCCGTCTTTGAATACAAAAGTGATTTTTATCGTGGATTTCGCCTGGCAGAATTCTTCAACATCTTTTTTGGACGGGATGATTTTTGAGATGTATTCCGTGCGGACTCCGCTGTATTCGATAATAATGTCGAAAAACGGCTGCGGACAGTTCTGTATGCAAGAGCAAAGCAGGATCTTTATCGAAGGCGGAACTTGATCGGCAAGAAGCCACGTAACAAGTTCCCTGTGCTCGTCGAAAGTGGTTATTGCACCGAATTTATTAAGATAATCCTGTATTTTGATGATTTTTACGTTTGCCGGTTTCGACTGTACCGGTTCAAAAGAGAGCAGGTTGCGCGTCGCCGGTTTCGGGTCGATATTGTGAGTGAGGCAGAAAGCTTTGATCGAAGATTTTTTCGCGCTGAGATACTGCTGCTTGGACATTTCGTCGAAACAGACATTGTTGTGCTCGTCTATAGAGAATTTGGTGTTCCCCATGATGAAAAACATCAAAGTTTTCGACTGTTTGTTAAGAAAAAACGGAAGGTAAGGATATTCGGAATCAAGTTTTCTAAACCACGCCTTGCATGCCGGTTCCTGTAGCTTGACAGCGAGTTCGAACGATTTTAATTCACCGAATTTTATAGAGATATTGTTTTCGTTTTCGGCAGAAAGCCTGCTGTCGGGGGCAATCTTGTCGATGCTGGTCTTTATTTTTGAAATATCACCCTTAAAAATGTCTTCCAGGGTAACTCTTATCTCCATTTTTTACTCCGTTTTCATTTCAACAAAAACCTTTTTTTCTTACCACAAACGGAAACAGTTTTCCAGTGTTTTTGCCGCCTATTTTGCGTTTATTTTGCTTTTATGACGATTGTAAAGAAGCATTGCGGCAATCGAGAGAACGCCGAAAGAAGAGAGGACAATCCAGATTTTCCACGGAGCGTAAGCGTCCCAGAGAAGCTGGTTGGCGGCATACTTGTCAAGTCCTGTAAGTTCCTGAAAATACGGGAAGAAATCGAATGTGTCGATGTTCATTTTCGCAATAGTTTCAGGCAGAAGGTTGTCAGGATTTGCAGCTTTGTAGTCGTCGACAACTTTTACAAGAGTTTCAAGCGGGACCTTTTTGACTTCCAGAAGATACTGCTTCGTTATCTGAAGTTTGTTCGCGAAAGCGTCGTAAAGCGGGCCCGAAACGACGTTTCCGACGATCCAGCCGACTGCGAAAGGAATATTCGAAAGTCCCATGTAAAGAGCTTTTTTGTCAGCAGGTGCGTTGACTCCGATGTATTCGCTGAATTTGGGCGAGCAGGTCATCTCTCCCAGGCTGAAAAACGCTATGCAGATCGCGGTGACAACACCCGCCATTGTGATTCCGGCACAGAAAAAAGCTATAGTCGTGAGGCATATTCCGGCGGTTATTGCGACAAGGCGCGGGAATTTGCCGGTGACCACGCTCCACGGAACGACAAAAAGGACGATGCAGAGCGAATTTATGTTTATGAACTGCTCGGCTTTGACGCTGCCGTTATCGGTCATGAACGAAGGAAGGATCTTCGCCAGAGCGCGGCTGTCGGTCCACTGGTCGATGAAATTCGGGTAAAGATCCCAAAGCTGCATGAACATGAGCCAGAAACCGCTGAAAATAAGCAGGAAAATCATGAAATCCTTGTCTTTCAGCGCGGTCCAGGTGTCGTTGAGCGCATCTTTTGCGGACTTTGTAGCTTTTAATTTATCGGGTTCTTTGAAAAAGAAAGTTGCCGGAATGTAGTTGCAGGCAGTAACTATCGCCGCCGCGTAGAAAACGTAGCTCCAGGTGTAGCCGTCGGTATCGTTTCCGCGCAGAGTACTTGCCATGATCGGGGCAAGAAGACCTCCGATGTTGACGACCCAGTAGAAAATGCCGTATCCGACAGAGCTGTTTTCCTCAGTTACCGAGCTTGCAACCGTTCCCTGAATCGGCGGCTTGAAAATGGCGGTTCCCGTTCCGACAGCGATGCCAGCGACCATCATGCTCCAGAAACCAGCCGCATTCGCCATTAAAATGTAGCCGAAAACATTGGTCGTAAAAGCGATGTAAAGACTTTTACGGTAGCCCAGATAGTTGGCAAAAGAGCCGCTCAACATCGGGATAAGGCTCTGACACGCAGCCCAGACACCGAAAATGAGCCCTTTTTCAGTGAAAGTAAGTCCGAGACCGTGTTTGTCGGCAGTCGCTATCATCCAGAGCGGAAGGACTGCACGCACCGAGAAAAACGCCAGACGCTCGAACATCTCCATGATGTTGGCGATCCAGAAATTTCTCTGAAATCCTGTAACCTGGGATTTGAAACTCATATCAACCTCGCAATAAAAACAAATCTTTAGCGTTATAGCGGAATAAAGTCACATCGGCAAGATTTTTGATTGAAAAGGATTTTCCGCTTGCATTTTTGGTAAAAAACTTTAAAACAACTGTGTCATGGAGGAAGAATGAGCGAACGTTTTCAGATACTTTTCATGCAAGTCAGGCTGGTTCGATTAGCGTCTGCCGAGTGGCATAAATCAATGCAGGAAGTCAACCGGATTTTTGAAGAAAAGAACATTTATCATTATATTCAGAAATTCTGGGGACTTTTCCATGTCGAAGGAGACTACGCCGTGCTGAAGGATATTGAAAAATATTTGAAATCGCAGGAGGCGAAACGTGATTAAACTCTTGCAGGAAGGAATGTTTCTGTATCACGGAAGCTATTGCGAAGTTTCAGAACCCGATATCGGCAAATGTTCGCCGTTCAAGGATTTCGGTCGAGGTTTTTATCTGACAACGGAGCGCTCTCAGGCTGAACAGTTCGCTAAATTATCTTCGAGGAAAGCATTGGAAAACGGCTTGATTCCTGCATCACAGAATTTTGGAGTTGTGTCAGTGTTCAAGTTCCATGTGTCCGGACAAACTGAAATACTGGTTTATCCGGAAGCTGATGAAAAATGGCTTCATTGCATCGTCGCTCATAGAAAAGAGAGAATTTTTAAAGATGTCAGATATGATTCGGCAAAATACGATATTATAGGCGGAAAAATCGCCAATGACGCGACAAATGCTACGATTCTGACTTACATGTCAGGTGCATTCGGTGAAGTGGGTTCGAAGGAAGCCGATGAAATCTGTATCAGGCTTTTATTGCCGGAACGTTTGCAGGATCAATACGCTTTTCGAACCGGAAAAGCACTCAATCAACTGGAATTTCTCAGGAGCGGCAGAATATGGATCTGAACGAAAGAATTATGACAGCTATAGATATGCTGACTGCGATGGTTGTTGATGAAATCGCACTTGATGACGGCAGAGATCCGTCAGATGTTCTGCCTGAATTTCTTGAGTCACGCACAGCGAAACTTCTTTATGAAGAGGAAAACAAAATGTGGTGGGACGGTCCTTCCGCAGTTGTTGACTATTACAGAAAAGAAAAATCCGCGTCTGACAACCAAACGCAAATGCGCGTATAGTTGTTATACGAGTTCATCCGTCTGAAAAATCTTAAAGTAAAATTGGGGTCACAGATCTTTCACTACCCACTCTCTTCGGAGTATTGCGAAACTCGTTCTGAATCAAAGTGCTGCTTTCAGTTGCGGGGAAAGTACTGAAATAACGGGCCTTTTCATTTATCTAACGCACTTTACGCTGCCTTTACTATTTTCTGCCAAACTTGATATTCTGGCTGCTTTAAAAGCTATAACCCAGAAATGATTTGTTCCCTGTTTGACTGATGAAGACCAGAACCATCCTTTTCCTGTCTGTGTGGAATAACCTTTGCGGCAGCCGGCTTTACATGTTCTGCTGAAAGCACTAGGATCGAGTCTCCCGTTTATTTCGCTGACTGCGCATTCTCCGCCAGGTTGTGTTTCCGGACAGTTCTGGAAAGTTGAGCGCCATTCGTCTATTGTCGGCAGTCTCCAGTCATGTCATCGTGACCGTTCTCGTTTAAATTTTTGCAGTGTTGCAGGGCTTCGTTATATGTTACATTCTGAAGGTATGAACTTGACCATTCAATATATCCGCGCCTTTTGCGGTCAGAATCTTCTTCCTCCCGTCTTTCTTGAGCCAATATCCTGCGGGATTCTTCTTTCATTTTTTGAAGTTCTAATTGGGCTCTTGCGGCTTCAAGCCTTGCCTGCTCTTTTTTGCGAGCTTCGGATTCTGCCTCTTCTTTAGCTAAATCTGTAGCATCGCCTAAAAGTTGCTTGATTATTTCATCGACAGCCTCTATCAGGCTCTTAGCGGTTCCGTCAAATATTGCATCAGCTGCGGTTTCGTCAATACCCCGTTTGACATCAACCAAAGTCGAAGTGATAAGGAAAGTGCTTTTGTCCAAACTTCCGATCGTTAATATTACGATTTTAGCAGCGGAAACCTGTTTGCCGAGTTCGATCTGGAAATTTCTGTCTCGGTCCATTTCGCGGGATTTCTTTTTCATCTCTCTGAGAGCAGCCTCATTTTCCTGATCTGTAACGATATCAAAAAGAGAGTTTGCATGTCTTGTAAAGCGTGCGCGTACCAACTTCGAGCCGTTTTTCACCAGATCTTTGGAAAGTTTTCCTTCCGTTTCATCGATAAAATTCATTACGGCAAGTTTCGGTTTGTCGGCGAATAGCTGAAATGAAATCAAAAGCGCAAAGATAAAACAGATTTTCTTCATTTTAAACCTCCATAATATTGCTACACGGATTTGAAACAGCTCGCTGTTTTGGAAAAATATTCTTTATTAACAAAAATAATATCCTCAAAAAATCGAACGCGCGGTATGATATGGAAATGAAACGGAAAGGCAAGATTTTTTGTCAACCAAATATGTGCTATTTAAAGATTTTGCAGTTTTGTGAAAAATCTTAAAGTATGGTGTCTGTCACAAAATCTCTTTCGATGGTTTTTTCAGCAGAAAATCGGTTTTTTGGTTGTATAACGCCTTGAAAATATTGGTTTTGGCGGTGCTGTCGTGTTTGCAGATCTCTTCTATGAGCAATCGGATGTAGGCGCGTTCCGAAACTTTTCCGAAAGGGCATCCAGAATCGAAAACTTTTATGCCGCAGTTCTCTGCTTCTGCTTTGACGGAACTTTCCTTAATGTAAAGCATCGGTCTGATTATTTTGTATTTCCCTTTGAAAAACGGGTTTACGGGCTTCATCGCCTCAAGCGAGCCGTTGAAAAAAAGGTTCATCATGAAAGTCTGGACGAAGTCGTCGCGGTGGTGACCAAAAGCGATGACGTTGGCTCCGATTTCGTCGGCAAGATCGAAAAGAGCGAGTCTTCTCGTTCTGGAGCAGAGATAGCACGCCTGTTTTTTTTCGGCAGCCATGATTTTTTCAAGCGATTTTTCGATTTCAAAAAATTTTACGCCGAGATTTTCGCTGAATCCGCGTAAATATTCTGAGATTTCATCGTCTTTCGGAAAACCCATTTTCACAAAAACGGCGGAAAGTCTGAAGTCGTTAGTCGTCTGGATTTTTTTTCTCGCTAAAAGTCTGAGCAGCATCGAGCTGTCCTTGCCGCCCGAAAGACCGACTAAAACATGGTCTCCGGGATTTATCATCTGATAATCAAAAATCGCCGTTTCCAGCAGTTTGTGCATACTCAGAAAACACTTGCTCTCGCCCATGGATCCTCCCAAAAACGGCCGATTATACTGAAAAAAGCAAAAAACGAAACATCTTTCGCCGCCGCTCCTTAAACTCCTTAGACACCCTAAACTCCCTAAACTCCCTACGATCGGCGGCGTCGAAAACAACAAAAAACCGCTAAACCGTTGACAATCAGGTTTTTACACTTAAAATCGCGCGTGGAATTTTTGAGGGTGCTATGCAGGTTACTTCAGCTCAAAAAAGAAGAGTCGCGATATTTTTCATTTTCGGTATCGCTGTCATACTTATTCTTACGGCGCTTCTTATCGGAAACCGTCTGCTCAAACGCGAGGACTGCTATTTCACCCGTTTTGAAGACATTTCTGTCGCAGGTCTTTCGGAAGGTTCCACAGTCAAATTCCAGGGCATGAATATCGGAACGGTCTCGAAAATTTCGGTTGATAAGGAAAATACGGCTGTTGTCGAAGTCGGTTTCTGCCTGAAACCGGGTGTTCCGATCAAAGAGGGAACGAAGACGCAGCTTGGTACAATCGGCATCACCGGTCTTAAATTCCTTGAACTCAAAGGCGGAGGTCAGGGTGCAAATATTCCGGTCGGCGGCGAGATCCCTTCCGAAAAGAGCGGCTGGGACGAAATCACTGGCAAAGCTACCGTCATTGCCGCAAAACTCGAATCGATTCTCAACCAGTTCAACGAGGCTCTGAAAGGGGTTCAGAAAGAGGATGTCGAAAAAATCATCAAAAACGTGAACGGAATTTCAGGTTCTCTCGACGAACTTCTTGCAAAAAACAAAAAAGAGATCAGCGGCGTAATAAAAGAGGCGCATCTTTTCATGAATGAGCTCAACGGTAACATGGACAACGTAAAAGCCATCACTACGAACGTCAAAGAACTTACGTCTAAAGAAGGTTCGCTTGCCCAGACGCTCAATATGATGAAAGAGACTGTTTCTGATTTCAGAGAAGATTACAAAGAAGCAAATGTTCAGGAAAAAGTCGACAAAATGTTCGGACTTGTCGAATCAACGCAGAGAACGGTCGACACTTTGCAGCTTACTTTTGAAAGAAGTACCGAAAAAATCGACAAATCGCTTGATGACCTTTCAGACGCGATGAGCAATTTCAGCGAATTTACAAGAATAATCATGGAAAATCCGTCGGCTCTTTTCGGCGGCGGCAACTCGGATACGGCAGAGGATAAAAAATGAAAAAAACCGGCGTTTTGATTGTTTGCATTATTGCTCTTTTCACGATTTCGTCATGTTCTCTCTTTTCTTCAAAAGCGCCGCTCAAGCATTATTATCAGGTCTACTATCAGCCGAAAGAGAGTTCAAAACAGCCGATAAAGGCGACTCTCCGGATAAAAACTTTCACAGCTGACAAAGTTTATAAAAAATATAATCTCGTTTACAGGACTTCCTACGAGGAGATGTTCTACTACAACACTCACTTCTGGGCTTCGAGACCGGATGATATGATAACTGATCTCGTTGCGAAACACTTCTCGAAGCAGCAGGTTTTCACCGACATCGTCCTCGCAATGGATAAAAAACCCAACTATGTTCTGAGCGGAAGGATTCTTGCAATGGACGAAGTTATCGAAGATGAAAAAAGTTACGCCAGAGTCGCGATAAATTTTGAACTTAAGGACTATAAAACAGAAGATGTCGTCGTCGTTCACTCTTTTGACAGAAAGAAAGAGGTTCCTGAGGGCAAGAAACCGGTCGATGTCGTCCGTGTTATGAGCGAGATCATCGAATCGGAAACAGAAGTCTTTATTTCAAAAATTTACGAAACTGTCGAATCCTACCGCTGAGGCAGGCTTATTGAAAGAAGAAGTCGCTTTTGCGGCAGAAATCCCAAACACAGCATAAAAGGAGTGATGGATGAGCAGTAAAATAAAATTGATATTTCTGATGCTTTCTTCAGGCATTTTTTTCGTTCTGCCGCCGTTCCTTCTCGGAGGAGTCTACTACCACATCGGTACGAACCTGCTCATAATGTTCATCTGCGCCTTTGCGACGTTTCTTTATTCGGTTTATCTGCTCGCGACAAAGAAATCTTTTGCCATTTCTTCGGTGATTTTTCCGCTTGCTGCTATAATCGTTTTTGCCCTCATACAGCTCATTCCGCTGCCGCTGTCGTTGCTTGAGATCCTATCTCCTCATGGGCATTTTTTTCATACTCTGGAGGGAAGCGGCGCCCATCCGCTCACAATGTCGGTTCCCGATACCATTTATTCGATATTCCGTGTCTTAACGCTGATATTTCTCTCCTGTATTCTTGCGAGAAACATCTTTCTGGGCAACAAAAAATGGAAGCAGAATACTATCGACACGGTGATTCTTATTTCCACAGTCGCGATAATTCTTTCGATTGCGCTGAAGTTCATGCAGTCCGATGCCTGGCTTTACGGAAAACTGCGTCACGGCGGATTTTTTATTGAATCAATACTTATCAACACGAACAATGCCGCAGGATATTTCGGAATTTCAGGTTTTCTTGCCCTCACCTCGATCTACACGACGACATTCCCGAGAAAAAAGATTTTTTATGCCGCACTTTTCTTTTTTCACTCTGCAGCTGTTGCGGCTACTCTCTCCAGAGCAGGAATTGCCGCCTACGTCGCAGCTTTGGTACTTTTTTTCTTTACAAACAGAAAATCTATAAAAAATTCAAGCGGTTATAAACTTTATCTGCCGATTGCGGCACTTGTTCTCGCCCTTGTTTTTGTTTATCAGACAGGTCTTAAACTCCTTGAATATGAATTCGATTTCGGCAGGAAAGGCTTTTTTTATAAAATCAATTATATAGCCCGCGCAAAAGACTATTTTTCCGATTTTCTCTTTACTGGTTCCGGGCTTGGCAGTTTTTCGAGAGTTTTTTCATATTACCAGTCGGATCTTTGGAAGTATGTCCGCGAACTTGAAAACGAGCCGATACAATTCGTACTCGAAACGGGTGTTGTTTTCGCCTTTTTCATTTTCGCTTTTTTCATCTGGCTCGTTATTTTAGGAAAGCGAGAAACAAAACGGAAAAATGGTCTTATGGCGGTTCTCTTTTTTGTTGTAATGCACAACACTTTTGATTTCAATCTGCACAATTTCGCGACGCTTTTTCCGATCATTCTGGTGCTTGTGCTTCTGGTGAAACCGATGGAACTCCGCGGAAACAAAAGGATCGTTTCTCTTGTCTCTCTGGCTGTACTGGCGCTGACCACAATGGTTTTTACTGCAACGGAAGGCGGGCAGAAAATTTTAGGTTATCAGCCCGATGAAGAAATAACGGTGCCTTACGAACAGGCGGTTTATCTCTATCCGGCAGACTTCAGAATTCCGCTCAGAAAAGGTATTGACAAGCTCAATTCCAGAGATCAGGAACAGGTTGTTTCAGCGGTAACAGAGCTTTCTTCGGCTCTTGCCAAAGCACCGAAATATTATTACAGTTACTACATAAACGGCATTTATATGCTTAGAATCGGTGCTTATGAACAGGCGCTCGTTCTCTTTAAACAGGCGCTCGACATTTCGGGAATAAAATATTCTAAGGTGCTTGATACGGTTTATGACAGGATGTCGCGCTTCGGCTTGCAGGAGAGGATAACCGAGATAATTTCACTGAATGATAGAAACAAAGTCGAACTTGAAAGATTCATCTTCAAAATTTCGGACAAAAATGCTGCGGCACTTGATTTTGCCAATAAAAATCAGAATGTTTTCTTCATTTCAATAATCAGGAATATGCTGAAAGAGAAAAAATATGACGAAGCTCTTGAAATGATCCGCCGGATTCAGGAAGAGAGAAAGGATCTGACCGATTTCGAACACGGACAACTTATGATTTACAACGGAAAGATTCTCGAAAAAGACAAACTTTATAAAGAAGCATTCGATCTTTATATGCGTGGAGCTGATCTGACCCGGAAATTCAGTGACTATCTTATTGCAGCTTACTGCTCGTTCAAACTTGACAAAGAGTCTCAGGATTTAGTCGAAAGAGCTCTCAAAAACATGACTTTGAGGACATCCGGCAACCTCGGAAGTTACTACCGCTGGCTTTCAAAACGCGAGTTTGCGCTGAAAAATACTGCTGCCGGCTTCAAATATCTTGAAAGAGCCGCTGAAGTTTCAAAAAATCCATATTGGCAGCTCGAGGTTGCCAACATGTATGCAAAACGCGGGATGCACTATTTTGCTGCGCAGAATTTCCTGAAAATTATCAGGGATTACCCCAAATTCCAACCGGAAACAATGAAAAAACGCTACGAATCCGAAAAGCAGAAAATGGAAAAAGACGAGGAAAAAAATCTCAAGGAACTTATGTTCAGAAAGAAGAAATAATAGTAAAAAGTCATCAAAAAATTTCTTGCAGAAAAGGCAAAAATCGGTATTTTTCAGCGGTTGTTTGAATAACTCTCGGAGGTAAAAAATGAGTGCGGATCGTGGTCAGCTTGGTATTGTTGCATGTAATTCAGGTAAGGTTTTTGCCGATGCAATGGTTGAATATCTGAAGGACAAATACAGAAAGGAGCATTTGGAGGAGCGTTTCCGCTATATAAAAAGCACCGAGACGCATTTCGCAAACGGCGAGATCAAGACTTCGATTGACGAGCCTATCCGCGGCATGGACGTTTATGTCGTTCAGCTTATGGATGATCCTCTTTCGCCTTATTCAGTAAACGACAACCTGATGGCTCTGGCAACCGCGCTGAATGCAGTCCACAACAGTGACGCGGCTTCGATCACAGCGGTCATTCCGCAGTTCCCGAACGCAAGACAAGAGCGCCGAAAAGGGCGTGAAAGCGTGACGGCTTCGATGGTTGCATCTTTCATCGAGGCGAGCGGCGCTTCGAGAGTTCTCACGATAGATATCCACGCAGAGGCAATTTCCGGTTTCTTCCACGTTGCGAGACTCGATAACCTTCACGCATCGAAACAGCTCATGAATTCTATGAACAGAAGAAATCTTATAACCGAAAATACTGTCGTTGTTGCTCCCGATGTCGGTTCTGCTGAAACGGCGAGATACTATTCCCGCGCTCTTGAAACCGATATGGCTCTCATCGTCAAAGAACGCGACTATTCCAAGGCTTCAACGGTTGTCGATACCAAACTGGTAGGCAGTGTTGACGGGAGAAACGTCGTTATCGTTGATGATATGATCGCAACCGGCGGAACTTTGATCGCGGCATGCCAGAAACTTCACGAATTCGGCGCAAAAAATATAGATGTTTTCTGCACATTTCCGTTCTTCAACGGCGAAGCGGTCGAAAAACTCGACAAAGCTTATGCCGACGGCTTTGTAAGAAGCGTTACCGGAACGAATGCGGTCAACCGCGGCGAAGATTTCAAAAAGGCACATCCGTGGTATAACGAAGTCGATGTCGCAAGATTTTTCGCGAAAGTTGTTTACAGCATCAACCACATGGAATCGATCTCAAACATCCTGGAATTGTAAAAGCCGTGCGGCTTCCCGGATATTCCGCAATCTGAAAATCAAGGAGTAGACATGTCAGCAAAAACTGCGATGGAAAAAGCTATGGCAACACCGGCTATGCGCCAGTATCTTGAAACTAAGAAGCAGTACAGTGACGCGATCCTGTTTTTCAGAATGGGTGATTTTTACGAAATGTTTTTCGATGATGCGGTCGAAGCGGCTGATATTCTGGGAATAACGCTCACCAGCCGCCATAAAGACGCCGATATTCCTCTTGCAGGCGTGCCGTGGCATGCGGCTGACTACTACATAAAAAAACTGCTCGAAGCAGGGAAAAAGGTTGCGGTATGCGAACAGAGCGATAGTTTGGACAGCACGAAAAAGACGATGGAGCGTAATGTTGTTCGCATTATGACGCCGGGAACCGTTGTTGAGGAGAGTTCGCTCAACGAAAACAGGAACAACTGGCTGATGTCGGTTTTTTTCAAAAGGAAAGAGACCTTTTTCTGCTGGGTTGACGTAAGCTGCGGAAATGTGTTTTATGCTGTTTCGACCGAGGCTTCAGCTTCCGACATCATTGATCTGATCGATCCAAAGGAAACGATTCTTTCGGAAGAATCATCTTTTGTTGCGGGCGAAGTGCTTGACCGTGAAAAATTTGCAGACTGGGTTCCTTCGGCAACAGCTGCGGAATACCTTGAAAGCCTTTACGGATGCACCTTTGACAAAAGCATCCTCGCTTCTTTGAAACAGCTTCTCTTTTATCTCGACTCGCTTTATTTCGGCAATTTTCCGCCGCTCAGACTGCCGGTAGAGTGGAAAAACTGCGACACCGCATCGCTTGACTACAACACTGTATCGAATCTCGAACTTGAAAAAACCCTTATCGGCGGCGAAAGAGTCGGCTCGCTGCTTTGGGCGATAGACAGAACGCAGACCCCGATGGGAAAAAGGCTTCTTTCGGAAGTCATAAAAAATCCGCTGAAAAACCGCGACAGAATCATTCTCAGGCAGTGCTGCGTCGCAACGCTTTTTGAAGATCCGGTTCTTCTGCGCGAAATAAGGGAATCCCTCGGAAATATAAAGGATTTTGAGAGAACACTCAGCAGGATCCTTGTCAGAAGGGGAGGACCGCGCGAAGTGTCGATGCTTGCCGCGTCACTTTTACAGGCGGTGAAACTTCGTTCCTATATAATGTCGATGCCAGAAAAAATGCCGTTTTTTGCTTCGGACGAACCTTTGAGGCTTACTGAAGAGCAGATCGTTTCGTGGCAGAAGCGTTTTATAGAGGATTCTCCGCTTCTCTACAGGGAGGGAGGCTTCGTAAATGCCGATTTTTCCCCCGAAGTTTTCGAACTTTCCGACTTTATACACAATTTCCGGGCTCATATCGTCGCTCTCGAGGCAAAAGAGCGCGAAAATTCTAAGATACCTACGTTGAAAGTAGGTTTCACAAAGGTTTTCGGATACTTTTTCGAGATCAGCAAGCGTTTTGAAAAGCAGGTTCCCGACTATTTCATCAGAAAGCAGACGACGGTCAATACGGAGCGCTATTTCACGGCTGAACTCAAAGAGCTTGAAGAGAAGATCTCGTCGGCTAAAGACCGTCTGACCGAACTTGAGCTCAAGATCCTCGATGATACGGTAAATGAGATCGCATCGTTCAAAGACGACATTCTTTCAGTTGCAAAATTCATCGCATGGGTCGATCTTTTCAGCGGTTTCGCAAAACTCGCGGTAGAAAAGAACTACTGCCGGCCGGTAATTACCGACGAAGAGGGGATAGAAATCGTTGACGGAAGACATCCGGTAGTTGAAGCGTGTCTGAAAGATTCGAGATACGTTCCTGCAAGCGTTTCCATCGGTTCGGGGAACCGCCGCTTCTGTCTCGTAACAGGACCGAACATGGGCGGTAAATCGACTTTGATGAGAATGACAGCGCTCATGGTTTTATTGGCGCAGACCGGCAGTTTTGTTCCTGCCGAAAGTGCGAAAATAGGGATCGTTGACGCAATATTTACGAGAGTCGGGGCGAGCGACAACCTTTCGAGAGGTGAATCGACATTTCTTGTCGAAATGAAGGAAGCGGCTTCGATCCTCAATGCTGCAACAGAAAAATCGCTCATAATCCTTGACGAGATCGGTCGCGGAACGGGAACTTACGACGGAATCAGCTTAGCCCGCGCGATTGCCGAATATATCATAACAAAAATCAACGCGACGACCCTTTTTGCGACGCACTACCACATCCTGACTGAGCTTGCCGAAGACTTCGATCAGGTCGCGAATTTCCACATGACAGTAAGAGAATACGCCGGAAAAATGCGCTTCCTCTACCAGATGGAAGAGGGCGGCAGCAGCAGAAGTTTCGGTGTCGAAGTCGCAAAACTCACCGACATGCCGAAAGAAGTGATCAGAAACGCCGAAAAGATCCTCAAAAAAATGGAAGGTTTTGACCGCAGAATGCGTTTCGAGAACGGCTCCATGCTTCAGGCCGACATCTTTTCAATGGCTGAAGAGCAGAATAAAAACGTTGTTCCCGACTATCTGCGCGAAATTGAAAAAGTTATGAGAAGAGTCGATCCCGAAAAGATAAATCCCCGCGAAGCAATGAATATCGTTTTTCAATTGTTCGATATCATTAAAGAAAGCGACGAAGAAAACGAATAGGAAAGATTCTTTATTTTTTACTGCAGAAATCCGCTAATTTTGCCGAAACTTCTTTGAAAGGGATAACCTGATCGATGCCTTCGACTTTGATTCCCTGCTCTGAAACCTCGGTCGGAATTAGGTTTCCTGGATTTGTTTCACATGAAACAAAAATGTTTTTCTCGGCATCTAAGGCGAGAACGTAAGCGTTTCCGGGAGTCGTAGAGCGGTCGAGAAGGGCGTATTTTCCTTCTTCGATCTTTTCAGCTTCCGCAAGTTCAAGAGCTTTTATGAGGTCGCCGCCTTTTGTAAAGAGGATCTTCGCGAGGTTTCTTATCCTGTTTTCAGCGAGGAGTTCTTTTGTCGCAAAGTTGGCTCCGTCGAGGAAATTTCCTGTCATTTCGGCGATCTGCATGACTGCAAAAACTATCTCAGGGCTTTCCTTGTCGAGTTTTTCCCTGATTTTCCATGCGTTTTCAAACTGCTCGCTCTGAAGGTAGACAAGAAATATCGCGTTCTGTATTTCGCTTGATTCCGGGGTGATTTTTTCTGCTTCCTTGTAGTATTTCAGTGCTTCGTTCATGTTCTGTTCGACATAAAAGATGTTGCCGTAGAAAAAAAGCGTTGCAATGTGTTTCGGATCAAGTTTCAGAGCTTTTTCAGCGTAGGTTTTTGACAAAGGAATGTTGCCAGAATCAAAGGACATTATTGCCAGATTGTAAAGCGATTCAACTGGCTGGATCCCTTTTTCGACGCAGGTTTCAAACGCTTTTTTCGCTTCGTCGGTACGTTTCAGGGCATCAAGCGCATAGGCAATGTAGAACTCTGCATCTTTGACCGAGCTTTTTTTGAAAGATTCAATCGCTTTTTCGTAATCTTGTTTTGCTAAAAGCTCCTTTCCTTCGTTAAACGCGGCGTCTTTGCTCTCTTCTTCAAGAAGTTTGAGGTTTGCCTCTTTTTCGTCGTTTCCTTTTTTATCAACGCTGCCGCAGCCAAAAATCAGAGCGCAGAAAGCAATCAGAACAAAAATTATCGTTATCTTTTTCATTTTTCCCTCCGGTTTGTCTTAAATACAGGGCCTTCCTTGCAGACTAAAAAGCTGCCGCCGGGTGTAGTTATCCTGCAGCCGAGGCAGGCTCCGATCCCGCAGCCCATGGTCGTTTCGTAAGATTTGTAAAGTTCAGTGATTCCGAATTTTTCGCATGTTTTTTCGATAAAATCCATCATTATGAGCGGTCCGCAGGTGCAGACTTCACTTGGCTCAAACCCGTTATCCAAAAGGGTTCCAAGCACTTCATGCGGATATTTTTTAAGACCGTAACTTCCGTCATCGGTAACGATCATGACTTCACCAAGTTCTCTGAATTTTTCTTCCATGAGGACTGAATCTTTGTCGCGGAAACCGAGAATCAAGTGTTTTTTCGCCGCTTTTGAGATTTTTGCGGTGTAAAAAAGCGGTGCAACGCCTATTCCTCCGCCGATGCAGAGAAGGGTTCCGGTCGTGTCGGGGAAGTTGTTTCCCAAGTATCCCGTGATCCTGATTTTTTCACCTGCCTTCATTTTGGAAAGCATTTTAGTTCCCTTACCGACAACCTTGACAAGAAGCGAAAGAACACCTTCATCCCAGTCAAAAACTGATATCGGACGCGGCAGAAAAGGTTCGCTCAGACCGTCGGTTTTTGACAGCATGAGGAATTGTCCTGGCTGCGGAATTTCGTCAAATGCGACGTTCATCAGGAATGTATCTTTCGTTATGAAATTATTTGAAATTATTGAACAAATTTTGCTTGTTTTCATGTTGCCTCAAAAATTTGTCCGTCCCAGTTTCGATTCTTTCGGTTCGAAAACAAGGTGGACTTCCTTGCCTGTTTCGACCGATTCGTAGATCGCGTTAATGAGTTCGAGCGATTTTCTCCCTTCGAGCCCGTCAACAAGCGCGTGTTTGCCGTTTTCGATGCAGTCGATGACGCTTTCAAGGTAACGGATGTGCCCGAATCCGTAGACGTTAGGCGGATTTTCACTGTATTTTTCAAGGATTTCCTTCCTTTCGTCCGGTGTTTCGCCCTCGAAATTCCACTCCTGCATCTTGTTTACCGCAAAGCCGCCGATTACGCAGTTTCCTTTCTCTCCAAGAATCGAAAGAGAGCCTTCGAGGTCGGCGGGACGCGTCGCCGTTGTCGCTTCGACTATTCCGAGAGCGCCGTTTCTGAACTTGATTATCGCGGCGCAGGTATCGTCTGCTTCGATGTTTACGAGATAAGTTCCGTTCATCGCCATGACGCTTACCGGTTCACCAAGCATCCATTCGAGCAGATCGATGTGGTGGCTTGCCTGATTAGTGATGACGCCGCCATCGTAAGCCCATGTTCCGCGCCACGGGTCGGCATCATAGTATTCCTGCTTCCGGCACCATCTGACGCGGACAGTTCCCATAACGAGCCTGCCGAAACCGCCGCTTTCGAGCTTTTTCCGCAGTATCTGGACAGGCAGATTGAAGCGGTTCTGCTTGACGATGAAGAGCCTTACTCCGTTCATGTCGCAGGTCCTTATCATTTCGTCGGCATCGCTCAGTTTAAGCGCCATCGGTTTTTCGCAGACGATGTGCTTTTTGTATTTTTTCACTATGTCTATGACGTGTTTCGGGTGAAGTCCGCTCGGAGTGAGAACGTTGACTACATCGACTTCGGGATGTGCCGAGAGCATTTCGTCATAGCTTTCATACCACGGGACTCCGGCTGATTCTCCCGCTTTTTTCGCTTTTTCGGGAACAATATCGCATACGGCGACAAGTTCAGCTTTCGGTATGTCGCGAAGAGCCTCAATGTGCTTTTTTACGATCCTTCCGCAGCCGACAAGGGCGAATTTAAGTGTCATTTTTCCTCGAAAATTTAATTATAAAGTCTCTTTGATTCTTTCGAAATCTTTAATTATATCTGCAAGTTTTGCAAGGTTTGCATCTTCCATGTTCGCAAGAGGCGGACGGAAGATATTTTCGCATTTCTTCATTAAATGAAGTGCCTCTTTTACCGGAAGCGGGTTCGATTCCATGAACATCGCGTGGTTTAATTTGTTTGTCGCAAGCTGGATCTTCGACGCTGTTGCAAAATCTCCTGAAAGCGCCGCATTGACCATTTTGACGCAGATTTCCGGGTAGATGTTCGAGAGAACGCTGATGACACCTTTGCCGCCCATCGAAATAAATGGAACGACCGTGAAATCGTCGCCCGAAAGAAAGTCGAAACGATCAGTTCCGACTGCATCGAGATAGTCTGCAAGTCTGCCGAGATCGCCTGTCGCCTCTTTGACTGCGACTACGTTTTTGATTTCGGTTATCATTTTAAGAGCTGCCGGAGAGATATTGAGTCCTGTTCTTCCCGGCACATTGTAAAGCACGATCTTCGCCCCTGTTATGGCTACAGCGCTGTAGTGCGCGAAAAGCCCTTTCGGTGTAGGTTTGTTGTAGTAGGGGGTAACGATGAGAACCTTTTCGATTCCCTCTTTCAGTGCGATTTCCGTCTGTTTAACGCTGTCAGCCGTGTTGTTCGTTCCAGTTCCGGCAACGAGGTCGAGAGAGCGACCGTTCTCTTTGGCAAAGCGGAAAAGCTCCTCTTTTTCTGCGTGACTCAAAGTTGCTCCCTCTCCGGTCGTTCCTGCTACGACTACGCCCGAAACTTTTGCTTTTATCTGCTCTTCAAGCAGTTTCCCGAATGCATCAAAATCGATTTTCCCCGATTCTTTGAAGGGGGTGACAATCGCAGTGTAAACACCTTTCATTTTAACCTCTGTAATGAATGTTGTTGATTTTAAAATCTATAATAACTTCTTTGTCTTTTAGGGATTCTTTAAGATTTTCAACACTTTGGATGTTTGAACCCTGAACCGTGACGTAAACTTTGCCGGAGTATTCGTCGGCATCGTCGGCATTAAGGTGGATGCTTGAAATATCGAAATTTTTGTCATGGAGCTCTTTTGCAAGTTCAAGCAGTGCTCCTTTTCTGTTCTGAAGACTGATTATGAACGAAATTTCGTAGCGCGGATACTCGAACCAGTAGACGTTTTCTTTCAGATGTTCCGCATCGATCCTTGCGATTTTCGGACATTTGTGCTTGTGGATGATGTATCCTTCGTCAGACGAGACCACGGCCGCAACTATGTCACCTTCAGCCGGCTGGCAGCAGCGGGCGATTTTGTAGTCGCTTATCATGCCGATATCTTTAATGAAAATAGGAGAGAGATCTTCCGCTCTTTCGTCCTGCAGAACAAAAAGAGGTGCGACTCTGCGCGGAAAAGCGCTGATAAGTCTGGATATTTCGTCCTGCGAGAAAAATTCTTCGATAATCGATTCCAGTTTCAGTTCGCCTGACGCCGTTTTGATGAAGAAAGAGCTTAATGTGTTCTGTTTCGGCAGTGAAAATTTCTCGGCGAATCTTAGAAATTCCGGCTGTTTTTCGAGATTGTCGAAGAATTCGCCTCTTTCCTGCGATACGAAAAGCGGTTTTAAAATGTCGCGCCCTTTGTTTTCTAAAATTTTATCCTGCTGTTTCTGTAGATAGCGTTTGATGAACTGTTTTGCACGCTGTGTTTTGACGAAATCGAGCCAGTCTTCGCGCGGATTCTGGTTCTCTGTCGTTTCGACTTTGACTTCGTCCTTACTCTGCAGGACCTGACTTATCGTTGCCCGTTTGCCGTTTACCGTTCCGCCGATGCACTTTTCGCCGAGATCACTGTGGATCGCGTAGGCAAAATCGAGCAGTGTCGCCCCTTCAGGAAGTGAAATTTCTTCACCTGTCGGAGTGAAAACGATCATTTTGTCGAGCGGAAGAAGGGTTTCGATATCACTGACAAAAGTCTCGGGCTTTGATGACGAATCTATAAGTTCGCTGAAAATCGCTTTGAGCCACTCTGCGAGAGTGTCTTTGTAGGCCGGATCGTTTTTGGTTTTCCACTTTGAAAGCTGTCCTTCCTGAGCGACACGTTCCATCTGATCGGTGCATATCTGGAATTCAACGAAATATTCTTTATATCTTATCAGCGTGTGAAGCGACTGGTAGCCGTTGACTTTCGGAGTTGCAATGTAGTCTTTGAGATAGCGCTGGACAAGAGAAAATCCGGGGAAAAGGTGGAGCATTCCGAGCACGGTGTAGCAGTCGAAAACGTCATCGGTTTTGAGGACAATCCTGACCGAAAGGATGTTTTTGAGATCTCCGACTTCGAGGTTTTTCTTCAGCGTTTTTGTGTAGATGTAGTAGTATGATTTCGTTTTGCAGTAAACTCTCGCAATTTTTTTCGCCATATTCGGTGCGAGGGAAGCGAAAATGTTCTTCGTTTTTTCATCGAGAGAGGCGGTCAACGCTGCAAGATTGGGATAAGTCGTGTTTACGCAGCGGTCGATTTCAGCCCATTCTTCAGGAAATCCAAAGTAGAATGCAAGTGCTTCCAGAGCCTCTTTCAGCCAGTAGATACCGAGCCTGTGAGCCAGCGGAACGTAAAGATTGAGAGTCTCCAGCGCGATCCGCTTCTGCTTTTCTGGAACCATTGCATCAAGCGTCATCATGTTGTGCAGACGGTCAAAAAGCTTGATTATGATTATCCGGGAATCGTTTTGTGCAAATGTCAGAAGTTTTTTTATCGCTGTCGCCTGTTTCTCCTCGCGGGAAAGTTTACGGCAGATCTCTTCATTTTCGGTTTTTTCCCTGATTTCGGTGAGTTTTGTAACGCCGTCAACGAGGTTTGCGACATTTTTTCCGAAAGCGTCTTCGATCTCTTCTACGGTCATGCTGGTATCTTCGACCGTGTCGTGGAGGAGTCCTGCAATAACGCAGTCGTCGTCCATTCCGCTTGTAGCAAGAAGGTATGCGACAGTGTACGGGTGAAAAATGTAAGGTTCTCCGCTTTTTCTCACGATTCCGCTGTGTGCTGCGGAAGCCATAGCAATTGCCTGCTGAATCCGGCTCGTGATTGCAAAAAGTTCGTCAGGATCTTTTATTCCGGAGTGTTTTTCAACTTCGCGGATTATTGAATCAGGTCTGACGACTTTGGGAATGTTGATGTAAAGTTCGCTTTTTAAAATGGAGAACAGCTTTTTTTTGTCCATTTTACTCCGTAAGTTTTTTTATAGTCTCCATGTTGTGGAATATCGAAGAATCGGTGTGTGCCGAAATTATGGCGGAAAGCTGGGCTGCAGCGACTTTCAGATCATTGTTTACCACAACAAAATCAAAGTGCGGATAATGCAGAATCTCGTTTTTCGCATTGTGAAGCCGCGTTTTTATGACCTCAGGATCATCGGTTGCCCGCAAACGGAGCCGTGATTCGAGTTCTTCCATCGAAGGAGGCAGCACGAGAATGAGGACTGCTTCTTCCGGAAAAGCTTTTTTGATGTTTATCGCGCCCTGATAGTCGATATCGCAGATAATGTCTTTGCCTGAATCGAGCTGTTTCTTCAGAAAATCGAGCGGTGTTCCGTAGAAGTTTCCGTGAACTTCGGCCCATTCGGCAAAAAGCCCCTCCTCTCTTTTCTTAAAAAACTCATCAGATGACAGAAAAAAATAATCGACACCGTTAACTTCTTTCCCGCGAGGTGCTCTCGTTGTGCATGAAACAGATTCTGCAAGGAGCGGAAACCGCTCGCGCAAAAGTCCTACCAAAGTAGTTTTTCCAGCGCCTGACGGAGCTGAAATAACGAAAATTTTACCATGATCAATATGTTTTGAGGCGTCCAAAGCAAACTCCGATTCATTTTTCATAAAACCGCGCCATTATATAAATTTTTTATTTAATTTAAAGAAATGTCAGTGAAAATCTGAGGAAAAAATTTTGTTCTATTTCGGCTGGTTTTTGTAAATAAGATCGACCGCATCGCCGATGGTTTTGATGTTGTCCATATCTTTGTCGTCCAGCTTTATTTTGAAGACATTTTCAAGTTCCATTGCAAAATCGGTGATATCGATAGAATCGGCGTTCAGATCTTCCTGAAAATACGAAGTCTCCTTTACTTCGATGTTTTTCTTAGGAACCAGTTTAACTTTTGCCAGTTTTATGACTTGTTCCAGAATTTCGTTTCTTTCCATTTTATCCTCCAAGTTTCATAATACCCAAAACGACGCGCTTTTTTAATCCTTACACAAAAATTGTCAAAATTATTTGTTTTCCATGGTCATGACGGTTGTTATTCCGTAATGGTCGGAGACGGAATAGCTTGTTTTTGTCTGATGTTCCTTGTCAAAATCGGTGAATTCGTTCAGAAAAATTCTTTCAGTTGCAAATTTGTATCCTTTTTTCTCCAAAAAGAAAATGTGGTCGGGAACAGATTCCTGTGCTTCGTCCGAAACGAAAGGATTTTCTGGGCACACTGTACAGTCGAGTTCCTCTTTCGGTTCGACATCAAAATACGGGTCATACCAGCCGTTTTCTTCGAGAAGTGCGACCGGTGCAGAATTGTTTTCACGGATGTTTCCTGCTGCAAGATTGCCGTCAAAATCGCCTAAAATTATGCGCTGAACAACGTCGTCGGCAACAGGGATCGCAAGGATCTGCCCGATCTGTGTCAGCTGTTCGTCTTCCCAGCTTTCTCCGAAACCGTCGTATTCAACTTCGCTCAATGGCGAAAGACCCGTGCAGATAACCTGAATTTTGCCGATTCCGTCTTTTGTGACTGTCGCCGCAACGGCGGTTCTCATTCTCCCAAAAGATCTTAATTTTACTGGAGTTTTATTCGACATTGGAAGTTTTGACGCAAGAAGAACCCCGCTGTTTCCCGAAAATTCGTATTCAAGTTTTTTTGCCGGAATCTTTGTGTCCTGCTGGCATTTTTCGAGAATTTCCATGTAGTCTCCGTTTGCAATAGTATCAATTCCGTTGCTAAGCAGACAGTTTCTGCACTCATCGGGAACTTCAAGGAAACTTTGCCAGCAGCTCTGTAAAATACATGTCGCATCGTAGTCCGGACAATTCTGCATAACGCAGGAAATTACCGGCATAAGGTCATTCATCGAACACGAGGCGGGAATCGTCTGAGCCTCGGTGGATTCAAGGTCTTCGTCTTCGTTGCTCGTTTTTGCGTAAAGCGCGTATTCATAACCGTAATCGTTTTTCAGCATTTTACGGACTTCGTCAAGGACTTTGTTGCTGTAAAGATCCTGAACACAGAGAATATCGCTCGAATTTTCGGCCAGAACAGTTCTCATTTTCTTGAATCTTTTACTTTTAAATGCAAGGTCGTCAGTCATTTTTGCGTTGAAAGTCGTAAGCGAGATCATTCTGTCGCTAGTCTCGAAACCTTCGATATTGTTGCTGCACGAAACAAGCGCAAATGCGGTGAACAGTGCCGTAAATATGTAGATTTTAAGACTTTTTTTCATTTTCACCTCGTTTATCAATCATAGTAAAGTGCTTTTACGATTTCGCTGAAAGTCGTGACTCCGTCGGCAAGTTTGCGGATCGCCGCCTCTTTCAAAGTCATCATTCCGTCCATAACAGCGTTGTTTCTGAGTTCTTCGGTAGTTGCGCCCGATGAAATCAGTGAGCGCATTTTTGCCGTTACCGGCATGTATTCAACTATCGCAGTTCTTCCTTTGTAGCCGGTAAAGCGGCATTTTACGCATCCTTCGGAATCCCTGATTTTGTAAGTGTGTTCAAGCGGGAGATGAAGTGTTATTTTTTCTTCCTCGGTCATTTCGCGGGTATATGCGCAGTGCGGGCAGACTCTTCTGACAAGCCTCTGGGCAACGACGGCGTTGAGAACGCTTGCGATAAGGAAAGGTTCGACTCCCAGATCCCCGAGTCTTTCAACTGCGGTCGCAGTGTCGTTCGTGTGGAGAGTCGAAAGCACTAAGTGTCCGGTAAGAGCAGCCTGAACGGCGTTTGCGGCAGTCTCTTTGTCACGGATTTCGCCTATCATAACGATGTCGGGATCCTGCCTTAAAATGTGGCGCAGAGCGCTTGAAAAAGTGATTCCCGCTTTGACGTTTACACCCATCTGGTTGATTTCGTTGATAACGATTTCGATCGGGTCTTCGACGGAAATAATGTTTATTTCAGGAGAAGCCATAGTTTTCAAAGTGGAGTAAAGCGTAGTCGATTTTCCGCTTCCTGTAGGACCGGTGACGAGCACCATCCCGTAGGATTTTTTCATCGCCTCTTCGAAAGATTTCTTCTGTTCGTCTGTAAAACCTATATTACTGATATCTTTGATAAAATTTCCAGATTCCAAAATTCTGAGGACCATTTTTTCGCCGCTGACTACGGGAATCGTGCTGGCACGGAGTTCAACTGTCTGCCCAGTTTCGGTAAGGACTTTGATTCTGCCGTCCTGCGGTCTTCTTTTTTCGGCGATATCCATTTTTGCAAGCATTTTGAGACGGCTGATAAACGGAAGATGTGCCTCGGAAGGAAACGAATAAATAGTGTGAAGAACGCCGTCAAGTCTGAAGCGGATCAAAGTTTCCGCAGGTTTCGGCTCGATGTGGATGTCGCTCGCCTCCTGCTCGATCGCGTATTTCAACATATAGTCGACAGCATTGATTATATGCTTGTCGTCCATATTTTTAGCCTGACCAAGGCCGGTGAGGTTTTCCAGATTGTTGTAGTTTTCTTTTGCGTTGTCTTCGGCGGCCGCTTTTATCGACTTTTTGAAACCGAAAAGATCGTCAATGGTTTTTTCGATTTCCCTTGCCGAAGCGGCGACCGGGATTATTTCGCAGGCGCAGCTTGTCGAAAGCTGGTCGATGAGATCCATTCTGAAAGGATCAGCCATTGCGACGACAAGAGCATCGCCTTCTTTGTAAAGCGGAATGAGCCTGTTCAGTTTGCCGTATTTGGCGCTTATCATCTTGACTACAAGCTGTGAATCGATTTTAAGCGGGTCGATAACGATGTATTCGCAGCCACTGCGCGCCGCAATCAACTTCAGAAGCTGTTCTTCGTCGCACTTGATTTTTTCACTTTCGCACGCAAAAGCGACAAGTTCTGTAACGAAAGGTTCCCTGCGGAAGTTGTTCTGAAACATTGACTCGTAGTAGTCACGCCTTGAAAGAATCAGCTCTTTCTGGTTTTTGTTTATCACCGAGTATTCTTCAAGCATATCGAGAAGAATCGAAGCGGTAAGCTCTATTTTCATCTGCTCTCCTTTTTCAAAAAACGGTGATTTTTACCACAATACAAAAAAACATCAATAAAATTAAATATTATTTTGAGACGTTGCTTTTGAGTAAATTTCGAAAAACTTTTCCGTTATGACTTCCCATGAAAAGTTGTCTTTCAAGTGTTTCTGAGCGTTTTCCGTCAATTTTCCGCACAACATTTTGTCCTCGGCAAGAGTTTTTATCGCGTCGGCAAGAGCGGCGGAATCTTTTTGCGGAACCAGAAGCCCTGTTTTTCCGTCAATTATTATATCGGGAATCCCTCCGACATTTGTTCCGATCGAAGGAATCGAAAAGTTGGCGGCTTCAAGAAGAACCGTTCCAAGACCTTCGGTATATCCTGCATCATCCACAATCGAAGGAAGAACGAAAATGTTGGCATTAAGATAGAGCTCTTCGAGATTTTTTCCTGTCTGATAACCGTGAAAAATAACATTTTCAGGCGCGTTTTTTTCTAAATTTTCTCTTTCCGGACCGTCTCCGGCGATATGAAGCTCAAACTTGCCCGGATCAAGCAATTTTACGGCATCAATGAGATATTTTGTGCCTTTTACTTCAATTAGACGCCCTACGAAAAGAAGGCTTATCTTTGTTTCTCGTTTCTTTTCAGCAACTTTTTCGAAAATTTTGCCGATTCCGGCTCCCATCGGAATTATTTCTATATTTTTGTCTTGAATTATTTTTTCGACTTCATTTTTCATAAAAGTTGAATTTACCGTAATAAAATCGGCATGTTTCAGCATGAAGTTAAAGATTTTTCTAAAAATCGGATTTTTTTTCGCCATATTCACTTCACTTCCGTGGCATGTCATAACAAGCGGTTTTTTTGAAACCCGTTTCATCGCAATCCCGAAAAGGGCGAGCGGAAACGGAAAATGGACGTGAATCAGGTCAAAATCGTTATTTTTGGCGAATTTTCTGGCCGAAATCATTCCGAAAATCATGAAAAACGGCAGAACCAGAAAATAGAATTTATTGCTTTTCAGCTTTTCGGGAACCGACATGTCGTGGCTTAATTTTTCCCACTTCCTGAAAAAGTATCTGAATCGGAATACATTGATATTGTTGCTGATTTCGCTTTTTCTTCCGCAGTATGACGAAGTGAAAATGCCGGTTTCAACGCCCTTCTCTTTTAAAAGATTGATAAGACGGATTATCCACGGAATCAGAACGTCGGAATCGCTTCTCGGAAATGCCGTTGTGATTGAAACTACTTTCATCAGAAGATTTTTCCTCTTTTTCTGTAACCGCGCCAGAACTTGTGCCATGTGTAACGGATGCCGCCCTGGGTCAGATGCCACCAGAGTTTGGCAAATCTGTGACGAACGCGGTAATACTTGCCTGCCAAGCTGTTTTCAGGCGGAAAACCGAATTTTTCGGCAAGCATTTTTTCATTCAGTATCGTTGTTTCGTTCAGGTGGTCATCAGGGCTTTTTTGGGTCGACGTGCGCCTGAAAGCGGCAAGAAAATCATTGATTTTATAGAAGGAATCGACTCCTTCCTGAAAAATGAATCGGAAAATCATGTCACCGTCCATCAGCATGTGAAGCCTTTCATCGTGCTGACCGAATTTTTCATGGACGCTTTTCCTCCAGAACATAGTCTGGTTGTAGCAGTCGAATCCTTCATAAGAAAAATGGGGAACTCTCGGTTTCGGCGCAGAATAGGTTTTGTCGATTACATTGTCGTTCTCGTCGATTTCGTACCAGTTGCCGTAGACGATTTTTTTGTCCGGAAATTTTTCAAAAACTTCCTGAACTTTTTTGAACGCTCCCGGCATGTAGACATCGTCGCTGTTCTGCCAGCCGAAAATGTCACCCGTCGCATGAGCGAAACCTTTGTTCAGCGCGTGGCTCTGCCCTCGGTCTTTCTCTGAAACCCAGTAGGTGATCTTGTCCTCGTATTTTTTGATGATTTCGACTGAATTGTCGGTCGAACCGCCGTCAATAACGATGATTTCGGTGTCAACGCCCTGATTTATAACCGAAAGAAGTGTCCGTTCCAGAAATTCAGCCTGATTGTAGCTTGGAATAACTATTGAAAATTTCATAAAATCTCCAATCAACATCTGTAAATCACGTAGAGACGCCATATATGACGTCTCTACAAAATCGGCGCCTTAATCATATTCAAATTGCGAAAAAAAACGAGCGAAATCTTAATTTCTTGCAAAAAAAAGCGGGTTATGATACAAAAACAAGCTCTTTTGTTGAGAGGTTCAGTGTATGATTTCTGTAGAAGAAGCAGTCCGAAAGAACGACGCGGTAATGAAAATCTTAAATTCTCTTTCAAAGGGAGCATCATTCGGAGTCACGCTGGAATGCGGTGAAAAGGTAATTGTTTCACGTGAAAAGTGCGGAATTTCGTTCCGTGAGTCCGGCAGCGAAAAACCCGATTTTACCGTTTCCATGCCGGAAGAAGTTTTCTCTCAGTTGTTTTCAGAAGAGACTTCGGCCTTAACGGTTCAGGATTTTCTGGCTTTTGCGGCAAAACTGCTTACTTGTGAAAAGGAAAAAGTAGGTTTGGTTATTTACTCCAACTTTTTGAAGTTAACTCTTCACAGTTATCTTAAGATCCTTCCTCTTGGCGGAACAACTTTTTTGAAAATTTTGAAAGAAAACGGTGTCGGTTCGATTTTTGCGATAGAAAAAAAACTTGCAGCTTTTAGAAACAAATAATCAGGGGATTTATCATGGACAAAAGCCTTCTTATTTACGAATCCGATTCAGCAAATGCCGGAAATCTTTCGGCTCTTTTTGAACAATTCGGTTTTTCCGTTTTTGTTGCGGATTCCGAAGAAAAAGTTCAGGAAATTCTCGACAAAACAAAAATCAACGCATTTATAGTCCGTGCGGAAAATCCGGGAATGCAAGGTTTTATGCTCTGCAAAAAAATCAGAGCTCTGAGCCTTTATGCGTCAAGGCCGATCCTGCTTATTTCGAGTAATGCGGATGAAGCGACTTTCGACAGACACAGAGAGTTTGACTATCATGCAGACTATTATCTCAAAATTCCGACCGACGATGAGACAATCCTCGCTTCGATGAATGCGATCTATCCGTTCCTTGACGCTTTGGCAGCTGAAGAAAACGCGGCAGAGCTTGCTGATCTTAAGGGAAAACTCGCAGAAGATGCCGAAAAACTCGATTCGATGAACAAACAGGTTTCGGAGAGTGAAGAAAAAATCAGAATCCAGTCTGAAAAAATCGCCGAACTTGAGAAGAATCTGTCGGAAGCATCAAAAATAGAGGAGGAAACGGGAGAGCTTAAGGATGCTATCGTGCAGAAAGGACTCCGCATCAAAAGTCTTGAAGAAAAAATAGCGGAACTTGAAGAAAAAATCGTTGCGGCAGCAAACACTGCAAAAGAGCGTGACGAAATCAAAAAGCAGCTTGATGCCGTTTCTGCCGATAAAGAAAAAATCGCTGCCGAACTGAAGAAAGTTGAAGAAGAAAAGGCAGGAATTACTTCAAAACTTGAAGAAGCTGAAAAGAAAAACGCTACTCTTGAAAATTCGGTCAAAGAGCTTGAAGCAACACTCAAAAATTCGTTCACTCAGAAAGATATCGATGATCTTAAGAAGAAACTCAACGAGGTCAAAGATCAGAACGATGTTCTTTCGGTTTATAACAAAGAGATGAAAGAAAGAGTTAAAAAAGCTGAAAACGATACGAAAGAAGCTTCGGTCGAAAAAGATAAAATCTCTAAATCATTTGAAGAATTTAAGAAATCAACGGCTGCAGAAAAAGAAAAGCTGCTTGAATCACACAAGAAGGAAACTGAAGAATTGAAGAAGGCGCTCGATGCTGAAACCGCCAGAGTAAAAAAGAATGATTCCGAAATAGCGGATCTCAAAAAAGCTGTCGAAGCGGCGGCGGAGGAAAAGAAAAATCTTGAAACTTCTCTGAAAAAATCGGCTGACGAAACGGCTGAAAAGGCAAAAATCATTGAAGAAAAAGAGGCTGCTTTCAAAAAATCCGAGGAAGAATCTGCCGAACTTATCAAAAAATCGGAAGCTGAAGCGGCAGAATTGAAGGAAACGATCTCGAATCTTACGATAATAGCTGATGAGTTTGAAAAAACGCGCGAGGACAAGGAAGAACTTGAAAAAGCGTTCCTGATTCAGAAGAACGAAATCGAAGAACTCAAAGAGGCTGTTGCAAGGGCGGCTGAAATCACCGACCAGAATGACGAACTCGTCAAAGAAAACGAGTCTTTGAAAAGCAAAAATGCCGAAAAACTCGACAGAATCAAGGATCTCAATGCTCAGATCGATAAACTGATGGAGACGAAAGAGGCTCTTGAAACGGCTCACAGTGAAATAGAAACTCTCAAAAAGAGTGCTGAAGAAGCTGCCGGAAAAATCGAGGCTGCAGAAAAAGAAAAATCAGAACTTTCCTCAAAAATCGCAGAGCTTGAAACCGAGATCAACAAAATGAAGAAAGAAGCCGAAAAATTCAACGCTCTCAAAGAGCAGCTCAAGCACCTTGCAGGCGACTAAGAATCGCAATAATACCGAAAATTCTTGACTATAACACATTTTGAGTATAATTACCGCGCTTTTCGTGCCGGGATGGTGGAATTGGCAGACACGCTAGATTCAGGTTCTAGTGGGGGCAACTCCGTGCAGGTTCAAGTCCTGTTCTCGGCACCACTTCTTAAATAAAATCCCGGTAGTTTTTGTTGAAAAATTGATTTTACAGCTTGATTTCTTGAGTTTTTTGCCGCTATTTCGGCAGATTTTTGAACATTTCCTGGATCGAGCCTACTGAACCGAGTATTCCGCTTGCCTCGTAAGGCATATAGACGACTTTGTTGTCCTTACCGGATGTGATTGAAGCCAGAGTTTCAATGTATTTGAGTGCGATGAGGTACTGTGCCGGATCCATTTTAGTGTCTTTGATCGCGTCTGCGATAAGACGGATCGACTCTGCTTCGGCCGTTGCAACTTTGATTTTAGCCTGAGCCTGACCTTCTGCTTCGAGGATATTAGATTCCTTCATGCCGGCAGCATAGTTGATGTTTTTCTGCTTTTCACCTTCAGATTCAAGGATCTTTGACTGTTTGTCAGCTTCAGCCGTAAGGATGGCAGCACGTTTGTCGCGCTCTGCACGCATCTGTTTTTCCATCGCATTTTTGATGTCCTGCGGCGGGTTGATGTCCTGAATTTCGACGCGGTTGACTTTTACGCCCCATTTGTCGGTCGCTTCATCAAGAATCTCGGTCATTTTCGAGTTTATATCGTCCCTGCTTGAGAGAGTGTGGTCAAGATCCATGTTTCCGATGATGTTTCTGAGCGTCGTTTTCGCGAGTTTTTCGATCGCGTCGGGAAGGTTCGAAATCTCGTACATTGCCTTGAACGGATCGGTGATCTGGTAGTAAAGAATGGCATCGATTTCGATTACGACGTTATCTTTCGTAATAACGTTCTGCTTCGGGAAGTCATGGACGGTTTCACGCAGATCGATGAAGGTCTGCTCAGTTGTTACCATGATTTTTCTGCCGTCGTAGAGCTGTTTCATGACTCTTGTTTCCATTTTGCGCGGCTTGTCGATAATAGGAACGATGATGTTAAAGCCGCTCTGAAGCGTGCAGTGATACTTTCCGAGTCTTTCAACGATGATGACTTTTGCCTGCGGAACGATTTTTGCCCCTTTTGCAATGATGATTACCGCAAATACGCAGATTACAGCGATTACCCAAACCATGTTTTCCTCCTAATTGTGAGATTTTACTATAACTTTTGCGCCGTCAACGGCGGTGATTTCAACTGTTTCGCCGATTTCGAAACTTGCTTCCTCCTTTTCGGGAAGAGCTGTCCAGACTTCGCTTCCGATTTTGACTTTGCCGGGAGTGTCAGCGGTGATTTTTACCGTGACTTTCGCCTTCTTTCCGATCATCGCGTTTGTGTTTGCTTCGCGTTTTTCGGACGATTTGAAGAAGTATTTGAGTGCGAGCGGTCTGAAAAATATTCCTGCGATGACTGAAACAACAGCAAAAACGAGAATCTGCCAGGTTGTATCTGCGCCTAAAGCTGCAAGCGGAACCGCGGCAAGGGCGCCGATACCCAAAATTGCCACCCAGAAGCCGGGAATAAAAATTTCAAGAATAAAAGCCGCGACTGCGACAATTACCCAGATCAGCCACGGTGTAAGAACAAATTGCTCCATTTTATCCTCCTAATCCAGATTTACGATGATAGCGTGAACTACCGGTTTTTTGTCGGTAAGTTCCGTCAGATAGTGGCGCACCATTATGCGGATATCCTCTTCGACATCCTTCCAAATAGGTTCGTCCGCGAGTTCGTCATGAAAGTAGTCTTCGATCATATCTTTTATTTCGCGCTCTATCTGCTTCATTTTCGCCGCGTTCGCGATACCTGCGGAAATTATTCTCGGAGCAGCCAGAAGCTCGTTCGAGAAGAAGTCGACAGTCATCATAACTGTCATGAAACCCGCTTTGGCAATACGTTTGCGCTCTTTTATGTTCTCGAAATCGATAAGGTCCGATTCTCCGTTCGAAACAACTTTTGTCGAAAGTTCAAAAGTGTGCGAAATGAAGGGGCGGCGTCCTTTTTTGAAGCAGAGCATGTCTCCGTCGCTGATTACGACCGAGCTGAAACCGTTCTTTTCGGCAAGTCTCGCGCTGAGATCGAGAAACCTTCTGTGACCGTGTACCGGAACGACGTAACGCGGATGAACGTCTTTGAAAGCCTGAACGATGTCGTCCTGGAAAGCGTGGCCTGAAACATGGATTTTGTCTGTGTTCTCGTAGTAGACGTCAGCTCCTTTTTCAATGAGCTTGTCGATCATTCTGCCGATTGAAAGCTCATTTCCTGGGATATTTTTCGAGCTGAAGAAAATCGTGTCGCCGTAGCGGATTGAAACTGACTTCATCATGTCGAGGCTCATTCTCTTCATAACGCTGCGCGGTTCTGCCTGAGAGCCTGTTACGATAAGGGTTATCTTGTTTTCTGGAACGCGGTTTATCTTCGTCTGGTCGGTGAGAACCGATGCCGGAAGCTTGATGTGGCCGAGCTCCGAAGCGATCTGCATATATGTGTTTACGCTGCGCCCCAAAAGACCGACTGTTCTCCCTTTGAGCAGAGAAATGTTGATGATGTTGCCTATTCGCGTCGTATTTGACGAAAAACCTGTCGCAATTACACGTCCCGTGGCGTTTTCAATGATGTCGGCAATGTTTCCGAGAATCGATTCTTCGCTTTCGGAGCGCCCCTGACGCTCGATATTCGTGCTGTCTGAAAGGAGAATGTCAATATTTTCAGGGATTTTTCCGGTAAAAGGAGAGCCTTTGCCAGGTTCGTATTTAAAATCGCCGGTGTGCAGGATCGTGTAGTCGCCGATTTTGATGACAAGCGCCTTTGCCTCTGGAATAGAGTGGGGAACATCGATCATGTCGATCGTGAAATCACCGAGTTTTATAGTTTCAGGATGTTTGTAATTCAAAGTGCGGATATTTTTTTTGTAAACCGCGAAACGCTCTATTCTTTCCGCCAGAACAAGCGCCGGAAAGTTCGTCATGTAGACCGGAACATCAAATTCCTGCAGGAGATACGGCACGCCGCCGATATGGTCTTCGTGGCCGTGGGTTATCACGCAGCCAAGAAGATTTATTCCCAGTTCTTCGATTATGTCGAAGTCCGGAATGAAAAAATCATCCTCCATAAAGTCGTCATTCCCCGGAAAACCCATGCCGCAGTCGATCATTACCGCGTCGTTTCCCGCCTTAATAAGCATACAGTTTTTTCCGATCTCTTTCAGTCCGCCGAGCGGTAAAATTTCGATTTGTTCGAACATTTTTTTCTCCGAAATAAAAAAACTGCCCGTTTATAGCACAAAAAGCGGATAAACAGAATATTTTCTCTAAATTTTTGAGAAGTTAGCCTACCGATACGACCTTGTATCCGTTGTCTTCGATGGTTTTACGGACGGTTGCTTCATCCATTTCGCCAGAAAGTGTGACGATTGCTTCGCCGGTTTTGTGGCTGACATCGGCTGATTCTACGAAAGGCATTTCTTCAAGCAGTTTTTTGACTCCTGCTTCGCAGTGCGGGCACATCATTCCTTCGATTTTTACTGTTTTTTTCATTTTTTCACTCCTTTTTTTACCAAAGTTTTCTAATATTTCCTTTTTCAGCTCATTTGCGTCAAACCCCTTTCGGATAAGGGTTTTGTCGTGTTTTGAGTCATGGATTCTGAACAGATTTATTCTCAAAGCATTCATGCAGACTGTGAAACTTGAAAGGCTCATTGCCGCAGCTCCTATCATCGGGTTCATTTTCCATGCGGAAAGCCCTGCTGCAAGCGGAATACAGACGATGTTGTAGAAAAACGCCCAGAAAAGGTTTTCGCGTATATTTTTCAAAGTTTTGCGGCTGAGTCTTACCGCGGCGGCAGCATCAAGCAGCGAACTGTTCATGAGAACGATCTCGGCGCTCTCTATCGCAATATCTGTTCCGGCACCTATCGCAATGCCTGTATCGGCCTTTGCCAATGCAGGGGAATCGTTGATCCCGTCACCAACGAAAGCTGTTTTTCCGTATTTTTGCAGCATGACGACCGCTTTTGCTTTTTCTTCGGGCAGAATTCCGGCGATGACCTCGTCAACTCCAGCTTCCGCGCCTATTGCCTTTGCCGTTTTTGCGTTGTCGCCCGTCAGCATTATTACTGAAAGTCCCATTTTGTGCATTTCTTCTATCGCTTTCGCCGAATCTGGTTTTATCTTATCTGCGACTGCGATGATCCCCAGAATTTTTTCGTTTTCGCAGAAATAAAGCGGAGTTTTGCCTGCTTCGGCTAGTGTTGATGCGGCTTTCGCGAGGTTTTCGGGAAGATTTGCGAACTCTGAAATATATTTTTCGTTTCCGCCGCGAAGGATTTTCTCTCCGATTTTTGCTTCGACTCCGTTTCCGGGCAGAATGCGGAAATTGGCTGTTTCAAGCGCCTTCAAACCAAGTGTTTCAGCCTTTTTGACGACAGCTTTTGAGAGAGGGTGCTCGCTTTTTATTTCAAGCGAGAACGCTTTTTCAAGAAGTTCGTTTTCAGTGATTCCCGAAGCGGGCAGAATGTCGGTAACTTCAGGCTTTCCCGAGGTTATGGTTCCTGTTTTGTCGAGAGCTATGATCTCGGTTTTTCCGGCCGATTCAAGGGATGAGCCGCTTTTGAAAAGTATTCCGTTTTTTGCGCCTACTCCGCTTCCAACCATTATCGCAACAGGTGTAGCTAAGCCAAGAGCGCAGGGGCATGAGATGACAAGGACAGAAATCGCTCTCGCCAGCGCGAAAGCAAGAGTTTCTCCTGCGATAAGCCAGCCGAAGCAGACAATAAGGGCGATAAAAATTACAGCCGGAACGAAGTATGCGGAAACTTTGTCCGCTATCCTTGCGATCGGAGCTTTTGTCGCCGCGGCCTCGGAAACAAGTTTGATAATCTGAGCCAGAGCGGTGTCGGAGCCCACTTTTGACGCTTTGCAGGTGAGATGTCCTGTCTTGTTTATAGTTGCCGCGCTCACGTTTGAGCCAATGTTTTTGTCAACTGGAACCGATTCGCCTGTCAGAGCCGATTCATCGACCGCGCTTGTTCCCGAAATGACGATTCCGTCAACCGGAATTTTTTCTCCGGGGCGCACGATGAAAATGTCTCCGACCTTGACTTCTTCAGCTTTTACCTCGGTCTCGACGCCGTTTTTAAGCAGAATCGCCTTTGCCGGCGCAAGTTCGATGAGCCCTTTGAGAGCGTTTGTAGTTTTTCCTTTTGAGATCGCTTCAAGCATCTTTCCGACCGTTATCAATGCCGGGATCATCGCGGCTGATTCAAAGTAAAGCTGATTGTGGTAAAGTTCCTTGCACTCAGGAGGGTCGGCGAAAATCAGGCAGAGGACATAAAAACTCCAGCCGAAAGAGACACTTGATCCGAGTGCGACCAGTGTATCCATATTCGGCGCGCCGTGGAAAACCGAGCGGAAACCGCTTGTAAAAAATTTGTTGTTTATGCTCATGACGATTGCCGCAAGAATCATCTGGATCAAGGCCAGATATTTGTGCGAAAGCCCCTCGGGAAGCGGCAGACCCAGCATGTGGTGACCCATCGTGATGTACATTAAAACAACGAGAAAAATCACGGATGAGAGTAGCCTTTTTTTGAGTTTCGGCGTTTCGGTATCGCTCAACACATTTTCGTTTGCATCATTTTCTTTCAGTTTTGCACCATACCCCGCCTCTTGAACTGCTTTGATGACCGCTTCGTCAGAGACCGAACCCTCGACCCCCATCGAATTTGTGAGGAGACTCACGCTTACCGATTCAACTCCCTCGACTTTTGCCACAGCCTTTTCAACTCGCGCCTGACATGCCGCGCAGCTCATTCCAATAACAGTATATTGTTTCATAAGGACTCCGTTACGCGTTCTGTTTCCGCAGTTCTTCCAGTAAAGATTCGCTTTTTTTGAATGATTCCTGAAGCATATCAAGGAGTTCTGCTGTAGAATAAGTGATTTCCTCTTCTTTCTGGAAAGGATTCTTTATGTCGAGATTCCAGCCGTTTTCAGAAATTTTTTCTATGGGAACTTTCCAAGCCGTATCGTTTTCGCTGCGGTTGTTCCACCATGCAAGAAGAGAAGCAAATTCAGATTTTTGGATCGGTTTTGTCTTGGAATACGACTTTTGTCCTTCGGGCAGTTTGTGCTCCCAGTACCAGATTTCCTTTGTCGGTTCTCCTTTTGTGAAAAACAGCAGGTTTGTCGCCACGCTTGCATAAGGCTGGAAAACTGAGTTCGGCAGGCGCACAATTGTGTGGACATTGCACTGTGTTAAAAATTCCTCGCGGATCCTTTGTTTTACGCCGTCTCCGGTCAGAGATCCGTCCGGTAAAACTATTGCAGCTCTGCCGCCGTTACGCAGATAGCGCATCATTAAAAGCAGGAACAAATCGGCACTTTCCGTCGTTCTGAACTGAGCGGGATAGTTCGTTTCCACGCCGTCGCTTACACTTGCGCCGAAAGGTGGATTTGCAAGAATTACATCTACTCTTTCTTTTGCGCCGATGCTTGTGTATTCGCGGTTCAGGCTGTCGCCGTTAATAATATTCGGCACCTCGATATCGTGCAGAATCAGATTTGTCACGCAAAGCATGAAAGGAAGCGGTTTTAACTCCTGACCGCAAATTGTTTCTGCAAGTATTTTTGAATCTTCTACCGAGTGAACATCCTGCTTTCTGATATTTTCTATCGCGCTTGTCAAAAATCCGCCTGTTCCGCATGCCGGATCAAGAACTTTTTCACCAAGACGCGGATTGACAATTTCCGTCATGATTTCCGTGACAGCTCTCGGAGTGTAAAATTCTCCGTAATTTCCGGCACTTTGCAGATCGCGTAAAAGGCTCTCGTAAATGTCGCCGAAAGTGTGTCTGTCCTCGCTCGCATTAAAATCGATCTCATTCAGTTTGTTCACAACCTGCCGGATAATTGTGCCGTTTTTCATGTAGTTGTTTGTTCCGGCAAAAATATCACGCACAAGAACAGCCCGTTTGTTTATTCCCTCCGAACCCGAATAAACATCCAGATTCTGCAATCCGGGGAAAAGTTTTCCATCAACAAATTCTTTCATTGCATCGCCGGTGATTCCTTCGCTGTCTGACGCCCATGCACGCCACTGCAAATCAGGCGGAATCACAGAAACATAATCATCATCCAGAAGTTCCATTTCAGCATCTTTGTCGTCAAGAATCTTGAGTGTAATCATCCAGCCGAGCTGCTCAATTCTCTGCGCGTCTCCGGAAACACCGGCATCTTTACGCATGATGTTCTGCAAAGTTTTTATGATTCCATTTATGTTCGGCATTTATTTCTCCTGTTTTTAATCCCTCATTTAATCCCTCTTTTTATCCCTCATTTAAACCGACATTTATTCCGACTTTAGTTTTTTGCTCCGTCCAAAGCGACATCCAAAGCGTCATTTTGGCGTTTTGGAGTTTCCTCCCCAAACGCATCCTTCAATATGCTCTGCATTAGTTGTTTTGTGTATGTTTCTCGTTCTGCAATTTGATTTTCTAATTCTGTTACTTTTGCAAGTAAGTGTTCAACTTTATTTACTATTTCTTCTTGTTCTTTTAATGGGGGAAGAGATATCGTAAATGATTTTACATCTGCAACATTTACATGCCCAACTGTTGCTCCTCTATTCTGTTTAAGAGCTTGTGCATATAAAAAAGGTGATAAAAAGGAATTCAAGACATATTTTGGATTTACTAGAACTCGAAGCAACATGGTTCTTTGACCTAAAGAAAAATTATACCCTTCTGGCAATAAGACGGCATCCCCAAATGCACCTTCTCTAGCATAAACGATATCATTCTTCTTAGGAAGCAATCGAGTAGTTCTTTTTTTATATTCCGTATAATCAATATATTGCATTGACTCCCAATTGATTTCACCATTTTGTATTTCAGAAGTTCTTATACAAGGGTATTGTGTTTTTTCATTGCTCTTCAGAGGTGTTGTATGAGGGCAGTCAACAATATTAGAACAAATATCATTCAACCTTACCCATTTCCAACTCTCTGGGATTTCGAAAGGTTTTTCTTCGTCTGTGATAGGAGCTAATTTCTTCTGTTTTTTCTCGGCGTTTCGTTCTTTCTGAATCTGTTCAAACAATGTTTCTGCATCGTGGTCGGGATCTCCTTTGATTACTGGATGGTCTTTGCGCCAGTCGGCGGTGAGTTTCCCTTCAATGGCATCTTGCAGGATGTTCTGGCGAAGAAGTTTTGCGTATTCGGTCTGCTTTTCAAATTCGGCAGAGAGTTCTTTGTGCTTTTCCTGGAGCGAGACAAAAAGATTTGAAAGTTCTTTTTGGCGTTCTATTGGCGGCATGGGAAATTCTACGGTTGCGATATCTTTCATGGAAAGAGAAACATTGGCCGCGCCTTTCATCAGAGGAACGAGAATTATGTCTTTGTAAAATTGAAGATACTGATGGAGATAGCGCGCATCCAGTTCTTGCGGATTGTTTGGAATTATGGCGCACAGAATTGTTCCAAGCGCGAACTTTCCGCTTTGATAATGAACATTTTTAAGGGACTTTTTGCCGTGTCCGCTGGATGAAACAAGCGGAATGCAAACGGCTTCGCAGTCAAACTGATATGTCAAGCAGGTTTTCCGTTCTTCGGCGGTAACTACCAAAGGATATTTGCCCGGTTCTGCACTTGCAATGCCTGTTGTGCCTTTTTCTATTCTGCAAACATCCCCGATTTTTACTTTTTTCCATTCGCTCATTTATCACTATTTCTCCTTACGCCACCCTGTAAATTTCGCTTTCCAGTTCCTTGACTGCTTCAAGATAATGTGTTTTTCCCCCGAAGATATTTACTATTTCCTGCGGTGTCCCGAAGTTTTTCAGGGGTTCTACTGTCAGGATTTTCATATCCTCGATTTCTTCGATTCCTGTTTCTGCATATTTGTCCAGAAGGGCTGCAAGGACGGAACGGGCTTTGTCTCCGTATTTTGTCCAGTAATTGCGTTTCTTCACGTTTTCGGCTCTTTCTCGGCGTGTAAGAGCCGGAGCATCCCATGCAATGTGACAGATAAGGTCAAAAACATCGAGATCAGATTTGATTTCCTCTTTCAGATCTTCAAAAATCAGCCCCTGCGCCTCAAGTTCCTGAATGACCGCACGCTTCTTTTCCGCATCGTTCCATGTCTGCAAAAAGTTGTCCAGGGAACGGTAAGAAGTCAGCAGGCCGTTTTTAGTGTATTCTTTCAGACTTGTGGTTATGAGCTTTCCGTTGGAATCCAAAAACTGCCTTCTTTCACTTAAAATGCTGACATCCACCCCTGCAACGCGGACTTTGGGCCTGTAAGCCGGTTCTTCTTCTGCGACATTAATGGTGCCTGAATGCGGATCAGGATAAACAAATTCCCCAAAACCGACTTTTTCGCCGGTAACAGGATCGATCTGATTTTCGCCAAAACCTTCATCGATCATATCTTCAGAAAGTTTTTCATCCTGTTTTGCCTCCTTGATTTTAACCGGCGCACCGTCAAAATCCTTGTCTGCAAATTTGTCGGTGACATTTCGGAAGTTGAGGATTGTAAAGTAGAGTTTGCCAAAATTTTCCTCTACGCGTGTTCCGCGGCCGATTATCTGCTTGAATTCCGTCATACTGCCGATGTTTGAATCGAGAACAATCAGTTTGCAGGTCTTAGCGTCCGTGCCGGTAGTCAGAAGTTTTGAAGTCGTTGCGATAACCGGATATGTTTTTTCTGGATCAATGAAATCTCCAAGATAGCCTTTTGCAACAGGATCATCGCTGGTAATTCTGACAATGTATTTGTCCGTTTTTGCAGTAATTTCCCGCGGAGCATACTTTAGCAGCGCCTGCCGCATTCTTTCAGCGTGTTCAATGTCTATGCAGAAAACAATAGTTTTGTCGTAAGGGTTCGAAGCGCAGAGAAATTCCATGACTTTTTTAGCCACAGTATCGGTTCTTTCGTCGATTATTATTGTGCGGTCGAAATCCTTTGTATTGTAAAGACGGTCTTCAACAAGTTCGCCGTTTATATCGGTTTTGCCGTGCTCCGGGCGGTAACCTTCAAGATCGGTGTTCAGCCCGACACGCAGAACTTTGTAAGGAGCCAGGAATCCGTCATCAATACCCTGTTTCAGCGAATATGTGTAAATAGGTTCACCGAAATATTCGATATTGGAGAGAGCTTTTGTCTCTTTTGGCGTTGCGGTCATACCGATTTGCGCCGCACTTGAAAAATAAGAGAGGATTTTGTGCCAGGCCTTGTCTTCATCAACAGAACCGCGATGACACTCGTCAACGATAATCAGGTCAAAAAAATTGGGGCTGAATTTACGGAAAGCATCTGTTTCTTCGTCATAATTCGTAAGTCCCTGGTAAAGTGCAAGGTATATCTCGTAAGATTTGTCGATTTTCTTATTTCTGATGATAGTGAGTTTGTCCTTGAAGTGCTTGAAATCCCCCTTTTTGGTCTGGGAAATCAGATTGTTGCGGTCTGCAAGATAAAGGATGCGTTTTTTTACACCGCTCTTCCACAAACGGTAGATAATTTGAAAAGCAGTATAGGTTTTTCCCGTGCCGGTAGCCATTACAAGGAGAATTCTGTTCTGTCCTCTGGCAATTGCCTCCACTGTGCGGTTTATTGCTATACGCTGATAGTATCGCGGAGCATAGCTGTCGCTGCCGTAAAAATACGATGAGAGCGAAACTTGTTCCGGCTCTTCACCATGAATACCGTTGTAGCGCTTGTAGCACTCCCAAAGCTCGTCAGGAGCCGGGAAACTGTTCAGATCAAGCTCTTCCGTAACTCCTTTGTCTGAACCACCGCAGTTTTTGCGGTATTGAATAACAAAACCGCTTCCGTTGGAGCTGATCGCGACAGGAATATCCAGTGTTTCCGCATAACCAAGAGCCTGCTGCAAACCCGCTCCGACAGAATGGGAATTGTCTTTTGCCTCGATTACAGCAAGCGGAATATCAGGCTTGTAATACAAAATGATGTCCGCACGTTTCTTTTCGCCGCGCCGGGTCCGCCTGCCTTTTACAAAAATACGGCCATCGGTGAAAGTTACTTCCTCCCGCACCTGCTTCTGCATATCCCAGCCCGATCTGGCAATCGCAGGAAGAATATATTTTGAAATAATGTCGCGTTCTGACAACTCTTTTTGGCTGATATTTTCCATTTTAAATCCTTAAAAATCGAAATACTGAAAATTATAGCGAAAAACCTGTCAATTGGAATTATTTCCTGAAGTGCATTTGCAGAGCTGTTTTGGAGAAACATTTTGTGGAAGCACAGTTTTTGACAAAAAAAATTGCCATTTCCTTAAAGTGTGCTAAATTACTGCGTTTTTTTGCCGTGATGGCGAATTAAGGAGTTTAATCTTATGGCAATACATCCAACTGCTATAATTCACGAAGGAGCCGTTTTAGGTGCTGATTGCAAAATTGGTCCGAATTGTATCATTGGTCCGAATGTTGTTTTGGGCGATCGTGTGGAATTGGTTTCCAATGTTATCATTGATGGAAACACTACAATCGGTGATGATTCGATCGTATATCCCTTTGCTGTTCTTGGCATGATGAGCCAGGACTTAAAATGGCAGGATAAAAACACAATGACAGGACTGCGTATCGGAAAACGGTGCCGCATTCGTGAATATGTAACAATCCATTCTGGAACACCGGCGTCTGATGGCACGGAAATCGGTGACGATTGTCTAATTATGGTTAATGCTCATGTCGGGCACGACTGCAAGATTGGTAATAATGTGATTCTTACTAATCTGGTTCAGATTGCAGGTCATGTAGAAATTGAAGATTTCGCAGTTTTGTCCGGTGGCGTTATGGTAGCACAGTGTTTGCGTATCGGACGTAATGCATTTATTACAGGAATGTCTGCCGTAACCAGTGACGTGTTGCCTTATGCCATATATGAAGGAACTCCACGTGCCAAATATCGCACGATAAACCGTGTCGGGCTGAGACGTCATGGGTTTACAAACAAAGATATGCATGCAATTCACAGTGTTTATGATGCTGTTTTTCATGGAATTGAAGGCACTGTTTCAGAACACTTGGTCAAGGTTAACGATGAAGTTAAAAATAATAAATATGCTATGGATGTCATAGATTTTATTGAAAATCGTTCCCACAACTTTATTCCAAGTCAGTGCGACCCTTTTTCTAAAGCTTAGGGTTGGAGGATTTGGGATATTATCTGTAATGTTTTATGCTTGAATAGGAAACATCTATTGTTTCCTTTTTCTTGGCATTCACTAATATTAATTTTTCTAGCAGACTTCTGTTTGTTCGGTACACATAGAAAAACTTTTTCCCCTTTTGCTTTTGTGTAATTTTAAAAATATTTTTCTTCTCTTGGATTAATTTTCTTAATTGAGATTTGTTTGTTTCACGTTCCGGACATTTAGGGCCAAGCTTTATATCTACAAGTTTTAACGGAAAAACTTCCTTATCATCTTTATTGTAAAGGTTGCTAAGACTCAAATCTATAAACGGATTTGCGATACTTGTTCCATATGCAAACAACCAGTCATCGGAACGGTGTAATACTTTTCGAGACTTAGATGAATTATATAAAAGTCTCACTTCCGATTCGATTGCATAATCTTTAGGTTTTATAAAATGACACCACTCGTGAAGTGTTTTAAAAACAAAAGTATAACCTGTAACTCTCTTAACATATTCTACCAATCCCTTTAATTTTTTGAGTGGTTCAAAATCTGTATCGATGTATTTTATTTTTCTAAAAGTAAAAGCATCATCTTTTTTGTTAAAATTATTAAATTTTAACCGGGCTCCTTTCGCGTCATCGGCATATAATCGCCATTGTGTCAAATCATCGTCTTTGTCTATACTGCAAGACAATATAAATATATTATTTATTTCGTCAGAATTTAACGACTTCCCATATAGAAATTTTTCTACATAATCTACTTCAGAAACATCATTCATTCCCGGGAGCCCACTCATACGTATAGTGCTGTTTTGTAATGTTTTAAATAAGGATTCCAGAGGAATGTATCTATAAACAGTTCCTCCAAAATCTTCAAAATGAAAAAGATTATTTATCAATTCCTCTTCTTTTTGTTTATTTTCTATAAAAACTGTAAAATCTTGTCCGAACTTTATATCATCTTTTTCTATCCTGATATCAAGATTGCCTTTAATATAGTCACAAATTTGGGTCTTATCATTATTCTCGTTTTTTTCGAGGAGCTTTTTTATGATTTCCTCGTAGTTATTGTAGTTTAGTTTTTTGACACAACTGCCATTGTTTTCAAAAAGCTGATAGATATTGCCATCTGTGATTATAGCAAATTTTGCTTTCGCATTTTTGGTCTTAATTTTAATTTTTTTGTTGGGAAAACAAGTTTTTACGCATATAATTTTTATAATACAATAAGGATATCCTTCTGGAGTCATTATTATGGCACTGGGATGTTCACTATCTACAACATATTTTCTCACTAATTTGTATGTAGACCTTGACAAATCTCTTTCAAATTTTGATAAAATATAGTCTTCTTGTTGAGGAATATTCATTTTTTATTTTCCTGTTTTTTCTCCCATTCAAAAGCCATGTTCGAACCTGCCTCAGCTTTTGGAATTTGCATGGTGTAGATATAGCTATCTTCATTAAAGAAGTAAACGAGATTCAATTCTCTATTCTTATTATTATATAATTTTGGCACACAATGGTAGTCTCTGATAAACTTAGCTTGTGAGATATCTATATTGATAATGAAATAATTTGCATAATATGGAAAAGTAAATGATATTCCACCTTTTGACGAATCATTTCTCCATAATTTTTGCCAAGTAATTATTTCACCAGTAAAAAAAAGTTCATCGCTATTGTGTGCAGTATCTTTAATTTCATATTCCTTATACGATGCATTTCGATCATTTAAAACCTTCACCGGTGGTTCGAAATGTTGAAAATCAATAAGTTTTTCAAAAGATTTATCAGGATTTACTCTTACATTGGCTCGAAATGTTACAGGTTTTTCTGGAGAATAAAAAAACGAAGAAATAAAATATGTCACTTTTGCGAATTCGGTTTTTTGATCTTGTTTCTCGCTGTTTTCTACAAATACAGATATGTTTATCACCCCACATTTCATGGAGGCATCGTTATTAAAATCATCAATAGCGCAAATATCACAAGTTAGAAAGAACTCAAACTCTTCTTTTGAACATAGTCTGCATATTTTTGGATCATCAAGTCCTGTTGGAAGACTATTGGAATTTATAAAATAAAGTAAAGTTGGATATTCTTTACGTTTCTCAATCTCATTTTTAATCTTATTCTTTGTGGAATCATCTGGTTCGTCAAAAAAAATTCCAATCACCAAATCTGCATTTTCTAATCTTTCCGTATTTCTATCATTCAATTCTCCGGAATCGACATCAAGAAATAGAAACTTTTTTCTATCGTTTGAATATTTTTTATTCCATTTATTTAAAACGTTCTTAGTGATTGTCAATTCGTTTGATATATTAGATGGCGAAATAACCAAAATACTATAACCATTTCCTACCAGCACAGCTATCTCCATTTATAAAAAATCAAATCCATGTAATAATAGTAAAACGTGAAAAAAAGACAATAATTTTTCATTTTCTCTAGTTGGTTATTTCTATAGTACAAAAATGGAAAAAAACATCATATGAGTTAGAATTAAGAGTTGATGTTAAGAGCTCTATGATAACAGAGGAGTTCTTAAAAAATAAAAATTACGTGCTTAATTTGGCGACTGATTAGAGGAAATGAACTTGCGCACAGTCGAACAAGATGTCGGTTTTTCGGGTATCGGTATTCATTCTGGATTGCCTGTAAAGATGACTGTACGAGCGTATAATAAATTGGGAATTTTTTTTCGTCGCGCTGATTTGTATAATGAAACTCTCGTTCAAGCAATATACAAAAATGTGTGTGACACAAACAGAAATACAACAATTGGAAACTTAAAAAGTGTACATGTTAAAACAATAGAACATTTGATGGCGGCCTTGTTTATTGCAGGTGTGGACAGTGCTCTTATTGAGATTAATGGTGTCGAAGTTCCTATTCTGGACGGTGGTGCAAGTTCGTTTTATAATAAAATTACAGAAGCAGGTATCACAAAAGGAAAAAATCAAAATCAAAAAATAATTGTAAAAAAGCCTGTTAGGGTTACAGCTCATGAAATTTGGCCTGAGTTACCGATTGAACGACAAAATGACAGTTATGTTGAACTTTTACCGTCACAAAATAGTGCACTAAATATCCATGCAGACTTTCGTGTGGAAGGAAAGATGCAGTCTTTTGATTATTCTTATGATGGGACACAGCGGTCAATTACTAATTTTTCCCAAAATTTAGCGCCTGCACGGACATTTGGCAAACGTTCAGAATGGGAATATCTAAGAAAGCGAAATATGGGACTTGGGGCGGATGAAAAAAATACTGTTATTTACGATAGAGATAAAGCATTGAATCAACGTTGGGAAAATGAAATCGCACGGCATAAAATTCTTGATGCTATTGGTGACATGTTTACCTCAGGTGGCTTTATTGTCGGTAATTTGACATCGTACAAGGGGAATCACGCAATGAATAATATGGTGCTTAGAAAACTATTCAGTAATAGTGAAAATTACGCTATAATAAATACGTAGTTGTAAATTTTTGGCTGTTTATAAAATTCTGATAAAATATCGTGTTTTTTGATTGTTGAAAAAAATGAAAAATTTTGCCTTAATCGGCGCAGCCGGATACATAGCTCCGCGGCACATGCGTGCAATAAAAGATACAGGAAACCGTCTGCTGGCGATGCTTGACCCAAACGACAGTATCGGAATAATAGATTCATATTTTCCCGATGCCGAATTTTTTAAGGAATTCGAGCTTTTTGACAGATATCTGGATAAATTGAGACGGCGCGAAACCAAAATAGATTTTGTCAGTATCACTTCGCCGAACTATCTTCACGATGCCCATATCAGAGTCGCTTTAAGAAACCAGGCCGATGCGATTTGCGAAAAGCCGCTCGTACTTAATCCATGGACTGTTGACAACTTGCAGATAATCGAAAACGAAACAGGACATCACGTAAACACGATTTTGCAGCTTCGTTTGCATCCTACAATTACCGAGCTGAAAAAACGCATTGAAGAAGGCGCAAAAGATAAAGTCTACGATGTGGATCTAACCTATATTACAAGCCGCGGCAAATGGTTTGATGTTTCATGGAAGGGCGATATTTCCAAATCTGGCGGTATAGTGACGGAAATTGGAATTCATTTTTTTGATATGCTTCAATGGATTTTCGGGTATGTTCAGAAAAATATTCTTCATGTTCGGGAACGAGATGTTGCCGCAGGTTTTATACAGTTTCAGCGCGCTAGAGTTAGATGGTTTCTGAGCACGAACGAAAATATGCTGTCGCAAAACGTCAGAGAAGCCGGCAAAAGAACTTACCGTTCGATAACAATTGACGGTGAGGAACTTGAATTCAGCGAAGGTTTTACCGATCTGCATACAAAAAGTTACGAAAAGATTCTTGCAGGCGAAGGTTTCTCATTAAATGATGCAAGAAACGCGGTTGAAATTGCATTCAATATCAGAAATGCTATTCCGATAGGTCTTCGCGGTGGCTACCATCCTTTTTTGAAACATTGGGGAAGTAAAAGTGCTGAACAATATTTCGATTTATGACGGAGTAGAAGTTGAAGATGATGTTTTTTTGCCCCATCAATATGCCTATCATACAAGCTTTTTTCCATTGTCTTTTCTTTTGCCAACTGAAGATAACGTAGTTTATAACTCATTTTTTTAATCTTATTCGTGAACGGACTGCATCAAAAGCTTTATTATATTGCAGAAATTCAAGTTCTTGTCTTAAAATTTCACAGTAGGTCTGATGCAAGACGCTGACTTCAGATTTTTCAGCGCATCCGGATTGTTTGCGGTAATCACTCCGAGAGTTTGGCATTCTTCCATTTTCCGGCAGTCGCCGCATGTCGTAAAACCCTTTTTCATAGCGCATTTGCGGACAGCACAGAGGTTTTCGCAGTAGAAGGTTTTGATCCCTTTGGCGCGGCATCCTGTGCAGTTGATGTGCTCGGGGAGAATTGTGGCGTGATTCAGTTCGCTCCAGAGTTTCGCCGTTTTCTCGCGCAATGAATCATCGTTGTTTTTTGTCGCGATGTATGCGTCGCACTTTTCGCAGTCAAGGCCGCAGTAACCGATCATGGATTTTTCCCTCTTTAAACATCTTCATCATTTCGTTGGTTAAGCTGATACTGTCCGGCTGCAGCTCGATCTCATCGCGTTTGAGCCACTGTGCGGACTTCAGTTCGTTTTCATCAAGACGGATCTCGTCATCGCCTTCAGCTTCGCAGAAAAAACCGACTAAAATATCCTGCGCGATCCCCCACGGCTGCGATTTGTAGTAGCGGATGTTTGTGACCTTTATGCCGGTTTCTTCCATAACTTCGCGGGCCACGGTCTGCTCCAAAGTTTCACCGATCTCTGTAAAACCTGCGACGAGCGCGTTGTGGTTATAACCGTTGCGATACCTCGTGACCAAAAGGGAATCGCCTTTCGTGACAGCCACGATGACAGCCGGATTTATGCGCGGATATATCGTGTTTCCGCATTTTTTGCAGACTAAAGCGCGTTCGGTTTCGGAAAAGGAAAGTTCTGCCGCGCATCTTCCGCAAAAATGGTTGTCCGTGTACCAGCGCCACAAGTGATATGCCGTGAATGCGACAAGAAGATCGGCATTCCCGCAGCTTCCGCGCAGCTCACGCAAGCCCTGATAGCTAAAGCCTGCGAGCGAAATTTCATCCTGGGTGACGGCAAGAAAATAGCGTTTTTCATCCACGGAAAAGAGATAAATTATTTTTTCTGTTGCCGGCGAATTTTTTGCAGACGGAAACAAAATGTGTCCGCCTTCCGCTTTGACGAGAATCTCGCCGTTTTTGTTGAAATAGAGAATGAAATCAGTCTCTTGAAGCTTTAGGTTTTTAAAAGCGATATCGAATTTACTTGGATCTATGTCCTGGATCATCTATCTTGACTCCATAATTTTTCCAAGCCGCACATTTGCTGTTTTCTGAACTTTTTCAGCTACTTGTCTCGCAAGAGATTCTTTAATGCCGGCTTTTTTTGCAACGGCAAGAATATCATTCATTGTCGGATTTTTTCCTTCTCCGGCGACTGTGGTTGCGTGTTCTCCGCCGACAGAGTTCGAATAAGTCAGATCGTAAGCCGGAGAGAGATGCCAGCTGCCGTCATAAACAAAAGAAAAATTGTTGGAATGGTCGTCTCTGTTGTGTGCAAAAACATTGAAACACATTAGAGTGAACATTTTTTCCACTTCTTCCGCCTGTTTTGTAAGCTGCCAAGTCAAGGCAAGCAGCGAGCAGTAATCAAGTGCCGGGATTCTGTGGGATGTTTCCAGCAGAGCCGAAACGGAAGCGGTATGGATTTTTTTCTCTCCAAGCGGGGTTTTCACTCTGTCGAAGCGTTTGCAGCCGAAATATCCCGGGCATAAATCAGAGGGAAAAAGTCTGATTTCAGGAATTTCGATGCCGCAGGCTTTCGCGCAGAGATTGTATTCGTATTCCATAAAACCGATATCTGCCGGATCACCCGATGACGGAAATTTCACGATCCAATCTTCTCCACCCAGCCTGATCGTTACTTTCGGCCGCGCTCCTCCGGAAGAACCGCCCATGGCAAAGAGCGTATCTAAATCACCTGAATCTTCTGTTTGAAGGATTTTCCGGCATTCTTCGGCAAGGTGGTCAAGGTCGTCGGTTTGTTCCGCGGTTTGCAGGTTGTAAACCGGTTTGTATTCCAAAGCTCCTTTTCCCGAGGCTCCGACAATGGAGAGACGAGAAAAGGGATCAATTTCTTCCGGACGTTCTCCCGCTTTTCTGAGCATCCGGTCGACCAGAAGTCTGCCCCAGCCGTCGGGAAGCGAATCGGCAAATATCCCGAAGATTCCGTCGAAAGGATCTGCTTTTGCGATTTTCACTCCGGTCTGCAGAGGCAGCGAAAAGGGACTGATTGAAAATCCGTTTCTAAGCCATTCATCGGAATATTCAAAAGCGGTCAGCCGTTTCTGGTAGGGAACCATTGTGCCGACTTTTGTCCCGTTCAAAAAAACTTCGATCCTATCTGAGGTTTTCACGGATAATCTCCTCTATTGATGCGGGTATGCGCCGGGTAAACAGATTTGCGATCTCTTCGTCTTCGCCGATAGTGGAAACGATTTTAACGAGCGAAAGAAAAGATATTTCTCCGCTGCTTTCAAACCGTCTGATCGTGGAATAGGGAACGCCGCTATTCTTGCTCAAATCTTTTAGTTTGATTTTTTTTGCCTTTCTCATTTCTTTAAAGCGCGTCGCGGCATCGACAGCCATTTCCTGCGGAGTTTTCAGCACTATCATTCTTACACCTCAAAATCGCCAACATATTAGCGTTTATCGGCTAAAAAGTCAATTTTTTGATAAAATATTAGCGTTTAGAAATTCTCAAACCTTCTATCTCTTTCTGCAGCTGTTCAAGAAATCTTGCCGCGTCCCCGCCGTCCATCTGGACATGGTGAAACTGGAAAGAGACCGGCAGCGTGGTTTTGAAGAAGCCTTTGCGGTATCTTCCCCACATCACCATCGGATTGCTGAATTTATCTGTGTACTGATTTATGATGTAGTCGAGTTCCGTCTGTATCATCGCCGATGTTCCGATGATCATACACCCGTCAAGATAACTGCTTCTGCACTCGTCAGCAGTTTTGACTGTAAGTTTCATATAGTCGCTGTTAAACTGCCGCAGATCATCCGAAAAAGGAATGTCGCAGGAGTTGATTCCTCCTTTGACGTTTCTTACGACGACATTGACTGCGAGCGTGTCATACCGGAAGAGTTTTCCTCTTTCCGGCAGTGTGTAAAATTCCTTCATTCCGCTTGCAGCTCTGACTATGCACCAGCACATCAGCGTATTGAACTTTATACCGCTCTTTCCGCTCACTTTGAGCAGACGGCTCACATCCATCGTTTTTACCAAGGTCACCATCGGCACCGGTGCCGTCATCCAAAGCCTGAAGGCTTCGGAACGGCTGCTTTCCTTGGGATCTATTTCTGTTTTCATGTCTCTTCCAATATTCGTTTGTTAAAACCTCATCGTCAAACTTAATCCGTTTCCCGTCACGGCGACGCTCATGTCGTTTTTGGTCTTTAAAGTGTGTAGGAAAGGTACCATGACTCCGACGACGGTTCCGATTGCGGCGCCGGTAAGGATATCGCTCAAAAAGTGCTTTCCGCTTGAAACACGCAGAGCCGCTACTCCGGTTGCAATGGCGTAACTGCCTATGGAAACGGGAATCCGCCAAGGGGAATCAGGGAAATATCTGCAGAAAGTGTAGGTCAGAAAGGCCGCGCTCGCAAAGGCGAAAGTCGTGTGACCCGAAGGCATTGATTTCGCCCAGTCGCCGTTATCGATCTCGTCCTGCGGTAAATCGCGGTCGGAATACATATATGGCCGTTTGCGGTTTACGGCGAGTTTTGCAAGTTCTTTCAAACCGTTGGCTATCAGAATAGTCTCGATGTACATCACGCCGTTGGTGAACCATTCTTTTTTGTCGGTTGAAAGCAGAATAACCGGAGTCGTCAGCGACGCTATCAGCAGAAAATCGGCTGCTCCGTCGTGGATTTTCGAATAGGGCTGCATCAGTTTGCGGTCAAACGGGTTGACATCGCTTTTGTCGTAAATGCTTCCGTCATATTTTTTGCGGTTGAGTTCCAGCATATCGTCCAGAATTATTTCACTTCCAGTGAGCAGTATGCCTGTTCCGAGCAAAATTCCGTCTGTCAGAGGGTCGAGTGTAAAAACTTTTCCACTTCCCCAGATATTGAAATTTTTATCCGCTTTTTCACTCTTTTCCTCGGCGAATAAAGGAAGCATCGCCAGGATCAGAAAAAATATGCAGACGATTTTTTTCATTTCTCCACCAACCGTGAAAAACAAAAACGTCGGAATTATAGCGGAAATCTCTCTGAATGGAAGATATGTCAGCGGAAAACATTTTTTTGAAAAGCATAAAAGACTTCGACCAAAACGACATCGCAATGTTGATTTGGTCGGAAAATTATGATATTTAAAGTCGTATTTTGTTTCGGAGGAGAGGCGTGTATATCAAAAGAACTGTTGAAAAAAACATTGAAAAAGTTGCGGAATCGTTGCCGTGCATCGTGGTTTACGGGCCGCGTCAGGTCGGGAAATCTACTACGGTCGATCATCTTTTTGGCGAAAAATACAGGCGTGTTACGCTGGATGACACCGATGACCGCGCACTGGCGGAGAGCAACCCGAAACTGTTTCTGGAAACTTACGGAACGCCTCTGGTTATCGATGAAATCCAGAAAGTTCCGAAACTGCTTGACGAAATAAAAAAGATAATTGATGAAGAGCGTCTGCGCATTATCAAAAATGGCGGCGAGCGGAAACTCATGTATATCCTGACAGGTTCTAACAGATTTGAGCTTCAGCAGGGAATTTCGGAATCTCTTGCCGGAAGATGCGGCATAGTCGAAATGCTTTCGTTTTCTCAGGCTGAAAAACAGGGTGCGGAAGGTGCAGGATTCACGCCGGAAATTGCGGAACTTCTCAAAAGAGAGCGCGAAAATTCGTTCAAATACCGCACAAAAAAGGAGATTTTCGAGGATATTTTTACCGGCGGAATGCCGGATGTCTGCCTTGGGAACTCGGAACATGACATTTATTTCAAGTCATACATCGCAACTTACATAGAAAAGGATGTGAGAAAACTGATTTCTGCCGGAAACGAGACGACTTTCAGAAATTTTATGTCGCTCATTGCCCTGAGAACTGCCTGCGAGCTGCATTATGACGAGATTTCAAACAGCGTCGGCATCGATGTCAGAACCTGTAAAAAATGGCTTTCCGTGCTTGAGACTTCAGGCATAATTTATTTGCTTCAGCCTTTTGCGGCAAAGGCTTCGAACAGAATAATCAAAGCTCCGAAACTTTATTTCACCGATACCGGTCTCTGTGCTTACTTGTGTAAGTGGCCGAATGCCGAAATGCTTGAAAACTGCGCGATGAGCGGCGCTTTTTTTGAGACTTATGTCGTGAGCGAGCTTCTTAAAAATCTGCTTTCGCACGGTGCAGATCCAAAGAAATTGCTTTTTTACTACCGCGATAAGGATCAGAAGGAAATTGATATAATTTATCTGTCGCAGAACAAAGTTTATCCTATAGAAATCAAGACAAACGCTTCACCGAAAAATGCGGCTAAAAACTTCGGGGTTTTGGACAAATACGGTCTCGATATCCAGACAGGTCTGATAATCGATTCATGCGACAAAATAAGGCCGCTTAATGAAAAAGTTTACTACTATCCGGTATTTATGCTGGGACTTTGATTTTTTTGAGGAGGAAGCAATGCAAAACGAGGGAAAGATCGCGATTCTTGATGTGAGTTCTTATATTTTCAGGGCTTTTCACGCGCTGCCGCCGATGACTTCGCCTGACGGAAGACCGGTGAATGCAATTTACGGATTTATCAATATGTTTCTCAGGACGATTTCAAAGTTTGAAGGTTTCGCTGCAGTCGCCGCGCTTGACAGCAAGACCGAGACTTTCAGAAAAAAGGCTTACCCTGAATACAAGGCGAACAGAAAAGAGGTCGATCCTGACCTGAAATCGCAGTTCGAGCTGATCGAACCGATGCTTCACGCGCTCAATATTCCTGTTTTCGCTTCAGACGGTTTCGAGGCTGACGACGTTATCGCTTCGATCGTTGCGAACAATCCTGAAAAGGAAATCATCATCGTCTCTTCCGACAAGGACTTGATGCAGCTTGTTGGCGGAAACGTCAGAATGTACGACAGCATGAAGGATAAAATCATCGATACCGAGGGCGTTAAGGAAAAATACGGCGTTCTGCCTGATCAGATGCTCGATTTTTTGGCTCTTTTGGGCGATAGTTCCGACAATGTTCCGGGAATGCCGAAAGTCGGTCTTAAAACGGCTGCTGAACTTCTCAACAAATACGGCTCGGCTGACAATATTTACCAGAATCTGAATGAGCTGAAACCTGCATTGCAAAAGGGTTTTACGGAAAATAAGGAGCAGTTTGAATTCTCGAAATTTCTTATAAAACTCGATTCGTCGGTAAATTTGGAAGGCTGCAAAAAATGTTTCGATCCCTGGGAAAAACCGGATGTCGAAAAACTCACGAAACTATGCTCAGAACTGGGTTTCAGGTCGATCATGAAAAAAATAGAAAGCGATTTTTCTGCTGAACCAAAAGCAGCTCCCGAACCGAAAAAAGTTTTCGAGCTTCATGAAAAATGGGAAGATGGCGATTTTGAGCTGAAAAACTCTGAAACCCTTTACGGATGCACCTTTTACGGCAGTTTTTATGTCGCAAAAGAGGGTAAATTTATGCCGTGCGACATAAAAGATTTGCCGGAAGGCTCGACAGTTTATTCTTTCGATGTGAAAGAGTTTTTGGACGCGCCGTTTCCAGCTGGGATCAAATTCATCGATCTGCAGATCTACTACTTCTGCCATGACAGCGGCCGTCATGGATATTCGCCCGATGAAATCGCTGAAGCTTTAGGTTTCGAGCAGGTAAACAGAGAGTCTCAGGAATCATTTTTCGCGTTTCTGGAAAAACTCCGCGCCGAGATCGGGCAGAAAGAAGCCGACAAATCTTTCCTGATAAACGGAATCGAGATGCCGCACCTTGAAGTAGTCAGAGCAATGGAGCAGAACGGAATAAAAGTCGATCTTGCCAAAACAGCCGCTTTGAAAGCCGAATTCGTAAGTAAAATAAATGAGCTGACCAGGCAGATCTATGAAGCTGCGGGGACTGTTTTCAATCCCAATTCACCGAAGCAGCTTGCCGAAATTCTGTTTGACAAACTTCAGCTCAAAGGGGGTAAAAAGACGAAAACAGGCTACAGCACAGGGCACGATATTCTTGAAAAAGTTGCCGAGGAAAACGACCATCCGCTTCCGAAACTGATTATCGAAAACAGAAAATACTCCAAACTCGTATCTACTTACCTCGAGCCTATCGCCGCGAAAACTGCATCGGACGGAAGGCTCCACACTTCTTACATTGTTACTTTCGCTGCAACAGGAAGACTTGCGAGTAGGGAACCGAACTTGCAGAATATCCCGACGAGAACCGAGGACGGGCAGAAGATACGCGGACTTTTTGTCGCCGAAAAAGGGTTTAAGCTTTTATCTTTGGATTACAGTCAGATCGAGCTCAGAATTCTTGCCGCACTCAGCCAGGAACCTGAATTTATCGAGGCTTTCAGGCACGGCGAGGACATTCACACCCGCACTGCAGCCGCTATTTTCGGCACGATGCCCGAATTTGTGGACAAAGAGATGCGCCGCAACGCAAAGGCTGTAAACTTCGGAATAATCTACGGATTGCAGGCATAAAAACTTTCGGTCGATACCGGCGTGGATATCGCTTTTGCGAAAAAATACATCGACAACTACTTCGCATGCTATCCGAAGATCAAGCAGTTTATCGACGGCACGATACGTGAGGCGAGAGAAAACGGATACGTTGAAACTTACTTCGGCCGCCGGCGTTATATTCCGGAACTTGCCGAAAGTAATAAAAATATCGCGAAATCGGGCGAAAGAATGGCAGTTAATACCGTGATCCAGGGAACCGCCGCCGACATCATCAAGCAGGGAACCGTCCTCGTTTACAAAATGTTGCAGCTGGAATGCCCTGAAGCGCGGATTCTGCTCCAGATCCACGACGAACTCATCATCGAGATCCCCGAAAACAGGCTCGATATCGCCGAAAAATGCGCCGAAAAAATGCGTGAAGCGGGCAAAGTTTTCGATGTTCCGCTCGATGTCAACTACGAAACTGGCGAAAGCTGGGCCGATTTGAAGTAGAGGTGTAAGCATGAAAACAAAAACTTTGATTTTAGGTGCGGGGCTCACCGGTTTGTCGGCTGCGTATCACGCAAAAGGAAGTGATTTTATCGTTGTCGAGAAGAGTGACCATGTCGGCGGGATATGTACGAGCGAGCATAAAAACGGCTTTATTTTTGACCAGACCGGGCATTGGTTTCACGTGAAAACTTCCGAGGTTCGTTCACTGATGACGCGGCTTTTCGGGCAAAATACAGTTGAAATAGAGCGCAAAACTTTTGTCTTTTCGCACAACGTTTTCACGCAGTATCCTTTTCAGTCTAACACTTTCGGCTTGCCGCCGCAGGTGATAAAAGAGTGCGTTTTAGGCTTTGTCAAAGCATACTACGAAAACGACAAGTCGAAGGCTGGTGAAAATTTCTACGAATGGTGCATGGCCTATCTCGGAGAAGGAATTTCAAAGCATTTCATGATCCCCTACAACACGAAGATCTACACTGTCCACCCGAAGGACTATGCGAGCCACTGGTGCGACTATTATGTGCCGAAACCCACGCTGGAGCAGGTGATAGAAGGTGCCGTGACTGCGCCTGAGCAAAAAAATATCGGCTATAACGCAAAATTTTTCTATCCCAAAGAAAACGGCATAGGCGAGCTTCCGGAACGCCTTTTTGACCTCTGCGAAAAAGAGAAATTCATTTTCAACGCAGAGCCTGTTTCAATCGACACTTCAAAGAAATTTGCAAAGCTTAGTAATGGCACGGAAATCGAGTATGAAACACTCATTAACACGATTCCGCTCAACAAATTTCTGAAACTTCTGACCAATTCGGCAGAGCTTCGGGCACACGAAATTGCAGACAGACTGAAAATCGCGCATGTTAGCTATTTCAACGTCGCTTTCAAGAAGCCGTGCGGACACACGGGGCACTGGTTCTACATCCCGGAAGAAAAGTTCATGCCTTATCGCGTGGGATCTTTTTCAAATATTTACAGTAAGTTGTCACCTGTTGGCAAAGGGAGCGCCTACATCGAATTCACCCATCAGGAAGAAAATATCGACACGGAACTTTTCTACAGAAAAAGCGTTGAGCTCCTCCTTGCGATGGGACTCATCAGTTCCGAAAACGACATCGAATTCATGGATTACCGCAAGATCGATGCCGGATACGTGATTTACCACAAAGAATATTTCGACGACATGGCAGTCATCGAAAAGTGGTGCGCCGAAAACTCCGTCAAACTCGCCGGAAGATACGGAAAATGGACATATTCTGCGATGGAAGACGCCATTCTGGACGGGATGAAGGCGGTGAAAGGGGAAGGTTAGCTGTTGATTTTGTAGTGAAGGAGCTCTTTCAGGAAGCGGCGCAGCTTATCCTTGAAAGTGTATCTGTATCTCGAAACAAAAAGTTTGTTCATTTCTTCATCAAATTCTAAAGCATCAGGCAGAACGATTTTTTCACCGTTCTGGGCAATCACAGGCTTGTTCGGGGCTTTTCCCGCTTTTCCGCAGTGGATCCCGCTGCCGTCGAAACCGATGTTTTCTACAAAAGAATATGCCGGAAAAACAGTAAAACGGTTTTTTGAATAGTGGCTGTAATACCAGCGGATATCCCATGCATCAATCGTTCCGTTCATCTGTGCTCTCAGAATATAAGGAAGGTCGTCTCCGCCTCTTCTGAAAAGCTTGTTTTTGGTTTTATCGGTGAATATTTCCTGCCATCCCAAAACATCCCAGTCGGCTTCACTCCAGCGGTCTTTCCAAGTTGCCCAGCCCCAGCTTGAATAGCGGTATGTCAGAAAAACAGGGGATTTCCAACTTTCCGGAATCTGCATCGGAACGTTGTATCCCGAAATCGAGAAAATTCTTTCATCGTTTTCGTATTTACACAGAGCTTCGTTCATGAATTCGAGAAAATTGGGGGCGGTGAGAATGTCATCTTCAATGATTATCGCTTTTCCGTGCTCGTTTATGACCTTGGTGATGCCTGAAATTATGGAATCGGCACACCCGATGTTTGTCTTTGCTTCGGTGACGAAAACTTCTTTAAAACCATCGATTTTATTGATGATTTCGCGAACTTTATTCACATTTTCAAAGTCTTTTTCCTTTTTTGCCGCATCCGAAAAAACATAAAGAATTGAATCTTCGGCAAGAGTATTTTTCTTTAGTGCGTTCAGCACAGTTTCCGTGTGTTTCGGACGGTTGTATACGAAAAAAACTATCGGCGCGAGGTCAGTCATTCTTATCTCCTACCAGTAACATCCTTTTTCCACTTTTTTGCATTCCGCTGGTGTTTCATCAGCAGCCGGGCGAACCCAATATTCATTGTAAAGTTTTGATATTGTTGGGTGTTCATCCCATCTTTTGCCTTTTATCCCGAAGAGGATCTGTGTGGCTCCGGCCATGTGGACTGCCTGTTTTCCTGTTTTTTTGATGAAAGAGGCGAGCGGAAGTCCGTATGCTCCAGCCCCGATAATCGCAATATCAAAATTTATTTTTGAGATCTGCTCGCAGGAATAATCAAAAACTTCAAACCAGTTTTTAAATTTGTCATGCCCGAAAATGGTGTTTTCTGCCTTAAATGTAATAAGTTCAAAATCGGGCAAAACTTCTTTGTTTTCAAATAGTTGTTCTCTTTTTGCATACTGCTTTTCTATCGTTTTCGCAAAAGGGTGAATAACAAGGACTTTTTTGTTTTTAAGAGCTGTGCTCCACGGATTTTCAAAGTAATATGGTTCAAGAGCCGTCAGTCGTGTCAAAGCTGCTGTCGGGCAGAATTCGGAAACTGCCGCTCCTTCGTATTCTGAAGAATTCCACACACCCAGAATGTCGCTATCAGCAGCCGAGACAAGGTATATCTCCGAAAATTTCTCAAGCAGTTTTTTGTCGTTTATCGGGAAAAAGCCTGTATTTGCGATTGATTTTCTGAATTTGAAAGGAATCCTCAAACCATGGAATAGCCTGTAGGCATAATTTATTTCATTGGCACCGAATCTTGTTGCCATAAACGGCATATTTTCCTCAATTTTTTGCTTTAAAAGAGAGTTCCCTTCAACGTCTGGCAAAATGGCTGAAGGATAAATATTTTTCTTGCCGATTCTCCCGAGTTCATAGGTGAAGTTAAAGAGTTTTTCTATTAATTTGCTACCAGACATTTATTGCAACTCCAAAAGCGAAAAAGATGTTTCCTAGTTTTTTCGCAAAAAACCAAGGTCCTTTTATCCAGTAAAACGGAAAAAGAAATAAAAACTCAAAAGCATAGACAAAAGGAGCTGCCGTTTTTTTCAGTTTTTTAAACAATGAAAGATCGTTCCTTATCATCCTTCCTATTTCTATACCGGTATCATAAGAGCGTTTTAAAATCCCTGTAAAAGTAATGTTATTCATTCGGATATGGTGGTCGATCTTCATTCCCGGTTCATAATAAAATATTTTATTGGCTTTAAGCAGGCGGTATCCCATTTCGGAATCTTCGCCCATCCGCTGTTTGTTGCCGATCATGCCTAAATCTGTTAGGTAAGTGCCAAATTCATCAAAAAGAGATTTCTTGAAGCAGGTATTGCAACCTGAAAAACCAAAAGAGAATTTTGGCGGTTGCAATCTTTTTCTTTCATCTCCGCAATAAAAATCATGAGTTTTTGCATCATAAAAACGTGGGATTTTTTCTGTATCTATAAAAGATTTAACTGGACCGCCTATAACATCCGCATTTGTTTGATTAAAGCAGTCCAATATTGATTTGACCCATTCCCTGTCGGCAATCGCATCATCATCAATATATGCTAAATATATTCCTTTCGCTTCATCTATCGCCCGGTTACGTGCTTGGCTAAGTCCTTGTTTTTCTTCAAAAATATAGCTGAAATTCTGGTTCTCTTTGCAGAAATCCGCAGCTATTTCTTTCGTGCCGTCAGTTGAATTGTTATCTATGATCAAAACCTCGAACAGTTCTTTATTAGCTGATTGGTTCGCCAATGAATCAAGACACTTGCCCAAGACATCGGATCTATTGTATGTGCAGACTGCAACGGAGATTTCAGGAATTCTGTTCATTTTTCCTCAATATTTTATCAAAGCACGAACAAAAAGCCTGCAATTATCCTTCAAAGATAGTTTTTTGCAATACAAGGCTGATTTGAAAGATATTCTAAGTATTTTCAGACCGTTATGCGTGGATTTCCGACAGGTTTCAAACCAATATTTTTGAATAACTTCATCAATTGCCGTTTCTTCAAAGCGACCATTTTTAGTCAGCAATTTCTTAAATAAAATCAGTGATTTCTCTATTTCTGCAACTTCTTCAGAGGCTGTTTTTAATGAGGTCTTTGATTTTCTCAGATTTTTTATAGTGTTTTCTTCAAGTTTTATACCTAGTCTTTCGGCATGTTCTTTGATAACCTGAACGGAAAGCTGTTCCATTTTTTCGGTGTTGCTTTTTGAAAGACCTTTTGAATTGATTCGGTATTTTACCAAGAATTCCGGAATGTTGGCGATATCGGAATTTTCTGAAATTTTGGAATAAAGATCAAAATCTTCTGCCACTGTAAACTTTGAATCATAGAAATTTTGTGGGAGACAACTTTTTCTTATCATAACCGAAGAACTTAAAAACGGAGAGTGAAAAAACAGTTCGATTTTCAGTTTTTGAGTATCTGTTTCAAACCACCATTTTCCTGTTTTTTTGCCGTTTTCATCAATGATTACAGGATATGCCCCTGCCATTCCGATTTCAGGATGTGCTTCCAAAAAATTTATCTGTTTTTCAAATCTGTTTTCAAATGCAATGTCGTCGCTATCAAGCCATGCGATATATTTTCCTTTTGAAATATTTATGAGTTTGTTGCGCGATTCTACAACCCCGAGATTGTTTTCATTTTGGAAAACTTTTATTCGAGAATCTCTCTTTTCAAATTCTTTAATAATTTCAAAACTTTTATCGGTCGACGCGTCGTCCAAGATTAGAAATTCAAAATCTTTAAATGTCTGGTTCAAGATACTTTCTACTGCTTCTGCGACAAAAAGCTCTGAATTGAAAACCGGCATTAAAACTGAGAGAATTGGAGGGTTAGTCATATTATTTCTTTTTTAATAATTTTCTTAACCATTGCCTTAAATTGTAGTGCTTTTTCTGTAATTGCAACAACTTATCAAAGTTGTCCGGCTTAAGATCCGGATTTTCGTTGCAAGCTCTTGTTGCGCAAAATATCATTGTATTTAAATGCTTATATAAAAAATGCTGTTTTTTGATTTTGTTATCTTGGACAAATTTATCTAAAGATTTGGCAACAGCAATATAGTCTTCCAATCTTTTTTGTGACATAGAAGTTTGCATTATTGAAGCTTGGTTTGTACGATAGAAATAAGCTGTGTATGGTATGTAAGAGAATGAATTTACAGATGCTAACAGAATCGGAGTAAAATCAGTGTCTTCATGCCAGACGCCTTCGCGGAATCTGAAATTTTGAATCACGCTTGTTTTTGTTAGGTACATACACGCAGAAACATTTAAATTGGCAAACTTTATTTCTTTCCAATTAATTTTCGGATGATAAATTTTGTTGATCTGAACACCCTGATGATAATATTTGTCATAAATAAATCGGCGTTTATTTTCAGTATCCACAAATTTTAGTGCGCTGAAACACAGCATGTCAACATTAAATTCTTTTATAGCATCATAAAGGATCTGGCAGGCTTTAGTGTTGTCAATAAAATCATCACTGTCAACAAACCAGATGTATTCGCCTGTTGCGTTGGTTAAACCGGTGTTGCGTGATGCTCCCAAGTTTTTGTTTTTTTCATGCCGGAAAATCTTAATTCTTGAATCTTTTTGCTTATATTCTTCCAAAATTTTGATTGAGTTGTCGGGCGAGCAATCGTCAACACAGATGATCTCGATATCCTCCAAAGTTTGGTTTATGCACGAGTCAAGGCATTCTCTCAAATATCTTTCGACATTGTAAATAGGTATGATTATTGAGATTTTTGGAATTGTCATAATCTTACCCAATTGTCAGGAACGATTTTGCATCTTCCATTCGCTTCCGGATTTTTATACCATTGTCTGGGGGCAATAACGATTTTTTCAGGAGTTTGGCTTAGCCATGCTCCCCACCACGAAAAAGAGCTGTTTGCTATTATAAAATTCTTGCATGAATGTATAAGATTCAGTTCATCTATCTCAGATCTTATACTATCCGAAACAAGTGTTGCGTTTGGTAAAAATCCGAAATTTGTTTTAACATAATCTGGATCGTCGCTAAAAAGAAAGAACTTGGTATCTGGAACTTTTGAGAGAATGAATTCGTATGCTTTTTGGTAATATTCCAAGGAACAAGTTCCGAAATACTGGTTGGTTTTGAGGTCATTGGCATAGTCTCCTCGGCGAATATGAACAGCGACACTTTCGGCATTGTAAATCTGTTTTTGCAACTTTAAATCTTGAGCATTTTGAAATTCGGGGAAGTGTATCTCGCTCAAAATTAAACTTCTAATATCCTCAAAATATTCGGGATTCTGCCAATAGCCGTCAAAATAGTAATTTTTGTCACTTTTGATTTTTTCCATATCAAAATCACTTTCTCTGACTATTGTGCTGAAAAGAGCTGTTTTAAATTCATACGCGGTTTCCAATCGTTGTAAAGGTTTAAAAAATCTTATAAGTTTTGAACGTCCTGAACTGTAGATTGCCAATTTTTTCAATATTGCATAAAAGCTGCCTAGAGTTTTATATTTTAGCGAAAGCCCCAAAGAATTAAGTTTTAATTCCCTTGACGATTCATGAATAAACCATGAAATATCATAGACGATTCCCTGATCTAATTTCTGAGCCAAAGATGTGCCGAAAGCATATTGAAATAACTGATTGCCTAATCCACCTATCAGTTTTACAGTTATCATGCGATGCTATCTCCAGATATTTCTCAGACAATGAAAAACATAACGCAGGTTTGCTCTCGGTGTGTCTAAAAATCCCATTCGTCTAAAAGTTGTGAAATATATTTTCAGGGAAGTAACATTATTGTTTATGCCCAAATTAGTAATTTTAGTCTGGAAACCCTTGATAAGTTCCTGAAATTTTTCACCGTAACCGAAATTCTTTCCGGCAGCAGATATTTTTTCAAAGATTTTTATAGTATCAACTATTTCGTCAATGTTTTTGGGACAAAATTGATCAGAGAAAAATTCACAATAATTTTTTCGTTCTTCTTCTGACAATTTTATGCCGATATTGCATAAATTTTGGAGTCTGATTTCGCTCGCATTTTTGTCCTGATCCGCTTTTTTACCAGTACTTATTTGGTTTCCATGTCTTCTGTATAGAACTAACACTCCAGGAATATTAGCAAATTTTACCTCATTCATTTTTTGGCACCACAATCCATAATCCGAGACACATGATCGTTCTTCTGAATATAATATTTCCCTGTTGTTTCTGAAAATTGCAGTCGGATGTCCGATGCAACAGTTAAAGAAAAGAGAAGATTTGATTTCTTCATGAGACTGCGGAAAAATCAAGATGTCATCATTCGCACCGAAATTTTTCATCCAACTGCCGCAAATATCAATATCGTGATTTTGTTCCATAAAATCGAATTGTGTTTGCAGCCTTTCTGGCAGGGCGATATCGTCAGAATCCATTACCGCTATATATTTTCCTTTTGCTAGTCTGTTTCCGCAGTTTCTGGCAGGATAGCATCCTTTTTTGTTGGTATTTTTAACTGCGACAATTCTTGAGTCTTTTCTTGCATATTCCTGAATTATCTGCCACGAAGAATCAGTAGATTGATCATCAACGATTATAAATTCAAAATCCTTAAATGTTTGATGGAGAATACTTTCTATTGATTCTTTAAGATATTTTTCCTGATTGTAAACCGGCATAACAACCGAAATCATCGGCTCAGACATGAAACATATTCCTCAAACAATGGTAAATATAACGCAGGTTTGCTCTTGGAGTTTTAAATATTCTCCACTTTTTAAAGGTGGTAAAATATAATTTTAAAGATGTTGCTTTGTTTTTTATACTGGCTTCTGACAACTTAAAAATTGCAAAACTTATGGTTCGGTAAAGATTGTCATTCTCAAAATACTTGTTACCGATACTAAAAATTTTATCCATTATACCGACCGCAATATATAAGTCTTGTTTTGTTTTTACGTTGAAATCATTGTATAAAATGTCAGTATATAATATTTTTTCTTCTTCGGGAGTCAGGACAATGTTCCATTTATCAAGTCGATCCTTTTTCATTATACCGAGTCCGTCGTTTACCTCTACCCACGAAGCATCAAAATGATGGATAGAATAAGTGTTTTCTGTCAGATTTATTTTGCCGGAAAAGAAATCTTTTGGCGCAAAATATTCTGCAGGAAAAACAGTTAAGCCTTCAATTTCTTGTATGGAATTGTCAAGTTTAAGTCCTTTTTTTAAAAGAATTTCTGTTTGAAATACAGAGCACATTGTTTGGTTCAGACTTCCATTTTCTTTAATGAAACGAATGTGCTCATAGTTGTCACGAAGTTCTTTGATTATAGGGAGTTCGGGAATTGCACCAAAGCCAAGTCCTGTATTACAAAACTTTTCACCGGTTAAAGTCTTTTCGTTTTCAATTCCCATAAATCCTTTTAAATTTAATAAGCTGTCTAATGATCTAACTACTTCGACATCTATATCAAAGTATATTCCGCCATTCTCATAAATAATATCAAGTCTTGCATAATCAGATACAAAAGCCCACTGCTTGTTCTCAAAAGCTTCTTTCATGTAGTTGTTCTTGGTAACATCATAGTTAAATTCATTCCATTCCTTAATTTCATAATCAGGACAGAATTTTTTCCATGATGCAATACATTTTTGTGCCAGCTCCGGCAATTGTTTTCCGCCGAACCAGCAATAGTGGATGATTTTTGGGATTTGTTTATCAGACATTATTGTTGCCTCTAAGTTTTTTCCAAACTTTACCAATAAAGCGTACTAAAGAATATTTTTTTGGTCGTGGAAAAATTTTGTTTAAATCTTTCTGGTATTTTTTTCTCAATCCAATCAATGAATCAATATTGCGAGGATTTAAGTTGCTGTTACTTTTATAGCGGTAGAAAGAACCCTCCAAGCGTTGTACAAAATGAGTATATAAAAAATGATTTTCAGGAATATTGTTTTGCGATACAAATTCTGACAAATTAATGATTGCGGCGATGTAGTCTTCCAATACTTTTTGTGTTAAAGGAACTTGAGTGGTTGAATTCGGATTCACCCTATAGAAATAAGCGTTGTAAGGAATGTAACAGAATGAATTTACGGAAAACAATAAAATTGGTGTAAAATCCTGATCCTCATAAAATACGCCTTCTCTGAATCTGAATTTCTGAATGACATTTCTTTTTATTAAATAGCCAGGAACTATAACGTTGAAATTATAAAAACTGATTTCTTTCCAATTTGTCTTCGGATAATAAACCTTATTGATTTGAATTCCCTGGAAGTGTTTCGGATAATAAAATTTACGCTCCTTATTTATGTCTAAAAATTGCATCGCGCTGAAACAAAGCATATCAACATCAAACTCTTTAATAGCATCATAAAGGATCTGGCATGCCTTGGTGTCAATATAATCATCGCTGTCAACAAACCAGATATATTCGCCAACGGCGACTTCTAAACCTTTATTGCGTGCGGCTCCCTGTTTTTTGTTTGTTTCTTGCCGAAACACTTTGATTCTTGAGTCTTTTTGCTGATATTCTCCAAGAATTTTGATTGAGTTGTCAGGCGAAGCGTCATCAACGCAAATAATCTCAATATCTTCCAGAGTCTGGTTTATGCAGGAATCAAGGCATTCCGCCAAGTATTTTTCAACATTATAAACCGGAATGATTATTGAGATTTTTGGTTCAGACATTAATTTCTTTATTTTTGATATTTCTCAATCACACACTTGTGAATTTTTGTTTCCTTGTCGTAGTTTATGCCGACAAGCAGCAGGTTGTCTAAGTAATTTTCCAGAACAGCCGGATAATTTTTATTTTTTATCTGTTTTATCGCGGTGTCTGCATCCTTGTCATATTTTAATTCAATGATTATAGCAGGATCTTTTTTATCAAGCGGAATAAATGCTACATCGGCGAAACCGTAACCAGTCGTAAGTTCTTGAATTATAGTGTATTTTGAAGATGCCGTGAAGTAAGCAAGGCGTATTGCTGTCTGTAGAGAAGCTTCATTATTGTAGTTTTTCGGGTTCGAAATCGCCAGATGCGCCTCATCCAAAGCTGCCGCAACCCTTTCAGTGTCACATCTTTGAGTATAATACAAAAGCTTGTTTGAGTCTTTAATCATATCAATAATTTTTGTAAAATTGTCCGCTCTTTCCAAAGCCGAATACCACTCTTCTTTAATTTCTTTATTTGGAATACGGCATAAATTTGTTGTTTTGTTGTAATTCAGATATCCAAGATGTATAAGGTAGGTAAAAACATCATCCTTGGTATTTATTTCTGAAAGCAAGTTTCTGAAATTATTGACATTTACAGAAATTTCTTTTCCTGTTAGCATATCAACGACATCGCTTTTTATGCCGTCATAATCAAGTTTTATATAGTCCGAAACAGCTTCATAAGATCCTGTTTTTTGCCAATAGTTGGTGAATTCTCCCGCCATAATAGCAAGCACGACAGAATTCGGGTTGTAAATATCAATGTTGCCAATTTTGTAGCCGTCATACCATTTTTCGCATTCTTTAAAACTCATTTTATATTCTTTACAGAGAATTTTGACCTCATTTTTTGTGAAACCAAAATATTCTTCCAAGCCGAACGGCTGAAGCATAGTTGACTCTTTAAAGACATTGAGTTTTGACTGCACTTTGTCGCGGATTATTGGCAGGATTCCCGTCAAATATGCAAAAGCTATCGCTGGGGAAAGTTCGTTGTTCTTGAAAAGCGAGTTCAAAAGTTCGAGATACTCTTTCAAAAGAGTTTCATTCACGCGTTCTCTGATCAAAACATCATATTCATCAATGATTATAATGAACTGTTTTTTTGTCTGGTCATAAATTTCTGCAATTATTTCGGCGATGGAATCGTTGTCGTCAAATTCAACATCCGTAAATTCCTTTCTGAAATCTTTCCGAAGTTTGGTATAGAGGTTTGAAAGAATCTCGTTTTTATTTCTTGAAGTACTGAATATTGCGCCTAAATCAATCGATATTACATTAAATTTATTTAGATTTTCTTTAAAACAAGGCTTTTTTGCGATTTTCAGATTTTTGAGAAGTTCATAGGAATCACATCCTTTAGAAAAATATGCTACCATTAAATCGCGGACTGTTGTTTTGCCGAAACGGCGCGGACGCGAGACGCAGACAAATTTTTGTTTGGTATTCATAAGTCCGCAAAGTTTTTGAATAATCAAAGATTTATCGACAAAAATCTGTGAATTCAAAGCTTCCTTAAAATTCTCATTACCTGCATTGATGTAAAAACCCATGATTGCCTCCGATATTTTGTAGAGACGTAACCTGATATGTCTCAGAGACGCCATAATATAACGTCTCTACGAGTCAAACCACTGTATTATATTTATTTTTTCAGGAAATGCGAGAGAAAAATGGTGATTTATAGGTGCAACAAATTCCTTAAACAATGATAAATGTAGCGCAGGTTTGCCTTTGGAGTTTTAAATATTTTCCATTTTCTGAATATTGTAAAATACAGTTTTAAAGATGTCGCTTTATTTTGGATGCCATGTTCTTGCAAATCTTTAATAAAATTTGTGATTCTGTCTTGGAAAAGTTGTTTATATCCATGTTTTATGCCGGAAACCAAAATTTCATCAAGCATTTTTGCGGTAAGAAGTAATTCTCTTTTATTTTTTGGCTTGAAAACACCTCTAATGATTTCTAAATAAATTTGTTTCTCTCTTTCACCTAAGTTTATTCCAATATCTTTAATATTTCTTATTTGGATGTCGTTTGCATTGTTGTCCTGTTCACTCCTGTGTGCTTCCCCGATTTGATTTTCGTGAATGCGATAAAGCATTAAAACTTCAGGAATGTTAGCAAATTTCCACTTGTTAATTTTTTTACACCATAAATCATAATCTTCAGCTCTTGGAAATTCTGATGAATATCTGAGGTTCAAACTGTGCTTGAACACTATTGAGGGATGCATAATTGCACAAGAAAAGAAAGTATTGTCTCTTATATCTTCATGCGACAATGGAACTTTAATTATTTCCTTCTTACTTCCGAAAGTTTCCATCCAGCTTCCGCAAATATCAATATCTGGATGCTGTTCCATAAAATCAAATTGAATTTGAAAACGTTGTGGTAAAGAAATGTCATCCGCATCCATTCTAGCTATATATTTCCCTTTCGCGGCGGCAAGCCCGATATTTAAAGATTTGGCAACGCCCTGATTTTGTTCGTTATTTATGAGTTGAATGCGTTGATCTTTGTATGATTCTATAATCTCTTGTGTTGAATCGGTAGAAGCATCATTTATTATTATGAACTCAAAATCGCTGAATGTTTGGGAAAGAATGCTGTCGATGGTTTCGGCAATGTATTTTTCTGCATTGTATGCAGGCATAACTACTGAAATTTTAGGTTCAAGCATCAAAGTTGTCTCAATAATATCCGACAAATTTTCTCTGCTCCATGTCCGTCATCATGAAATCCTATATCCGACATGAACGCATCGGTTTTGAAGTCATAAGCCTTTTTATCAAACTCTATAATTGATTTTTCGAGTTCATCAACACTTCGTGAAATAGTGAAAGGCAACTTTTTTAAAGGGTAAATCAGCGGACGATCGGATACAGCATATTCATCAAAATCCTTTGCAAAAAGAAACACTGGTCTCTTTGCGAAAGCCATAACGCTCATTGTCGATGAAATATCAGTGATCAACACATCGGATGCAGCCAATAGTTCATACATGTCTAAGTATTGAGTGGCATCTTTAATGATTGAAGAATATTTAAGACCAAGTTCTCTGGTTGCAATATTAGGATGCAATCGCACGAGAAGCACGAATTCTCCGCCAAATCGATTTTCTAAAGCGCGGATAATACGTTCATAATCCCAAATATATACTTCGGCAGAAAATTCGTTGCGAAATGTTGGGGCATAAATTACAATTTTTCTATCTAATGAAATATCAAAAGCTTTACGAATTTTTGTCACAACATCTTCTGGAGTGCGAAGCAGGATTGAAAGTGATGAGAAATTTGCATTTATTACGGGTCCGTCATACCAGAATGAATTTTCGTAAATTTGTTTTTCGTATTCATTATTGATGTACATTAAGTCGGTTTTCGATGCATCAAGTTTTGCTGCTTCAATATATTCTTTGGAAAGTTGATTTTCAACGGCTTGTTCGGCACCTTTTGGCCCCCAACATCCGTGCCATGTCTGCAAATAGAATTGCCCAAGCCGCTTCTGCGGTTTAGGTGAAGATTTGGTATTGTCAATCCATATTTTAGCGGTGATGTAGTGAAAATTTGCCAACCAAGAGCCATATTTTACTTTTTTGACTTGAGGAGGCGTTTCAGCATTTAAATCATTCACAAGCCATATATATTTGGCATTCACTTTTTGTTTTAAAAGTTCAAGAAGGATATATTTAGGCTCGTCACAGAATCCTTTCCCAATCCACGCATTAAACACGATTTTATTTTGCAACGGTAATAACCGTGCAGCATACAGCAAAAATTTTCCTATACTGTTACATATTACTGTTAAAAAATGTTTTGTTCTCCGTTTTATACCGAACATTTAAAGAACCTCTACGTTGATATTGCAGCCTTGATGGATCACGGCTCCCCAATTGCGGTTCCAGCAAACGTATTCCGATTTTGATTTTTTGTTTAAGTATTTGATTTCAAAAGTAAGAACTCCACCTTTGACAACATCAAAATTTTTTACATTTGTTCCGAAATCTTTGTATCCGACATTAAGACTCATTTTGTAGCGACGTTTGGTCAACGAGTGATTTTCAAGTTGGCAGCGCACTTTAAAAGTCTCTTTGTTTTGAGGAATGGGAATCTCTTCCGAAACATAGCCGATAATTCGCATATCCGTTTCATCGAATATGTTTACGGAATATCTGCATTGGGTTGCTTTAGAAAAATGGTTTTTCAGAACAAGTTCTATTTCTATAGGTTCGTCTGTACTCATTTCAGCGGGATCGTTTAAAAGAGTCGCTTCCTCTATTGTTATTTCATTTGAAAAACCTGAGGCATGCATATCAGGAGTTATAAACGCATGAGAAATTAAATTTGTTATGCTTGTCTGAGCATATCCGTTTATACAATCGTTTACATCTCCGTTAAACACCAACTCCCCGTTTCTCAGCAATATTCCTCTCGTGCATAACTGTCTTACTGCCGCCATATTGTGGCTCACAAACAGCACTGTTCTGCCTTCCTTTTTGCTGACATCATCCATTTTTCCGAGGCATTTTTTCTGAAAATCTGCATCTCCGACGGCGAGGACTTCGTCAACGACGAGAATTTCCGGGTCAAGGTGTGCCGCAACTGCGAATGCGAGGCGGACATACATTCCGCTGGAATATCTTTTCACCGGTGTGTCGATGAACTTTTCGACTCCGGAAAAGTCAATGATTTCATCGAGTTTTTTATCGATTTCATGTTTTCTCATGCCAAGGATGGCGCCGTTGAGATAGATATTCTCGCGCCCGGTGAGTTCCGGGTGAAATCCGGTTCCGACTTCAAGGAGAGAGCCGATGCGACCTTTGATTTTAATGCAGCCGCTTGTGGGGGAGGTGACACGCGACAAAATTTTGAGCAGGGTCGATTTGCCGGCACCATTCGCGCCGATGATTCCGAGAACTTCGCCCTGTTTGACATCGAAAGAGACATCTTTTAAGGCGTAGATGAAGTCGTTGTCGGAATTGTTTTTTGCGGATGAAAGCAGCGAAACGCGGGAATTAGGGTCTTCCTTGCCGCGGATCTTTGCCCACCATCCCTGAAGATCCTTGGCTAGAGTGCCGTGATTGATAAGACCCAATTGATAAAATTTCGAAATATTTTCAACTTTTATGACAGTATCACTCATAAACACCAGCGTTCGAACAAAAACATTATAGAATCCCACATATTGCCTTTATTGTCAATAGTAAAAATGATTCTTCTGCATTCCCGTTATTTCCATAAAATTTAAAGAGAATAAAGCTGAAAATGTTTTGCAATTAAACAATGACTTCTTTCAGGTATAAAATCGCTTTTGAAATAATTTGCAAGACAGAATAAACGGGAGTTCGTGTAAAAAATTCGATTTCCAAAGGAATCTGGTATTGTACTCCGATAAGAGTCGTTATAAAAAATACCAGTATCCGGTTGTTCCCGGCTTTTTGGAACCATTTTGAACTAAGGATTGCATCAACTTTTGACAGAATTTTCTCGTCAAAAGGATTCTCGTCTGCTATTAAAAAATAGGCAAAAGAAGATGCTGTCCAGAGAAAAATCCATCTTCCCCAGTCCCATGCGGAACAGAAAACAGGTAATACTGATAGAAATTGAAGCAGTAAAATGCAAAGCAGGAAATTTCTGTCTATTTTTGGCGAAGCGGCCAAATTTATTTTGATTTTGTCAAAATTCAAAGAAGAAAAACTGATAAAAGCTATGTGGTAAACAGAATATAAAACTGTTGCTGTCAGACTTGGGTCATTGACCTGACTCCAAATCCTTTCAAAGTGTTCTGTGAACGGGATATAAAGAAGCCCGAGAAGAGAAGGATCTAGCTCTGGTGTACGGGCAAACATTTCTGTGACAATTTTTTCTCCTTGAACATTTATAATGCAGGATATGAATGCTGCGATTGAAGGAAGAAAAAAAAGCAGGCTTTTATAAAAGGATTTATTCCTATGCCGGCAGGAGAGAAACAATATGGGAAATGAGAAAAAGAAAATAACTTCGTGAATTAAGATGCCGAATGTAAACAAGGCGTTCAGGCATAAACATAAAACCAAAGGGTGCAAAGGTTTCTTTTTGAAAAAAAGAGTCAGCATGGAAATAAATATTAAAATCAGCAGGGAATCTTTTCTAAGGAAATAAGATGGATCTACAAAAATTGTCTCTCCAAGAAAAAACGGCATGGCAAGAATGAATAAAGGATATTTTTTCTGAACGAACTTGGTGATGAAAAAGGAAATCAGGATCAGCCAAACTATAAATGTAAGAAAATTTATTATTACTGTACATGGAATCCCGAATAGGGATGACAAGCCGAGTATTATTTCTCCGCCGAGACCTCGCCGTATGAATCCGCCGCGATAGTTGATCAGCCAACCGGCGTATATTTCTTTTTGATTCAAATGGAGAAAGAAACCAAAGTTATTCCACAGTGATTCGCAAAGATAAAGAATCAAAAAAACAAAAACTGCAAAATTGATTCTTTTCGAGCAAAAAGAAATGTTCATTTACACTGTATCCACAAAGTTTTTCTCTACAAAATTGAAGACAAAAATTCCGGCAAAAAGCAGGAAGATGGTCATAGCGATACTGATTCCGTATTCAGTGAGTGAAGGCATTCCGGTTGAGAAAAAGGCGTGTTTGAAGCTTTCAAGAATCGGAACGACCGGGTTCAAAACATAAAGTGAACGCCATTTTTCCGGAACCATTGAAAGGGGATAAACTATCGGGGTTGCATACATCCAAAGTTGAACTGCAAATCCGATAAGATGGGTCAAATCACGGTATTTTGTAGTCAAAGATGTGATTATAAGTCCGATCCCAAGCCCGAGAACAGCCATCTGCAATACAAAAAGCGGAACTGCAAAAACTGCGAAACTTAATTTGAAATCTGCTTCATGAATTTTATAAGCAATCAAAATTATTATAAAAAGAGCAAGTTGGATAACAAACTGAACCAATGCCGAAATCACGTTCGAAAGCGGAATGGTGAGCCTCGAAAAATAGACTTTTTTAAAAATGGCGGAATTAGCGACAAAAGTGTTTGATGTCGAAACCAGACATTTCGAAAAATAGTTCCAAAGAATTATTCCGTTCATGTAGAAAAGAACCTGCGGAACGCCGTCGGTCGGAATTTTTGCGATATTTCCGAAAACAATGAGAAACATTATTGTGGTGAAAATCGGCTGGATGAAGAACCAGAGCGGACCGAGAATCGTCTGCTTATAAGTCGAGGTAATATCCCTTTTTACAAAAGATGTGATCAAATCGCGGTATTGCCAGAGTTCTTTCAGGTTAAGCCGGAAAAAACTGTTTTTAGGAGTGATTATCGTCGTCCAATTCTCTTTTTCACTCATAACGTGCCTCAAAGAGTCAAAAACACTGTAAAATCCCATAAGTTTCAATGATTGTCAAGGTTGAAAATACTTTTTCTATTTATGAAATTTTGCTATAGTGCTTTGGTCGGAATTCGGAGGGATTTTTGGTTTCAGCAAAATGTAAAATAGTTTTTTACGGAGCAAGCGTAACACAGCAGCGAAACGGATATGCGGACTGTTTCGCAAAATTATCAAAAGCAAATGTGCTGAAACTGGGTTTCGGCGGGATGCACCTTAACGATGCGGGTATATGCTTGGTTGATAAAGCGGTGCAAACCCGTCCCGATATCTGTTTTATTGACTGGTTTTCCACTTATTACATTGGGCAGGATAACAAAACTAATCTGTATATTGATGCAATTGCGGAAAAACTTTTGAAAATCGGTTGCAGAGTTATTTTTTTGTTTTGCGCCAGAAACAAGGATTTAAAAATTTCAGATTGGAAGAAATTTTATTCCGAAACAAAAAATTATCTTAAAAACAAAAGGTTGGAATATATTCCTCTGGATGAAATTTTGTCAGGATATCCGATTGAAGAAATTTTAAGGGATGAAATTCACACTACAAAAAAGGGTAGTCAGCTTTATGCGGAAGCGATTTTTCATTATTTGCAGCAATTTGCTGATTCACCTCATGAAAATTCCGATATAAAACCGAATATTTATTCATCGCTTTCTGCATTACCGGTAAAACGTGGTTTTGCCAAAGAAGTGATTTTAGAAGGTGACTGTCACATTCAGGGTTTTTTTCTGAAAATCGGACCGTGGAGCGGTATAGTTGACATTTCAACAAGTAACCTGTCGAAGAAAGAAAATACTTGGGATTGGTGGTGTTATTACGGAAGAGATCACTTCAGTTTCAATTTGCCGATAGACGGCAGGGCGACTTTTACTATTTCCGACGAAGCTTTTGACACATCGGAATGCCGGGATAAATTCGATTTTTCAAAATATAAGAAAAAACTGGTGATTCACGAAATTTATTATTATGGCGGTTCATTGAAACTATGTACGAAAGGAAGCCGTTTTTCCTATCTTTATGCTCTCTTGATGTCGAAAGTTTTTGCGGCGAAACACCGCTTTAAGGTGATTTTTGGAATTAATTCCTGATGGTCGCGTTTTTCAACTTCCATTTGCACAAAATAAAACATTGACTTTGTCCGCGAAGACTTTAAAATAGTTCTGTTTTATGTAGTCGGGGTAATAATGAAATTCGTTCCGATTGTCGTTTCAGCGGCGCTTTTAATGATTTTTTCGGTCAGTGATTTTGAAGGTTTGCGTTCTTTTCAGCAGACTTTGCTCATTGCCGGAGACTACGATCCGCCGCCTTCGCCTCCCGGAAATCCCGATCCGCCTCCGCCGCTTCCCCCCGATCCTTTCAGAAAGGCTTAGTTCTTGAAGATTTTATGTTAAATATTGAGGTTTAGTATGACAAGATTGTTGAAGGGAAATGTTTCTTTCACGGTGTTTATGCCGGAAAAAACTCCCGATAGCATTGAAAAAGCGCGCGAGGCTCTTGCCGGAAGTGCGTTTCAGAGGCTTGATCCGACCGATCTCAGAGACGAATCTGCAGGCTGGGTCGATGCGGTGCTCTGCTTTGACAGCGAAAATTTTTCGTCACTTCTGCACGACAGTTTTTTCGTTTTCGCACTACGCGAGGACAAATATTCATTCAGTGCGGCTCAGCTCAGACCTTACATCGAAGAGGCCGAGTTCGTTTTCAAGCGTGAAAACAACCTCGAATACATTGCGGCTCAGCAGAAAAAGGAGATCAAGGAGCAGGTCATCAGGCGCATGAAGACAAATTCCTATCCGAAAACGACGATCACTGAAGTTGCGTGGGATATGGATTCAAAGCTCATTTATCTTTTTTCCCAGTCTGGTGCGACGATTGCAAAATTCACCGATATTTTTGAAAAAAGTTTTGAAATTTCAATTAATCAGGTGAACCTTTTTGATTCGGTGAAAGAGCTCGGCGGAGCGGACAAAATGGAACCTGTTTTTACGAAAATCTGGGGTGAAAAATGACAAAAGAAAGCGGTATAGGATATTTGGGTTCTGAATTTCTGCTCTGGCTTTTCTGGAAGAGCGCGACCGACGAAACGATGTCGCTCAACAATTTGGGACTCGGCGAAATATCTGTTTCTATTGAAGATTCCATAACTTTGGCTTCGGTCACGGGCGATGGTTACTGCGAAACGATAAAATCTCAGGAGATTACCTCGCTGCCGTCGGTGCGTGAGTCAATAAAGAAAGGTCGACTTCCGGATGCGGCAAAAATCAGGATCGCTTCCAAAGACCTCGAATGGAGTTTTCAGGTAAAGGCTCAACCTTTCAAAATCAGTTCGGTCAAACTTCCGATCACTGGCGAAAAGAACGAGGAAGAGATGATTTCGGCGCGTCTGATCTCTATGACGAAACTCGAACTTATAATGAAAGCTCTTTTCAATACGTTCCTTCTTGAACGTGAAATGCCTGATTTTGTTGATGATATCAAAGATTTTCTGGGGATTTCGGATTGAGCGCGATACACATCCTCGCCAGCGGTTCCAAAGCAAACGCCTACATAATCGAATACGAAAATTCAATGCTTCTTGTGGATCAGGGCTTAAGTTTCAGGGAGTTTTCAAGGCGTGCTGACATGCTTGGAATAGATATTTCCCGGATCAAAGGAATTCTGCTGACTCATGAGCACGAAGACCATATCAAAGGGGTTGCCTACACTGCCTACAAGCTTGACGCTCCGGTATTTTCAACGGCAAAAACACTTGAAATCCTTAACGAAAATACAAAACATCCGATACATTGCCGCGCGGTAGAAAAAGACAGAAAAATCAAGCTCGGAGCTTTTGAATTTACTCCGTTCGAGATCATGCACGACGCGGTCGATCCGGTCGGTTATCTGATTTCGGCTCCGTGCGGCGAGACAGTCTGTTTTGCGACAGACACAGGCAAAGTGACGAACAGAATGATGAGCTACATAAATCAGGGAACGCGCATAATTTTAGAGGCGAACCACGATCCGGCGATGCTTTATCAGAATACGCACTATCCGCCTGTTCTGAAGGAGCGGATCCGCGGTCAGTTCGGTCATCTTTCGAACGATCAGAGTCTCGATGCCCTTGAAAGAATGGGTGAAAATCATCCTAAAACCGTGATTTTCAGCCATCTCAGCGAAGAAAACAACTCTCCGCAGATGCTTAAAAATCTCATCATAAATTTCAGACAGGCGCATTCTCTCGATTTCAAGGCGTTTATCGCGAACCAGAATAACCCGCTCTCGATTCAGCTCCAATGATTTTTGATGCTCATTTTCACTTAAAGCAGCTTCTTGAAGTGTCGCCTCAATCGGCAGATTTTATTAGAGAAAATGATTTTTTAGGAATGTGCTCCAGCCGCACTTTGCAGGAAGTTGAATTTGTCGAAAACTTTATTGCAAAAAATCCTGAAACTGCTCAAAAATTGAAAATTTCGTTCGGGATCCACCCGCAGGCTCCAGAGGAAATAGAATTGAAAACACTTGAAAAACTGATCTCTGAAAAGCGGATTGCGGCAGTCGGCGAGATCGGTCTTGACCGCTTCAATGAAGAATTTGCTGCAACAATAGATTTGCAGAAAAAACTTTTTAGCGCTCAGCTTGAAATGGCTGAAAAAGCGGAACTGCCGGTTATTCTTCACATCAGAAAGGCAATTCCTGAAGTTTTTGAGCAGATTCAGGAACTTAGAAAAATAAAAAAAGTGATTTTCCACTCTTATTCGGGAACTGCGGCAGAGGCGGAAAGCATTCTGAACCACGGAGTCAACGCATTTTTCAGTTTCGGAAACGCTCTCTTGAACGGGCATAAAAAGGCGGTCGAAACCGTAAAAATTCTGCAGGAAAACAGGATTCTGACAGAAACCGACGCCCCGTATCAGCCGAAAAAAGGGGAAAGTTTTTCAAAACAGCAGGATATTCTGCTGATAGCGGAAAAAATTGCAGAAATACGTTCGAATTTGTCGAAATTTTCGCAAAAGTCGCTATAATCGTTCGTTTTTTTGAGAATGTTTCACGTGAAAAGTTGAGAAAATCATGAGCGAAAATAAAAAATTCTTCAATAATTCAGAATGGTTGCCTTTTTTCGTAATTTTTGCGCTTTCGCTTTTTGTCCGCATTTATGCCGCAAACACGAGCCTCGCCCAGATATACCCGGACGAGATTTTTCAGACGATCGAACCGGCTCACAAACTTGTTTTCGGGCGTGGAATAACCTACTGGGAATTCAAATACGGGGCGAGAAGCTGGTTTTTCCCAGGAATTCTGGCGGGAGCTTACAAAATTCTGGATCTGATCGGTGTCAAAGACCCGCTTTCGATAAATGTCGGAGTTAAGATTTTCCTTGGTATATTCAACAGTTTGGCTGTTTCAGTCGTTTATCTTCTTTTCAGGCGTCACGGTTTCGCCAAAAAAGAGGCGTTTCTTTTCACTCTGCCGCTTGCTGCGAGCTATCTGGTTTCATATATTTCCGTGCGGACGTTAACAGAGTCGGCATCGCTTCCGTTCATGGTTTTTGCCGTATATTTCGCTTCGAACTATATTGAAAACGAGCGCATCAGAGAGCTTGTTTTCGCCTTTTTTGCTGCCGGAATCGCCTTTATGATCCGTTTTCAGACCGCTGCCTTTTCTTTCGGGCTTGCTGTTGCACTCTTTCTTACTGCAAAAAAGCGTTTTCAGTCATCGTTGATCTTCGGTTTCGGATTTATATTTATGATGGCGCTTCAGGGGCTTCTCGATATTTTTACGTGGGGAAGTTTTTTCAAGTCTTTTATTACCTATTTCGACTACAATGTTCTCCGCGGAGTTGCAAATAAACACGGTGTCTCGCCCTGGTACTTCTATCTTGCTGACTGTGTTAAGACTTTTCATCCGATCACTCTTGCTGCTGCGGTTTTGACGATGGCTTTGGGAATTGTTGATTTCAGAAAAAACAGGCAGGTATTTCTCTTTTTCTTCCCGTTTCTTTTATTTTTTATTGTTCACAGCGCAATCGGGCACAAGGAACCGCGTTTTGTTTTTGCATGCTACTTCGCTCTTCTTGTTCTTTCAGTCGAATTTTTTGCGTTTTTGTGCAGAAAATATGCAGGGAAAAGAGAAAAGGCGGCACTTTTCCTGTCGATTTTTCTCCTTTTTTCGCTTGACGCATTCACGCATATAAAATATGCGCCGCTCTGGAACCATTCAGCGACATCTGTCGATAATTTCTACGGGAATGACAGAGGGATCGAAAAAAGATTCAGCGGAATTCTCGAAACTGAAGCTGAACTCGGCAGGATCGATGATCTGAAGCGTGCTTATTTTTTCGGAATTCCCCAGATCTGGACCGGCGGATACGCTTATTTTCACAAAAACGCGCCGATTTTATTCGCATCAAAACCGGAAGATGTCAGAAAAATGATGCGCAGAGCAGTCGATTCAAGGCAGTCGGGCACTTACTGCGCATTTAAAAACGGCATTGAAGTGCCGCAGGAATACCGCGGAAATCTTGAAAAAATCAGTGATAACGGTGAGTTTACGATCTACAGACTTAAAATTTGACCGTTTTCGGTTCTCCGCCGCCGAAGCTGGTGAATACTGCAGTTGCGTTTTTGAAGTATAAAACCTGAGTGTTGTCGTCGTTTTCGTTGTACATTCCGCGAAGATTCGGATAGTTGTCAAGCATGTGTTTTTTTGCTTCGACGCTGTCGTCGTTTACGAGTTCGCCCGAAAGTCTGAGCCATTTTTTGCCGTCAAAGCAGCAGAGTTCCGCTTTGGGATTGGCTGCGAGCTGCTTCGAAACGTTTTTCTTCTTACCGGTCTGGATGTAGAGTTTCCCGTTGAAAATGTCGATCGTTCCGAACGGACGTACTCTCGGCTGACCGTCTGCTTCGACTGTTGCCAGATAATAAGTTTTGCATTCTTTGATGAATTCATAGACTGACTGCATTGTTAATTCCTCCTTTTCTTCAGTTTTTGCAGGTTTAGCCGGACTGATCGTTGCCTCTTCAGCCGGTTTTACGCTGTTTTCTTTCGGATTTTCCTTCCCGTCGCCGTCCTGGCACGAAAAAAGAAGAAAAATTGAGATCAAAATCCCTAAAACCGCATTTTTTTTCATGATTTCCTCTTTGAAAAGAATTAATTTTCTGAAATTTGAAAAAATCGACTCAATCGGCAATATTTATTCAATTTGCTGAATAATATCCTCTACAGCCTTTGAAATTCCGTTGGTTACAGCATCGTTACGGCTGTAAGCGGCTCCCTTTCCGTTGCCTTCCCAACGATTTATTGTTTCTCCGGTCATAAGGTTGAAAAGCTCCGATGAAATCTGAAACAACGAATAAAATTCGCCGTTATAATCTTCTGATTTCTGCTCTTTACATTCCACTTTAAAGTAGAAAGCCTTGCTGTAGTCTCTGTAAACCTGATCCGGTGTTTTAAATGAATAATCGATCTGTTCATTGATCGTGATACCGTATTTGCTGAAAACCGGAAAAAGATCTCTGATTTTATCTTCGCACTGAGGATTGTCTGATTTTATAGCCCAAACTCCGAAACCGTCGAGTTTGATTTTGATCCTTGCAAGCTCGCTTTTCGGTACAGCAACTTTGACATAGGAAAGATAGCCGCTTCCTGTCCGGATAGTCGCAGAATCTTCGACATTGAACTCTTTAATTTCTATATTTTTGGAAGAGAATTCACCTTCGCTTAAGATCTGATGACTACGTTGCCCGTTAACTTTCGAGCGTTTTTCTGAAAACTTGGCGGAAACAGATACTCCAAAATACTTGCTTACATTTTGCAGGGCATTGCTGATGGCAGACTGTTTTGATTCTTCTTCTGTTCTTGTATTGGTTGAAGAGCCGATAAATGCAATACGGTTACCTTCATCTATATCGCTTGCATTAGCCCATGAAGGCTTGTTCGCAGACGAAACAGATCCTTCGTGGGAGTTTTCGGAAACAGCCGCCCGGTCTTCCTGATGATCGCCTGCCGTGCCGCAAGAAACAAATAAAAATGCACAAAGCAAAGCAATTGGAATTAATTCAATTTTTTTCATTTTTTACCTCTTAAAAAATTGACAAATGAAGCTTTGTATACAAACATCTTTTTTGAGTTCGTTTAGTGATTTTGAGATGAGGAAAATTCAGTTGTCAACAATCAATAATCAATTAGCAGTCAGTCGTATAATTGTGCACATTTCAAAGTCAAGATTTTTTTCGGCAGAGATGACGGGTTTTATTTCCAAGTGCAATTTGTAGAGAGGCATCTATGAAAAGAATTTTCGTTTTGAGTTTCATTGTTTTATTTTTGCAGATTGTTTGCGGAAAAGAAGTTCCCAAGATAGCTGTTATGGAAATTATTGACAATTCCGGCTCTCTCGACAAGAAGATGCTCAAAACTGAAGAAGACCAGATGAGAGCTCAGCTGATAAACAAGGGAAAGAAAAAAGTCCAAGTCATTTCAACTGTGGAGCAGGGTGAAGCGATCAGCAGAATGCAGAAAGAGTCGTATCGGCTTGACAGGGACAGGGACGGTCAGATAGAACTGGGTAAATTGATCTCCGCCAGAGAAATACTTTATACCGTAGTTTCTTCATTCGGTGCCAAGTTTACTGTCACGACCACTTTGATAGATCTCAAAACAGGCAACAACATTGATGCGGCAAGTGCGGATTTTGACGGCGGCGCCAATATTCAGCAGTCGCTTAGAACGGCTCTCGAAAAGAATATCGATTTTTTGGTAGATCAAATGGAAGATCCTGACAAATTGCTTAAAGCGGAACAGGAAAGAGAAGCCGAGTTGAATTTTTGCAAAAAAGCCCGTCAGGATAAGACGTCAGACGGTTGGATATCGTACCTTAGAAGATACCCTGAAGGTGTATGCGCCGCAGAAGCGGAAAAAGAACTTGATAAAATTGCGTGCGGAACCGCCAGAAGCAAAAACACTATTGATGCATGGCGGGAATATTTGAACAATTTTCCGCAGGGTAATTGCGCTTACGAGGCGGAAAACAATATCCTCTCTTTAAAACGAGTAGAAGAATACAAAAAAGACAAAGAAGATGAGGATGCAAAGAGCAGAGAAAGACTGAAATATTTGAAAAATAGAAATCGCAACAGGTAAGGTTATGTTTGTTATAACAGGAAGTTTTTGTTCTTTTAGGCAAAGAACGTTTTTATTATTTTTTTAAGGAGGAAATCATGAAAAGATCTCTTATTTCAACAATTTTGTTTCTCACACTGATTGCTATTATGTCCGCTTGCGGCAGCTCGCCTCAGACTGGTGAACAGGCTACGAAGAGAAAATCGATCCTTGACAAAGACACTCCGATTTGGGTAAGAACTCAGGAACACGCAGACGGTTCCAAGGTTTGTGCTGCAGAAGGTCAGGACACAACTGAAGACACCATCATGGAAGACATGAACTATGCTGAAGACGGTGCCAGGATCAAGCTTGGCAAATCAATGGAAACAGTAGTTAACGCTTCCTATGAAGACTATTCTCAGAAAATGAAAGCTAACGGCGGCAGATATGACGAAAGAAACATCGAGACAGCCGGTATCGCTGAAACTCTTAATCAATTGGTTGCCGGTGCAAGAAGAGTCGATGCTTGGGATGACGGAAAAAGAGTTTGGGTTCTTGTATGCATTGAAGCTGAAAGATTCGATGCCGCTATCAAAAGCATGAACAGCATGAGCGAAGGTCTCAAAGAAGCTGTTACGCAGAGAGCTCACAACAAATGGGAACAGCTCCGCAAAAGAGCAGAAGAAGATAAAAACGGCAAATAGTGTGAAAGATCACTTTTTGTTATCCTGATAAAATCACCTTGTATTTTCAATTCCAATTTCCTTATTTGTGGCTATAATCATCCGTTTTCGGTTTTTGCAGAGGAAAAATGTACATTCTGACTTTGGCTTTTTGCGGAAAAAACTATCACGGCTGGCAGTCGCAGGAAAACGCGGTAACGATCCAGAGAGTTCTGAAAGATGTTGTTTCTGAGATTTTCCGTACCGAAACTCCTTTTCCATCGGGGTGCAGCAGAACTGATGCCGGTGTCCATGCCCTTGAATTTATCGCAACTGTGCCGGAACTCAGGAACATTCCGCCCGAAAATTTTCAGAAAGGGCTCAACTCTTTTCTCCCTTCGGACATCCGCGTGACTAAAGTCGAAACAGTCGAAGGAATGCATGACGGGCGCGAATTTGTTGCCGGAAAGCACTACCGCTACATGATCTGCACGAAACCGGCGGCTTCTCCTTTTGCCGCAGATTATTCGTGGCACAGCGGATATGCGCTTGATATTCCGAAAATGAAAGAAGCGATACAGCATTTTGTCGGGATCCACGATTTTGCATCGTTCATGTCGACCGGAAGCGATGTCAAAACGACTGTTCGCACGATCCATCAGGCTAAAATCACCGAATTTGACGGATATCTGGCACTTGATTTTTCAGGCGACGGCTTTTTGAAGCACCAGATCAGAATCATGGCGGGAACCTTGGTCGGAGTAGGGAGAAGCAGGATCGAGCCTTACGAAATTCCTGGCCTCATCGAAGCTAAAAACCGAAATCTTGTTCCTCACACCTTGCCTGGAAGCGGACTTTTTCTCTACAAACTTTTCAGAACACCCGAAGAGATGCTCTCTTACAAATTTCCTGAAACTTTTGAAGGAATGGTGTGGTAGAACCTTTGATCCGGTAAAAAATTATTCGCCTTCTTCCGGCTGAGAGTTTTCGGCAGGGCTGGGTGTTTGTCTGTTTGCCATTTGTCACTCCGATATTAAGCTGCCGTCGCGTTGGCATTGACTTTATCTATCACTTTGCGGATCCCGAGCCAGAGTGAAGTGTCGCTGAAGACTTCCACGATGCTGCCGCGGTCGGTAAACGGTGCTTCCTGCAGGACTGAAAGGTCTTTCATCATTCCGTTGTGAACGATGTATTCAACTATCTGATTGACAAAATAGATCTGGCGGCTGTCAAGGCTGGTGTTGTTCAGAAATTCAGCGAAAGCCTCTTTTGCCGCGTTCATGTCGAGCCCGACTATCTCCCGCACGAACTCTCCGAGCGGTTTTGCCTGATACTGCGCTTCGTAGTCCTCTTTTGTTCCGACTTCGCTCCAAAGGATCTTTTCCAGTGCCGAGACATCCTCATTCGTGAGCGGGATATTGCTTTTGAGTTTTGCTATCGCCCCTTCGTTCTGGTGCGTTCTGACGAAGTATTCAGCCCGTTCGCGGTATGTCGCGAGATATTCGCTGTCGTGCTCGGCCACATTCCATGTCGTGGAAAGCACTTCGTCGCTGAAATTCGTGTCGTATAGACTGTGCGAATAGTTGACATACGTCATCAGATTGCGCAGATTTATGCGGATCTCCTCAAATTCCATGATCCCTGCGGTATCCAGATAATATGTGTGGAGGATTTTGTTTATAAGTTCTGACTGCATCATTATTGCGGGAATATTGGCGATATTTGCCACGGCATTCACCTTTTTCATGAGGTCGTTCCGCGCCGCGCCGTATTTGTTTCCTGCTAATAATGCGAGTTCGATTCCATAAAGAAGCGCGTCGAAACGCAGTGCTTTGACATCATCGATGTCGGGCTGGATAAGCGGCACGAGTTCGCGCTTCATGTTGAGTGTCTCTTCGTAAGTCAAAGCCTTGTAGTTTTCAGGGTCTGAATAGAGTTCGACATATTTCAGATGCTGTCTTACGGCGAAATTGCCGCGGTCGAGTTCGCGCACTTTTTTCACCATTTCCTCAACCAGTTTTTTGCGGAAAGCGATGAGTTCAGGTGTCTGCCGGATGATCTCCTGAAGCTTGAAGGCGATCTGCGCTTTTAGAAGGAAAAGAGCCCCTTGCAGAGCCACAGTGTCGGCACTTGCCCGCCCTTTGTTCATGCGGAAAAACTCGAAGTTTCCGCAGAAATCGAAGATATAGAACTTTGTCTTGTCGAATCCGTCGATAAGTCCGGGGCATAAGCGTGTTCCGCGTCCTATCATCTGCCAGAATTTTGCTTTGCTGAGAACGACTTTGAAGAAAACCAGATTCAGTACTTCGGGAACATCGATTCCGGTATCGAGCATATCGACTGAAATGGCTACCTGCGGCAGTTTTTTTGCATCCGAGAATTCGTCGATCGCGCTCTGGGCATAGTTTATGGTGTTGTCGATCACTTTGGCATAGTTGTTCAGGTGGGGAAATTCCTTTCCGAAAACTTCGAGGATTTTTTCTGCGTGTCTGTGGTTTTTTGCAAAGATGATCGTTTTGCCGATTTTGCTGTTGTAGTCGATTTTAAGCCCGTCGTTCATCAGGATTCGCAGGACTTTGCGGATGGTGTCTTCGTTGAAGATCCAGTCGTTCAGTGCTGACGGGGTTATGCTTTCGGGGATTTCACCGCTTTCATCGGCAAAAGTCTTTTCGTATTCCTCTTTTTCTTCATCGCTCAGTTCGTCGTAAACTATTCCGCGCTGGATGAATTTGAGTGTGGTTTCGACTGAAAGAAAATCGACCAAGTAGCCGTCTTTTACTGCCTGTGCCAGCTCGTATCCGTAAGTCGGAACGCCGTTTTCAAGCTCGAAAACCTCGTAGGTGTTTTTGTCGATTTCGTCTTTTGGTGTCGCGGTGAGACCTACAAGCGGAGAATCGAAGTAGTTGAAAATTTCCTGATATTTGTTGTAGATCGAGCGGTGCGCTTCGTCGCAGATCAGAAGGTCGAAGTGTCCGCAGGAAAAGACTCTTCCTTCTTTGTCGCGCACTGAATCGATGCAGTTTATCATTGTCTGGTAAGTCGAAAAGACGCAGTGAGCTTCTATGTTGCATTTTTCTTCGCAGAGATTTGTGACAGAAAGATCGGGCAGAAGGTTCACAAAGCTGCGTTTCGCCTGGGTCACGAGGGAATTTCTGTCTGCGAGGAAGAGGACGTTTTTGATCCAGCCCTTATCCATCAGCACTTTTACGAGTGCGATGACGGTTCTTGTTTTGCCGGAACCTGTCGCCATGACAAGGAGAGCCTTTCGGCGGTTTTTCTCTCCGAAACTGTCGCATACTGCTTTTATTGCAGCTTCCTGATAGTAACGTCCGGCGATATTTCTATCCACCATAATGTTTTTCAGGCTGCTGCGCATCCGCTGGAGATTGAACCACTTTTCAAGATCGCGTTTCGAATAGATCCTTGCGACCTTCCGCTCAGGATACTGGTTGTCAACGATCCTTGTCTCGAAACCGTTTGAAAGAAAAACAACCGGGCGGAATCCCTGCTTCTTCTCAATCAGATCGGCGTAAAGTTTTGCCTGCTGCCTCCCTTTTGAAACATCGACGCAGGTGCGTTTTGCCTCGATTACGGCAAGGATGCGGCCGTCGTCACCAAACAGCGCATAGTCGGCAAAACCCACTTCCGACTTGTTCGGCATACCAGGAAGTTCGTATTCGTTGAGCCAGTTTTTTCCCTCGATCCAGCCGTCATCACGCAACATCGTGTCGATGTATTTTTTGCGGGTCGCGTATTCGCTTGGCTCGCCATTAGGGAGAGCTGGCTGCGCAGCAGACTGAGATGGGTTTGAAACATCAAACTTTTTAACTTCTTCCGGCATCATGTTTTATTCCTTCTCCGCGTTCCAAATATATAAAAATCATTCTATAATTTCCCAATATCCACCTTTTTTCGGACCAATATGACGAATGATATTTTCATCACGAAGTTTTTTTAATTGCCATTCCAATCCTTTTTCTGTGATGAAAAGAACCTCCGCCATTTCAACTGCTGTTATATATGGATTTTCCTTTATGAGATTTAATATTTTCGCCCTAGTTTTTTCGTTTTCTACCCTAGTTTTTTCGTTTTCTACCCTAGTTTTTTCGTTTTCTACCCTAGTTTTTTCGTTTTCTACCCTAGTTTTTTCGTTTTCTACCCTAGTTTTTTCGTTTTCTACCCTAGTTTTTTCGTTT
>JAGCNV010000014.1 GCA_017645765.1 bacterium | reverse complement strand
GTTTCGCCAATCTCCGATAACCGCCCAAGCCCAACTCATACTCTGTCAAAACCTGCTCACGCAACTCCAAAGGATAATGATTTACTCCCATTTTTCCACCTCTCTTTAATGGGTGTCCAAACTTTGGGGGTCAGAACAAGGTCAAAAACAAGACGTGTCAGATCACGTCTCTACAGATCAAACATTACTCCATTTCCATACATGCGTTCAATTGTACATTCCAATAGTAGTTTTCGACGCACTGGAAGCTGCAATCTTCCATCGGCGGCATCTCTTCGCTGTAGAAAGCGTCAGCTGACGGATACCACTCTTCGCCGTCCCATGTCTGCGTTATATATCCGCCAAAGTTATATGATGCATTATCGGGAAGCCCGTCGCAATATACCGACTGTGTTGCCGGAGAGCAGATATATTCGTCTGCATCCCATTCATAGTTCTCAAGACAACCGCAGTAAGGTTCCCCGTTTTCAATTGAGCAGTTTCCGTCACTGTTATCGATTTCTTCACACTGAAGTTCATCACACGGATCGTCGTCCTGTTCGCATATACCGGTATCATCAAGATAGTGGTAACCCTCAGCGCAGTCGAAGCAGCAGTCACAGGTGTCGCCGCCGGCATACTGCGTTGTTACCTGATGTGTCATGCTGAAAATATACTGACCGTGCTGTCCGTTGTCTGTCCAGACCGAATTTTCAGGTTTAGCACTGCAATCTCTGACATTTTCTCCTGTAAGAGCACAATACGGATCATCCGGGTCAGTGTCGTTGAGCTGACGATCCTGAGGACATTCGCACTTTTGGAGATTTTCATTCCACTCGAAGCCGTCAAGGCATCTGAAGGAACAGTCGGTACCGTCATCCTGATAACTGTATGTCGGTTCAGCCACATGCCAGTATCCGGTAGCATCGCCGAGATCGCCTTCATTTACCCAGTAACGATAATAGGTGTCGTTTACCCATTCAGCATAATCCGGAAGCTCTCCTTCACATTCAGTGTACTCTCCGGAGTTCGAAACACAGTGACCGTTCTCGACATGGAACTCGTCGTCACATCCGGTGCAACCTTCGTAGCAGAAACCATACTGACCGTTGTGTTCGTCACCGTCGTCACAGACTTCATCGCCGTTGAGTATGCCGTCACCGCAGCGGGGTTCAGGATCGCACGTGGAAGTATTCGCGTTCCATTCGTATCCTTCGGAACATTTGAAGTGACACTCTTCGGTGCTTTCAGCTTCGTTGTAGGAACCGGTTTCAGTCGGAAGCCATGCTTCGCCAGACCATGTCTGAGTGATCGACCAAACCGTGTTCCACTCTGCGTTCGGAGGAAGATTTGTGCAGTTTTCTTCTCTGGTTTGAGCAACACACGATCCGTCACTCCACTCGTAATTTTCCTTGCATTTGAAGAAGCATTCTTCAGTACTTGCCGTTTCGCTGTAAACTAAAGTTACTGACGGAAGCCATTCTTCACCGCTCCATGTCTGAGTGATTGACACAGCCGTGTTCCTATCTGCATTTGCAGGAGGTTCGGGGCAGTTTTCCTCTCTGGTCGCAGCTACGCAAGCTTCAGTCTTGTCATTCCAATTATAGTTTTCACTGCATTTGAAACGGCACTCTTCGGTGCTTGCCGCTTCGCTGTAAACAGAGTCTGTTGACGGAAGCCATGCTTCACCGCTCCAGGTCTGAGTGATCGCCGAAACTGTGTTCCACTCTGCATTTGCAGGAGGCTCGGAGCAGTTTTCCCTTCTGGTTTTAGCTACGCAGGATGCCGAAGCATTGCTCCACTCGTAGTTTTCCTTGCATTTGAAGCGGCATTCTTCTTCGCTTGCCTCTTCGTTGTAAACTAAAGTTGTTGCCGGAAGCCATGCTTCACCGCTCCATGTCTGAGTGATTGACTCAGCTATGTTCCTCTCTGCATTTGCAGGAGGTTCTGGGCAGTTTTCCTCTCTGGTTGCAGCTACGCAGATTTCATCACCGGCATTCCAATTATAATTTTCCTTGCATTTGAAGAAGCATTCTTCGGTGCTTGCCTCATCGCTGTAAACTGAAGTTGCCGACGGAAGCCATTCTTCACCGTTCCATGTCTGGGTGATTGACGTAGCCGTGTTCCGCTCTGCATTTGCAGGAGGTTCGGAGCAAGTAGCCGGCTGGGTTGCTGCTACGCATACTCCGCCATTAGCATTCCAGTTATAGTTTTCATTGCATTTGAAGCTGCAATCAACAGTTTCTCCCGGATTTGCGTTGTAGGAAGCCGTTGCCGAAGGAAGCCATGCTTCGCCGCTCCAGGTCTGAGTTATCTTTCCTGAATGGTTCCAATGTGCGTTGTCCGGAAGGTCTTCGCAATCAATATCTTCCTGAGTCGAAGCTACACAGGCATTGTCTTTCCACTCGTAATTTTCCTTGCATTTGAAGAAGCACTCTTCGGTGCTGTCGTCGACACTGTAAACTGAAGTTGACGACGGAAGCCATTCTTCACCCGACCATGTCTGAGTGATCGACGTAGCCGTGTTCCGCACTGCGTTTTCAGGAGGTTCGGAGCAGTCAGCCGGTCTGGTTGCAGCTACACAAGCTTCAGTATCATCATTCCAGTTATAGTTTTCCTTGCATTTGAAACGACATTCCTTTGTGCTTCCCTCTTCATTGTAAACTCCGTCTGTTACCGGAAGCCATTCTTCACCGCTCCATGTCTGAGTGATTGAACCAGTCGTGTTCCACTGCGCGTTTGCAGGAAGACCTGTGCAGTTTTCCTGTTTTGTCTGAGCTTTGCAGGATGCCGAAGCATTGTTCCATTCGTAATTTTCCTTACATTTGAAGCGGCATTCTTCTTCACTTGCCTCTTCGTTGTAGACTCCGCTTAACGCAGGAAGCCATTCTTCGCCCGACCATGTCTGAGTGATTGAATCAGTCGTGTTCCACTGCGCGTTTGCAGGAAGATCTGTGCACTCTTCATTTCTGGTTTTAGCTACGCAGACTTCATCACTTATATTCCACTCATAATTTTCCTTGCATTTGAAACTGCAATCAACAGTTTCGTCGGGTTCTGCATCGTAGAAAGGAGTTACCGACGGAAGCCATTCTTCACCGCTCCATGTCTGAGTAATCTTTCCTGAATGGTTCCACTGCGCGTTTGCAGGAAGGTCTCCGCAATCGACATTTTCCCGGGTTGCAGCTACGCAGACTCTATCATTTTCATTCCAGTTATAGTTATCTTTGCATTTGAAACTGCAGTCAACAGTTTCACCGGGATTTGTGTTGTAGGAAGCAGTTTCCGACGGAAGCCATGCTTCACCGCTCCAGGTCTGAGTAATCTTTCCGGAATGGTTCCACTGTGCGTTGTCCGGAAGGTCTTCGCACTCGACTTCTTCTCTGATCGAAGCTACACAGGCATTGTCTTTCCACTCGTAATTTTCCTTGCATTTGAAGAAGCACTCGTCGGTGCTGTCGTCGACACTGTAAACTGAAGTTGCCGACGGAAGCCATTCTTCACCTGACCATGTCTGTATAATTCTCGGAACTGTGTTCCACTGCGCGTTTGCAGGAATTTCAGAGCAGTCAGCCTCTTTGGTTGCAGCTACGCAGAGTCCATTCTCGACATCCCAATTATAGTTTTCCTTGCATTTGAAACGGCACTCTTTGGTGCTTCCCTCTTCATTGTAAACTCCGTCTGTTACCGGAAGCCATGTTTCGCCGCTCCAGGTCTGGGTAATTGACGGAACTGTGTTCCACTGCGCGTTGTCCGGAAGTCCTTCGCACTCGCTTTCCATCGTGTCGGGAACACATTCCGTACCGTTCCATGTAGCGTGCTCGAAACAGTTGACTGTGCAGTCGTCGGAGCATCTGTTGCCGGTTCCCTCTCTGTCACCGACCTGAGGATCAGCCTTGTCGCATGCTTCGCCGTTTGCCTCGTCGATCATACCGTCGCCGCAGAAGGAAACATTGCCTTCAAACGGCTGGCAGTCACCGTTGCAGAGCGTACATCCGGTCTCACCGTAAGTGCAGTTCAATATCTGTCCGTTATCTGTGCCGTTATCGCATTTTTCTCCGTTTTCATTGTCAACTCTGCTGTCGCCGCAGAAGGAAGTTGCACCCTGAACCGGCTGGCAGTTACTGCTGCAGAGCGTGCAGCTCTCATCGCCGTATTCGCAGTCTGTTCTGCCGTTTCCAGACGCGTCGTCGCAGGCTTCGCCATGATCTTCATCGACAAGTCCGTCTCCGCAGTATGAAGCATAACCCTCTTCCGGCTGACAGTTCCACGAGCAGACCGTACAGCTTGTTTCTCCGTAAGCGCAGTCGGTATTTCCGTTATTCTCGCCGTTGTCGCACTTTTCGCCGTTTGCGGTATCGATATTTCCGTCGCCGCAGTGAGCCGCCAGACCGCTGCATGTTGTATTGCAGTAACCGTAAGTTCCGTTGAGTGCGCCGTCGTCGCATTTTTCGCCGTATTCTTCATTTACATAGTCGTCGCCGCAGCGCGGAGCCAGACCGTTGCAGTCAGCGTTGCAGTAACCGTATTTTCCGTTATTAGCGCCGTCGTCGCAGTCCTCGACATCTTCGTCGACGATCCCGTCGCCGCAGAAAGAAGTAGTTCCGTCAGCAACCTTGCAGTCAGCAGTGCAGACAGTGCAGTTCTCGTCACCGTAAGCACAGTTAATGATGCCGTTGCTGAAGCCGTTGTCACACTCTTCGCCGTTTGCGGTATCCTTTACTTCGTCGCCGCAGAAAGAAGTGTTTCCTTCAGTGATCTGGCAGTCATCAGTACAAACCTGGCAGGATGTCTCACTGTAAGCACATTCGGTCTTGCCGTTTTCTGAACCCTTGTCGCATTCTTCGCCTTCTTCAACTTTACCGTTTCCGCATTCCGGAACGTATATATCTTCATCAGCATCGTCCACGTCATCAACGTCATCGATGTCATCTTTATCCTCATCGTCTTTATCGTCAGCATCATCCGGCACTTCAACAGGTTCTTTCGGACCAAGCGCGATGAATGTGTAAGCCGTGAAGTGACCTGTAGTCATCATGATAGGATCACCTGCCGCCGCATTCATGATAGGATCACCCGCAGCATTGGTCATGATCGGATCTCCGGCAGAAGCAAGCATGATCGGGTCGCCTGCGGCAGCCATCATTATCGGATCTCCCGCAGCACTCATCATTATCGGGTCACCAGCAGCATTCAGCATGATAGGATCGCCTGCCGCACTCTGCATGATCGGATCACCTGCCGCGTCTTGTCCGGTAAGAACTGCGTACGCACCGTGCTCATTGTAGCTCCATTCGCCCTTTGCCTCGTTGTAAACAGCTGCTGTGACAACTTTATTCTTTATGTTTTCTGTACTTTTCATCGTAATGATGATGGGCTTTTTGAAAATCGTACCGCTCGGTTCGAACTCAACGACCTGGCTCATGACCTGTTCGCCTTCAGCCGTAGCATGGTGCGAAGATTCATAAACCGTCATCGTGATAGTCGTATTACCTTCAAGAGCGCCGCTTGGAATATCGACGGCAACTGATTCATCCGAAGTCTTGACAGTTGCGCCTTCTTCGGAAGAAACCTCCTGCGTTACCTTCTCCTTAACGACATCCTTTTTTTTCTCGTCGCCGCAAGATGCAACAAGAACAACCAAAAAAACAACCAAAACCAAAGTAAAAATGCGCTTCATAAAAAACCTCCGAAAAAAACCTCACCGATTGTTCCCCCCTCCACGGTGGAGAGGGGTTAGAGATGAGGTCAATCAACTTTACTTATACACCAAGAGAAGTTACGCAGCGGACATAACCGTCAGGCCAGTATGGCAGCAGCTTTTCTCCCGATGCAAAATCGAATTCATAGTACTTAGTGCTGTAGTCACCCTCTTCTACAGTTGAAGAGATAAGCCTGAACATATCGCCGTAAACGGAATAACCTTCAAAAGAATAGTTGATGCACATTCTCCCCGCTCCCGTCATTTCACCGGTCGGAGAAGATTCACAGCTCCTGATCAGTGTTTCAAGTTCACTGATATCCGGAACTCTCCATGTCGCTCTTCCGCCGTATTCAGCTTCATTGAGACCGTTGCAGTACGATTCAGCCGATTCGAAATCATAAACCTCGGACTCTGATACTTCCGACCAGAGAAGTCCGGTTTCCTCATCTGCATACGGGAATGTAAATGCCGTAGCGGTTTCCGGCTCACCTTTTGCCCTGACACAGCGGACATAAGCCGAAGCATCAGTGCCGTACATATTGGTTTTGCCGGTCATGAAATCTATCAGAGAGAAAGGAGTTTCTTCCTCACCTGAATCCCCGGAAGACCAGAGTGTGACAATATCGCCTAAAACTGAATACTTACCTTTTGTATCCGGAGCGCAGCCGTCCTCAACGCATTCTTCGTCAATCACTGCAAGCTTTTCAAGTTCTTCCAGTGCAGGAACTCTCCAGTTGTCCGAACCGCCTTCTTCAAGATCCATGCAGTATTTTGCTGCCTCTGACCATACAAGTTTCGATTCCGACATGGAAGACCAGACAAGGTAATTGTCTTCTTCCAGATTCTGCGTGTACGGAAATTCAAATTCAGGCAGCGTTTCATCAAAAACGCATCTTGCCGCGACTTCTCTTGTATCGCCGGAAATAAATTCAGAAAGTGCACCATGAGTCGTATGGATCGCCCATGCAGCATCGTAAGTGTGGTCGCTGTTGTCCGCAGCGGTGCCGGAAACAAGAATTCCGTAGTCGCGAAGACCCGATTCGAATGCTTCTTCGTTCTCGTCGACACATTCCGACTCATCGAAACATGTTTCCATGTCAAAACAACTGTCGGTTACCTTGCATGTTCCGCCGGTTTTAAGTTTGTCGTTTTTCATCAGAGTTCTGAGTTCAGAGATAGTAGGAGCTCTCCACAGGCGTTTGCCGTTAAAAGTCATTTCACGGCACGATTTCGCTATATCAGCCCATGACATTCCGTTTCCGTCCCCGCCCTCATATCTGCCTGAAAGCTGCATTTTCGGCGACCAGACTATATCTGTTGACGCATCTCTGCACGGAGCATATCCGATTTTTTCGTTGCAAAGAGGCATGCCGTCTTCCGGCAGATCGTCAAGATCGCTTCTGACACAGCGGACAGAGAAAAGCGTTCCGGAAGACCCTTCAGGATCTTCCTGACCGTCGACTTCTCCAATCTCCTCTTCTTCCGTTTCGTTGTCGGAGAGGACATAATCGATCCTTCCCTCTTTCATTGATACTGACCAGATACTTCCGCTTATTCCGCCGGAAGAAAGACGCGGTGTCGAAGATGCAAAGACATTCGCAGTCATGCCCGGGAAAGATGAAAGAACTTCGGTTTTCGAGTAGTCAAGAAGCGTTACAAGCTCGTTTTTGTTGGGAAGTCTCCAGTCGGTATAACCTGCATACTCAAGGTTTTCACAGTATTCAAGAGCTTCTTTCCAGCTTTTATCGGAAACGTAAGTCTTCTGCCACAGGAGACTTGTCGAAGAATCGCGGATAGCTTCTTCGCCGTCAACCGTTTCGGAAGTATAGTTTCCTGCTTTTCCGTATTCCTCGCCGCTTACGCACATAACGCTGTTGCTGCCACCCTCTTCTTCATTGACACGCATGATGCTTCCGTCGCTATAAAAATAGAGTGTCGGAAGTGAAGTCCAGAAGTAGGATGCTTTCTCCATGCCGAATAACTCGCGGAAATAAAGCTGCCTGAAAACAGGAGTATCCGTTGCATCGCTGTCGACAATCGTCATAAACTCTTTCGGAGTCGGAAGTCTCCATGTTCTGCCGTCGTAAGTAAGTCCGCTGCACAGCCCGGACATTTCGGTAAAACTGCCGCTTCTTCCGGTATAAAGCCAGATCAGACCGGTGACATTGTCCTTTATTTCCTGATAAACCTCGTCATCAGCAGTGACAGCGGCTTTAGGAAGTCTTTCAAAATCCTGAGGAACACATGATCTTCTGATTGCATACTGTGCATCCTGACCGTAAAAATCGCTGCCCTTCTTCGGACATTCGAAAGGATTGAGTTCCTGATCCGTTGACACTACCCTTGGCAGAGACTGAGGTCCGTCGATAATCATATCAATGCTGCTTACGCATGTTCTGAGACCGGTGCATATCGCTTTGGAATAAACTTTTTCGGGTTCCGGAACATCATCAATATCGCCGTCATCTATCGGATCGTCGTCATCTTCACCGGCAGGATCGTCATCAGTTTCCGAAGGCTCGTAGTCATCTTCTTTAACAGGCAATTCAGTGTCTGGCTCTTCGACAGGAGTGCCATCCGGTTTAACCGTGATAAATGTGTAAGTCGTGAAGTGACCTGTCGTCATCATGATCGGATCTCCCGCAGCCGCGTTCATGATAGGATCTCCCGCAGCATTCGACATGATCGGATCTCCAGCCGATGCAAGCATGATCGGATCACCGGCAGCAGCCATCATTATCGGATCTCCCGCAGCCTGCTGCATGATCGGGTCACCTGCTGCATTCAGCATGATCGGGTCTCCTGCCGCACTCTGCATGATCGGATCGCCGGCAGCGTCTCTGCCGGCAAGAACTGCATACGCGCCGTGCTCATCGTAACTCCATTCGCCTTTTTCCTCGCGGTATACCGCAGCAGAGAAAACCTGCCCTTCTACGTCTTCGGAAGCCGCCATCGTAATGATGACCGGTTTTTTGAAAACTGTGCCCGAAGGTTCGAATTCAACGACTTTACTGATGACCTTTTGGCCTTCCGGTCCGGTATAGCCTTCAGCATCATAGATCGTCATCGTGATGGTAGTGTTTTCATTCAGAGCATCAGCCGGGATCTCGATCGAAGTCTTTCCGTCGGAACTTTCGACTTTTCCCCCCTCTTCGGCTGAAATTTCTTTTGACACCTGCTCTTCATACGCAGGTTTTTCCTCTTTTTTCTTTTTTGTGCATGAAACAACCATGCAAATCAAAAGAAAAACCATAATCAAACTGAAAAAACGTTTCATGGAAACCCTCCTTTTATAGTTATCTCAAAATCCCAATCAACTTAAAGCGGGTAATTATCTCCATATAAGAATTTTTTTCAAGAAAATTCATTTGTATATGAGAAACATAAAAATTGCATTTTCCGACCTCATGGTTATCCTTTCGCGCAATTTTGCCGGAGGCTGAAATGAACCAGTGGTATCAGATAGCGCTGCCTAAAGACTCCTCGACAGACCGGTTTCTGGAAATCGAAGGTTTCTTGGGAAGCGAAGAAAAAGAAAACGCAATTATTCTTTATTTTGAGAAAAGCGAAAAAGTAAAAGATCAGTTAAAAGAATATAATATATCAGTCATTTCCGATGGAGACTGGAAAGAGACATGGCGCGAATATTTCGTACCTGTAAAAATCGGTTCTCTTACCGTTGTTCCTCCGTGGAAAAAGGACGAAGGCGACATCATAATAAACCCTGCCAGAGGCTTCGGGACAGGTCATCACGAAACGACAAGGCTTGCTTTGGGCTTTGTTGAAAAGGTTCTTCAAAAAGACAACACTGTAAACACTATATTTGACGCAGGCACAGGTTCAGGGATTCTGGCGATCGCCGCCGTAAAACTTAAAAATTCGATCCGTGCGACAGCCGTTGACAACGACACCGACGCGATCGAAAACGCCGCTGAAAACCTGATTCTCAACAATGTTCAGGATTCAATAACTTTAAGCAGCGAGCCGGTTTTCAAATTTGAAGAAAAATACGACCTCGTAGTTGCCAACATCATCTCTTCAGTCCTCTATTTCCTGTCGGACGATCTCAAGCGCCTCACTTCGAAATGGCTCGTACTTTCAGGTGTTCTCGAAAGCGAAGCCCCTGTTTTCATGCAGCGGATGGGACTTGACGAAGAGTTTGAACTTATCGAAAAAACCAATGAAAACGAATGGTCAGGATATCTTTTGAAAAGGAGAGACAAATGAAAGAATTCTTAAAAAATCTTAATGATGCTTTCAAAGCTATTACAAAATTCCAGTTCATGCGCTTCTGCGTAACAGGAAGCCTTGGTGTAGTCACCGATATGATCATATCCTACATCGTTCTGCTGGTTTTGAAGAGCACTTTCACAATCAATCTCGACAGCAACACAAACGGACTTACCGACAAAATACTTCTCTGCATTCCGCCGGTTTTAGGCTTTATCGCTGCTGTAATCCAGAACTATCTCATTAACCATTTCTGGACATTCAGCAGAGAGACTGAAAACCACAGAGTCTCTTTCAAACTTTTCGGGAAATTCTTCGGAGTGGCTCTTTTCGCCCTTATACCGAGACTCATTGTCTATGTCATACTCATCAACAATGTTTTGAACCCGAACAGTTTCTTCAACCTTGCAAACTTCGGCGGCATTCTGGCAGGAATGTTCTTCAACTTCTTCGGCAGCAAATTCTTCGTTTTCAGATTCAAAGAAGCAGTTGAACAGCAGGTTAAAAAACAGATTGAAACCGTTGAAGCTGTCGTCAATTCCAAAGAAGAGAATTAATGGTCAGATTTTTTAAATATTCAGCCGCAGGGAACGATTTTGTCATCATAAACGAGCGTGAACTCGGCGGTTTTAAACTGACAACCGGAAATATTGTCAGGCTTTGCGACCGCAGATTCGGCATCGGAGCCGACGGGATCCTGCTTCACTCCGCTCCCGAAAGTAAAAACGCCCACGCGAAAATGACTATTTTCAATAGCGACGGATCGACCGCCGAAATGTGCGGAAACGGAATCCGCTGCTTCGCACTTTACCTCATAAAAGACTGCGGTTTAACATCCGATCCGCTCAAAATCGAAACAGGCAACGGTCTTCTTGAAGCACGCTGCGAAAAGGAGGGAAACACTTTCAGAATCAGCGCGACTTTAGGAAAAATCAAAATTCTTGACGCGACAAAAACTGTTGCCGCAAAAGGCTGGAAATTCGAGCGTACCGGCATTTCGACAGGAAATCCTCATTTAGTCTACATTGCACAAGATAAAAACTGTACACTCGATGTCCGTGAACTTTGGGAACTGCGCGAACTCGGCTTCGAAACTAACGTTGAACTCGTGACCGACGCCGATTTCGTAAAAAACTGCGCTAAAGTTGACGTTTACGAACGCGGAGCAGGCAAAACTCCGGCCTGCGGAACAGGCGGCGCGGCCGTTGTCAACACTCTTTTTCTCTCAGGAAAGATCAAAGAAAATCAGCCATTTACCGTCAAATACCCTGGCGGAGACATGGACTACACAATAACCGGCGACGGAGAAACTATAATCTCCGGAATCCCTCTCAGAATTTTTACAGGTGAATTCGAAGGATAGCATCTTGGCAACAAAGGAACAATTCAAAGACAAGTCTCTTAAAGCCTGCATCAGCCATTTGGAAGAGATAGCTGAAACCGGAAAAGATCAGGCCGAGGCGTTTGCCGATCTGCATTCGATAATCAAAAATCTCATCAAATCGAACAGGCTTTTCGACATATCCTCTTTTTACGTTTTTTTAAAAAACGCCGCGGCAAAAGGAAGCAAAGTCGGTATGTTTTTCGAGCCGGCAAAAAATATGCTGAGAGAAAATATAAAAAATCTATTCACAAAATCAATAACTTACAACAACACAGAACTTCGCGAGACATTTGCCGATATCCTCGGGAACAACAACGGTCTTCTTATCGACCTCGTAAGTTTCATTTTCAACAAATACGATCTTTTCGGCTTTACTTTTTCAGACAATATAAACAAACAGCTTGTCCAGATCGCTTCTCAGGATCTCTACAGTTTTATTGATCACGCGGATACCGGCTTTCTGGCATTCTATCTCTCTTCACTGCCGAAACTCGGTTTTGTTCCGAAAGAGCACATTGAACAGCTGACGGGTATGATACTCTACAAAATCGACTCGCAGCCGCAGACAGCAAAGATCCTTGTTGCCATGAAGGAACATCCCTGCGCTGACATTCTGCTTCTTTTCATGCTTTCCCAGCGTGAAAACGACCGCATGCAGGCACTTCGTATACTCAAAGACAAACTTGCACTGAAACAATCGGGAGAGTTGCGCGCCTCTTTTGCAGACAAAGCGCCATATTTCATAAAAACGGCAATAACAGGCGGATTGTTCTATGATTTTCACAATATTCCGTTCGCTCATAAAGAACTTTTCGCCGACCTTCTGAAATATACGGACATAAAAACCGTCAAAGAAACGGCAATTCCGCTGTTCAGGACGGCAAATACAGCCGGTGACATCAGGATCACAGACTCAAAACTTGCATTTGTCCCCGCTTTAAAGGATTTGATTCCAGCCTTTTCCGATCTCGTTCCGGAACTCACTAAAATCTTGAGAGACGAAAAAATAGAACTGGAAGTCAAAGAAGAAATACGCAAAGTGCTGATCGAATCAAAATGAGTGAAACAAACAGGAACAATATCGCGATTTTCGGCGGCAAGTTCGATCCTCCGCACTTGGGTCACCAGCTCAGCATATTTCTGGCTCTCGAAAAATATGGTTTTGACGAAGTCTGGATAATTCCAAGTTTTTCCCATCCTTTCGGCTTTCATCCGAGCAACTTCGAAACAAGAACGGAAATGTGCCGCATCATGGCAAAACCTTTCGGGAAAAAGGCAAAAGTTCTCACTGTCGAGAAAGAAATCGGGCTTGAAGTCGTTTACACTGTCGATTTGATCAAACATCTCAAAGCAGCTTTTCCTGAAAATGATTTTTCACTTATCATCGGCTCTGACAACTGGGATGTCCGCGAAAAATGGAAGAATTTCGATAAAATCGAAGAAATGTGCCGCAAAATAGTCGTCATCGGCCGGGGTGAAGAAAAAGAGAAAGGTTTTTCACTTCCAGACATATCAAGCACGATGATAAAAAATATGATCAAAGAAAATCAGAATCCCGATGTCTTTCTTCCTGCCGGAATCCTGGAATATATAAGGAAAAACAGGCTTTACGCCTGATCGAATTTCGGGAAAACGAGCGATTTTCCCTCTTCAAAAGCACCGAAAGTGATAAAATCGCTGTTGAAAAGAGTTTTAAGTTCTCCGCTTTTTACAAGTTCTGCCGGAGTTCCGTCAAAAACGAGCCTCCCCTCTTTCAAAGCGAGGATCCTGTCAGAAAAAACGAGAGCCTCGTTGATTTCGTGCGTCACTGTTATCACAAGTTTTCCGCTCGCCGCTATTTTTCTGATGATTTCGGAAATGCCTATCCGCTGAACCGGATCGAGATAGGTCAGAGGCTCGTCGAGAAGCAGGATCTCGCTTTCCTGCGCAATCGCTCCCGCAATAAGGATCCTCTGCCTTTCGCCACCGCTCAAAGTGCCGATCTTTCTCAACAGAAATTTTTTCGTATCGGTGAGTTCAAGCGCCCGCTCTATAGCAGCTTTATCCTCTGCGGAAAGTTGTTCCCACGGTTTTCTATAAGGATAACGCGAAAGTTCAAGAAAGTGCGAAACCTCAAAATCACCGGAGATTTCGGCACCCTGAGGAACGAACGAAATGAGTTTTGCCCGATCACGCTCGCTAATCGAAGCAATTTCGACACCGTTTGCAAGAACGCTTCCCGAATGCTTAAGTAGCGAAGAAACAGCACGCAGAAGAGTTGTCTTTCCCGCACCGTTTGTCCCTATCAGCGAAATATTTTCCGACTTTCCCGCAGAAAATGAGATATCATGAATGATCTCTTTACCTGAAATCGCAACCGAGAGATTTTTAATTTCCAGCATCCAGAAACCCTACCTGTAGAGACGTCATATCACGGCGTCTCATCTAAACCAAGACATACCGTAAAGACGTCATAATATGGCGTCTCTACAAATGATAATGAGAAAAACTGTGATTGGAAAAAAACTGACTAAACAGCTTTCTGAACCTTACCTGAACGAAGGCAGCGCGAGCATACGGTAACCGTTTTTACAGTACCGTTCTCAACGATTTTGACTTTCTGAATATTCGGATTCTGGATTTTCTGGGTTCTGTTGTTCGAGTGGCTTACATTGTGACCGAACAAAGGCTTTTTGCCGCATATTTCACATTTGCGTGACATGATTTTCTCCATAAATTACAACAATAACAAAAAAAACGCAGGCATTATAGACATTTTTAATGAAAAAGCAATTTTTTTGAGCAAAAAAACTAAAAATATCGGATTTCTATCGGTAAAAACAGGGTTGTTTAAAAAAGATCTTCTGCGCCCTGAGTCGGATCGAGAACGTCTTTTTCTTCGACGGTTTTGTTAGGCTCGCTGCCGGCATGGAAGTACATTCTTACGCCGTCTTTATCTGAAACGAGACCTGTTTTGGGATCGATATTCCTGCCTACAACTCCTGCCGGAAGCTCGTAATCTGACGTGGGCGGGAAGTTTTTGAGATACCTTTCCATGAAGTCGCGCCAGATCGGAAGTGCTGTTTTCGAACCGGTTTCAACTCTGCCGAGCGGACGTCCGTGCTGGTCGTTGCCCACCCAGACACCGGCAACGAAATTCGGTGAATAACCGATGAACCACGCATCGAAATAGTCGTTCGTCGTTCCGGTTTTTCCTGCAACGTGACGGTTGCATATTCCTTCTTCGCCTCCATCTTCCTCACTGACATTGCTCTTTTTGCATTTGTAGTGGTTGAATCCGCGTACGCTCGCCGCAGTTCCTCGGTTTACGACATCCTCAAGAATTTTATTTGTGATGTAAGCCGTCTGAGGCGTAAGGACCTGATTTTCGTCTCTTTTTGCAAAGTGGAGCAATCTTTCCAGTTTTGCCGGAGCGGAGATATAAGGATCATAGAAAACAGTGTTGTCTTCAAGGACATTCCCGTTTTTGTCGTAAATTTTTCTGATGTATGTCGTGTGCGGAGCCTTCCCCATGTTCGGGAAGTGGGCGTAAGCATCGGTAAGTTCGTCTATCGTGAGACAGCTCGAACCAAGCATACTGCCGAACTCAGGCTTGATCTCGCTTTTGATACCTAAAGCCTTTGCGCCGTCGATAGCGTCACGCAACCCCAGTTTTTGAAGAACTCTGATCGCAGGAGTGTTCATAGAGTGAATGAGCGCCTCCCAGACCGTAACTTCGCCTTTGAAAGTGTTCTCGAAGTTCGCCGGTTTGAAGTTTGTGTCAGTAACTGTTACCGGTGCGTCAAGAACCATCGTCGCCGGAGTGAGAAGCGGAGATCTGCCGCCGCGTTTTTCGAGTGCCAAAGTGTAGAAAATCGGCTTTATCGAGCTTCCCGGCTGACGGCAAGCCTGAGTCGTACGGTCGAATTCGCTGATTTCGAAATCGTAACCGCCCATAAGCGCCTTGACATATCCGGAATACGGGTCTTTCACGATTATTGCAGCCTGAGAAGACGGGATCTGTTCGAGAACGAAATAGAAGTCTTTTCCCAATTCTTTCGAATAGTTGCGAAAATCGTACTGATCGCGCGTTCCTGCCTTGTCTGTCGCTCTGACAAGAATGACATCGCCCGGTTTGAAAACCTCCTTGACCGATCTCACAACCGCGTAAGAACCGACCGGACTCCAAGGACGCGCCCACCCCAGATCTTCGAGATATATTTCGCGTTTTACTTCGCCGACCTGAACAAGTGCACTTTTTTCCTTGGTTTCAAGAACGACACCCTGATAGTAAACACCGCTTTTTATCGTTTCTTCGGTGATTTTTCCGAAAGTCTTTTCATGCCTTTTGAGGTAAGTTTCAAGATCTTTTTTAAGGTTTATCGAATAGAGCGGGTTTGTCACTTCACCGCTGAATTTATCACCTTTCTGATAGCTGTCCTCCTCGCCTCTTGCATATCCCTGACGCTTCGAAAGCTCTCTTATGCCGTAAAAAACAGCCTCGTGGGCGAACTGCGTGGCGCGCATATCGACCGTTGTCTGAACAGTCATACCCTCTTTGTAAAGTTTGTCGAAACCGTACTTGTCAAGCAGGTATCTGCGTACTTTTTCGCTGAAATAAGGTGCTTTATCGAGGAAAAGTTCTTTCTGGACATTCGTTTTTATCGGCTTGGACAGCGCTGCGTCATATTCGGATTTTGTGATGTATTTGTCTTCAAACATCCTCTTTAAAACATAGTTTCTGCGGCGCAGAGCCTTGTCAGGATTGAGTATCGGGGAAGCTGCGGACGGAAATTTCGGAAGTCCGGCAAGGATCGCCATTTCATCGATTTCAAGCTCCCAGACGTGCTTGCTGAAATATTTGCGGGAAGCCGCTTCAACGCCGTATGCACCGCTTCCGAGGTAGACTTCGTTGAGGTAAAGATAAAGGATCTCTTCTTTCGAAAGGTGTTTTTCAAGCTCGATCGCCATGATCATATCCTTTATTTTACGGCTGAAAGTCCTCTCTGAGCCGACAAAAGATTTGGAAAGCTGCTGCGTTATCGTACTTCCGCCCTGCTTGATTCCGGTGGTCATATACTTGAATGCCGCGCGGACGATGCCGAGCGGATCAATGCCCTTATGCGTGTAGAACGACGAATCTTCGCCAGCTACGAAAGCGAGACGAAGTTTTTCGGGAATCTTGTCATAAGGGATTATTATTCTTCTGTTTTCGTGATAGAACTCGGCTATAAGCTCTCCGTCATAGGAATAAACTTTCGTTCCGGCATCCGGCTTGTAGTCGCTGACCATGTTGATTGCAGGGATTTCCGCCTTGAATTTGGAATAAACGGCAATACCTGTGATAACACCGACGACAAAAAGCGCAGCAGCCGCAATCAGCGCTATTTTAAATATTTTCCGGAATTTAGTTGATTTGGAACCGAACCTCTTTTGAGCCATTTATCACTCCAAAAATCAATCTTTTTTTATTGCTTCAAAAATCTTTTCCAACCTTATCTCCCGGTCGATAGAATCGTCGTAAACGAACTTGATTTCAGGCACGAATTTAAGCCTGCTAAGGTGAGATGCGAGTTTGAAGCGGATGTTTTTAAGGTTTGAATCAAGGTATTCCTGAATTTTTCCGACATTTTCCGGATTGAAAGTCGAATAGTATATCTTCGCCGACCTCAGATCCTGCAGAACAGAAACGTGAGTGATCGTGATCATGTCAGCCGGAGTACCGCCGAAATCGCTGTAAACCATGGTGCTGATAAACCTTTTTATTGATTCGGCAACTCTGTCCTGTCTTATTACACCAGCCATTAAAGGACCTCGTCTCTGAACTCTTTGTCAATGTAACATTCGATTACGTCGCCGACTTTGATGTCGTTGTAGCTGTCGATCGTGGCACCGCATTCGTAACCGCTCTTGACCTCTTTGACATCGTCCTTGAAGCGTTTGAGCGTGCCGAGTTTGCCGCTGTAGATAACGACATTGTCACGGACGAGCTTGATTTTGGACATTCTGACAACTCTTCCTTCCGTAACCATGCAGCCTGCGATCGTGCCGACTTTGCCGACCTTGAAGATTTCGCGGACTTCGAGTTTTCCGATGAACTCTTCTTTGATGATCGGCGCCAGCATACCCGACATTGCCGCTTTGATAGCATCTATAAGCTCGTAAATAATCGAGAAAATTTCGATATTTACACCTTCAGCCGTTGCAAGCTGTTTAGCCTTGTTATCAACGCGGACATTGAAACCGATGATCATTCCCTTCGATGCGCTCGCAAGCAGAACATCGTTTTCGTTGATGCCTCCGACACCGGAATGGATAACTTTTATCTTCATCTTCTTGTGTTCGATCTTGTTGAGGGATGCGATGATAGCCTCTACAGAACCGTCGACATCGCCTTTTACAATTACATTGAGATCCTTGACCTCTTCCTGCTCGGCAGCGAAGAACTCTTCGATCGAAGGAGTAGCCTTTTCGACGTTCTTTTTCTCGCGCTGCTTGTTGATCCTGAGTTCGACAAGTCCTTTAGCCCTTCTTTCATCCTTGAAGACGTAAAGTTTTTCGCCAGCCGGAGGAACTGTGTCGAGACCTGTGATTTCTACTGCCATCGAAGGACTTGCCTCTTTGACGCGTTTTCCCGTCCAGTCCATCATGCTCCTGACGAAACCGATCGATGCGCCGGTAACAACCATGTCGCCGATTTTAAGGGTTCCGTCTTTGACAAGAACTGTCGCAACGGGGCCTTTGCCGAGATCCATTCTCGATTCGATGACGATACCTTCAGCCGGTTTTGTCGGATCAGCCTTGAGATCCATCATCTCTACCTGAAGAAGGACAGCTTCGAGAAGACCTTCGATATTGATCCTCTGTTTTGCCGAAATTTCGACGAAAAGGTTTTCGCCTCCCAGTTCTTCCGCAACGATCTCGTATTTCAAAAGTTCGTTTTTGACTTTAGCCGGATTTGCAGTCGGCTTGTCGATTTTGTTGATAGCAACGATTATCGGAACATTTGCCGCCTTCGCGTGGTTGATGGCTTCGACTGTCTGCGGCATGACGCCGTCGTCAGCCGCAACGATGAGGATAACTACGTCTGTCGCCTGTGCACCGCGGCTTCTCATCGCCGTGAACGCTTCGTGACCGGGAGTATCAAGGAAAGTGATCTTTCCACCGTTTATTTCAACGGAGTATGCACCGATGTGCTGCGTGATTCCGCCTGCTTCGCGGTCAACGACATTCGTGTGTCTGATTGCATCCAGAAGTTTCGTTTTGCCGTGGTCGACGTGACCCATGACAGTAACTACCGGCGGGCGCGGAACCATGTTTTCCGGCTTGCTTTCGGTAACTTCGATGAAAGATTCCTCGCTGAGAGCGACATTTTCAGCGGTAAATCCGAATTCTTCGGCCAGGAACTGCGCTGTGTCGTACGGGATTTTATCGTTGATCCCGAACATTTCGCCTATGCTCATCAGCTTTGAAAGAAGCTGAGCCGCCTTGACGCCCATTCTTCTAGCAAGTTCGGCTACCTGAATGGAATCCTCGATTTTGAGGACCTTTTTTATAGCCTTTGTCGGGTTCGGCGCGACGACCGGCTGCTGCTTAGCTTTTTTCTTATCTTTCTTTTTCTTTCTGAAATCCTGGAATCCGCCGCCGTAGCTGCTTCCCTGATCATCACCGAAGAACTGCGAGATATCGGCTCCCCTGAGCTTGCCTGTAACAACCAGACGAACAGAATCGTCTCCGTCACCGCGGTTTCCGCTTTTCTTCTTGCCGTGACGCTGCTGCATCCCCGTATTCTGAGAAACAGGAGTATTTGACTCGGGAATGACTACTTTTTTCTTTTTGTTGACTCTGTTTCTAAAATCATCGGAATAATCTTCATCGTCATCTTCCGCTGTATCTTCCTCTTTTCTGCGCAGAGGTCTTCTTTCCTCTTCGGGGCGTTCTTCCTCTTCATCCTGCTCTGCCGCAGCGATCTTTCTGATTTCATCTTCGACGCTGACGATCTTTTCTTCGGGAGCCTCGATGTTTTCTTCCGGATGTTCTTCCGCAGGAACTTCTACCGGTGCTTCTTCGACCGGATTTACGGAAGATTCGGGGGATGACTCTTCCGCAGAAACTGCCGGTGCTTCTTCCGCAGGCTTTGTTTCGTTCACTTCTTCAACAGGTTTTTCAGGCTGTTTTTCCTCTTCCGGCTGCACTGCGGGACGCTCGTCCTCCGGAATATAACTTCTTTCCCTGTTTCCGTTTCCTCTGCGGAGTATCGTCTTTCGCTTTGCCTGTTCCGGTTCATCCTTTTTGAAATGCTTGCGGATAACATCCTCAAGCTCGTCAATTTTGTTTGCAGCTTTGTAGTCACCGTATCCCTCTGAAGCAAGATACGCTATGACGACTTTGCTCTCAACACCAAGTTCTTTTGCCAGTTCACTGATACGCATTAAATATCCCCCGAAGTGAAATTATTCAGTAAATTCATATAAAACATAAGTTTTTCCGACTGTTTCGAAGGTTTCAGCGCAAGTACCGAAACACCCCGACCATCGAATTTTTTCCCAAAAAAATCTTTTGAAAGTGTCGTTTTAACCCCTTTCAGTCCTGTTTTTTTCTCAAGTTCCCTGACAGTTCTATCCGATGCGTCGGAAGCGAAAAAGATAGCGGCAAAAACCGTTCCTTCGCCGGCTTCTTCGGCAATAAGATTCTGTCCTTTGAGAAGAACTCCGCTCCTGCGGCATATCGAGAAATAGTAGTCAAACGACTTTTCCGCCTGAGTCCGCACGAAATCGAGAATTTTCTCCTGCGGAACACCGAAAGATGTGCAGTTTTCGAAAGAGGAAAGAACTTTTTTCGCGCCGTAGATCCCGCAAAGACACTTTCTGTCAAAATGGGTATAAACCGAGCGACCGTCCAGTTTCTGAGTCCAGTCAGGAACCAGCACGCCGCCCGCCGCGACCCAGCGCAGAAGATTTTCCTTTTCGTCTCTGCCGCCGCAGAATACGCAACTTCTTTCGGTCATACTACTCCTTCTCTTCCTTTTCACCGTCGCCGTCTTCTTCAAGTTTCGAGAAATCGAAGAAGGAATCAGGCGTTACTCTGCCGACTTTGTCACGTTTTTTGCCGTTGAGCTCATCGATGTGGATCTGGAGACTGTAACGGATCTGTCTTGCCCTTCTTATGCTGAGTTCCGCATTCTTTGCAAAAGATTCCGTATCGGGCTCGCTCTGAATGTCTGCAAGCGTGAGATAACCTCTTTCTGCAAGGAACTGACCGAGTTCTTCGTTGATGCACTTGAGAGTCGTCGTCGGAACATCGAGTTTCTTTTCGAGTTCGTCGTCGATGTTGATGACGCCCATGCCTTTTTCAAGCATCATGTTTGCCTGTTCGATGATCGATTCAGCCTTTTCGACCGAAATATCCGGAAGCTCGGCAAGAACTTCAGGAGCGACCGTCGTGAGGTCTTCCAGAGTCGTGTAACCGAGTTTGATAAGCGAATCCGCAATGCTTTCGTCGATGCCGTCGATGAAAAGAAGTCTTCTCTTCGCCTCTTCAAGCATCATCTGCATCTGGCTCTCGCTCTGGATATCGATACTCCAGCCGGTAAGCTGGCTTGCAAGTCTGACGTTTTCACCGCCGCGGCCTATAGCAACCGAAAGCTGATCGTCGGGAACGATGACATCCATGCTGTGCTCATCATCGTCAATGATGATCTGCGAAACTTCGACTGGCGAAAGGGTGTTGCAGATATATTTTACGGAATCTTCATCCCACGGGATAATGTCTATTTTTTCGCCGCTGAGCTCGTGTACTACATTCTGGATTCTCGAACCCTTCATGCCGACGCATGCACCAACAGGATCGACATCGTGGTCAATTGATCTGACACTGATTTTGGAACGGTGTCCCGGATCACGCGCAACGCCTTCAATTTTAACGATTTTTTCAGCAATTTCAGGAACTTCGAGTTCAAAAAGTTTGATAAGAAACATCGTGTTGACACGGCTGAGAAGAATGTTGCAGCTCTGACCTGACGCCGGTTTTTTGACTTCGAGGATGAAAGCCTTGATCCTGTCACCGGTTTTGAATCTGTCGGACGGGATCTGCTGGGTGTAAGGAAGGTAAGCCTCTGTTTTGCCGATATCGACAATGATGCCTGTCTTTTCGAAACGTCTTACCGTTCCGGTGATGATTTCGGACTGTCTGTTTTTGAATTCATCATAAATTATGTCGCCTTCAAGAGTCTTTATCTTCTGAAGAATAACCTGTTTCGCGACCTGAGCCGCAATCCTGCCGAGCTCGTCAGCCTCCATTTTGATGCCGAGCGTATCGCCCAACTGCGCTTCCGGATCTATGTTACGCGCTTCCTCGAGTGAAATATCAAGCAACGGATCTTCAACTCTGTTCGTAACCTCTCTGAAATAGTAAGCTTCCAGATTTCCCGTAGCATCGTCATACATGATGTCGATGTCGGCTTCGGTTCCGAGTTTTTTCTGAACAGCGCGATACAAAGCCTCTTTCACGATGTCAATGATGGACTCCCTTTTAATACCCTTCATCTTGACCAGCTGGTCGATCAATTCTTTCAAATTAAAATCCATTACTTTTCTCCATTCCAAACTTCATTTATTTTTCTGACAAATCCTTTTGCTATCTTAAGTTCCGTTCCGTCTTCGGCGCGGACTACGAATTCTTCTTTGTCGTCATCGACAGAAACAAGTTCTCCGGTAAAGCGTTTTCTGCCTTCAACAAGTTCCGAAAGTTTGATTTTCAGCGTTTTTCCGATTTCTTCGTGCAGATCGTCCCACCTTCTGACAGGTCTGTCGAGACCCGGCGAGCTCACTTCAAGGTAGTAGCGGAAAGGAAACGGATCCTCCGCATCGAGAAAATCGCTCACGATCGGACTGAATCTGCCGCACTCGTCAAGCGAAATCCGCGTTTCAGGCGAAAGCGTGTCGAGATAAACTCTGAAAACGCCGTTCTGACCGGTCGGCAGATCGAGTTCGACGATCTTGAATCCCATTTTGTTAGCCAACGGCTCCAATTTAAAAAAAATATCCTTAGCTCTGCCACTCCACATTTAACAACCTCACTCTTTGGATTAAAACCTGCGAAAACGATGCAGAGAAATGAGATAAAAAGAACCTCACGGCGCGTTATTTACCATTAAAAATGTAAAAATCAAAAAAAAATTTATTTTATCTCGAAATAAGCAGTGTGATTTTTGCCTTTGTAATTGATTTCGATTCCTTTGAGCGATTCGATTTCTTCGGTGGTTGAAGCTGTGTATTCTATCGGCATAAGATAGCAACAATCAGCACATCCAGCTGCAATTCCAAGATCGGTATCACGCTCAAGAATGCTGACATTGAGAACATTTTCATCTATTCCTTCAACTTTATAGCCATATTCCCAATCAATACCGCAGTGCATTGAACCGAACCAGTTGAAACGGATTATGTTGTCTGTTTTCTCTGTAACTTCGACATATTCGTTGCACGGATAATTTTCCTCATCTGTGTAGATTCTGTCTCTGAAAGAAAAAGCAGGTTCTTCGTGACGGCATTCGCCGACATCAACAGTTTCGAAGTCTTCACCGCTATCGCTGTTTGAATCAAAAACTTTCATTTTTACAGCTACTTCTTTCTCAATTATGCTTCCGTCTTCAGCCTTTTCAGACCATGTGAAAAGTGCATTGTTTAAACCGACATGCATTTCTGCGATAAATGAGGCTTCTTTGATTGTATCCGAGGATTTCACATAAACAATCGTTGACGGATAACTTTCGATCTCACCTATAAAAACTGTATGAAAAGTGTCGTTGTTTGTTGAAAAATAGAGATCTGCACAAGGTGCATCACAGGCAGAATCAGGGTTAATATTGTAGACATCACATCCAGAAAGACTTTCCAATCTCAAAGTTTCAGGAATAAAATCAGGACATGTCACAATCTCTTCTTCATTTTTGTCAGTGCATTCTTTGCTGAAAGTGGCCACAAGTCGCAACAAATATGCAATATGCTTGCTTGTTTCATTTTCATTTTGACGATCCCAAGTACAACTTCCGGCATTAGCTTTAGCAATCTCCTGAATGCAGGTGTCAGAGATATTTTTTTTTGCAGAATGTGTTCCGAAAGATGATTTTATCGTGCAATCGTCCTGCGTGATATTCCCTGTGTCAGTGTTGTCTTCGTCAGGAACGGCTTCTGTGTCTCCGCTGTCAGTTGAATCTGAGTCAGGAACCACTTCGGTGTTGCCTGTGTCGACTGAATCCGTGTCGGGAACAGTTTCCGTGTCACTGGTATCAGTTGTTTCAGACTCTTTTTTGTCACTTCCGCAGGCAACAATCATCAAAACAAGAAATATTGCAGAAACAAGCGTCAAAAATAATCTTTTAATCATGGTCAGCCTCCAATGAAATTTTTAAAAATGTTTCGTTTGTGTCGTCTTTTGCAACAGCAGATAAAATGAACTTGCCTTCTTCGTTTAAAACATAAGCTATTATTTTTTCTTCATATTTTCCAAGTGTTGAATACATCTCAGTTTCTACATCATTTTCTGATTTTACAATACTTCTTTTCGTCTCAGATACTGAATAAGGAACATTCGAGCGCAACTGATAGAATCCTTCTGCATCGTATTCAACTTCTATGCTTTCTGAAAAAATCGGGATTCCGTCAATAACTGGTCTGAATACAAAGATAACGGAATTTATCATTTTACCTAGCGATTCTCCGTTCCCGCCCACTTCAAAAGCCTCATTAACATCTCTTGATATTCCTTCATATTCAAATTGCACCGAAGTTAACATTTCTGCCATATATTTTGCCTCGTTGAATTTGTCCCAAATCGTATCTTCTGATTCTTTTTCATTTTCGAACGAAGTCATTTTCCTGTTCATGATAGCTTGGATGTTTTTATCTTTTCTATTCACAATCACATAATCATCTTTGTAATTATATCTGTCATTTCCGCGGAATTTTGCAGTGTTTTCATCTATTTTTATATCAAAAATTTGTTCAATAATATAATTTGGCAAAGAATCATAGGAATAAGCAGCAAATTCTTCAGGATAATCTTGTGGTAAATTGCTTGAGCTTCTTTGAACACCATTAAAATTTGGAGATTCCTTATCTCTGAAGCAATAATGCGTAAATTCTGATAAATTTGTTTTCTGCGCTTTAGGACCAGTTGAAACATTGTAAAAGTAATCATTTTTCATGTATGTTCCAGTGCAACTTGAATCTGAGCAATTGCATTTTTCAAGAGTCAGAAAACGAGCGTCACGTCCTGAGTCCTCGGTATATGTTTTACTCCATGAATCCACCCATGCTTTAGAAACAGTTTTATTGTTATGCGTCAAATCCTCCCAATGAGTATCAAATTGATGATCGTAGACAAACCAAATAGAATCATTTTTATAACCCCCGACACCATTAAGTCTTTTCAAGACATTATAGTAAACATTTCCGACTTCAGACCCACTTGTGTCATTATTTCCCATTGACTGACAAGCCGTGGTTTCCATCCAACGAGTGTATTGGTTACCCAATTTTTGAGAATAAGGATTGATTTCCGTATTGTTAATAGTGATTTGTCGTTTTTCCGGCATCTCATTGTTGGTTATACTTATAGAAACAGTTTCAGGAGAAGAAAAAGGATATGCGAGGGCAGGTGTATATGAGCCATGCCCGCTAAGCATTAAGAGCGAATAATTATCTGCATATCTTTCAAATTTTTGCCTGTTTCCATTATAGATTCTGTTAAAAAATTCATCCGGATCATTACTAACAAAATTCTCAAAAGACAAATTTTGATAGTTATATTCGACACACTCTATTCTTGTTTCATTGTAAGTTAGTGTTTTGGAAACGCCTTCTAAACAAGATGCATAAAGAAGCCCTACAACAGGAAAATCATTAGATAAAAACCAACCAACACTGCCAACAGGTTCGGTGTTTCCGCGCAAAACAACAGTACTTGTGTTGTGATATAAAGTTCTAAAATCCAACTCAGGATAATTTGTCATGTCTTTTGAAAAATTATTGTGCGAAGTCATCAGTTCTTTGCTACCGTTGCTACTGTCTCCAACCTCCAAATAAACATCACCATATAATTCAGCAGAACTTATGTAATTTGTTCTAATTATGGAATTTTGCAGATTATTCGAAAAATCATATCTGTCATAACTATTCAAAAACAATCTTCTGCGCGATGAATATGTTTTTGTAGGTGCCACAAAACTAATCTGCTCATAAACATATGCAAATCCTGCAGGATAATTACCGTTAGCATTAGCTCTTTTATAACCGAAAAATTTCTTTGCAGCACTGAAAGATGATGGTTGAACAGTCATAGAATAGACATTATTTACAAACGATGAGTCAAGCAAATTTGTAGAATCATATAAACCGTCATCATAATAACGGCATGTGCCTTGATGATTAGCTTGTGTACACAAAAATGTTTCCCAACCTTCGGAAACTTTTATTGATTCAACACTTGTGTGGGATACAGAAAAAACAATAGGAATTCCGTTAAACCCAGTGCCTGAAACAATCAACCATGAATATTGACCAAGATCGTAAACAGTGTCGTTTACGATTGTGCATCCAACCGAATTTTGGTCTGTATTACAATATCTTACCCCGCTGAACTCACTACGGTAAAGAGCTTTGATTGCCGCTGCATTTAATACGCTCCCATAAAAACGGACATTATCTATTTCACCTTTAAAATAATCTCCAATGCTACCTAGTCTTCTGCCAAGAACCCAGTGTTTGTAACTTGAAGTGAAAGTTCCCATTACAGCAGAAATTGTTCCTGTCCAGATTTGAGAACCATTTTTATAAACAGTTGCCGAAGTCGTTGACGCAGATAAGTTTTCAGTTCCGGTAATCACATAATGAGTCCATGAAGTTGGTTCTGTTGCTGTTGAAACATCTGCCGAGCTGCCAGCAATTTTGAGAATAAGTTTATTGTTCCAATAGCCGAATCGAAAAACATCTCCGTCACTGCTATCATGTTTGGCTATATAGGAATTGTTGTTAGAAGAAGAGGCCTGAGCATCAGATTTCACCCATAAACTGATCGTATATTTTCGTGTCGTTGTTCCAGAACCACGAGGATCAGTGACTCCATATCCGAACTGAACATAGTCATTAACTCCGTCGAAATATGCCGACCGGTTTTCCATTCCCTGCTTAAAAACTGTGCCGCCGACTCCGCTTCCGGAGATAGAACCTGCTGATGCATTAAAAGTATCATCCATTTTCAAATGGATTTTTGCTGCCTCCTTGTAATATATCTCTTTTACTTCGTCAGCGGTAATATTCCAATCGTAAATACGGACATCATCCATTTTCCCTTTGAAAAAATCTGTTTGTAAGTTACCGGAATCCCAATCCATGCCCAAAACCCATGGTTTATCATCTTCCTCGAAATCTCCTGCAACATCATTCAATGTTCCGCTCCAAACCTGCGAACCGTTTTTATAAATTACAACAGAACTTGTTCCATTATTATTGTCTTCTCTCGCGGAAACAACATAGTGAGCCCAATAGTTTACCGGTTCGCTTATAGAAGAAATCTGCACCAGATCGCTTTTTATTCTTAAGGAGAGTTTTCCATCCCAATAACCGAAAAGAATGGCATTATCACCTGAGCTTGTATGTTTTCCGATATAACTGTTGTTGTTTGTTGATGAAGCTTGTTCCGTGGAAAGAACCCACATTGAAATAGAGTAGCGACCTTCATACCTTGGGTCAAAATCCTTGTTGCCTATTTCCAGATAATCACTTGTTCCGTTGAAAACAAGCGCCTTTCCGTTTCTACCTGTCTGATAAGTTTCTGAATCTGAACCTGTAAAAGTTCCGTTGTTGTCACCGACACTGTCTTCTAATGATTCTTCAAATTCAAGATGCGTCAGCAATTTTGCTGATAAAATTCCAGAGGAGCACAAAATACAAAACAACAAACAAAATACTTTTTTCATTTTGATCTCCATAATTAACAAAAACTCAGTCATCAGGAAAACTCAGGATTTTAACGAACATTCAGATGAAAAAATATAATTTTTTTTGAACATATTTCAATAGTAAAAAACAAATGAGTTTGATAGCTTTTTGGGAACTTAATGCTGGCAAACGGCGGCGGCGGAAAGATTACATGAAATCGTCCCAGGAAGTCTTTTTGCTCTTGAGCATTTTTTTGAGTTTGATAACAGCTTTGGCTTCGATCTGTCTGATTCTTTCACGGGTAACACCGAATTCCTTGCCGATTTCGTCAAGTGTGAAGGAGTCGGTTTCACCTATTCCGAAACGCATTCTGATGACTTTTTCCTCTCTCGGAGTGAGACCGTGGAAAAGCTCTCTGATGATTTCAGCCATGTTCTGGCGTGCGGTGTAGTCTTCCGGGCTCAGAGTCTTCGGATCTTCAACGAAATCCTGAAGCTGGCTGTCTTCGTCCTCACCGATAGGAGTTTCAAGCGAAATCGTCTCTCTCGCGCTGCGCCAAACCTTACGGATCTTGTCTTCGGGAAGGTTCATCTGCTTTGCGACATCGGAAATACTCGGTTCGAAACCGTTTTTATTGGTAAGTTCTTTGATCGTCTTGTTGATTTTATTCATCATTTCGATCATGTGGACAGGAATTCTTATCGTTCTGCCCTGATCCGCTATTGCTCTTGTTATCGACTGTCTGATCCACCACGTCGCATAAGTCGAAAATTTGTAGCCGCGGTGATATTCGAATTTGTCGACAGCCTTGATCAGACCGATGTTTCCTTCGCAGATGATGTCTTTGAAATCAAGTCCGCGGTTGTTGTACTTTTTCGCGATGCTGACAACAAGTCTCAGATTGGCCTGGATAAGCTGGTTTTTCGCGCTGCGGACAGCCTCTTCGGCAGCTCTGAGCTTTTTGGAATTGGCAGTAAGCTCTTCTATCGAAAGTGTCGTCTCGGCTTCGAGCTTCTTGATGCTGCGTTTCGTCTGGTTGATGAGGGCGTATTTTTCACTGATGTGAAGAGCATTCGCATCGACAAGCGGGAACTTTTCGGGATTTGCGATGATCTGTCCCATCTGTTCAAACGTCATGTTCATCTCTTCTTCGATGATTTTGATATTGTTCTGAAGCTGTTTCGCCTTTTCCTCGTAAAGCCTGATTTTTTCGCAGAGAGAGTTCAAATAAGCCTTGTTGAGCCTCATTTCGATAACGATATCGACCATTTCATCAACAACAGCCTCGAGAGCAGCCGTATATTTTTTCTTTGCATCCGATCTGAGACGCGGAGTTTCAAGCTGTTTCTGAATTTTGATTTTTTCTCTGTTTTTGGTTTTAAGAGACTCGATGCATGCTATAGTTGCTTCTATAAGTGACTGATTTCTTTCACTATTCTGAATCTCTTTCTGAGTAGGCACTTTCGGCTGTTTAACCTTTTTGCCCTGAGCTTCGGGATCTGCGACTTCATCGTCGTCATCGTCGTCATCCGTATCAGACGATCCCTTTTCATTCTCAAAATCGTCGTCATCATCGTCGTCATCCGACATGTCGTCGCCGTCGCCGCCGATCTCCTCATCCTGTTCTCTTACGATCTCCTTTATGTTAAGCTGACCGTTGTTTACCTTGTCCGGAATAGTCACGATCTCCTTGAAAGTGATGAAAAAATCGAGAAGAAGCCTGATTATATCCTTTTCTCCGCTTTCGATCTTCTTTGCAATATCGACTTCGCCTTCTTTCGTAAGCAGAGGAACCGAACCGATAGTGAGCATGTACATTCTGAGAGGATCCTTCCTTCCGCGTTCGTGAGTCGTGGAAGAGGATTTTTTCATTATCGTCGCGACAGCATCAGCAGAGGGGACCTCTGTTTCATCCGGTACGCTGGGAGTACCGATCTTTCTGTCAAGATTGAAATCATCCGGCAGAACATTGAAGAGCATCTCCATATCGTCAACGTTGAAATCATCAGGCACCATTTTGTTGAAATCCTGCGGATCGGTGAAACTGTCTGCATTCAGCAGAACATCTTTCGCAACCTGTTCAAGCGACTCTTTCGGGTTTCTACCCTCCTGCTGAAGCTGTCTCACTCTGTCGGAAATCTGCTCTTCCTTTTTCCTGCGGTTTAAAGCCTCTGAATCCCTTGTGATCACGTTCCTTTTCTTCATGAAAGGCGGAATTCTCATTTTTTCCTCCTGGAATCAATTATCCGCAATAATCTTATTGTCACGTTTTTTCTTCTCGAGTTCCCTGTTTTCTTTAATAATTTCCGTTATTTTTTGTTTAGCATCTTCACTTCCGTCGCCGCACAGAGTCTTGTAAAGCATCTCGTTCTGTGCAATCTTTACACCCGCGATCTCACGATTGAAGTATTTCTCGATAAAGCTCTCTTTTTTATCTCTGAACTCAGTCGAAATCTCACCCGACGCATCGACTCTCTCGAGAATGTTTTCCATAGATTCACCCTCGTCGTAAGCCGCGGAAATCTCGTCTATCAGCGTACCGTAGCCCGAATATATGAAATAGTCCCTGACTTCTTCGAGAGGTCTCACAAATTCATTGTGTAAAAGAGCGATAACGACCAGTTTTCTCAAGTTTTCAAAGCTGCATTTTGCGTAAATGTCATGCTGCTTCACTTCTCCGCTCTCCGCCTTTGAAACAAGCGTCCTGACCTGCGACACCGCCGGTTTGTAGATTCTGATCTCTCCGTTTGACCTCTTCATGACATAGTTTGAATAAGCCTTTGTCTTGGAAGCCGGAATTTTTGCGACAATATCGCGTACAACACGCTCTGTCTTGAGTTTTTCTTCAACATTGTCAAGCGAATTGAAAATGACAAGCTGTTCGTCGAGAAGTTCCTGGAAAAGCGGTCTTGAATTTTCGATAAGAGCACGTATTTTCTCTTCCCCGCCTTCTTTTTTCAGCATGGAATCGGGATCTTCACCTTCGTCCGTGATGAATGCAGCCCTGAGATCAAGCTTGTCCGGCACAGTAAGCGTTGCTATCCTTTTTGCAGCCTTGCGCCCTGCGCTGTCACCGTCAAGCATGACGACAAGAGGCTTGTTGAACCTGCTTAGAATCTCCAGGTGTTCGTCACTTACCGCAGTTCCCAACGCCGCGACCGCCGTCTGAAAACCGTGCTGGTGCATCGCGACGACATCGAAGTAACCTTCGCAGAGAACAACATACGGAAAATCATGCAGCGACTCTCTGACAAAATCTATACCGAAAAGGTTGTGTTTTTTGTTGAACACCGGCGTATCGGGCGAATTGAGGTACTTCGGACCGGAATTTCCGCCGGTCATTACCCTGCCGCCGAAAGCGATTACATTCTTTCTATGGATTATCGGAAACATCAGCCGGTTGAAGAAAAATGAACGGGCTCTCGAATTTTCGTCGATTTTAATAAGCCCAGCACGCGCCGCAGTACTGAGGCTGACACCGTTTTTCCTGAGCTCTTCGATGAAAACTTCACCGTCTCCGATGTAACCGATCGCGAAACGCCGCTTCATTTCGTCGGAAACACCGCGTTTTTTGAGATATTCAAGTGCTTCAGGACTGTTTTCGAGATTCTGCATGAATATCTTTGCCGCGATTTTGTTCGCCTCGAGAATCTCGTTTCTAAGCTGCTCCGCCTCTCTGTCGATCTGTGGTTCATCCTTCAGAAGTTCCGGGATATTGAAGTCCTCGCCAAGCTTTTTCACTGCGTCGATATAGGAGTAACCCTCTTTTTTCATCAGGAACGTTATTGCATTTCCGGAAGCGCCGCAGCCGAAGCAGTAAAAAGTATTCATGTCCGTATATATGTGGAATGACGGCGTTTTTTCATGGTGAAGCGGGCAGAGACACTTAAACCCTTTTCCGGTCGGTTCCAACTTAGCATACTTCGAGATCAATTTGTCAAGGGAAACGCGCTCTGAAACGAGCCTGTTGACTTCAGCGGAAAACGCCAACTGCAACTCCTCCAAAAAAAAGCGAAATATATTACTACTTAAAATTTAAAAATCAAGTATATGATTATAGGGAAAAACTAAGGAAAAATTGATAAAAAATCACTTCAGCGCGGCTTTCATCCGATCAAGATCCTCTTTGGTGCCAGCCGCGATAAGGACATCGCCCGCCTCCAGCGTTTTAGTGGGAGACATCGTCCCCTTCCCTGTCGATTTTTCGCGAACTGCAAGGACGAGAACATTGAAATTTTCGCGCAGTCTGAGGTCAATCAGGTTGTGTCCCCACATTTTCCCTGTCGTGTTTACAGCCTCGATGCGGTATTCGTCCTCAAATTCGATGCTGTACTGCTCCGTTCCTTCGGCTCGCTGGACAGTTTTCAGCATATTCGCTTTCGAGAGGATCTCTCGGTGGTAGAAGTCGATGATGTCGTGCTCGTGGATGCAGCCTATCACTTCGCCGTATTCAGAAAGGACGGGCAGTTCGATGACTTCGCGCTTGATCATGTATTTCATCGCCTGGGAAAGCGGTGTGTCGAGTTTAACGGTCGGGAAAGTAGTGTCTAACAGATCCCCCGCAAGGACCATGCTTCCGATCGCATCGTAATCAACTTTGTTGTTCGAGCTGAAAACACCGTTTATTGCACCTAAATATTTGCCGGAATCGTCAACGACATACGATTCGAAGCGCTCCATATCCCTCATTTTGTCAAGAATCTGCGGCAGCTCTTCGTCTTTGTGGACAATGACGCATTCATGCCTCAGGCAGAGCTGGACATGGTTTTCGTTCATAATCGAAGCCTCTTCGCTGTCGTCTATCGCGATTCCCTCTTTGTAAAGCTGGTAGTTGTAAATCGAGAATCCGCACATCCGCTTCGAAATCATCGTAGCAACTACGGTCGCAAGCATAAGCGACGGCAGCATGTTGTAATCCCGTGTAATTTCGAAAACGAGAAGAAGCGAGGAAATCGGTTCCTGAGTCGCCGCCCCGAGAAGAGCTCCGATACCGACCGAAGCAAAACTAAGTCCTATCGAAGAGCCGAATTCGGGATAAAATATCGGGATTATTTTTCCGAAACCGAGACCGAAAATGTAACCCACAAAAAGGATCGGAAGGAAAATTCCGCCCGAAGCTCCGCTTGCAAACGCGATCGAAAGGAAAAGGAGTTTCAGAAGCGCAATACCGATCAGAAATCCCGGCGTGAAGCCGTTTCCGGCAAGCATGACGTCTTTTCCGAGACCGAAAATCTCCGGAACAAAAGGCACCGTCAGTGCAAACGGAAGCAGAAGCAGCGGAGTGTGAATAAATTCGGGAAGTTTTGCCTTGACCTTGTCGAAAATATTGGAGTTGAAATAGGTCAGTTTGATGAGACCGACTCCCAAAAGCGCGTTGATGAGACCGAAAGTCGTGAAAAGAAAGATCTCGGTTCCCGAACTTATTTCCGCGCTGAAACCGAGTGCCGCAGCGGGCAGAGCGGTGTGCCCCGGCATGAAATACGAGCCGAAGAAACTTGCCGTAGCCGCAGAAACTACGATGGGCGTCAGAGTGCCGATAGCGTAGTTTCCAAGAATTGTCTCAACTGCGAAAATGGTTCCTGCAATCGGTGCGCCGAAAGCAACCGCAAGACCGGCAGCAGCACCGCATCCTACAAAAAGTTTGATCCTGGATATCGGCATACTAAGAAACTGCCCGATAGTCGAGCCTATAGTCGAACCGATCACGATTATCGGACCTTCGTTGCCGAGCGGAACACCCGTCGCAATCGAAAGAGCCGAGGTTATCATTTTGAAAACTGCAAGTTTCGGAGGCATTATCCCGTTGTGCTTTTTCAAAGTTTTGAGAAGGAATCCGAAGCCGGCACCGCCGCTTTCCTTGCAGACGTAACGTATAATGAATCCGCTGATGAAAACGCCGATAAGCGGAAGAGAGAACTTGTACCACAGAGGCATTTCCTTGAATCTTGCAACCGCAGCGATAGTCGGTGCACCGATAAAAAGTTTTGAAAGGGCGTCTATCAGCCAGTTGAAGCACAAAAATGCGCATCCGGCTAAAATTCCGATTATGACTGCGGCAAAAATCAGGAATGTTCCCTCTTTGAGTTTTGCCTTTTCAAGAAAATTTCTGAATGTGTACAGCGATATTTTTTTCATGGGTTTTGTCTGTATATTTTTAACAAATCTTCACCGAGTTTTTCCGAGTGAATCAGATTGAATGAGTTTTCAAAAAGTTTTTTCCCGTTTTCATCAAAAAGTTTCAGTCCCGAACCGAAAACTTTTTCCGATTCAATGAGCTGCATTTCATCTATCAAGCCTTCATTCAAAAAGGCTTTCACAAGGTCTGCGCCCCCTTCGAGAAGGATAGAATTTATTTTGTGTTCCGTGAAGAGTCTTCTCAACGCCTCTTTCAGGGAAAAACCGTTTTCCAAAAGCAGAAGTTTTATCCCTTGAGCCTTGATTTCATGCGCTTTCGACGAGCTTGTAACGATTATCGTAGAGCGTTTCATTATTTTTGAATTCAGATCAACCGAAAAATTTCGGCTGAAAATAACCGGCTGCGGGTCAAAACCCTCTATCAGCCTGACTGTAAGCAGAGGATCATCGATATTCACGGTTTTTGCTCCGACTGCAATCGCGGAGTGCTCACTTCTGAGTTTATGGACATAGATTTGTGCCTCTGAGCCACTAATGATGCACCTTTCGCCCACTTTATCGGTGATGAATCCGTCGCTGCTGAGTGCTATTTTTGCCGTCACCCACGGAAGATTAGTCCTGACACCTTTAAAAAAGAAGCGGTTTATCTCTTCGACTTCGCCTGCGAAACCTTTTATCAATGCGGCTTCCACGCCGTTTTGCTTCAAAAATTCCATTCCTCCGCCGGCTTTTGCGTTTTCTTCCCCTTTTGCGACAAAAACTCTCTTAATACCAGCTTCCAGTATAGCTTTCGCGCATGGCGGAGTCTTCCCGTAGTGGTTGCAAGGCTCAAGTGTCACAGCCATGTTGAACCCCGGTGCTTTGAAACCGATTTTTCTCAGAGCGTCGGCTTCGGCATGATCAAAACCGTATTCCTGAGTGAAACCTTCCGAAATCACATATCCCGAATCATCAAAAATAACGGCTCCGACTTTCGGATTCGGATAGGTTTTCACCGTTGCCAGTTTTGAAATCTCAACCGCCCTTTTCATCATCGCGGAAACGATATTTTCGTCTATCTCAGCCAAAGGATTCTCCTCGTTAACAAAGCCTTCCCCTTTTATGGAAATAAATATTACTGTCAAATTTTTTAATTATATATATAATCGCCCGTTTTAGTGTTTTTTAATGGAGAAAATCATGCCTGCAATATTCAAAATGATCGCCATTTTTCTTTGCATTTTTCTGTTTGCATGCGGAAGCAGTTCTTCGGATGAAAACGAAACTCCTGACGGCACAACTCCGTCAGACGATTCTGACACTGCAACACCGGATGAATCTGTTTCCGATACTGACAGCGCGGTCGAAGAAAATGATGAAGACGAAAACAGCGATGCGGATTCACCCGAAAACGATAGCGAAACTCCCGGTGATGACAACGATTTTGAGGAACTTCAGACAGGCGGCATCTATATTTTTTCCGATTTTGACGAATCGGGCAACGCGAAATCGAGAAATATTTTGGGAAACGGTGGATTTTTAGGTTTTTCGATTTTCTCTCTCGGGAAAAAATACTGGGCCGTAAGCGCGATCCACGAGTCGATTCCCGCTTTCGACTGGGACAAAGCGACCGGCAAACTCTATATTTTCGAGAAAAACAAACATGTCGAATCGCTTGAGGATGCAGCTTTCGTGCTGAACCACCCCGAAAAAGCGCTCAATGTCGGCTTCGGCTATACTGCGGCAGCTCCGTGCGACATAAACGGCGACGGCCTTGACGATTTGGTCGTTTCATCTCACCTTGCATCGTTCGGAAACCTCTATGCAGCCGGAGAAATCGTTGTTTTTTACGGCAGTCCGGACGGCTGGAGCGAAGAAACCACTTCGATTTCGCGCCTTTCCGACAATTATATTCAGAAAGCTGACAGCATGAGCCAGTCTCTTGCGTGTCTTGACTACGACGGCGACGGTTTTGCCGATATTTTTGCAGGCGGTCAGAATGCAGGTCCGGAACTTGATGGCGGCGGAAGTCAGGGAATGGTCGCATTTTTCAAAGGCACTGCAGCAGGTCTTTCCGAAAACGAAAGCTGGGTAATGCTTCCCGAAGTTGAAGAAAAAGCCCAGTATTTCGGCAGTTCGATGCTTGCCTACGACTTCAACGGAGATTCCAAGCCCGATCTGGCAGTTTCAGGCTGGGGCTTGAAAGAGAATGAATCTTCGGCAAATTCAGGCGGAGTATACATTTATCTGGGCGGAACCGACTGGGAGGGAGCTGCTTCAAATAAAATTTTCGGAGAACCCGGCTCACAGTTCGGAAGCGGACTGAAAATCATTGAAATCGGCAGCAAAAACTATCTGGCAGTACTTGCAACAAAAGACAAAAACTACGGAACTGTAAACTTCTACGATCCCTCTGAAAATTTCGTCGCAAGAGGCCGTTTTTCGTTCCCGTCAGCCTTTGCAGAAGATGGAAACATTTCCGATTTCGATACGATAAAAATATCGGATGATACTGATCTTATCGTTGTCGGCGGCAAGAATTTCAGTAGCGGCGGAATGACTTACTGCGCTACGATCAATAACCAAACGATCTCGGAGCCTGAAGCGTGCAAATTCCAGCCTGCTTCTCCAGAAGGAGGTTACGGGAACTCCGTTTTCAACAACAAAAACGGAGAAATAGTTGTCGGAATGCCTGAATATGTCAACAGATTCTAAGGTTTTATGGGAAACGGCAGATTTTTCTACTCTCGCAATTTCGTAACTTCGTTCGCACACGGACTTCACAAGCGGATATACCACTATTTTTTCAGAAAATTTGATGTCGAAATCCCAGATCCTGCAGGTTTCGAGGCACTGAAAACAAAAGACGAGAATGACAAAAAGCGCCTTATCATCTACATTTCAGGACGAAACAGCAAAATCGAACAGTTTCTCCTGAACGGTTTCATGATCGAAAACGGAATCACCCCGCCCACTCACTCTTTCGGTCCTAAAACCCGTTTTTTCCGTCCGCTCGGCGAACTCTGGATTATGTTCATTTCCATTTTCACTCCGTCGATAATCAAAGAGAGGTTCATCGAATCGCTATACATTCCGGTCGATTCGCCCGAAGAACTCAGTATCGACCCTGTTTTTGCCGAAGTTTACCACAAACTCAGGCATCAGGAGGCAACTCTGATACCGGTAATCACACTGTGGGACAAAAATTTAGACAAAAAGAACCGCTGGGAGTGGATAAACCAGCTTATCGGGCACTACAACTTCTGGTCAACGTCATGGGAACTTCTCATGTTCATGCTGAAACGAAGAAAACTGACGCTCAGAATCGGCATTTCTTCATCGGCAAAACTCGAAGATTCGGAAGAAGTTTTCGTACGTAAACTGTGCGATCTGATGAACACTTCAAAACGCAATGTCGTCGGCGCAGCACTCAAGAACTGGCTCGATCTCAAAAATGAAACTCTGTTCAAAATGGAGCTCTCCTCACAGGAAGAGAAGCGCTCGGCAATAAAAATAATGAACTCGATGTCTTCTGAATACAGCCCGCTATATGCCGAGATACTCACATATTTCTTCGGAAAAATTTTGAACGCCCGCTTTTCGAGATTCACTTATTCCTCAGACGAAATAAACGAACTGCGAAAAGTCTGCGCGCAAAGTGCCTCGAACACAGTCTTTGTCCCGACACACAAAAGCTACTTCGACTACCTGATACTCAACTACATTCTTTACAAGGAAAAAGTAACGGTTCCCCTCGTTGCGGCAGGCGACAACCTCGATTTTTTCCCGCTCTCGCTGGTTTTGAGAAGAATGGGAGCCTTCTTCATCAGGCGCAAGATCAAAGACGATGAATTTTATAAAAAAATACTCACAACCTACCTCGAACAGACCGTAACTGCCGGTTACAACATGGAATTTTTCATCGAAGGAGGCCGCTCAAGAAGCGGAATGGTGCGCTCTCCGCGAACCGGAATGCTAAAAATGTTAGCCGAAATCACGAAGGCGACAAACAGAAAACTCTACATCGTGCCTGTTTCGATAACTTATGAAAAACTCAAAGAAATCGAAGATTACAGCCGGGAAAAGCAGGGTGTAAAACAACCCGAATCGGAACACTTTCTCAAAAAAGTCTTCACCCTTTTCAGAGCAAATTACGGTCCTGTTTACGTCAGATTTTCGCAGCCGATCTATCTCAACACAAAATTTACAGAAGAAACGGCGCTCAGAATCGCTGAAATGCAGGAAAAAGCCTCGGTTATCAGTTTTTCGGCAATTTTTTCGGCTGTTTTTATGGGTTTTGAGAGCCTTTCGATCAAAGAACTCATCGAAAGAATGGAGCAAACCGTTGAGATCCTCCGCACACTTCCTGACATCGAAACAGCCTACGCACTTAACAACCTCGATGTAAACTGCTCGAAACTTACGTCCACACTCCTCAAAAAAGGAGATCTGATACAAAAAGGAAAACATCACGAAGAAAATCAAGAACTTACAATATCAAAAGATTCAATTCCGGAATTTGCGTTCTACAAAAATTCGGCCGCGTTCGCATTCGCGCCTTTCTTCTGCGAACTCTTCCGCGACACGGAACTTTATTCATTCGTAAGCGAGTTTCTCGAAAACACGATTATGGGCTACTACGAATCGATCAATTCCGAAAATCAAATCGATGTTTCCGCCCTTCCCGACTGGTTCAAGACGATGTTACGGCGCTTTTTTGCCGACAAATTCGCAATTCTTGACAAAATTTTAGAACTCATTCCAAAACTCAACCTTTTTGAGGAGAAAAACCTGCATCACACCACAATAGTCCAGCGTCTCCTTCCTAAAATCTCAGCAGAAATTCCATCAGCCACGGCTGATGAAATCTATGAAATGCTTTTCTTCCTCGAAAAGAAAGGCGTTCTGAAAGAAAATCTAACCATTTTCGACAAAGAATTGTCTCTGGAATTAACCGATAAAATCAAAAATCTGAATTAAGATCTGGTGGAGATGGCGGGAATCGAACCCGCGTCCAAAAAGGGGGAAAGTCGGGCGTCTACGTGCGTAGCTGTCTGTTTTAATGAGTGTTCAGGCTCCCAGCAGCAGGATCCCTCGCACTTTTTCGCAATTGATTTCGCTTCCCTCGCCCTGCGAAAAGGCTCAGGTCGCTATTCCGCTGTTTGGCGCCCTATCTGAAGCCGCGGACAAGCCGCAGTAGGACGGGCAGGCTTAAGCTGCCAATGCAAAATTATTATTTGCGTTTCTTGTTTTGCCGCTTTTTACGAGGCCAGCGGCGCCTCGGCATGCAGCCGGAAAATCCAGCCTCCCTGTCGAAACCAAGTCATCCCCACTTGTCAAAGAAGCGTTCCTGAAAGAACGGCGAATATTATAGTCCGAACCGCTGAAAAGTCAACACTTCCCAGCAATCTTGCAACTTTCTTTTTTAATAGTATATTTCGCCGTTAAAAACCTGTTTTGGAGGGAAAAATGCTCAATAATTTCGACATTTCGAATGCAATGACGATCAAACTTGACCCGGTTCTTCCCGAATATCCGAAATTCGTGGAAGGTATCAGACGCGCTCCGAAAAGAGAGCTCACTCTCACGAAAAACGAGATCGAACTTTC
>JAGCNV010000096.1 GCA_017645765.1 bacterium | reverse complement strand
GGCCGTCCGGATGATGCGCCGTTCATTCGCGTTGAGGCGGATCTTCCGGGATTGCTGCACAAATCTGCGGACATGTGAGACCACGATCTGTTCTTCAGTGGGAGTAAGGCGGTTTTTTTCCGCATCGGGGGGCAGGTCGGAATCGCCGACACAGCCGCACAGCATGGCGGAAAGACAGGTTATCAGGATCGCGGTGTTCAAAAGTCTCATATTGCACTCCGTTATTTGGATTTTACATGGTTTCTGTAAAACCTTCAATTTATATTCAAAAATCAGCATTTTTTACTGATTTTCAACGATCAAAATCCTCCGCCAGTTGTCTATCATTTATCCGACTAAAAACAAATAACATACAACAGACGGAAGGATAAAATTTCAATGCAACTTTCATTATTTTATGATTATGAGAGCATCTATAAAACGAGCTCATTCTTCCAAAAATGCGAAACACTTTTTCTTGCCGTGGAAGCCATTACCGATGAGAAGACACTTCGCAAAAGCACCGGCAGACTGGGGTATGGACCGCTCTGTTTTCTTAAGGCGCTGATCTACAAAAATGCCCAGCAGATCGCAAGTATTCCGGAACTGATCCGGGATCTTGAAAGTCGACCTCTGATCTGTGAAATGATCGGATTTCCATTCGGGAAACTGCCGGACTCATCCAACTTTTATCGGTTTTTGGATGGCCACAAAAATTCGGAAATTCAGGAACTGCTCTATAAAAGCAACAAGCTGCTGCTGGAAAAAGGCATTATCACTACCGACCTCATCATCGCAGATTCCAAGCCGATCAAAGCCAACACGAAGGAAAACAATCCGAAAAATCCCAATCGGTCACTGAACAAAAACGACAAGATCAAATGGAATCCCAAAGCGACATTAGGGTATTATTCCTACATCAAACAGCCAGTCGGCGACAAGAAAAAGAAATTTTCTTTCTTTTGGGGTTATCGAACTCACGTGCTGGTTTCCAAAGAAGGAATTCCACTAGTCGAGATCACTCGTCCGAACAATTTCAAGGACCACAGAGTTGCCAAGGCTCTCTTGCGGAAACTTTGCCAGATTTACGGTCAGAAGAAAGGTCGTATTTTCCTGGGTGATGCCGGGTATGATGAACGGGAACTCTATAATTTCATCAAGAAAAACCTCAAGAGTGAACCCTATATCGCCATCAATCCCCGCAATCAGCAGAAACCCAAGACTATGGGACCGCATAACCGTCCCATCTGTGATGGCAATCTGGAGATGAAATTCGCCGGAACATGTTCCGAACCCTCAAGGACCAGAAAAAAATTTGTCTGTCCTATCGTTCACGGCTCCAAAAAGGAAAAAAAGCGTTTGCCTCGTAAATGTCCCGTCAATCATGAACTTTTCTGTTCCGGAAAATGCTATGGCTGCACCAAGTATATCGATGTCACCAATGACGCCCGTTCTCAGGTTCCTCGCGAAAGCTATGCTTATAAACACGCTTTCATGCTGAGAACCGAGGTCGAGAGGTATTTTTCCCGCATGGGGGATCGCGAGGCTGAGCAGACTTCTCATTTCAATTACCTTTCCATCCGAAATCAAATGTCCATCGCTCATCTGACTCTTTCCCTTACCGCTTTGGCTGCTTGCATCCTGAAACGCTCCGATAAAATCCGATGTTTCAGATCTTTTGCAGATGCCGCTTGATTTGCTCTCTATCATAAAATTTCAATGATCACAGCCTTTTTTAAGAAGGGCTTGCACTTCTATTGTCTTTTTTCGCGTTT
>JAGCNV010000013.1 GCA_017645765.1 bacterium | reverse complement strand
AAGATTTGGTGAAATCAAAAAAAATATGTATCTTGCTGAAAATTAAAAAGATATGGCAAGACCTGTATTCAAAGATTATTCGCAGAACCAGCTCACGTGTTTCCCCGCCGATTTAGGCACTTTGATAGCAGAATCGTCGCCTGCGAGGATAGTGAGCATGGTTGTTGACAAACTGGATGTTTCGGAGGTTGTAAAGACCTATAAATTCGGCGGCGCATCATCATATCATCCGAAAATGATGCTCAAAATCGTCTTTTTCGCATATATGAACAACGTCTTCTCATGTAGGAAAATAGAGAGACAACTCAAAGAAAACGTCAACTATATGTGGCTTTCTGGTATGCAATTTCCTGATTACCATACTATTAACAATTTCAGGAGCTTGCATCTGAAAGACACCATAACCAAACTTTTCACGCAAGTTGTGCTGATGCTTTGCGATATGGGCTGCCTGAGTTTGGAGGAAAGTTACGTTGACGGCACCAAGATAGAGGCACGTCCCAACAAATACACCTTCGTCTGGAAGAAAAACATCATAAGGAACAGGAACAAACTGCTCGAAAAAATCAAAAACATACTTGCCCAGATTGACGAAGGCATTGCGCAAGACCTTTATTATGAGAATGATGACGCAAAAAGCACCCCCGTTTTCGACAAGGAGACCCTGTTGAAAAAAATAGGAGAAATCAATGAAGAGAATCTTGACAAGAGTAAAAAAAAAGCCTTGAAGCAGTTGACGGGAAAGCATCTGCCGAAGCTCGATGACTACGACGAAAGCCTTGAAATCCTCGGCGAGAGGAACAGCTATTCCAAGACCGACCATGACGCTACTTTCATGCGGATGAAAGAGGACGCCATGAACAACGGACAGACCAAACCGGGCTACAACCTTCAAATAGGCACGTCAAAACAGTTCGTCACGAACTTTGACCTGTTCCCCAACCCCACAGACACACTTACACTTGAACCCTTTGTCAAGAAACAGGAAGAACTTTACCCCGGACGTTTGAAAGAACTCACCGCCGACTCCGGATACGGCAGCGAGGAAAACTACGCGATGCTTGAACAGCGCGGCATCACCGCCTATGTGAAATACAACTATTTCCACAAAGAGCAGCACAAGCCGCAGAAAGACAACCCATTCGCACCACAGAACCTGTATTACAACGCCCAAGACGACTATTATGTTTGTCCCATGGGGCAGCACATGACACATGTCAGAAGCAGGAAAGAGACTAACGAAAGAGGATTTACTTCATACACAGACATTTATCAGGCTCGAAACTGCGCCGGCTGCCCGCTCCTCTGTTGCTGTCACAAATCCAAAGGCGACAGGGTAATAAACGTCAACCACAACCTGAACCGACTGAAAAAGCAAGCTTTCGACCTCCTGACTTCCCCCGATGGCCTGGTGCGACGTTCTCGCCGTCCGATAGAGCCGGAAGCGGTGTTCGGACAGATAAAGACATGCATGGGCTACAAAAGGTTCAGGCATTTCGGCATAGGGAAATGCTATATGGATTTTGGAATATTGGCGATTGCGTTCAATCTCCTGAAATTAAGCAGATTGAAGGGGGGCAATCCGCCTGAAAAACTAAAAAGTTGGATTTGCGGCTTTATTTTACTGTTTTTTTGGGTCAAAAGGGCAAATTATTTTCAAAATTGTTTCCCTGCTGAAAATAACAAAAAAGTCTGTCTAAAAAATCTGAAGTTACTTTT
>JAGCNV010000095.1 GCA_017645765.1 bacterium | reverse complement strand
CCTCAGGGCCGTAGGACTGGCTCTGAACAGCGTGTTTGTTCTCGTAAAGAGCCGCTGCGGTTCCCAAAATTACGGATGCAAGGATTACGCCCTGACCGCCGCTGCCTGAAAATCTTATCTCTTTTCTCATTTTGCCCCTCCGCCGAAAGAATCAATAAGTTTCTGATATTGTTCGGTAAATTCAGGTTTATCAACATTATGGAGAACACCTGTGATGATCTTGTCCTGAAGTTCTTCCTCGCTCATTCCGGCCGCTTTTTCGATCGAAACCGCGTGGTCTCTCTGCCATTTGAGCATGTCAAGGTTGCTGGGACCGTATTTTTTGCGGTTCTTTCTGCCGTGAGTCGTGAAGCATGCTTCAGCCGCCTCGATTACCGAGAAGCCTTTGTGCATGAGACCCTGGTAGATGAAGTTGTCAAGCTGCGGAACACCGTAGCTCGTGCCTCTTGCAACGAATGTAGCGCCTGCACCTTTTGCAAGTTCAGCAACGTTGAAGTGCGGTTCTACGTTTCCGAAAGGAGATGTAGCCGTTTTGTCGCCGCTTGCCGTGGTCGGAGAATACTGACCGCCCGTCATGCCGTAAATTCCGTTGTTGAAGCAGATAAGCGTGATGTCGATGTTTCTTCTGCAAGCGTGGATGAAGTGGTTTCCGCCGATTGCAAGGGAGTCGCCGTCACCGGAAACTACGATTACATGCATTTCGGGTTTCGCGAGCTTGATGCCCGTTGCGAAAGCGAGAGCTCGGCCGTGAGCGGTGTGGAGCGTATTGAAATCAACGTATCCCGGAAGTCTCGAAGCGCAGCCGATACCGCTGACAAGAACGATCTCGTCTTTGTTCCAGCCTGCCTTTGCAACTGCTCTGATGAGCGATTTGAGAACTATTCCGTGACCGCAGCCCGGGCACCAGATGTGCGGAAGTTTTTCGTTTCTTAAATATTGCGAATAATCAAACATTTTCTCCTCCCCTAAATATTAAGGTGATTGACGGCCGAAATAATGGTATCAGGTCCGAGCGGCTCGCCGTTGACAAGGTTTATCGGAATGATCTTCGTGCGTTTCGTGAATCTTTCCGCAACAGTCTTGAGCTGTCCCAGGTTCATTTCGGGAACAACGATGTAGTCTGCGTTTGCCGCATACTTCGCGAACTCGTCCTTCGGGAAAGGCCACAGCGTGATCGGTCTGAAAAGGCCGGCCTTTACGCCTCTTTCGCGGAGAACATTGACGACTTCCTCAGCCGCTCTCGCCGCGCTGCCTATAGCGAGGAAAAGGACTTTCGCGTCGTCGCAGTGAAGAGCTTCGAACTTGTCGATCAGATTTCTCTGATGATAGATCTTCATGGAAATTCTTTCGTTTTCCCTTGCGACGATCTTCGGATCCATGGTCGGGAAACCGGTGTCGTCGTGGTTGAGACCGGTAACGTGGATCCTGCTCTTTCCGAAGTTCGGAAGACATACCGGCTTGTTGAGATCTGACGCATACGGAGTCTTGCATACGCCGTCGTTGTTCGGAAGGCTTCTGTTTATAACTTCAAGTTCTCCCGGCTCCGGAATTCTGATTTTTTCCCTCATGTGGCCGATGATCTCGTCGCCCAGGATTATAACGGGAGTTCTGAAGAATTCAGCGAGGTTGAAAGCTCTGACTGTCTCTGTGAACATCTCTTCAACCGAGTTCGGAACGATCGTGATCGAAGGATGGTCGCCGTGGGTTCCCCATTTTGCCTGGAGAATATCGGACTGAGCCGGAGAAGTCGGAAGGCCTGTCGAGGGACCGCCTCTCATTACATCGACTACAACTATCGGAACTTCGGCGATGCATGCGTAACCGAGAAGCTCCTGCATAAGCGAGAAACCGGGGCCGCTTGTAGCCGTCATTGCCTTCGCGCCGGTAAGCGATGCGCCGATGATCGAGCCGATTGACGCGATTTCATCTTCCATCTGGATGAACTTTCCGCCGTGCTGCGGAAGATATTCTGACATGAATTCGGCTATTTCGGTCGACGGAGTGATGGGGTATCCTCCGAAGAACTTGCAGCCGGCATAAGCCGCGCCTTTAGCGCAGGCAAGGTTTCCCTGAATGAATTCATACTTTGGATTTGCCATAGCTCTCTCCTACTTTTTCTCAATGTAAATAGCGAAATCGGGGCATCTCAGCTCGCACATTCCGCAAGCGATGCAGTTTTCGATGTGGTCGGCAACTACTACCTGCTGTTTTCTTTCGAGCGAAAGAACTTTTTTCGGGCAGAATTCGATGCAGACTTCACAGCCTTTGCAAAGCGCGGGACGAACCGTCAGCACGCACTTTTCGCCTTCATACTTCGTTTCCTGAAATTCTCTTTTTCCCATGTCCAAACCTCACAAGTTAAAAAAATATGCCACCATCTGAATCTATTGAAATTATTACCGGAAAATCCGATACCTCAACTTTGTAGACCGCTTCGGGGCCGAACTCTTCAAAAAGCATGAGTTTCATTGACGAAACCTTGCTTCCGTAGTATGCGCCAATGCCGCCAAGAGCCTGAAAATAAAAGGCTTTTCCTTCAATAACCGCATTTTTCGCAGCTTCCGGAAGAGCCCCTTTGCCGATAAAATATTTAACCCCTTTTTCAATCAGTTCCGGAATAAAAGCAGCCATTCTGGCACTCGTCGTAGGACCTATGCTGGCGCGTCCTTCCTCGAATCCCGGAGTCGGTGCGGCAAAGAAAACAGCAGCGTTTTCAAGCGGAAAGTTCGGATTTTCGCCGTTTTCAAGCATTACTGCGAGTTTTTTCGCTGAATTGTCGCGCAGAGTGAACATTTCTCCGCTTAAATTCACGATGTTTCCCGCTTTCAGTTCTTTATCCGCGCTTATCATAGCTCAACCTTTCCGGTTCTGAAGCTGTGGCAGTTGAGAGCAACAGCCGTAGGCATCATTGCAATATGTGTCGGAGCCTTTTTCACATAAACCGCTTTCACAGGGCATTTCCCAGGAAAGCCGAGGACTCCGAAGCCTAAATTTTTTATTTTTTCATTAATCATTTCAAGCAGTTCGTTATCTTCGCAGACCTGCTCTAAAAGTGCTTTTTTCGCCAAAGTTGCGACAGAATCGAATGTTCCGCCGACTCCGACACCGACAAAATAAGGCGGGCAGCCTTTTCCGCCTGCGTTTTTGAGAGTTTCAAAAACAAAATCTGCCACTCCCTCGCGTCCGACTGCCGGAACAAGCATTTTCTGCGCGCTTACATTTTCGCTGCCGCCGCCTTTGGCGATGCCGGAGATCTCGAAAGTGTCACCGTCGCAAAGCTCGTAGTGAATGAATGCGGGAAGGTTTTTCCCTTCGTTTTTCCGCTCGAACGGGTCAATGACTGTCGATTTTCTGAGAAGACCTTCACTATATGCCTCCTCTACCCCTTTGTTTATGAGGATCTCAAGGCTCGGAGAATCGCTGAAAGTGACGTTTTTGCCCATTTTCACAAAAACCTGCGCAATTCCGCAGTCCTGGCACAAAGGACGTTTTTTCGTTTTTGCCATTTCGCGGTTTTTATCAATAATTTCAGCAAGTTGATTTTCAAAAGAATCCATACTGGAATTTGCGAAAACAACATTTTCAAGCGAAACAGGCGAATAATTGAGCTTGATAAAAAGCTCTTTCACGGCCTCTTTTATGGCTAAACCTTCTATAATACGCATTGCGACCTCAAACAACCGCCGCATTATTAGTCCTGGAGTTTTAAAGTCAAATAAAAAACAATTATATTATAAGATTTTCAGGCAGAATAAATTTTGCAATTCAGCCTCTTTTGACTATCTTTTTCGGGCTTTAAAAACGGAGGGGCTCTTGTTAGAAAAATTAAAACTCAGAAAAATATTGAAAAAGCTGGCGATTCAGGGCAACAGGCTTGAATGGATAAAGAAAAAACGGAAAAATCTTCCGGAGCAGGTTGAGAAAAAACTTGATGAAAACATCAAAAAAATTTCAGAAATTTTTGAAGAAAAAGAACGTGCTAAAACAGACATAGAAAATTTTTCAGCTGAAAAATATCCGAAAATCACGTTTGAATACGTAAAAAAAGCGTTCGGCGAAACCAACTACAATATGGAACACTACTTCAAGAAGTATAAACAGAACGCTTTATGGGAGCTTTTTGACGAACTCTGGCTCGTCGTTCTCGTCGCGCTCATCCTCAAATTCTTCGTCATCGGCTCGTTCCGCGTTCCGACCGGAAGCATGGTCGACACGATCGAAATCGGCGACAATCTCTTTGTTTCGATGTTTTATTACGGTCTGACACTCCCCTTTGCGGAAAGCCAGTTCGTCGAATTCGCAGACCCGAAACGAGGCGACATAATCACTTTCACCGAGCCCGGTCCTGACAAAAAAGCCCTTGTAAAAAGGGTCATCGGCGTTCCCGGAGACACAATTTATATTACCGGAAAAAATATTTACGTGAACAACCGCAAGCTCGAAAGAGAGGAAACCGGCAAAGTCGGCTACTACTCGTCGCGCGGCAGAATCGAGGAAACAACGCAGTACGAAGAAACTGACGAAAACGGCAACAAATACAAAGTCATTTACAACGACAGTTTCACCGACGACATACGAGAACAGATCAATACGCGCTGCCCTTACTGCAACCGCTCTTTCGTCGTCCCCGAAAGGAACTACTTCGTCATGGGCGACAACCGCGACGACAGCCTCGACAGCAGATACTGGGGTTTCGTTCCGCGCGGAAACGTCCAGGGAAAACCGCTTTTCGTATGGTTTTCAGTGCAGTTCGGCAACTCGGTTTTTGACGTCAAGGAACTCCGTCTCAACAGAATCGGACATTTTTTCAAATAATACGTTACGTCGTGACGGCATGACGTCGTGACGATTTTTCGATATTTCGATTCCGCCGCCGCAACCGCTTTCAACGTTACGTCGTGACATCGTGACGGCGTTACGATTTTCCGGCGGCGAAAAAAACGAAAAAAATTTCTTTTTGATTTCAGACACTTACAAAAAATCCCAAGATATTGTGTATTTTTTTATTGACAACCACAATCGCTTGTGCAATATTGCCGGGCTTTTTGTGTTTTTATAACTTTTAACCCGAAGGAGAAAAACAAATGTTCAAAATCAGAAAAAGAAACAACGCTTTGGCGGATTTCGACCTTACCAAAATCAAGGAAGCGATCAAAAAGGCATTCGTCGCCGCTGATATGCTTTTTAACGACGATATTTTAGACATTCTGTCGCTCAGAGTTACAGCTGACTTCCAGAGCAAGATCCACGACAACGTCATCGAGATCGAAGATGTTCAGGACAGCGTCGAGAACACTCTTGAAAAAAGCGGCTACACCACGGTTGCAAAGGCTTACATCCTTTACAGAAAGCAGCGCGAAAAACTCCGTGAGATGAAATCCACGATCCTTGACTATAAAGAGACTATCAACAGCTACGTCCGCAACGAAGACTGGAGAGTCAAGGAAAATTCGACCGTTACATACAGCATCGGCGGACTTATTCTTCACAACAGCGGAAAAATCACTGCTAACTACTGGCTGAGCGAAATCTACGATGAAGAGATCGCTAACTGCCACAGAAACGGCGACTTCCACCTTCACGACCTCTCGATGCTTACCGCTTACTGTGCAGGCTGGTCGCTCAAACAGCTCATTCAGGAAGGATTGGGCGGCGTTCCCGGCAAACTTACATCGGCTCCTGCAAACCACCTTTACACGATAGCAAATCAGATGGTCAACTTCCTCGGCATCATGCAGAACGAATGGGCTGGCGCTCAGGCTTTTTCGAGCTTCGATACCTACCTTGCTCCGTTCGCACGCGTCGACAAACTCGATTACAAAGGTGTAAAACAGGCGATCCAGGCTTTCGTTTTCGGCGTAAATACTCCGTCAAGATGGGGCACGCAGTCTCCTTTCAGCAACATCACGCTTGACTGGGTCTGCCCGGAAGACCTCAAGAACGTTCCGGCAATAGTCGGCGGCAAGGAAATGGATTTCACATACGGCGAATGCCAGAAAGAGATGGACATGATCAACAAAGCGTTCATCGAGATCATGCTTGAAGGCGACGCGGTAGGACGCGGTTTCCAGTATCCGATCCCGACCTACAACATCACGAAAGACTTCAACTGGGAAGGCGAGAACGTCAATCTCCTTTTCGAAATGACTGCAAAATACGGCACTCCCTACTTCCAGAATTTCATCAACAGCGACATGAATCCGAGCGACGTAAGAAGTATGTGCTGCAGACTCCAGCTTGACAAAAGGGAACTCCGCAAAAAAACAGGCGGTCTCTTCGGCAGCGGCGAAAAAACGGGCAGCATCGGCGTTGTAACGATCAACCTTCCGAGGATCGCATACAATTCAAAGAATGAAGAAGAGTTCTACGCAAAACTTTCGAGACTCATGGATATCGCAAGAAGAAGCCTTGAGATTAAAAGAAAAGTCTGCACGAAGCTCCTCAACGAAAACTTCTACCCCTACACCAAAAGATACCTCGGCAACTTCGACTCCCATTTCTCGACGATCGGTCTTGTCGGCATGAACGAAATGTGCCTCAACGCATGCTGGATCAAAGAGAACATCGCAGGTCACAAAGGACTCAAGTTCTCGCAGGAAGTTCTTGATTTCATGCGCGAAAAACTCAAAAACTATCAGGAAGAAACCGGCGACCTCTACAACCTTGAAGCGACTCCGGCAGAATCGACTGCATACCGTCTTGCAAAAATGGATAAGGCAAGATGGGACGACATCGTAACCGCAGCTGCAAACGACAGCGAGAAACCTTTCTACACCAACAGCTGCCACCTTCCGGTAAACTACACCACGGATCCTTTCGAAGCTCTCGAAATCCAGGACAAACTCCAGACTAAGTTCACGGGCGGAACAGTTTTCCACACCTTCCTCGGCGAAAAACTTCCTTCATGGCAGTCGGCTGCAGCACTCGTCAAAAAGATTGCCTACACCTTCAAACTCCCCTACTTCACGATTTCTCCGACCTACACGATCTGCCCGAAATGCGGTTACAGCGCAGGCGAACACGACTCCTGCCCGACATGCGGCGGAAAAGTCGAAGTCTACAGCAGGATCACCGGTTACTACAGACCGATCGAACACTGGAACGACGGTAAGAAACAGGAATTCGAGAAGAGGACAGAATATCATGTTTCCGAGAAAATCGTCGAAGAAACTTTCGGCGGCAGCGACTCAGGAAACGGCGGCTCCATCGGCATCGGTTTAAACACAAAAATAGCTCCCGAATCCTTCGTTCAGCCGGCAGCTTCGATGTCAGCAGCATCGTGCAGCGACAAACAGGTTTACCTCTTCACTCAGAAGACCTGCCCCAACTGCCCGAAAGCAAAAGAGGAAATGGAAGGAACTCCTTACCTTCAGGTTCTTGATGCAGCAGACCACATGGATTTAGCGAGAAAATTCGGAATCAGAAGCATTCCGACAGTCGTCGTCTGCGAAAACAACGCATACAAAACCTACTCCGGCCTTTCCGATATCATCAGTTTCAAGAAGAATCTGAAGTAAAGATCTCACCCTTTTTATTCCCCTCTCCAGTGTGGCGAGGGGAAAATTCTTCACTCAGAATGACGGTTGCTGATCAGTCGTTGCACAAAAACTTGCCTTTCAACCGTATCTCTCTAAAATTCCCCGGTTTTGTTGATTCAATTTGAAGACAAAATGATACGCAACGCAACGCAACGCAACGCAACTAATTATTAAAAAAGCGTCGCTCCGATTAAATCCAAGTCAAGTTTTTTCTGTAAAAAAATTCAATAATTTCAACATTTTTTTTGTTTAGGAGGTTTAGAATGAAGAAATTTTGCATCCTTTTTGTCCTGTTTTTAAGTTTTTGCTATCTTTTTGCCGACGATGACGACAAAATCAAGCTTGCCGTTATGGAATTTGAGGATATGAGCGGCACAATAGAAGAGAATATCCTCGCAAACGCGACGGAATATCTCCGCGTTGTATTCGCCAGTACGAACCGTTACATCATCATTTCAAAAGACAGACAGAAAGATACCATCAAGGATATGCGCAAAAAATTCAACACAGATCCCTCTTACAAGGCGTGTACCGACAAAAACTGCCAGATTCAGCTCGGTCAGGCACTTTCAGCAGACCTGATCGTAAAAACGACGATCACATCTTTTGCCGGTTTATACACGCTTTCATCTGAGCTTATCGACCTTGAAAAAGAGGCGACGATCATCGCTGCAAAAGAGGACTACGACGGTTCTGACAAGGCTTTAAAAACTGCTATCGACAAACTCGTTGAAAAAATCGTCAAGGTTGAAACCGAAGTAAACGGAGAAATTGCATCACAGGAAAAACCGAAAAAACAGAAATCAAAAGCACCAAGCAGCAACAGCAAAGACGCTGCGGCCTGCGAATATGCCCGCCAAAAGGATTCCTCAATAACATGGAAGACTTATCTCGACAAATACCCCAACGGTGAATGCGCAGAAGAAGCGAAAGACGCACTTGATTCCATTGCCTGCAAAAATGCCGAAACAATGAACACCGCCCAGGGCTGGCAGCAGTATCTTAAAGAATTTCCAAATGGCAAATGCGAGTTCGAGGCAGAAGAGGCTTTTGCAAAAGAACTCGCCGCACAGGATGCGGAACTCCATTCCAAAGCCGACCAGAAACTTGAAGGAACTTTCAGCGGAAGATGGAACTTAGGATTGGGGCCTACATGGTTTTATGATCCGGATCTTCATTCTTCTGCAGGTATTGCATTTTCTACAGGTTTCGACTTCAACTTCAAAGTATTCAGCAAACCTTACGGTGTCGGTGCAGGCAATCTTTTTATCGGATTCGGATTTGATTTAGTATATTACATCCCCGAGGAACTAATATTACCGATTATGGCAAATTTTGCTTATGAATTCAAAACCAGTAATAAAATTCTTCGTTATGTAGGCATTTTATTTTCCGCAGGGTATGGAAACTTGTTTTATTTTGGAGAAGTTTATAGACTTTATTTTCCTGTTTTTGAATGGGAATTCGGCATGAATATGATATTCCACAATAAATTTACATTGGGATTAGGATTCGAAGGTCCATGGTTGCCTTCGCGTTTTTATCTTAATATCGGGACTATTTTTTAGGCAGAAACGGAACACCGCGCAGGCACTTCTCTATGAGGTTCATAGAGCTACATCTTTCCGATCAGACTCTCAGTATCGATTTCCATTCGGTTGAAACCAAACCACTTTTTGCCCAAATCCTTGAGCGATGCCCCGATGTGATAAACAGTGTCATCAATGCAGAGAAAACGGTCGTGAGAATTGGTAAAAACTTCTAATTTAATTGGAGAATATTGGGAATTATGTTTTTCGATGTCAAGCTGCAGCTGGGGTGAAACGCTTTTGGTCAGAATGCGGACATCAACACCGTCACAATGTTTGTCGAGCATTTTCAGCACACTGTCATCGATGTAATTATCGAACAATAGTATCTGTTTTTTCGCACTGCGGATCAGGTCACAAACAAATGTATAGGCATCGAAAATCTGCCCGTTGAAGAAAATTCCCTCTACCGGAGGCAAAGCTGTGCGGACAAAAAAATCTATTTTTTCTTCCGTTTTGCTCATCCGAGTTTCCAGGCGTTCAATCCTCTGATTTACGGAATAACCTTTAAGAAGATAGTCTTTCAGAACTTTTAAAGCCCAAATTCTGAACTGTGTTCCGCGAATTGATTTGACACGATAACCCACTGAAATAATTACATCTAAGTTATGTAATCAACCTGATATGTTTTCCCGTCAGAGGCAGTTGTTGCAAAATTTGCAACAACTCGATTTTTGGTAAGCTCATGTTCATCAAATACATTTTTTATGTGCCGCGAAATTGTTGATTTATCCCGCTGGAAAAGTTCCGCCATCTGATCTATCGAGAGCCAGACAGTATCCTGGTCAAATGTCGCCTGAATGCGAGTCACTCCGTCTTCGGTCACATACATTATCAAGCTGGTGCTGTTTTCGCTCATTGTGTTTTATCCTCTTAGCCAAATTTTTTCGATTTTATTTTTCATATTTCATCAAATATAACAAAAACATAACAATGATGAAAATATAAATTTTAGAATTTTAGTCAACAAATTTTTGAATATTATAATAAAAATTCTGATTTTTCAGTAAAAAAGTCGGCGAAAGAACCAAAAAATAATCCTTAAATTTCCCTTACATTTCCAGGTCGGATATAGCGAAAGAAACAGGACTCAGCGAAACATCGGTTTATCGCAATATTGAAGCAGGCAAATATCTCCGCCGTGTAGGACCGGATAAAGGCGGATTTTGGGAGATTATAATTTGAAGACAATTACGATTTTCAGGAAGTAGCTAATATGCCTCGGAAGTAATCAGTTCTCGCTTATCGGATCAACGTCATAAGTTACTGTTATTCCTGATTTTTTCTCTATTTTCCAAAGACAGTTTTTAATAGATGAGGCAATTTTGGCATTTTTCGGAAAAGTTATCGAAATATTTTTCCTGAAACGGTTCTGGACTTTTGAAAGCATCGGTTCTGCCGGAGGATAGACAACGACACCGTCCAAGGAAGCGCTTTCAACAAAACTGTTAATAATTTCGAAACATTCATCTGCAAATTTATCGGTTTTCTCTTCCTCGTTTCCAGAAATTCTCACTGTTATCATCCTCGTAAACGGCGGGAAAGAAAGCTGTTCGCGCCAAGAAAGCTCCTCATTTATAAAACCTTCGTAGTCGTTGTTTTTGATGTAATTCCAGATGTAGTGGTCAGGGTAAATCGTTTCGGCAAAGACACGCCCTTCGACACCGAACCTGCCTGCGCGCCCTGCGACCTGCACTATCTGCTGAAAACACTTTTCGGAAGCTCTGGGATCACGAAAACCCAAAAGATAATCAGCGAATTTTATTACGACATTCCTTAATTTCGGGAAGTTGTGCCCTTTCGAAATCATAACGGTTCCTACGATTAGCTGAAACTTCTCTGCCGAAATATCTTTTACGGCTTTATCGAAAAGAGCGGCTGTTCCAAGAGTGTCCTTGTCGAATGAAAGAGCCTTGGCGCCTGGAAAATAACTTTCAATCGCTTCAAACAGTTTTTCGATACCGATCCCTTCGAAAACAAGCTTTCCGCTGCACTTTCCGCACTTTTCAGGAGTTACGCTGAATCCGCAGTGATGGCAGATCAGTTTTTCCTTTTTTTTGTGATAGATCAGAGCTGTTTTGCAGTTGGGACACATGACTACTTCGTTGCAGTCGGCACACCGCGCGATCGTCGCAAAACCGCGTCTGTTGAGAAAGAAAAGGCTCTGTTCGCCGTTTTTCAGCGAATCGGAGACTATATCGACAAGGTCCGACGGAATATACAAATCGCCGCGGTAGGCAAAAGTTTCGATTTTCGGCAGAGGTTTATTGTTAGCTCTTTCCTTAATGATTTCAAGATGATATTTGCCGTTAACCGCATTGAGCCATGAATCGCCGGAAGGTGTTGCGCTTCCCATAACAACCGGAATTTTCATTGCCACAGCCTTCATCACGGCAACATCGCGGGCATGGTAGTAAGGCGGCTCGAAATTCTTGAAACTGCCGTCATGCTCCTCATCGATAACGATAAGACCTATGTCAAAAAATGGATAAAGGACGGCTGAGCGCGTTCCGACGATGATAGACGCGTGTCTGTTGACAGCACAGTAAAGTGCGGAAAATCTCTTTTTTTTGGTTACAGAGCTGTGGAGAATAACTCCCGGCGCTCCTATTCTTCCGACAAGATGCTGCAAAGTTTTTGTCGTAAGCCCGATTTCAGGCACTAGATATAGAATCTGTTTCCCTTTTTTTATCACGTCGCGGCATAGTTCTGCAAAAATTTCGCTTTTTCCGCTCCCTGTAACTCCGTAAATCAGAACAGGTTTGTAATCTTTCTTTTCCCAGCGCTCAAGGATCGAACCGACCACGCGCTTCTGAGCAGGATTGAGCTCGGCTTCGGGAAGTTTTTCTGCTTTGCAGAGTGCGTTCAAGTGCTTTTCAGGAGAACTCTCACCTATCAGCGCATTGTCGGAACCTATAAGCGGGAGAAAAATCTGCTTCAAAAGTTTGTGGAAAGGAAACATGTAGTAGTCGGCGACCCATTTCAGAAAATCAGTTTCCTTCCTGTCTGCAAAAACCGGGCTCGAACAGATCTTTCCAAGAATCGGCTTCACCTTTTTTTCATCGAGTTCTTGAGGAAGTTCATCGCAAAAATCGGAAACGATTCCCCATATTTTCATGTTTTTGAGTTCAATTTCGACACAGTCGCCTTTAGAGCAATTCAAAAAAGCAGGATTTTTATAAAAAAGCAACGAAATTCCAGGTCTTGGAACTGCTACAACGGCAAATTTTCGAGGATCGGCGCTCACTTCTGCTTATATTCGTCTCTTAAAAAAATCCACTCGCTCTGCAAAGCGCCGTTTTTGAAAAACTTGATGTTTCCCGGAAATGCAAGAGGCAGCTGACTTCTGTGATAATCTGAAAAAATATAGGTTTCGTCCCCGATCTTGAGTACCGCCGGACGCATAGACTCTTTAGAAAGTTCGAGAACATTCGCCATGGCGAAACGTTTTTCCTTTCCTATAGTCAAAACCGCGCTTCCGTCGTATTCAGAAACACTGAGAGTAGAAACTTCAGTGTTTATTCCGGCTGCGTTAAGCGCTCCAGAGATCGATTTTGCCGAAACCGCAAGCGTATCGGGCGAAGTTTTGTCGGCTGTGAAGAAGAAAAGTTTGAGAAAAAGAGGCATATCGGCAAATTTGATCTCCGACTTTTCCCCTTTTTCAGTTTTTATCAGGATCTTTTTCTCCTTGTCGAATTCAAGGCTGACAGGATTATTTTCTCCGTCAACACCCTGAACAGCAATTTTTTTATCAGGGATATAGAGTGTATCTGTCATTTTCGTTATCATCTCGGAGGGAGAAATCAACGACAGGAACAATAATGCAAGAATAAATTTCAAAACTCTACCTCTCGGAACTATCTTGAAAAGCGCTCGTGCTCTTCGCGTTCTTCAGCCTCTTTTTTGCACTCGATGCAAAGCGATGCTACCGGACGCAGTTTAAGACGCTCGAAAGAGATGTCACAGCCGCATGACTCGCAGACACCGTATTCACCGATATCGATCTTGTGAAGCGTCTCACGTATTTTGTTGATGAGTTTTCTGTCGCGGTCCCTCATGCGGAGCTGTCTGTTGCGCTCCTCCATGAAATTCGCCTGATCCGCCTCGTCGCCGTGGAATGTCTCGGAATCGTTGCGCATAGCTTCCATTTCGCCCACTTTTTCGCGGTTCCTCTCCTCGATTTCTGCAAGTTCTTTGTTAAGCAGATCTCTGATGTAGTTCAACTGTTCGGCTGTCAGCATGGTTCCCTCCTACTTTTCTTTGAGAAAAATTTTATTTTCCAGCATATCCCTACCGATCGAACCTGCTTCGATCATTCCGATTTCAAGCGAAGACTCGAACAAAGTTTCATCATCGCCGGAAATCCCGTAAAGATAAAGCGTGTATTCGTGTTCAGGTATGTCATAAAGATAAAAATCAGCAAATTTATTATTGCATTTCTGCTCTGCCGAAACGGTAGTTTCTTCAGAAACAAGCGATGCAACAACCTTCGTAATTCCTGCCGTCTCGCATGAATCGATACTTTTGCTGTCAAATTCCCAGGAAAGTTTCATGTCGGAAACAAGAATCTGTTTGTAGGAATCGATATTTATACTCTTGTTCTGACCGTGTCCTGATACAAAATCAGGAATTTCGTAGGCGATACGGCTTTCTCCTGCAAGTGAATTTTGTCTGTAGGCGTTTATTTTTGCAGTATAAAGAGGTTCTGCCGGAATGTTTATGACTTCGAACTGACCGGCTTTGCATGGGATCTGAAAATTTCTGATCTCGGTTTCCTCTCCCCAGACAACAGCCTTGACAGGTTCTCCGTCAGCCAACAGATCTACAGACATCATTGCGAGATTGTATTTGCTGCTACTGCAATCAGCCGCATTCCAGAAGAAAATCATTCCGCCAAGATAAGTCTCCATATTCACCGTAACTTCCGTATCATTATTGACTTCAACCTTCGCAGCACCGTAACTCTGCCACATATTTTCTTTGTCCAGCAGAACAACTGAAATGTAGTAAAAACCTTTGTTGACCAAAAGAGTCAGACTTTCTGGAGACTCACTGTCGCATAGGATTTTTTTCTCGCCGCCGTATTTGCGCTGCTCGGAATCATAAAGTGTTACGATAAAATGATCGGCAAGATATGTCTGGCAGGTTCTACCCTCAGGAAGAACATAAGAAATTTTCAACTCCATATCATCGTGTTTGGAATCGGAACAGCCGAAAACAAGCGCCGCAAGCAGCATGAGAAAGAATATCTTCATTGTGACCTCCTAAAAAAACTGCGATATTATACGGAAAGAGCCCACTATTTCAATAAAAACATAAATAAATAATTTACCATATAAAAAATCTAAAAAATACTCCGAGACGCCATGTTTTTTTTGACTTCACGGAACTAATTTGGTAACTTCCCGCGGTTTTTTTAGTTAATCTTTTAAAGGAGAAAAAAATGGTAAAAGCGATTCAAGCAGTTCTTGCAGTTTTGGTTATTTATGTCGGCTGGTGTGTGGCTCAACCTTACATCCTTAAGTATAAGGTAACAAAGGCTGTAGAGAACATCGCCCAGTATGCAACTATCCATTCGGAAGAAGAGAGCAGTCGTGAATTTGACAACAGACTCAAACAGGATCTTGGCGGTAAAGTCGACACGACAAAAACGATGAAAGACGGCACACGCGGAGGTCTTCACCTTGACAAAGACGAGGACACGAAACAGGTAAAAGCTACTTTCGTTTACTTTGACGAAATGAAGATCTTCGGTCAGAAAGTCAAAGATCTCGAATTCAAAATTTTTAAAGAAGCTGCCCAGGTTGACAAAATGTTCTAAGGGAGACTATTTTGAAAAGAGAAAGCATAAACGTTAAAAAAGTTCTTCTCAATGAGACAGAAATGTCGAAAATCATTGACAGAATGGTTTATGAAATGATCGAGCATCTCAGTCTGCTTAAAAATGTCGCAATCGTCGGAATCCGCACGAGAGGCGTAATTCTGGCTGAAAGGCTCATCAAAAAAATAGAAGAAAAAGAGAATGTCAAGCTGGCTACCGGCACGATCGACATCGCACTTTACAGAGACGACTTCTGCAAAGGGCTCTCCTCGCCGAAAACCGGCCCGTCGGTACTCAACTTCGACCCGGAAGAATACCACATCATCCTCGTTGACGACGTAATGTACACCGGCAGAACGGTCAGAGCAGCAATCGAAGCAGTCATGGACTACGGCAGACCGAAATCGATAAAATTCGTTTCGCTAATCGACAGAGGTTTGAGAGAGCTCCCGATCCATCCTGATATCGTCGGTAAAGTCATCGAAACATCGCCGGAAGACAAAGTTGCCGTTTTCTTTAAGGAAACCGACGGCGAAGACAAAGTTGTTCTTGGATAAACCGGAGAAAAACTATGAAACATCTTCTTGGAATCGAAAATCTTAATAAAGATCAAATTATGAATATCCTCGAAACGGCTGTAAGTTTCGCGGAAATCAACCAGAGATAGATCAAAAAAGTGCCGACACTCAAAGGCAAAACGATCATCAACTTCTTCGCGGAGCCGTCGACCAGAACGAGAACTTCGTTTGAAGTTGCCGAAAAACGTCTCAGCGCCGACACCTACAACATCGCGGTTTCAGGCAGCGCAATCCAGAAAGGCGAAACCCTTGCCGACACAGCGCTCAACCTTCAGGCTATGGGGCCCGACGCGATGGTCATCCGTCACTCGGTTTCGGGAACGCCGCAACTGCTCACCGAAATCATGGACTGCTCGATAATCAACGCCGGTGACGGCTTCCACGAGCACCCCACACAGGCTCTGCTTGACGCCTACACGATCTGGCAGAGAAAAGGCGGATTCGAAGGGCTCAAAGTTGCGCTTTTGGGCGATATTTACCACAGCAGAGTCGCAAGATCGAACATCTACCTTCTCAATAAAATGGGAGCGCATGTTTCGATTTCCGGACCAGGCACAATGCTTCCGAAAGAAGTTGAAAAAATGGGCGTAACAGTTGAAAAACTGCCGAAATACGCTGTTCAGGATGCCGACATCGTCATGATGCTCAGAGTCCAGAACGAACGTGCTAGCAACCTGCTCTACCCCGATGTCAGAGAATATTCGAGATACTTCATGCTCACTCCGGAACTTCTCAAACTCGCGAAGAAAGATGCACTCGTAATGCATCCGGGACCGGCAAACAGAGGCGTTGAGATCGACGATGTCGTCATGGACGGCGAACAGTCGGTAATCCTTGAGCAGGTATCAAACGGAGTAAATGTCAGAATGGCTGTTCTTTATCTTCTTCTCGGAGGGTCGGACAAATGAAATTAGTTGTTAAAAACGGAACGGTTGTCAATCCGCTTGTCGGGAAAACCGAAAAAACTTCAATAGTTATAGAAAACGGTGTTGTAACTGAGATAACTAAGAATCCCGACACGAAAGATGCCGAAGTCTTCGATGCCGACGGTCTTTTCGTCGCTCCGGGATTTATTGACATCCACGTTCACTTCAGAGATCCCGGCTTCGAATACAAAGAAGACATCATTTCGGGTCTCGAAGCTGCTGCAGCGGGCGGATTCACCTCTGTCTGCACGATGCCGAACACAAAACCGGCGGCTGACAACGTAGAAACCATCCGCTATATGTATGAAAGAGCGGCAAAAGGAAACGGCGTAAAACTTTACCCGATAGCTGCGGCTACAAAAGGGCTTAAAGGCGAGTCTCTTGCTCCAATCGGAGAGCTTGCGGAAGGCGGTGCGATCGCAATCAGCGACGACGGAAGACCGATCCAGAACACAGACCTTCTCAAAAGAGTCATGGAATATGCGTCAACCTTTGACATGATGTATGTTTCGCACAGCGAAGACCTTTATCTTTCTGAAACAGCGCAGATGAACGAAGGCTACTACTCAACTGTTTACGGCATGACTGGATGCCCCGTTGTCGGCGAAGCTTCGCAGATAGCACGTGACTGCATGATGGCTGAATATCTGAAACTCCCGATCCACATCGCTCACGTCAGCGCGGCACTTTCGGTAGACATTATAAAATTCTTCAAGGAGCGCGGTGCGAAAATCACGGCGGAAACAGCTCCGCACTACATCACACTCACTGATGAAGCTCTCGGCGGATTCGATACCAATACAAAAATCAACCCGCCTCTGCGCAGCGAAGCTGACAGACTCGCAGTCATCAAAGCTCTCAAAGAAGGCATAATCGACGCGATCGCTACCGACCACGCTCCGCATCACCAGAGAGAAAAAGAAGTTGAGTTCAATAACGCTCCGTCGGGAATCGTAGGCTTGGAAACAGCTCTTCCGCTCGTTTTAAAGCTTTACCACGATAAAGAACTCTCGATTGAAAAAATCGTCGAACTTTTTACTGCCGGCTACAAAATCATGGGATTAAAAGGCGGCAAAATAGAAGTCGGCGCACCGGCTGACATAACCGTTTTCGACCCTAATTACCAGTGGACAGTTGACAAAAACATGTTCAAATCGAAAAGCCACAATACTCCGTTCCACGGCTTCCACGTAAAAGGCGCAGTATCGGTCACAATCGTTAACGGTAAGATAATTTATTCCAGAGATTTTTAATGAGTGCCGTAAAAACAAGAATTTACTCATCTTTTGACGATTTTGAATCTGCGGCATTGCAGGATTTCAAAAAAGAATGCTTTTATGTCACCGGCGAAGACGTCAAAAACCACGATTTCTGGCAGCAGTTTTTCAACCTTTTCTTTATCTACCACTTTGACATCGGCAATAAAACGACTCTCGCTGACAAACGCGGTCTTGAAAAGGCCCGTATCATGCTTTTTTCCCCTTCCCTTTTTTCAAGACTTAAAGGAGAGGATTTCTTCACCGAAGAAAAACTGAATCTTTCGGAAGACGAGGAAAACAGCCTGACGTGGTACAAAGAGCGTGATTTCATCCTCTCTTACTTTCACGAAAAAGAGGACGGAATCCACTTCGTAGAAAGCAGGACATCGCTCCTCATCCCTCAGAAGGCGGCATCTTTTTTCAAAAAGCTGAGAACTCTGATGAACGAGAACCATTACTTCCCGTCAAACAACTATCTTCACCTTCTAATCGCTATTCTCATGCTGAAAAAAGAGCGTTTTTCAAGTTCCAAACTTTACAATCCGTACCAGATCGAAGAGATAGAAAAACTTCATCTTTATTACAACAAATTCGCTGATTTTATTATCTAAATTCAGCATAAGGAGGTATCATGCCCGAACTTTACGATGTTGCCGTTATCGGTAGCGGTCCGGCAGGAATGACAGCCGGGATCTATGCTTCCCGCGCTCTGCTCAAAACCGTCATCTTTGAAAAAAACACTTACGGCGGACTCATGGCACTCACCGACAAACTTGAAAACTGGCCCGGCGAAAAATCGATTGCTGGTTACGAACTTGCCGAAAAAATGCACGCCCAGGCACTTGATCTTGGCTGTGAATTCGTTTCGGAAGAAGTTCTGAAAGTTGAAAAAGAAGAAAACGGCATTTTTACGATAAAAACAAATTCCGGTAAAGACTTTTCGGCAAAAACCGTGATTTATGCTGCCGGTTCGCTTCCACGCAAAGCCGAAATCCCGGGTGAAAAAGAGTTCACCGGCAACGGAGTAAGCTACTGCGCAGTCTGCGACGGAGCCTTTTACAGAGGGCTTAAAGTCGCAGTTCTGGGGGGCGGCGACAGCGCTTTGAAAGAGGCACTCTACCTCACGAAATTCGCAGAAAAAGTGACGATTGTCCACCGTAGAGAGGAATTCAGAGCCGAGAAAATAACGCAGAACGAAGTGCGCAGCAATCCGAAAATAGACTTTCTCCTTAATTCAGTTGCAGAAAAAATCGAAGGAAAGGATTTCGTTGAAAAACTTATCGTCAAAAATGTAAAAACCAGCGAACTTTCTGAAATTGCAGTTGACGGCGTTTTTATCTTTTTAGGCTACATTCCCGAAACAAAACCTGTCGAAGATCTTGTTAAACTTGCTGAAAGCGGTCACATTCTGACAGATTCCGAATGCAGAACATCAACAGAAGGTCTTTTCGCAGCCGGAGACATCAGGGAAAAACTCGTCCGCCAGGTTTCAACCGCAGTCGGAGACGGTGCAATCGCAGCTGTCGCTGCAGAACACTATATCTCGAAACAACATCTGTAACAACGAAATCAGACTCAAAGAAATATAAGCAAAATATTTACATTTCTTCTTTTATATTAATTCTTTAATTTGTTGTAATAGAGCATCCTTTTTTTCATTCCGGCAGCTTTAAAATCGTCCGGTCTTTCTTTAAGAATGTTGTCAAGAACTTTTACGGCATCGGGAATATCTTCGAAATATTCGTAAATCTCAGCCAGAATATACATCGCTTCGAAAGAGAGCTGCCTTACCATCGAAATTTTCACAAAATCATCTCTGATCTCTTTGTACCTGTCAGCTTTTTCAAATTTGTTCCACTTCGGAGCAAGCTTCCAGAGAGCAAGGTTTTTCTGTTCCAAAGCCGCAGGATTTTTAGTATCTTTGTAAATAAAATCGAAAAGTTTCGCCGCCGCTTCATAAGAACCGATCTTCGCCAGAGCCGTCGCCTTCAGCATTGCCGAATCGTATTCCTTCATTTTCAGATACTCGGTTTTCGACCGTATCGGACCGTATTTCATCATCAGATGTTCGATGTCACTTGCGACTTCAGGGTCGCGGATAAGCTCGTAACATTCACCTGCAAGCTGCAGAAACTCTTTAGCCCGAAGCGCTGTATTCGGTGAAATTCCGACAAGTTTATCGGGGTGTATCTTCTGCATTATCCTGATGTATTCGCGTCTTGCGACCTTGTCGTCAAACTTTCCCTTGAGTCCGAAAAGCGAGAAAACATCTATATATTTCTCGTTCGCGTTGAGGAACATTTTGATCTCATCTTCTTCCGAAAGCGCTTCCTGTTTTTTCTCCTGAGTGACCTTCTCGACAACTTCCTCCGTTGCAGCTTTTTCTGAAAAAATATCGGATTTACTGAGTTTTTCAGTTATTTTCGCTCTTTCTTCATCGGTAGCCTGAACTATTACGGCAAGCTGTGAAATCAAAAGGAAATAAATTGTGCGGTAACTTTTTTTAAGATTGGAAAAGATCTCGCTCCTTTTCTGACCGACAAAAGGCTGAAGATCATCGTGAAGAAAGAAAAGTTTCGCCGCTTCAGGCTTTATCGAAATAAATTCGGTGGCATAAGGTTTCAGAACTTCCAGAACACGTTCGCGGGACATATTCAGGATCACCGAAAAGAGAAATTCTTTTCCGTCGTATTCCTTCATTCCCTTTTTCATATCATCGTTTACTATGCTTTCAACTTTAAAGAGGGCGCTCTTAGACAAATTTCCCAACAAATTCATTGGTTTGTCAGTCCAGACAGAACCTTTTGAAAGAATAATGAAAAAAGTTTCGCCGCCGTTGAAAACATTTATTTTTCCAGAAAATCCGCACGATGAAAGCAGAGAAAAGAGCTTTTCAAACCTGATGTGCAGCTTTTTTTCGCTGTCAATATATGGAGAAATAAAATCCATGATTATTCTAAGACATTTCCTTCAAGCGCTGAGATGAGTTTTCCTCTTTCTTCGTCAAGTTTGTCCTGAACTTTCTGCTGCTCGGCTCTGAAATCCTTTTCCCTTTTCGTTTTAAGGAAAGGCTTTGCAACTGCCGGGAAAAGTTCGAGAAGAAGCTCTTCTTTTTCGTTCGCAGCAAGTTTCACGCCGCCGAATTCGTCAAGCGTTTCATTGACCTGTTTGACGTGTTTCGATGTGTCGTAAGGCTGTTCCTCGCGTTTTCCGGAAATTTTTTCACGGAAAGCAGGGTCGACCGGCCACGGCGTGTGACCGTAACCGCCTTTGACCAGATTTACGAACTGGACCGATGTGTTTTCATACATCGCTTTTCCGGAATTGAGATTGATGACGCAACTTACAGCCTGAGTTCCTACAATCTGGCTTGTGGGAGTTACAAGCGGCGGAACACCAGCAGCGAGTCTGACGATCGGAACCATCTCCATAACTTTCGGAAGAAGATGCTCGATTTTTCCTGCCTGAAGCTGAGCAAGCATATTCGTGTACATTCCGCCGGGGATCTGCGCCATTCTGACGACTTCGTTCGGTTTCGGGAAGTTGAAGTAACGCTCGATCTGCTGCGTAAGGTCGGTGACTGTATCGGTGTCGCCTTTCTTTGCCGCTGCGATAGCGTCGTCGAAAAGTTTCTCGACTTCTGCCGGAAGTTTGTCAGTCGGGTCGAAATCTTTCGGGAAAAGTTTGTACTGGTCAAATTTTGCAAGTTCTTTTCTGATTTTGAAAAGCTCGGTTCTGATCTCTTTTACAGCTGAAAGATCTACATTTGTCTCAAGTCCGAGTTTAGTAGCAAAAACCTGAACAAGCTCGAATGCAGGAGCCGCAGGACCGCCTGCAAACGGCATGATAACGCTGTCAACGATATCGACGTCGTTTACCATCGCCATGAGAACACTGCCCAAACCGTAGCCCGGAGTGCAGTGAGTGTGCAGATCTATCGGAATTTTGACCGCTTTTTTGAGTGCCGAAATAAGTTTTGCGCTCATTGCCGGATTGATAAGACCCGCCATATCTTTGATCGAAATCATATCGGCACCCGCTTTTTCCAGCTCTATAGCCTTGTTGACGAAATAGTCGATCGAAAAGAGGTTGTCCGGCAGTTTTTTGCCGCTGAACATCGCCTTGATTTTGTCTTTTGTCGAGAATTTAGGATCAACAGTGTAGCAGATACAGCAGTCGGTCATTCCACCGTTCTCTTTAACGTATTTTATCGTCGAGCGCATGTTGTCGATATCGTTCAGAGCGTCGAAAATACGCATGATGTCGATACCTGACTTTATTGCGTTGCGGTTGAAGCCTTCGATTACATCTTCAGGATAAGGGTTGTAGCCGAAAAGGTTCCTGCCGCGGGAAAGCGCCGTAAGTTTGCTCGCCTCGCCTACTCCGGCTTTAACTTTTTCAAGTCTTGCCCACGGATCTTCGCCGAGGTAACGCATGACGGAATCGGGAACCGCTCCGCCCCAGACTTCCATCGCGTAAAAATGAGCTTTGTTGAATGATTTCAACAATCTGTCAACTTGATTCTGATTCATTCTGGTCGCGAACTGCGACTGCTGACCGTCTCTTAACGTGAGGTCTCTGATAAGAAGTTTTTTTGCCATGATGCACCTATATCAAAAATAATAAAAAACCAAAAAGCAGAGCATTGTAACCACAGACTTTTTATTTTCAACTTAAAGCTACAAATTTTCAGTATTATCGGGGAAATGTATAAAACGGACATTATTTGTAGATATATTCGGTGAGAGAAACCTGCATTTTTTCCTTCTCTTCCTTCGAGAGTTTGCGCAGAACGGCCGGAATATTTTTGTCGTTCTGGTCGATCTCTATACTTTCGGGAATAAATGCCACAGTTTCATCTTTGAATGAAAAAGGTTTGGTATCTTTGATTTCGAGACTTGGGGGCTCGGCTGAAATGTCTTTTGAAGCTGTTGCAGCAATTCCTGCTGTAGTTTCCGAAACCGGGTTCTGCAGTTCAACAACTACATCTTCTGCAAAAGGTTCCGTTTTTTCGATGTCAAAAATCGTGTTCTGATTATCATCCTTCTCTTTTCTGCACGCTTTGAAATTGGAAACATTCGCTTCATGCGCTTCTGCAACGATGAGAACTGAAACATCAGTTTTGTTCTTGTCAACGAAAAGACCGAATTTGAACCTCGCGTCTTCATCACCCATATCGTTAAGATAAGTGGACGCTTCCGCGAATTCTTTGAGTTTTGTATTTCCGTTGACATAAACCAGCATTCTCTTTGTTCCTTTTATCGTAAAATTTTTCAAGAGCGGATTGTTGAGAGCGTCTTTAACAGCATTGAGCGGAGCATGTTCGCCGGTAGCACTACCAAAACCGATAACTGCCATACCCATATCGAGCATGGTGCTTCTGACATCGGAGAAATCGAGGTTTACGAAACCTGTTTTTATTATAAGTTCCGATATGCTTCTAACGGCATAAATAAGGATCTCATTGGGTTTTTTAAACATGTCAACTGCATCGTCATCGTCACCTGCTATTTCGAGAAGGATATCGTTCGGAACGACAAGAAGAGCATCGACATTCTTGCGAAGTTCCTCGATCCCGTTTTCGGCACATTTCATCTTCTGCTTGCCTTCAAAAGAAAAAGGTTTCGTTACGATACCGACAGTGAGTATTCCGTTTTTCTTTGCGGCACCGGCTATAACGGGAGCAGCACCTGTTCCTGTTCCGCCGCCCATACCGGTGGTAAGAAAAACCATATCATTGCCATCCAAAGCCGAATATATATCGACCTGACTCTCTATCGCTGCGTCTCTTCCGCAATCAGGATTTCCGCCGGCACCCTGACCCTTTGTCAGTTTCGGTCCCAGTTGTATCTGGTCGACCTCGTTAAGCTGCGCCAACACCTGTGCATCAGTATTGGCAGCAACTATTTTGACGTTGCTATTTTTAAATACCGATTCTTCATTGGTAATTGTTTCCTCTTCAATCATTTTTGCCGCATTGCAGCCACAGCCGCCCACACCGATAACTGCAATTTTTACTGGTCCTTCTTTCTCGCTCATCCGACTCTCCTACTCGAAAAAGTTTCTAAAAATATCGGCCACCCTCGCCAACCATCCGTTTCTTTTTGTAATTTCCATCTGCTTGCGGCAGGAAAAATGTCTTATTATACCGACCGCAGTCGCAAACGTAGGTGAACTAAGTACATCATTCAATCCGATAGCCGGATCATCTATTTTCGGTATTCCGATCCTTACCGTCTGTTCCAGAGTATCTTCAGCAACGCACTGAATATTCTTCAACTGAGCAGATCCTCCTGTAAGAACAATGTCGGACTGAATAATGTTTTCTTTCTGACTTTCCATAAGTTTCTTTTTGACTTCTATAAGGATTTCCTCGATCCTCGGAGTTATTACAGTAGCCAGCTGCTTAACCTTTTTTGTCGTCGGTGCATTTGTACCGATTACAACCGTCTCGAACACTTCACTGTCCGAAACATACTCAGGACGCACATTGCCGTATTTGCATTTCACCCTTTCCGCTTCAGCAGGCGGAATCTTCATGACTTTACTTATATCGTCAGTGATGAATTTGCCGCCCATCGGCATTACGGCGACATAAACAGGATCTCCGTTCTGATAAATCGCAATATCAGCGACACCGTCACCGATATCAACCATCGCGACACCTATATTCTTCTCATCTTCTTCAAGAACAGCCCAGCTTGAAGCTATGGCGCTCACAACAACACCGTTTACAAAAAATCCGGCATCTTCAACAGCCTTGTAGAGATTTCTGAACATCGTTTTCGGCATTGTGATTATAAGAACGTCCACCTCAAGTCTTCTGCATGCCATTCCTATCGGATTTACTATGCCGGCTTTGCCGTCAACAGTATATTTTCCTATTTCGACACTTATAATCTCTCTGTCATCGGGCAACGTGATTATTTTCGCCTGTTCTATGACTCTGTTCATATCGGTCTTTGCAACTTCCTGACCCCTGACCTGGATCACACCGTGACTGTTTACGGAACGGACTCCTTCACCGGAAACACCGACATAAACCTTCTTTATGCGCTTTGAGGAAATCTGCTCGGCCTCAGCTACCGAATCGCGTATTGCAGCGGCGGTAGCCTGAACATCAACGACATCGCCTGCAATCAGACCTTTGTTGTTGTCAGCAACCCCTTTTCCTATAATGGAAAAAGTACCGTCGTCACTCTTCTGCGCTATAAGCGTCGTGACGCTTTTGGTGCCTATATCAAGTGCAGCAATCATAGAATTGCCTTTAGCCATCAGCTTCCCCCTTTTTTATATTAACAAGTTTTCCGAATATAATTTCAAATTCAGTCTCGCCGAAATTGTTTTTCACTTTGTCAAAATCATACTCCCATACCCACTGGTTTTTAGCAAGGAAGTCTCCTATTGCCCCTGAGGTCTTGTTCATCATCTGGTTCCATTCATCGGTCGTCGCCTCTTCCTTGAGATGGATAACAGTCTCCAGACGCCTGTTTCCTATAGCGCACAGCAACGAATATCCGGCAAGAAACTCATAACTGATACTTCTAAGCTGACAAAGTGAATTCAGACCTTCCCACTTTTTCGCAAGAAAAATAGCGTTTTTTATCTTCTCCGGACGTTTTTTCTCCTCTTCCGGAGTAGAATATTTCAGATAAAAAGTCGGCATATCTTTCGGGATTTCACGTGAAAGAGCCTTTTTGAAAAGGATTCCGTCGGCATCGGAAAACCACGGCATAAAGGAATCTTTATCGGAATCTGATGACTTTTTTCTGCTTGTGACGATCATCGCCGGTTTAAATTCTTCTATGTGTATCACCACTGAATTCGGAAAAAACTTTTCCACAAAAGCCTTTTTGACCCATCCGCAGGTCGAGAGATTAAGCGTCATTTTTTTGCTGTCGGCATCGAAAAAGCTGATTTTTTTATCAAGACCTGCAACAAAAAGAATATCCTCCCTGCTCAGGCGGTCGTTTCCTACTATCTCGACATTTTCAGGAGTTATGAGCATTCTGTCGCTGTTTTTGAAGGTATCGAAAGTATCTCCCGCAAAGCAGAACAATGCGGCAAAAAGCGACACAAAGAGATAGGTGCAAAGCACATATCCGATAAGACTCAATATCCTGAGAATTTTCTTCATTCTGCGCTCAAACACTCGGAAATAAGGGTTTCAATAAGTTCGAGGTATCCGATCCCGCGGTATTTCGCAATCATCGGAACAAGCGAATGCCCGGTCATTCCGGGAAGCGTGTTTATTTCAAGCATGATGTAGTTGTCCCCGCTGATAATAAAATCGCTTCTCGTGACACCTTTGCAGCCGAGCGCGATGTGCAGTTTCAAAGCGGCGTCAGAGATTTTTTCCCTCACAGTTTCGCTTATATCGGGATGAACCGTGTATATCGTCTTGTCACTGTTGTATTTCGCGTCGAAATCGTAAAACTCGTTCGCCGGAGTGATCTCGACATCGCCCAGAACCTTGTTTTCAAGCACCGCGACATTGACTTCGCGCCCTTTGAAGAACTTTTCGCAGAGATAGTGTTTACCTGCTTTGAGTTCTTTTTTCGCGTTTCCCCAGCTCTCTTCGTTTTTAACGATATAAACACCGCGGCTCGAACCGTTGACAGGATCTTTGACAACAAACGGGAACTCGTAAGGTTTTTCCATTTCAGGCGCAGCTTCAACCGTTTTTCCTTCCGCGACATTTATTCCGCACTCTTTCATAACGGCGCGGCAGATCAGCTTGTCCATACCGACAGCGCTTGCCGTTACACCTGAATTCGTGTAGGGAATCTTCATCATTTCAAGAAGCCCCTGAACCGTTCCGTCTTCGCCGTATCTGCCGTGTAAACCGTTCACAACGACATCAGGCGAGAACTCACGGAGCTTTTCGCTCAAATCAAAACCGACATCAATGAACTTCACGTTGGTGTAGCCGCCTTCGCACAATGTTTTGTAAAGCATATTGCCGGTAACAAGGCTGACTTCGCGTTCGTCCGACATTCCGCCGGCGATAACCGCAATCTTCATGTTTTTGTCAAGTTTCATATCTCCCCCCATAAAAAATCAATCATACCAAAACTGAACTTCTGGTTCCAGAGTTACTCCGAATTTTTCGCGCACTCTTTCTATCGCGATATCTTTCAGGCGGCAGAAGTCATCGAAAGTTCCTTCGCCCGTATTTATAATTATGTTCGCGTGGTTGTCGCTCAGTTTCGCGCCGCCGACTGAGAAACCTTTCATTCCGCACTGATCGAGCATATATCCCGCTTTGCCGTCTTTCGGATTTTTGAAAAGCGAACCTGCGCTGTGTCCTTTTATCTTTATCCTTTTTGAAAGGAATTCCAGTATCCTTGCTCTCACATTTTCTGAAGTATCTTTAGTGAGAATAAGTTCCGCACCGTAAATCACAAAACAGCCTTCAGGCTTGTTGTCAAGAGAACGGTAGCTGTATTTCGGTATAAACGGGAAAACCTTACCGTCCTGAATCACATAGATAACACCTACGACGTCATCCCACGACGAACCGGCAGGAGCCGCGTTTCCGTACAATGCACCACCTAAATTTCCGGGAATTCCGGCAAGAAATTCCACTCCCGAAAGACCGTTCTTTATCGAATAGTCAAGCAGAGCCGCATTGCTTACCCATGAAGGCATAAAAGTTTTGACCAGATATTCGTCAACATCGTCTGTATCGCTGGTGGAAATCGCCTTTCCCATGTAAAGCACAGGCTTTTTGACATCTCCCGCGATGATGTTGCTGCCGCCCGACAGGATCCTGTAATCATCGAATTCACTTGTAAAACGCACAAGATCATCAATAATTTCAGGAAAGTAAAGATCACAAACAGCGTCTTTAACTCTTATCGTAAGAAAATCTCCTATGTTGGCGCGTTTCTTGAACTTCACTACTTTTCCCCGTTCATAAGTTTTGCGAAAATCGTGTTTACATCACCCGCACCTGCCGAAACTATCGCCGAAGCATCAAACCTTTTTTCATTTTCTTTAATAATTCCGGCAGCTTTATCTATATTTTCAGCATAAAATACAAAATTGTCACCGTTTTTAAGTTCTTCGTAGAGCTCTTTTGATGCCCTGCCTTCGAACTTTTCCCCCGCCGAATAGACAGGAAGAATTATCAAACACCCGACATCTTTGAGAACTTCTTTAAATTTGTCGTAAAAAGCAGTGAATCTTGAAATTCTGTGCGGCTGAAAAACGAGACAGAACCTCTTGAACTCATGCTCTGCCTGCTCGATGAGAGCGTGGACTTCACTCGGATGATGGGCGTAGTCGTCAATGAGTGTCATTCCGTGATAAGTTCCTACATTTTGGAATCTTCTATCGACTTTTGGAACCGATTTCCAAAATTCCCGGTCTAAAACAGGCAGTGTTCTCCCGGTTTTTCCCAAATATTCCGAAACTGCAAGAAGCGCGGCAGAGCGGTTCTGCAGGATATGAGTCGGTTCCGCAACATCTCCGACATAAATTTCGGTATTGCCGGAAAGGAAGAAAAGCGAACCGTTTTTCATATAAAAAATGCTATTTTCGCTGTTTTTAAACCCTGTTCCCTTTCTGATTTCATCGTGAGTCGGAAAAGAAAGAGGTGAAAACATCTCAAAAAGCTTGTTGCTCAGGTCATATCCGCGTCCGATTATCAGATTTTCAGGTCTTTCCGAAAGAAGATAGTGCTCGAACGATTTCAGCATATTTGCCGGAGTCTTGTAAAAATCAGCATGTTCGAACTCAAGATTAGTGATAACGAGCGAATCAGGGCGCATTTTGAAGATAGAGCCGTCGCTTTCATCAAGCTCTACGACGTAAGGTTCGCCGGCAGAAACACTCGTCTGACCGTTGCTTTTTCCGCCTGCATAAACAGAGGCTTCGACACCGGCAGCACGAAGAAGCGCATAGATCATCCAGGTCGTCGAAGTTTTGCCGTGACTTCCTCCTATGCCGATTTTATGCTTTTTTTCAAGAAGAATCGCCAGGAATTCGCCGCGAGTAACGACTTTTATCCCTTTTTTCAAAGCCTCCGAGACTTCCGGATTTTCAAGCGAAACTGCACTCGAGCGGACGAGAACATCAACGCCATCAAGATGAGCCGGATCGTGCCCCTGCATACATTCTATTCCATGGTCTTTGACCATTCTGAGGAACGAACTTTCCTTCAGGTCGCAGCCGCTAACCTTGTAGCCAAGCGACTTTGCAGCAGTTGCAAGTCCGCTGACGCCACTTCCGCCTATGCCCATAAAATGAATATGCATTATTTTTTTCCGCTCTTCAAAATCTTTTCTATATCGTCAGCCAGCCTGTTCGCAGAGTTTTCAAAATCGAGCTCTGCCATATTTCGTTTCATATTGTCCTCGTTCTTAAGGTAAGAATTAAGGAAAGAGTAAAGTTTTCTCATTCTGACCGCCGAATTTACGCTTTTTGCGTCTTCAACGATGTACCCCATGCTCTTTTTCGCCATAAAAACGGCATTCTGCTTCTGGAAATAATCCTTATTTTTTGGAAGCGGAAGATATACAGCAGGTTTTTTGAGAGCGATAAGCTCCGCAATTATATCACTGTTAGGACGGGCAATCACAATATCTGCAAGTTTACAGTAAGAACCGCGGTTTTCGAAAAACATATCGCATGTGCTGTCAATCTTGTGTGTTTCATAATATTTGTTAATCGCTGCGATCTCACGATCTCCAGTTTCATGGATAATGTAGAAATCCTTTGCAATTTCAGGATATTTATCTATCAGTTCACGAATAGTGGAATTTATTTCTTTAGTCTCTTTTTTGCATGTAAGAATGACAAGTTTCCGTTTTTTAGTCTGGATATCAGCCGGTTCCGCCTTAAGGATTTCCCTGTCAACCGGAATTCCTGCGACAAAAGACTTTTTGTAGAATTCGTAGTCTATATTTTCCTGCATCGCTTCAAACGGGAAATATATGCGGTCAGCCTTTTTCATAAAGTCTTCGCCGCATTTTGAAATTTCAAGATTTCCTTCAAACAGCATAATTTTTATTCCGTTTATCTTCGAAGCAGCCTCGAGAAGAGGATAAGCCGAGAATCCACCGAAACTCAAAACCGCATTTATACCCTTAACTTTCAGAATCTGAGTTGCTTCCTGTACACAGGACTGCATTTTCAAAGCTCTGGCAATTTTTGAAAACAAATTCCTCGACTGCGGAAAATTGGAAGTATTAACGACTTCGTAACCTTTTTCACTGAAAATCTTGGCGAAAATAGATCCTTGCGTGAGAGCAAATACACTCATTATGCCGCGCAGTCTCAGCGCAGTCGCCAGTGAAAGAGCAGCTTTCTGCTGTTCCCTCGTATTTATACCTGTCACAAGCAGCATATATCTGGTTTCAATCGAACTATCCATCTTCACCTCCGAAATCAGCGCCGGCTCTCACTCGTTACCGCATTAAGAATAAGACCGACCATAAAAGAATAACTTGCCAACGCGCTCCCGCCGTAACTTATAAAAGGCAGCGGAACACCTTTATTCGGCGAAAGCGAGGAGACGACAAGAAGATTTATTATAACCTGAATTGCAAGCATCAGCACAAAACCTGAAACCATGTAAAAATTGAATGTCTCGTGCAAGTGCAGAATAAAATATGTTCCTATCCCGAACAAAGCCATGAAAAGCATGATCACAGCAACCGCACCGACAAAACCGAATTCCTCTCCTATTATCGGAAAAATGAAATCGGTCTGGGATTCGGGAAGATCCTTTACTTTTACCGTGGAATTCCCGAAACCTACGCCTGTTACTCCGCCGGTACTGAGGGCGACCTGAGCCCTGCACTGCTGCAATCCCGTATCGAATCTGTATTCGTCACTGCATGGATCCATAAAAGACTGAAGTCTGGCTATCCTGTAACCTTTGCCAGGCATAAATACCATGACGCAGAACGCCGCAACCGCCAAAGGAGCAAGATAAAGGAGATATTTCTTTCTCATACCGCCCAAAAGGAGCATAAGCATTGCCGTTCCGCAGATGATTGTCGCGGTTCCTAGGTCTTCTATAGCAATCAATCCGACTATCGAGACAACAACGACACCGATGCTGAGGACATCCTTCAAAAGCTGGACCCTCTCACCTTTTTTCGTCATGACTTCACTGATGTAGATTACAGTAACGATCTTAGCGAATTCGGAAGGCTGAAGCATCATAAAATGAAGATCTATCCAGCGTTTCGCACCGTTTCTCGTAGTTCCGATGATCAAAGTGGCTATAAGAAGTATAATAATGAACAAAACCAAGTATTTTGAAGAATTTTTGAGCCACGAAATATTTACAAGATAAGCTGCAATGAAAGCAATTCCGGCAAAAGCGAAATTAACTATAAAACCGCGGATCTGCGGCAAAAGCGACGCTTCAGCCGACGGAACATTGAACATTTTAACATTGAAAACCATCACCATCCCGAAAACAACGAGAAGGAAAAATATCGAAAAATAAAGCTTTACCGCCTTTTCCATGCCTAAGCTCCGATCTCAGATTTCAAGTCCTTGACTTTGTTGACGAAATCAACTCCGCGCTCTTTATAGTTCTTGTACCAGTCAAAACTTGAACACGCAGGTGAAAAGAGAACTACGCCGTCATTTTTTGCAAGAAGAAACGCCTTTTTGACAGCTTCAGCCATAGAATCTGCGCTTTCGACATTCGGAAAACCGTTGAAATAAGGACGGATTATCTCTTTTGACGCACCGATAAGAACTATTCCTTTGCATTTTCTGTCAGCAAGAACTCTTACAGGCTCGTAGCTTCCCCCTTTGTCAACTCCGCCGAGAATAAGAACGACTTTCCCGTCAGCAAATCCGGCAAGCGATTTTTCGACTGCTCCGACGTTTGTTCCTTTGGAATCATCAATAAATTCAACGCCTTGAAATTTATCAACGAAAGCTGTTCTGTGAGCAAGCGGATTAAATTCAAGAAGCGATTTTCTCAGAATTTCAGTATCGCCGACCCAGTTTTTTACGCCTAAAACGGCAGCCATTATATTTTCGATATTATGATGTCCGCTAATCTTCAGATCATCTACTTTGAGCGTTTTTCCGTCAAAATAAATATTCGTTTCATCGCACTTTATATCCTTTGTGCCTTCAACCGAAAAAAGTCTGATCTCAAAATCAGGATGAGCAAAATCGTCTGCAACGATTCCTGTCCCGAGAACAGCAACCCCGCCTTTCTTCAACAAATTCAGCAAGTTAAGTTTTGTGTTTTTATAATCTTCAAAGTCTTTGTACCTGTCAAGATGATCTGGAGTGACATTTAAAACCATCGCCACGTCAACTTTAAGGCTTTTCAGAGTTTCAAGCTGGAAAGAGCTGAGTTCGATAACGAAAAATTCGTATCCTTTCCCTATTCCGTTGATGACGGGCTCACCGATATTTCCGCACAAAAACGACCTGAATCCTGCATTTTTAAGAAAAGTATGAACGAGTGAAACTGTCGTCGATTTTCCGTTTGTGCCGGTAACAGCTATAACTTTTTCGTCTTTGACGAACCTTCCGGCAAGTTCAAGTTCTCCAATGATTTCAGTTCCTTGAGCATTCAACTTCTGAATAACGGAATGAGTTGCCGGAACTCCGGGGCTGATTATTGCGAGATCATATTTAAGAGTTTCGTCATATTTCAGATATTCGGCTGAATATTTTTCAAGCTGTGCGGCATTGTCGTCGTAAATAAAAATTTCATATCCGGAGTTTTTCAGAAATTTTGCTGAAGAAACACCTGAAATCCCAAGACCAACTATCAATGCTTTCATTTCAAAACCTCCGGAAAATCAAAAAGTCTTTCAAGTCTGTTGCCTCTGGAACCCTTGACAAGAAATGTTCCCTCTTCCGGCAGCAAGCCCTTGATATCCGCAATATCACCCAAAAAAACGAGCTTTTTGCAGTTCAAAAAATCCGACTTTAGTTTATCGAATTCGCAACCGACCAAAAAAATAGCCTTTAATAGTGTAAAATCTTTTAAAGAGATTACAAGTTCTTTGTGCATTTTTTCAGAAAAATTTCCAAGTTCGAACATACTGCCGAGAATAAGGAAACATTCTCTTGATTCTTTCAGAGCATATTTTTTGTAAAAATTTTCTATCGATTTCTGCATCGACTGCGGATTTGCATTGTAACAGTCGGCAACAAAAGTGCGCTTTCCGATCACTTTAACCTCTCCTCTCATTCCGGGAAGCACACATTTTTCGACCGATTTTTTAAGGTCAGGCAGAGAACCGAGAGCCGCTTTAACGACATTTGCGGCACATGTTATGTTTTCAGCCATAAAATCAGGCAGCTCTTCAAAATCTTCCGCAGTTTTTTTCGCATCTTCATTAGAATAAGTATTTATAATTCTTGAGTTTTTATGTTCTTCAACCCACTTTTTCATGTAAGGATCGGAAACATTTGCCGAAACAACTGCCTTGGAAAAATTGAATATTTCGAGTTTTGCCGCAGCAAGATCGGCGTGGCTTGCAAAGTTTCCAATGTGGGCGTTTCCGATATTGGTTATCGTCACAAAGTCGGGATCAGCGATTTCAACAAGTTTTTTGATTTCTCCGCTGTGGTTCATTCCCATTTCGAGAACGAGAACTTCTGTCAGAAGCGGCATATTCAGAATAACGAGCGGCATACCGAGATGATTGTTGAGATTTCCAATCGTTGCCCAGACAATTTTTCCCGAAACAGAAGCCATCGAAGCTATGAGCTGGCGCGTCGAAGTCTTTCCGCTCGAACCGGTAACTGCTATCACCTTGCCGCGGAAGAGTTTTCTTCTTTCATGTGCCAAAATACTCATAAAATCAAGTACATCCTGAACTTTGATATAATTTTCATCCTGACTTATATCTTCAGAACCTATACAGACAACACCTTTTTTAAGAAGATCGGGAACATAGTTGTGACCATCAGTTTTCTCGCCTTTGAAGGCAAAAAAGAGCGAATTTTCAGTGCATTCGCGAGAATCGATGCTGCATTTTGAGATCAGTGAATTTTTAAGCTTTTTTTTTAATCCGGCTTTTTCAAGAGCCTTTTCAAGAAGTAAAGTCGTGAACATTTATTCCCCCCCTAATGATTTTTCAGCTTCGTACCTGTCGGAAAAGAACTTTTTTCCGCTTTTCGTTATCTGATAGTTCTCGGCACCTTTTCCGGCTATGAGAACAACATCATTTTTTCCTTTGATTTCAATAGCTTTTCTGATTGCTTCGGCCCTGTCGTTTATCACGGTGACATCTGCATTTTCCAGACATCCGCCAAGAATATCGGCGATGATTTTCTTCGGGTCTTCAGTTCGCGGATTATCGTCGGTAACAATGATTTTGTCGGCAAATCTGCAAGCCGTTTCTCCCATGATCGGACGTTTTCCGCTGTCTCTGTCGCCGCCGGCACCGAAAACGATGATTATTTTTTCGTAAATACCTAAATTTCTTAAAGTAACCAAAACATTTTCCATAGCGTCAGGAGTGTGGGCATAATCGATATAGACCGCATGTTTTCCCACTTTTTCAAGGCGCCCAGGAACAGAAACATTGTTTTCGATCCTTTCGAACGCCTTTTCAACACCGATAAAAAGGCTTGCTGCGGCAAAAGCGCCGGCAGTGTTGTAGATGTTGAAATTTCCGACAAGAGGAATTTTCACCTTTTTCGAAACTCCGCCGAGAGTAAAAACGACCTCGCTTCCGTGATCGGACATTTCTTCTATTTTCATAAACAATTCAGCAGACTTGTCTTTTTCGGAAATTCTTATCTGACGAACACCTGAAAGTTCTTCTGAAAGTCTTTTTCCCGCTTCGTCGTCAATATTTATGACTGCTGTTCCTCCGCTTTTAAGATGCTCGGAGAATAATTTTTTTTTTGCCTGATAATAATTCTCGAAAGTTTTGTGAAAATCGAGATGATCGCGTGTCAGATTCGTGAAAATCGCAGCGTCGAACATCGTTTTTTCGATCCTGTTTTCCTGAAGAGCGTGGCTGCTCACCTCTGAAATTACAGCTTCGACACCAGATTTCTGCATATCATCAAGAAGGGAATACCACTTCCAGTTGAGAGGAGTCGTATTCTGAGCAGGAATCAGCTTCCCTGCATATTTGTAGTTCAAAGTCCCGATTACTCCGCAGCTCATATCGTCCTGAAGCATATTTTCCAGAATGAAAGTTGTCGAAGTTTTTCCGTTCGTTCCTGTAACTCCTATCATTTTCATCTTTTTGTCAGGCTCATCATAAAAAACGGGAAGAACCGCCTTCAGAACCTCTTTCACAGAGTTTACGCGGATATAATTTTTACTGTTCCACTCCTTCTCGCCGACAACGAGCGCAGCCCCTTTTTCAAAAGCGGCTTCTATGAAATCGTGTCCGTCGCTGTTCAGCCCTTTGACGCAGAAAAATACGCTGCCCGGCGCAACTTCGCGCGAATCAGCTGTGATTTTCACAAGTTCCCTATCTTTATCAGTTACAGGCGATCCGAGAGTGAATTTTGAAATAAAATCAACAAAATCAATCGTTTTCATTCTTTTTTTCCTCTTCTACATCGAGACTTACAACCGTTCCCGCAAGAACGACTTCACCTGCTTTAGGTGACTGACCGACTATCTTTCTATTGTTGATGGGATTTCCGATAAAAACCACTTCGAGATTTTTGTCGTTTGCTATAGCAAGCGCATCATTCGAGCCAACATTTCTGAAATTGGGGATTTTGACATAATCAGAACCTATTTCCGACGCAATTTCCGAATCGTCCAGATCGATAACGCTGCCGGTCATATCGGTAGTTATATATTCAGGAATTTTGTCTTTATCCTTGTCGCTTTTATAGACAAACACATCGAATTTCGGAAGAACCCTTTCCGCTATCTCTTTGAAAACGGGAGCGGCGACAGTTCCGCCGTATTCCTTCCCTTTCGGTTCGTCGATTACGACTACCATGACTAATTTCGGATCGTTATTCGGAACAGCTCCGGCAAACGAACAGACGACTCTGTTCCACGAATACTTTTTGAGAGCGGGGTCGTATATTTGGGAAGTTCCTGTTTTGCCGCCGACTTCGACACCTTTGAGACGCGCCCTTTTTGCTGTCCCGTGCTCGTCCGAAACAACTCCTTCAAGCATTTCTATTATCTTTTTATCGGATTTATATTCGAAGTTTATACGCTTGGGTTCAGGAATAAAAACCTTTTCAGAATTTTTGCCGACAATCTTATCGACAAGAACCGGTTTCCAGAGAACTCCGCCGTTGTATATCGCCGAATAAGCTCTCGCCAGCTGAACCATATTGACTGAAAGACCCTGCCCGAAAGAGAGGTTGCCCTTATCAATAGGATACCATTTTTTGTAATCTCTTATCGGTTTGTTCGATTCTCCGGGAATGTTTATCCCGCTTTTCTGACCGAATCCAAACATTGTGAAATAGTTGTAAAGCTGCTCGTTCGTAAGTCTGTCTGCAAACTTTATAGTACCGATATTACTGGAATTTACCACAACGTCGCGGATCGTCATCCACTGATTCGGGTGGGAATCGCGGACCAGCTTTTTGCCGAAAATAAAACTTCCGTTTTCACCGTAAACAAGTTCGCCGGGTTTAGCCAGATTTTCGTTAAGTACAGCCAGAATGGAAAAAGATTTAAATGTGGAACCCGGTTCAAACAAATCGCTGACAGCAAAATTTCTTTTGTTTTCAATCGGATATTCGCGGTAACGCTCCGGCTCGTAGGTCGGATAGTTCGCCATGGCGAGAATTTTTCCGGAATAAGGCTCCATAATAACTACGCCGCCCCATTTCGCATGGACTTTTTCCACCATTTTAGCAAGTTCTTCCTCTGCTATGAACTGGATCTCGGAATCTATCGTAAGATAAATATCGCTCCCTTTTTTTGAATCGCCTATTTCGCTTTCAATGTCGATATCATCCTCGTATATCCTTTTTTTTGTAAGCTTGTTCTGCTTTACCTGAACCTTTGCGCCGGCAAGCATCGAGTCATACCTGAGTTCGATTCCCTCAAGTCCTTCCGGACCCTCTTCCGTAGGATTTTTGTTTGCCTGAACGAAACCGAGAACATTGGCAAGCAGTTTCCCCTGAGGGTAAACACGTTTGAAACTTTTTTCATAAATTATTCTGTTCAGATCGCTCAGAAGCTCGTCGGCATGTTTTTTTTCCGGAGATCCTTTAGCTGCGCTTTTCGATATCTTGGATTCTTTATTTCTGGCTTCGTTTACAGCATCTTTAAGAGCTTTGTATTCACCGTAATCGACATCCTGCTTCAAGACTTCGTAGTGATTCGAACGCCCGTTCTTTTTTTTATTTTTTCTAAGGATTTCAATGGTTTCTTTTTTGTTCATTCCGAGATTTTCAGAAATTATATCGGCCAGGAACTCCTTATTTATGACACCTGCAGGATCAACTGCGATATTGACTTTGACTTCACTCATTGCAAGGGGATTGCCGTTTCTGTCGTAAATTGTTCCCCTTTTACCTCTGACAACTGAGAATTCGACCGAATTTTCGATTTTATCCATACGGTCTGCATGTTTCACAACCTGCAGATAATAGAATCTTCCTATGACAACAAAAAAAAGAACTAAAATAATAAACGCAAGAACAAGATATATTTTTCGTCCGGTATCCATGCTGACTTACCCCGCATTTGAGATCTCTTAATCCAATTTTACGAATTTGTCCGAAGTGGTGACCGAAAGCTTCATCTCTTTTGCTTTTTTCATAAGAGCTTCGGAAGAAGTCAGTTTAAGATAGCCGCGCTCGGATAACTCTTTCTGCCATACAAGCTCCTGAGTATCCTCGATCATTCTTATAATATCGTTTTTGAGGTTCGCTTTATATGCCTTGTAGTAACTGTCAGTCAGCATCAGGGAACCAGCCGCAAGGATCATGCAGATATATACCACAAGTTCACCCGAAAAAAGTGTTCTGATCTTAGTTGAAATCACTCTTGAACTGCTAAAAATTTTTGTTCTCTCTTTTTTAATGTTTTCGGAATCTGCATGGATGTAAGCCGGCATAGTTGTCCTCCCCAAAGTTATATAAAAACGGTCTTTTTCAATATTCTAAGTTTCGCGCTTCTGGCACGCGGATTTTTTGCACACTCATCATCTGTCGGAGTTATCATATCGACTGCAAAGGAAGCCTCGTCGCAAAAAGGAACAGAGTCTTTTTCGTCGATATAGAACGGAACTTTGTTTTTGCGGTCGCGGAAAAAATTTTTCACGATCCGGTCTTCAGTCGAATGGAAAGTGATAATTCCCATTATTCCTTTGTCGGAAAGAAGAGGAAACGCCTTCTTCAGCGCAGTTTCTAGCTCACCGAGTTCATCGTTCACAGCCATACGGATCGCCATAAACACCTGTGTTGAAGGATCGATCCCCTTTTTTGCGTACCTTTTCGCCTTTCTTATTTCATCAGCAAACTGAAGAGTCGTCGTCATTCCATCGTCAGCGCATCTTTTCAGCGTTCTCGCAACCGTTCCCGCCTCGCGTTCCTGAGCATAAAGGCTCAAAATGTTTCTGAGTTCGCCTTCTGTCGAATTTTTAATGAATTCCAGTGCCGTTACGGAAGAGGTTTTATCCATTCTCATATCCATCGGACCGTCTTTCTGCATCGAAAAACCTCTGTGCGGCGTATCGAACTGAAAACTGCTGACACCCAAATCGGCAAAAACAATGTCGACTTTCGGGATCTGCAGAAGAAAGAGAACTTTATCAATTTCGCTGAAAGGAGCGTTCACCACTGTTACATTCGGAAAAGAAGCGAATTTCTCCTTAAGATGAGCAACCGCATCCTGATCTCTGTCAATGAGGATGGCGCGTACATCCGGATATTTTTCGAGGATGCCGACATCGTGACCGCCGCCGCCGGAAGTCATGTCAACAAAAACAGACGGTTTATTGTCAAAAGAAGACAATACCTCGTCAAAGAGGACTGGAACATGAAGGAAATCCATTATTCGTCCCCTCTGTTTTCCGCTACAAGTTTTTTGGCTTTGTTCATTGCCTCGTCTATGAGCTCGTCGCTGACTTCCGAATCATTTTCTATTTGTTCGAGTCTTTCCTTAGCCCAGATTTTGAGACGTGTTATTTCGCCTACAAAAACGACATCTTTGTCTATTTCGGCGAAATCGATCATATATTTAGGAATTCTTATTCTGTTCTGAGAGTCAAGCGAGACAGATTCCGCACTTCCGACATATTTCTTGAGCAAAAACTTTTTAACAGGACCTTCATCCATATTTTTTATCAGCTTCTGCTCTTCAGCCCACTCTCTTTCCGAAAAAACTTCAAGGCAGTTCTCATCTCTATAAGGACAGCGTGTTATGATAATAGTGGAATTTTCATCATTCAGCCCAAGTTTTGAATAGTAATCGGTAGAAAGCGGTATTCTTCCTTTCGGATCGACTCTGTATTCCTTTCTTCCGTAAAATGTATCTGCTAAATTTGACATCTTTTCCCACTGAACAACACAAAACAACCCTCTGTTACCACAAACACACCACAAAAGCAACACTTTTTTCAAAAAAATATTATTTTTTTCTATATAGCTGAAATTAAAGAGATTTTTTGTACTTAAAAAAATGCAGCAATAACGATGGAAATATAAAAATGACTTAAATTACTTCTTGACCTGGTCGCCGGTCTTTCCGAAGCGGCGTTCCCTGCCGGCAAAGTCTTGGAGGGCTTTGATGAACTCGTCTTTGTTGAAATCAGGCCACAAAGTGTCTGTGAAATAAAATTCGGAATATGCGATCTGCCACAGAAGATAGTTTGAAATCCTGTATTCACCGCTTGTTCTGATTACAAGATCTGGATCCGGCATATCGAATGTGTAAAGGCTTTCAGAAATCAGTTTTTCATCGATATTTTCAGGAGTTATCTCATGCGCCGCGACTTTTTGAGCGATTTTTCTTACCGCAGCAGTTATCTCCTGACGTGAACCGTAGCTGAGAGCTAGCGTAAGCGTCATTTTCGGATCATATTTTTCTGTTTCGGCAATAGTTTCGTTCATAAGTTTGAGCAGTTCCGGCGAAAATTTATCTTTGCTTCCGATTATGTTGAGACGGATATTTTTTTCGATAAGAAGACCCTTTTTCGATACCAGAAACTCTTTGAAAAGTTCCATGAGTCCTGAGACTTCGCTTTCGGGTCGGTTCCAGTTTTCAGTCGAAAAAGCATAAAGTGTAAGATATTTGACTCCGATTTCGCGGCACAAAGTCGTTACCGCGTCAACTGCGTCTGCTCCGGCCCTATGCCCTTTCAGTCTGTTCCAGAGCCGTTTTTTCGCCCAGCGTCCGTTGCCGTCCATGATTATCGCAACATGCTGCGGCAGGCGCTCTTCGTTGAGTCCGTATTTGATGCAGTAGTCGTTCATGTCAAACCTTATTTTGAAAGTTTTTGGGTAACTTCTTCAATGAGACGGTCTATGTAAGAGTTGTTCTTTTCCATCGAAGCCGCCATTTTAAGCTGTGTGAGGGCGGATCTGTAATCTCCGATTTCAATGGCTTTTGTAGCAAGAATCGCGAAACGGCGCGCCTGATTGTTCTGGATCGTGTCTTCCGGCGTTTCGTTATATGCAACTTTTATTCTGAAATCAAAGCGTTTAGCATCAGGATTTTCCTTTAGCATCTTGTCATAAATGACCTTTCTCGAAGGATTCATCAGCACGGAGTACGCTTCGTTGGCACGCTTCGTTATATCGTAAGCTTTTTCCCTGATATCTGCCGGGATGTTTCTGAATTTATCAGGATGATACTTCCGGGCCATCGCTATATATTTTTTCTTGATATCGGCAAGAGGAGCGTTCTGCGGCAGACCGAAAAACGTATAGTAGTCGTAACTGTCCATATTTTCAGAGAAATATGAGATCTCTTCAAGCATATCTACCGAAACAGCGGTCGGGATCTTCGCTTTTTCAGCTCCGTTTTCGACCACTTCCTTAACTTTTGCAAGAAACATTTCGCTGTTGAGAGGAAGTTTGAAAAATGCCGCCGCACCGTATTTCGCAGCGATATCGGCATTGAGCTCCGGTCCTTCCGAAACAGCCAGAAGAATGAAACTTTTTGCCTTTCTGATGACCGGCAGAGCCTTCAGCCAGATTCCTTCCGACAAAACCGAAGAAATGATCAGCGTATTGTAGCTCTCCAGATCTTCAGTAAGAAGTTCTCTGACATCCTGCGTGATAAAACATTCGCAGCCTTCGATTTTTGAAGTCAAGAATTTTTCCAATGATTTCAGATATTTTTCATCTTTCATAATGATCGCGATTTTCTTTCTCATCAGCGTTGCTCCAAACCAAGAATATTCAATGAAATTTTCTGCATTCTTCCCGTGTCGAGGTCGACTGCGCTGACGTTAAGCACGCCGTTTGTATCGATCTCGAATTTGACCTCTATTTTGAGCTCTCCCCTTTTTGCCTTTCTCATTTCCGAAAGCGTGAGTTCACCCATCAGGTGCGATTCGCGCTTGCTTTTGGCGTTACCCTGATAAATCTCTATTTTTACCGAATCGACATTATCTGCCGCATTCGTAAAAATATTGGTTCTTTCAAGGGGAAGAGGTTCGTTCTTTTCAACTAATATTTCAATGTAGTCGCCTACGCTGCCGACGCCTATCGAAAGAGGAACAACGTCAAGCAGAACCGGTGCCTGATCGCTGTAGTCGCTGATGAGCGAATTACCCATTATGCTAGCTCCCATCGCGATGACAAGGACGGATTCGATGCCAAAGTAAGGCTGCTGCTTGAAAAATTCGGAAACGCGTTCCTGAACACGCGGGATCTTCGACGAACCGCCGACAAGAATAACCGCGTCAAGTGCCGTTACATCAAGATGAGCACTCTCCATCGCATCTCGGCAGATGTCAAAAGCCTGCGAAACAATAGGATCGATTATCTGGTTGAAAAGTTCTCTGTCTATTACTCTTTCGTAGTCGGCAAATCTCTCCTCTCCGAGGGGAATCATGCTGCGGATTAGGACTTTTATCTTGTCCTGAGTCGAAAGCGCGATCTTCATACGCTCGGCTTCGGCAAGGAAAACCGTCATCATTTCGCTGTTCATCGAAACTTTGACACCGTAGTTGACTTCAATGTCGTACATCATGAACTGAACGATCGCGGCATCGATATCGTCACCGCCAAGGAAACTGTTACCGGCAGTCGAAAGAACTTCGAAAACATTGTCCTTGACTTCGAGAACGGTAATATCGAATGTTCCGCCGCCGAAATCGAAAACGGCGATCTTTTCATCCCTGTTGCTGCCGAAACCGTAAGCCAGAGCAGCCGCCGTCGGCTCGTTTATGATGCGGAGAACATTGAGCCCTGCAAGCTGACCTGCTTCCTGAGTCGCACGCCTTTGTGCCTCGTTGTAGTTCGCAGGAACGGTGATGACTGCATCTTTTACTTCTTCGCCAAGATATTCCGCCGCCGCCTTTTTCGCCTTTTTCAGGACAAGAGAAGAAATCATCTGTGGCGTAATGCGCTTGCCGTAGATTTCGATTTCGACCGAGTCGTTCTTGCCTCCGACGACTTTATACGGGAATTTCCTCGCGTATTTTACCGTTTCGGGATGGCTGAACTTGCGGCCAATGATCCTTTTTATGCTGTAAATCGTGTTTACAGGGTTCAAGTGCCGCATATCCTTAGCCTTTTTTCCGACAACGATATTTTTGCCTTCATTAACGAAAGAGACGACAGAAGGCATTATTTTGTCTTCTTCCTCTCCTGGAATCGGAATAATAGTTGAAAGACCATCCTGAACGACAGCGACCGTCGTGGTCGAAGTTCCAAGATCGATCCCGAGAACGTATTTCGACATTTCATCTCCGCCAACAAAAAAAACCAACCAAACACCCTTTTCAAACAAAGGGGGGAAATAATACATTTTTTTCATGTTTTGGCAATTATTCACGAAAAATTCACCGATTTTGCTCTTTAATCCCTTGCCGATTTTTGAAAAAGTCGTATTATGCGCTGTTTTTTAGGAGGTGGAACCGTGAAAAAACTCAAAAAAACACAGACTTTGACGAAAATAACCTGTGCAAAGTGCGGAAAAGAATATTTCGTCTCGTTCGTTGCCGACGGACACAGAAACTACTACTGCGACGAATGCCTGAAAGAGATGCACAAAAACAGAAAAGAAGGGAAAATCAAGAAAGTTTTCGACCCGAAAAACGAAAAGTATATGTTTGACTTCATCTGCGATATCTGCGGAGAATTCAGACACGCTTTCTATGCTCCGAAAAGGGAAAACGGAAAAATCATGTGCAAGGAGTGCGAATCGAACCGCAGACTGGAAGAGCGTAAAAAATCGAGAAGGAACGTAATACTTGCCGCTGCGACTCAGGCAGCAAAAGAATCTTTACCATTCAAGAAAGAGGAAGATGATGAATAGAGACGACGCATTAAAACTGCTTGAACTCCATCTGCCTAACAAAAACCTCATCAAACACAGTATCGCCGTTGAAGCCGGAATGAGAAAAATGGCTGAATTTCTCGGTAAGAAAGATGTCGAAAGATGGGCGATGTCCGGACTTCTCCACGATCTCGACTACGAAGAAACGAAGGATGACTTTCCGAAACACGGGCTTATCACGGGCGAAATCCTCCGCAAAGAAGGTTTTGACGATACAGAAATCCTTGACGCGATAGTTATGCACTCAGGCAATGTTCCGGCAACAACCGCAATGGGAAAAGCGCTTTACGCAGTTGATCCGACAACAGGCTTTCTGACAGCGTGCGTCCTCATGTCACCGACAAAAAACATCCACTTTCTCGACATGGGTTTCATGATGAAGCGCTTCAAGGAAAAACGCTTTGCGGCAGGGGCAAACCGCGAGCAGATTGCAAGCGCGACAGAAAACTTTCCACTCACTCTTGAAGATTTCATCACGATAGTTCACGAAGGAATGAAAGAATCGTCCGTCGAACTCGGTCTCGGGAAATTATAGAGACGATTTTACCAAAGTTATCAAATACTTACCAAAAAATCCGCAACTATTTTTAAACATAAATTTGAGAAGATAAAAAATAATTTTTCGGCAAAGAATCTAAAACTTGTTTTCTGTTTGTTTATGTGATACAACGAAACGCTTTAATCGTGATTAGCGGAGTGAAATATGACAAAAACTGCAATAAATCGCAAAAAAGCTGCTAAGGAATTCGCTGATTTCTGGAAAAACAAAGGTGATGAGAGACAGGAAACTGCGCGTTTCTGGATAGGACTTCTCTGTGATGTTTTGGGAATGGAAAATCCCGCAAAGCGCATTGAATTTGAGAAGAAAGTTCAGCTCAAGCACACGAGTTTCATCGACGCATACATTCCCGAAACCAAGGTTCTGATTGAGCAGAAAAGCTCCGATGTAGATCTGCGTAAAGAGGCAAAACAGTCGGACGGAGCAATGCTCACACCTTACCGTCAGGCAAAGCGCTATGCCGACGAAATGCCCAATTCGCTGCGTCCCAACTGGATTGTTGTCTGCAACTTTCAGGAGTTTCTGATTTACGACATGGAAAAACCGCAAGGAGAGCCTGTTCAGGTTCTTCTTGAGGATTTGCCTGATAAATTCGAATGTTTGCAGTTTATGATAGATACAAAAAAGACCTCAATTTCTCCGGAAGAACAAATTTCACTCAAAGCAGGAGAACTTGTCGGAAAGCTCTACGACGCGATTTTGAAGCAGTACAAAAATCCTGAAAGTGTAGAAACTCTCAAATCTTTAAATATTCTCTGTGTCAGACTTGTTTTTCTGCTTTATGCCGAAGATGCCGGAATTTTCCCAGAAAAAGATATGTTCGGACGTTATATGGCAAAATTCCATCCGGATGAAGCCCGCAAAAATCT
>JAGCNV010000094.1 GCA_017645765.1 bacterium | reverse complement strand
TTTAATCATATTTGACTTTAAATTAAAGTCAAGTTTTTTAGGCGAATTTCTACAAAAAATTCAAAAGATTCCGGCACTTTCGAGTCTCATAAAAGTTTTTGGTGTCTCGTTTTATATCATTTTATCAATTTAATTTCCATGGAGGGAAAGATGAAAAAAATCATTTTGTTATCTGTGATTTTTGTTATTTGTCTCGCATTGGTTTCGTGCGGCAGCGGACAGAGAAGAAAAAATGTTCGCAGTGGAGATGGCTTTGCATGGTCCAATGTGGCCGCAGAAAAAATGAATTGGGACCTGGCAAAAGAGTATTGCGAAGAGTTAAACGAAGACGGCATATCCGGCTGGAGACTTCCAAAACCACAGGAACTTAAGATGATTTATTCTAACAACAGTCACAATTGCATATTGGATGGTAATACTGATACTTTCTGGACTTCAGAAGAAATAAATGAAAACAGAGCGAGAAGTATAGAATTTTCTTTTGCCCGTGTAGAACCTCAGGCAAAAGAAAAAGAATTCGCTGTGCGCTGCCTAAGAAACGATGAATAGATTGAATTTTTTAATTATTTAAACGGAGAAGTAAAATGAAAAAATTTTTTACAGTAATTTTCCTTGTTATCTTTACAATTATGGTCGTATCTTGTTCTTCAAGACCGAGACAACCGAGAACAAGGAGTTCAAACACCGGTCTCTCATTCCAATCTCAGCAAGCTGCAGCAGAAACAGCTTATGTCAGCAGCGAACCAATGAAAATTTGGATAAATCCAATTGAATATCAACTTGAAATTGCTACTGATGCAGGGAAGGACGGTTATATTGATGAAGTCTGGCCAAAAGATAGTAACAGTTCCGAAGCTATATCTACATATGTAGACACTTACACCGGCGTCAATGCAAACGCCCAACTTATGGCTCAAGGCGTTCAATTCAGAGATGCAAATATGACATTCGACAAAATTTCAGGAAAAGCTCAAAGAGCCATTCTTTCAATAATTGATGAGTATGGCCTCGATGGATTTTTCGTTACAATGATTGACGAGTATACTGATACCCTGTCACAAACTCAAAAATCTGAAAGATATAAAACCAAAGACGGTGAAGTAAAGCAAAATGCTACCGTAACAACTACGATGAAAAGCAGAGTAAGAATCAAAGGAATAGCATTAAAACTTAAATATTTGGGTCCTGTTAATAAGGAAAGAGCCGATAAAGTAAGACAAACCCCAACATCAAGACAAAACAACAACACCTACAATATTAATAAATAGATTAAACAAATTCTTAGGCAGCAAAAAATGAAAAATCTGATTTTTATTCTGATACTTTTAAACACATTCGGGATATTCGCGGAAAGACCTGTTGTCGCTGTTTTGGAAATCGATAACAAGACTGCTGGAAAAAACAAACTTTCTCAATACGATGCAGAACTCATTGCCGACATGATGCGTGACGAACTCATCCAATCGCAGGAATTCATCGTCATGAGCAAAGAGGACATGGAGTCTGCTATAGCACAACATGTTAAGAAATCCCGTCAGTTGAATAAAGATAAAAATTACGCAATAGAATTGGGAAAACAAATTTCCGCAAGGTTCATAGTCTCAAGCCATATCAAGACAGACGGAAAATTTTTCCGCATATTCGCAGAAATAATTGATACAGAAACCGGAAAATCTCCACGCAGCGGAAAAGAAAAATTCGCAATGGACGATGACTCGAAAGATCCTGCGATCGCAAATCTTATCAGACAGCTTCTCGGGGAAAGAGACGAAAGTTTAATTCCCCAAAAACCGAAAAAGTCAGAAGGACAGATTGCGTGCGAAGAGGCTCGTGCTGCCGGTTCCGAGCAAAAATGGAAAGGTTTTCTCAAATATTATGCCGATGAATATCCCGAATGCGTTCAAGAAGCAACAAAACAACTGGAGGAGATTATTTTCCATAAAGCCGAAAGAGAAGACACCATAGAAGCGTGGCAGGAATATCTGGATGAATACCCGATGGCAAACAAGCGCCATGCAATCACAGCGGAAGAAAGGATAGCAAAACTAAAAAAGAATGCTTCAAAAAGCACTTCTTCCTCGTATCTCAATCCAAAGAATCAGGGTAGCGAACCACTTCCTGATCAAAGCGGAGCAATGACGGAAGAATCTACATCTGAAGTCGATGGGATGTTATGGTCGCCGATTTCCGGCAAAAGACTTACTTTTAAGGAAGCTGATGTTTATTGCAGCAGTTTGAAGAGCGGCGGATACAGCGACTGGCATCTTCCGACAGTTGATGATTTGAAGACTTTAGTTCAGCACTGTCCGAACTTGGAACCTGACGGCGCATGCAGACTCAGTGAAGACAGCGGTTGCCTTCTGGCAAGAAAATGCCTCAACAAAAACAAGTGCAGATGCTCAGGTTCTGGGAAATACAGCAAATTGAACGATGCTGTTGCAATCTGGTCTGCTTCACTAAATTCAAGTGACAGCCAGGAAGCATATTTCTTTGATTTCGGGAGCGGCAAAATCGAAGTTCAGTACACCGGTGCTAAAGCATTCGTCCGCTGCACAAGGTAATTTTTAAAAACATTTAGGAGATTGAAAATGAACACAAAAATTCTTTTTTTCTGCTTTTTCATTGCCGCATGTTTAATTTCTTCCGGGTGCAGCGGTTTCAAGAAAAATGTTTACCATGGCATATATGAAGGAATGGATAAACACATCGCTGAATATGAAGAAAAACTCGCCGCTTCGCAAACCCCGCTCGAAGAGGCAAAAAACAGAGCAATTCTTGGTGATTTCTACAGAATAAAAGGACAGACACTCCTTGCAAGCCGTCCTGAACAAAAGAAGCAATGGGCTGGATTGAAAATTCCACCCAAATGTATCAGCATATTATGGCAAATTTTCCAAATGAGTATGAAAACGACGAATTTGTCCGGAACAAAACTTCTTTAGGAATGGCAAGCAACCTTTACCTTATAGGAGCAGCTGTTGATGAAGTCGATGCTTACTGTCAGCATCTCACACAGTCAATCGAATGTCCTGATGTTTTACCCGAACTAAAAGAAACGAGGTAATTTACATGGTATCTCAAGACTTACCCGAAAGGAATCTGCTCAGAAGAAGCCTTTAAAATATTGGATTCATCGGCATGCAGCAAAGCTAAAAAAGCTACAAACGAAAAAGAATACGAACAATACATCGAAAAATTTTCACAAGGTTCGTGTATAAGCGAAATTAGAGATCTGCTTGAAAATCTGATCTGCGGACATGCAAGACAAAGCTCTAAAGAAAGAGATTGGAAAAAATACCTGGACAAATATCCTGAAGAGATCTGCGTCAATGAAGCATTGGAAACTATTGATGCTCTGGATTGCGAAAAAGCACAGAAAAGCTTCTCGTTCAAAAAGAAGAAAAATTGGGAAGAGTATCTCAAAAAACATCCTCAAGGCCGATGCGCCGAAGAAGGAAGAAAATTTCTCAAAGACAATTAATTTTTCCTCTCGACCACATCTTTTTTGTATTCTTTGAGCGCGTTTGTCACCAGAGAATCAAGATTGAGATATTTTTTGAGGAATGACGGATTGAAATCGGCGTTCATGCCCAAAAGATCGTAGATTACAAGCACCTGTCCGTCAGTGCCGGTGCCTGCGCCTATTCCGATTGTGGGGATTTTTAATTTTTTAGTGATTTCAGCCGCCAGAGTTTCGGGAATTCCTTCGAGAACTATCATGTCGGCACCAGCTTTTTCGACTTCGAGAGCCGATTCCATAATGAAAATACGTTCTTCTTTTGTTTTGCCGCGTTTTCCGAAACCGCCGAATTTATTAACGAATTGAGGAGTCATACCGACATGCGCCACAACCGGAATTCCGAAAGATGTCAGAGCCGAAATCAAAGGCGCAACTTCACGTCCACCTTCAAGTTTGACCGCTTCCGCACCCGCTTTCAAAAGTTTGACAGCACTTTCTATTCCTTTTTCAAGCGAAGGCTGATAACTTCCTAAAGGCATATCAGCAATCAGAAAAGGATTGGCGGCACCTCTTTTCACTGCACTGACATGGTGAGCGACCTCTTCGACAGAAACATTGAGAGTGTTTTCCTCGCCTTTTATGACCATACCGAGGCTGTCACCGACAAGCATCGAATCGATCTCGGCCTTTTCGACGAGACGTGCGAAAGAGGCGTCGTAGCAGGTCACCATCGATATTTTTTCAGTTCCTTTCATGCTTTTGAGTTTTGGAAGAGTGACTTTCATCATTTTTTTCTCCCGATTTCATCGTTTATTTTCAGAATTGTCTCCCAATCAAGTTCCTCGGCGCGCTTCGAAGCGATTCCGAATTTATCTAAAACAGCTGTATTTATTGAATTTATCTTGAAAACATTCTGCAGAGTCTTACGTCTGTTCGAAAAAAGAATCCGCACCGTGTCAGCAAAGGCAGAAAGCTCTTTTTTCTCAAAATCGTGTCTCTCGAAAGTGACTTTCAGAACCGCACTTTCGACTTTAGGAGCGGGATAAAAATCCTCGGCATGGACGGTAAATTCATATTCCGCATGTCCCAAAAGCCTGATCAAAGCTGCAACCGGCCCGAAATCGCGTGTTCCCGGCAAAGCGGAAAATTTCTGCGCAACTTCCTTCTGCAGGAGAAAAACTGCACCGTCAAGATACCGGCTTTCAAAGCATGTGTTCATCATGATGAGAGAACTTACCTGATATGGCAGATTTCCGAAGACGAAACCTCTAACATCATGGAAATATTCAGAAAAATCAACTTTTGAACCGTCTTTATACGCAATTTCAGCTTTGTCCGAAAAGCGGTTTTCAAGAATTTTCAGCATGTTTTCGTCAAGATCTATAACCGTGAAAGGATCAAGCCCTTTTTCAACCGCTTTTTCAGTGAGAGAGCCTAAACCGCCGCCGATTTCGACATAAAAACCTTTGCCTGTTGGCACCAAATCAATAATTCTGTGCAAAACATCGTCATTGAACAAAAAATTCTGCGAAAACTTTCTGTCTGCATGAAGAGAAGCTTTAGCGAGATATTTTTTGATTTCCGAAAGATTCAAAAAACTACTCCGCAAACAAAAATGGCTGCCCGAAAGCAGCCATAAAATCAAAAATCAAGAAAAAACCGAAATTAAGCGTTTGCTTCTTCAGCTTTCGGCTCTTCAGCCTTCGGTGCTTCTACCGGAGCTTCAGCCGCTTTCGGAGCAGCTTTTTTAGCTTTTGTCTTTACTGATTCATCTGCGCCGAGGTATTCGATAATCGCCGTCGGAGCTGCATCGCCTCTGCGGAATCCGAGTTTGATTATTCTCGTGTATCCGCCTTCTCTTGCTGCGAATCTCGGTCCGAGTTCTTTCAAAAGCTTCGTTATAACGATTTCTCTGTCCGATTTTACGAGCTTGGAAAGCTGCGTAATGGAAGCAGCGGTATTTTTCTTAGCCAGCGTAATAGCTTTGTCAGCTACTTTCTGGAGCTCTTTAGCTCTCATCAAAGTCGTCTGAATACGTTCGCTTTTTACAAGTGAATTCAGCAAGTTACAAAGCATAGCCTCGCGATGCGAGCTATTTCTGTTTAATCTTCTTCCTGCTTTTCTATGTCTCATTGTTTGCTCCCTGCGTTCTTTTCTATTTGTTCAATAATTCTGGCATCCGGGAAATTTTCGATTTCCATTCCGAAATGCAATCCCATCTTCATCAAAAGAACTTTTATCTCATTGAGAGATTTTCTTCCGAAATTCTTTGTTTTAAGCATGTCGGCTTCAGTCTTCGTAACGAGCTCGCCGATATACTTGATTTCCGCATTTTTAAGGCAGTTGTTCGATCTTACGCTAAGGTCGAGATCGTCAATCGTCTTATAAAGGTTCATATTGACTTCACCGGTGACATCGGAAGAATTGAGGTCATCCGACTCATCGACTGCAAAACTGATGAAGAACTTCGTGTGTTCTCTCAGAATCATAGCCGCATAAGCCAACGCGTCGCGGGGAGTGAGCGAACCGTCCGTTTCCAGATCGAAAGTCAGTTTGTCGAAATCAAAACTGTTTTTGACTCTTGCATTGGAAACCTTGTAGTTTGCTCTGACAACCGGAGAAAAGAAAGAATCTATCGGAATATAGCCTTCGCTGAAAATATCCTGATTGTGCGATTCGGAGGGAACATAGCCTCTGCCGATTCCGACAAGAAGTTCCATTTCGAAATCAACGCCTTCGTCCATTTCGAAAAGAGGAAGGTCCTTGTTGAGAATGGTAAGACCGGCCGTTTCCTGAATATCACCCGCAGTAACCGTTCCTTTGCCGCTTTTCTTGAGGACAAGATAATGAAGCTTGTCTTCGTGAGCGATGAAACGGATCTGTTTGATATTGAGGATGATATCAATAACGTCTTCTTTTATTCCGGGAATTGTTGCGAACTCGTGTTCGACGCCTTTTATTTTAACGCCGATAACAGCAGCTCCGCGGAGACTGGAAATAAGGATCCTGCGAAGCGCGTTTCCCAAAGTTATGCCGTATCCTTTCATAAGCGGTTCGCAGATGAAACGGCAGTAATTCTGCCCCTGCTCTCCGATTTTGACCTCTTTCGGCATAATCAATGTTTTCCAATTGGCTCGAAACATCAGAATCCCTCCATTACTTAGAATAAAGCTCAACTATGAGATTTTCCTTGACATCCTGCGGTAAATCTTCTCTTTCGGGAAGGCGGATAACTTTTCCCTTCATTTCGTCTTTATTCAGTTCCAACCATGCCGGAGTCGCGATTCTTGCCGCGATGTTCTCGTCAGCCATGATCTCTTTGAATATTTTAGCGTCCCTGCTTCCTTCTTTGACAGCGATGATATCGCCTTCCTTAACGATGAAAGACGGAATATCGGTGCCTTTTCCGTTGACAGAAAAATGTCTGTGGTTGATAAGCTGTCTTGCCTGAGCTCTGCTGTTCGCGAAACCAAGGCGGTAAACAACGTTGTCGAGTCTGCATTCAAGCATTCTGAGCAGATTTTCACCGGTTGCGCCTTTCTTCAGATCAGCTCTCTTGTAGAAAATGCTGAACTGTCTTTCAAGCATACCGTACATTGCTTTTGTTTTCTGCTTTTCACGAAGCTGAATTTTGTATTCAGTGACTCTTTTCTTTTCACGTCCGTGGAGACCGGGTGAATAGGGTTTTCTGTCGAACGAGCATTTGTCTGAATTGCAGCGTTCGCCTTTAAGAAAAAGTTTTACACCTTCTCTTCTGCAAATTTTGCATTTTGCTTCTTTGTTCTTAGCCAAAGCTTCCTCCTTTTGAGCTAAAAGTTTACACTAACCAACGAATTAAACTCTTCTTTTCTTTTTAGGACGACAACCGTTGTGCGGTATCGGAGTGATATCTCTAAGAAGTGTTACGTTGTAACCGATATTTGCGAATCCTCTGATCGCAGCTTCTCTTCCGCTTCCCGGACCTTTTACAAAAACGCTCAAAGTTCTCAGACCGTAATCCTGAGCCTTTTTGCCTGCATCTTCAGCAGCCATCTGAGCAGCATACGGAGTGCTCTTTTTGCTGCCGCGGAAGCCTTTGAGACCTGCGCCGGACCATGACAGAACGTTACCGCTGACATCAGTGATCGTAACAATCGTGTTGTTGAAACTGCACTGAATATAAGCAAGTCCCGTCTGTATATTCTTTTTTACTCTTTTCTTCTTTTCAGGTGCCATATTATTTCTCCTTCAACTATTATTTTTTCTTTTTCATAAGATTGCGTCTCGGACCTTTTCTCGTTCTTGCGTTGGTACGCGTACGCTGACCTCTGCACGGAAGACCTCTTCTGTGTCTGCGGCCTCTGTAGCTGCCGAGATCCATCAATCTTTTGATGTTCATAATAGTTTCTTTTCTAAGATCACCTTCGACCGTGTATTTCTGATCGATAATGGCTCTGATCTTGATAGCCATCGGCTCATCGACGTCATCACTTTTGATGTTTCTGTCAATGCCTGCTTCATCAAGTATTTTCTGAGCGCTGGTTCTGCCAATGCCGTAAACGTACGTCAAGGCAATTTCCATTCTCTTCTTCCTTGGAAGATCAATTCCTGCAATACGAACCAAGTGTCACCTCCTCTTTTTTCGCGACAACTATATTAACCTTGTTTTTGTTTATGCTTAGGGTTCTCGCATATAACTCTGAGAATACCTTTTCTCTTAACGATCTTGCATTTTGAGCATATCTTTTTTACCGAAGCTCTTACTTTCATCTCTCTCTCCTTAATTATTCGAATTAGCGTTATTGACCGGATTGTTGCTCTTCATTCTGTGAACGATCCTCCCTCTCGACAGATCGTAAGGTGAAAGCTCGATCTGCACTTTGTCGCCCGGAAGTATGCGGATAAAATATTTGCGCATTTTTCCGGAAATATGCGCCAGAACCGAGTGACCGTTTTCCAAAGCCACTCTGAACATCGCGTTCGGCAGAGTGTCGACGATCGTTCCTTCTACGATAATGCCTTCTTCCTTACTCATCGGGAATCTATCCTCTTCTGCTCTTTATAAGAGAACCTTTGCCGCCGATAGAGAAACCTTCATAGTTGTTGCTGATGAGGTAGCTCTCGATCTGGGAAGCCATATCCATAGCAACACCTACAACGATGAGTATCGACGTTCCGCCCATATAGAACGGAAGTCCCATTTTATTCCTGAGAAGATCGGGAAGCATACAAACGGCACAAAGATAAATAGCGCCGCCGAACGTGATTCTCGAAAGAACCGTGTTGATGTATGCAACAGTCTCTTTTCCAGGTCTGATTCCTGGGATGTATCCGCCCTGTTTGTTGATATTTTCCGCAACGTCGTCAGTTTTAAACTGAATGAACGTGTAGAAGAACGCGAAGAAAATTATAAGGGCAAGATAAAGCAGATTGTAAAGCCATCCGCCAGGATTAAGCCATGCCTGAAGCGATCCCATGCTGAAGTTGAAGAAATTGGAAACCGTAGCAGGAAAAACCAGAAGCGCACTTGCGAAAATCGGCGGGATAACGCCGGAAACGTTGATTCTGAGCGGAAGATGCGAATTCTGGATCTGTCTCGCACCGCCGGTAGATCTTCTTGCATACTGAACCGGAATTCTTCTCTGGGAACTTTCTACGAATACGATGACCGCGAAAGTAGCAACCATAACAAGAACGAATATTACAACCTGATGCGGCTGAATCATTCCTTCTTTCAGGTACTTACCCATATCGAAGAACATTCTCGGGAAACGTGCGACGATCGATGCGAAAATGATGAGCGAAACGCCGTTACCGATACCGCGGTCTGTGATCTGCTCACCGAGCCACATAAGGAACAGTGTACCTGCTGTCAGGGTAATGACTGTCAGAATCCTGAAGAACCAGCCGGGGTTGTTGACGACGACTTCGCCGCCCGCACCGGTCAGACTCTCGAGGAATTTCGACATCATGAAACCCTGAACGAGACACAGAATAACCGTGCCGTATCTTGTCCACTGGGTTATTTTTTTGTAACCCTGCTCACCTTCTTTCTGCCATTCGCCGATCTGCGGAACGATAACCGCAAGAAGCGACATGACGATCGATGAACTGATATACGGCATGATTCCGAGCGCGAATATCGAAAGGTTTTCCAAAGCACCGCCGCCGAACATATTGAACATGCCGAGAAGCGTTCCGTCCGATTTCGTGGACATAATTTTTTCCATGACCGAACGGTTTACGCCGGGCGTTGTTACGAATATGCCAAGCCTGTAGACGCCGAGCATCATCAGAGTAAAGAGAACCTTGTCTCTGAGATCCGGAATCTTGAAAATGTTTTTTAATGCCTTACTTATCAAGCTCTATCTCCTCTGCTTTTCCACCAGCTTTTTCAATAGATTCTTTAGCGCCTTTTGTAAATTTGTGAGCTTTGACCGTCAAAGCCTT
>JAGCNV010000093.1 GCA_017645765.1 bacterium | reverse complement strand
CTTTACGAGCTTATCAACAAACAGGTCGGCTTCCAGAGAAACCTCAATCTTTTCGAGAACCTTTTCTTTGTAAAAGAGTTCTACAACCGCATGAAGGCGAAACGCGGAAACAGCGTCGCGGCAGTCAAGAACGGTCTTGAACTGCGTAGCGCGATCGCGGCACTTTACACGGCAACGACTTCGCACAACAGAAGCACGACCCTTGCCGACATGTTTGATCCGTCGATGATCCCGCTTACTTACAGCGGCACGGCTCCTGAAGACTATACTTCGAAGGCAAAGGCAGCACTCACAGGCAATTCCGACGCGGCAGAAAGATACACCGCGACAAAGAAAGAGATGATGATTTTCGCGAACTACATCACGACTTCATCAAAAGGACCTAATTTCAACTCTGTTTCCTCGGTTCTCAATCCCGATCAGCTTGTCTGCGCGTGGTTCAATCCCGATACACCGGCGCAGAACTGCAACAAGGTTTACACGATCAACGAGGCGGGACATGTAACGCTGGGCGGCACGGAAGTAAGCGCGGCAGAGGCAAATGCGATCTTTACAAAACACTTCATGCCGATGAACAGCAGACTTGGCGATTCAGAAAAACTCGACCTATTCAGAACATTCTACCTTGCCCTCAAATATGCAGGCACGATTTTCTATAACGGTTCGGATGTCGAAGAGCTGAACGATTCACTTCTCAAAACCGCATACCTTGTTTTTGACGGTATCGACGACAACGCAAAGGCAGTCAGCATAGCCGACTCGTTTGACGCATCGGCTCACACGGTACAGGTTCTTGACGACGGCAACAACATGGTAACGAGACCTTACATCACGAAGCTGAGCGCACTTACCGACAAAATTTCGCTCAAAGTTGCTGCATCAAGCGCGGATGTAGAAAAAGTTCTTATAAATATCGAAGGAAAAGAATTTGAAAAAGTTCAGGAAAATACGAGAACTTACTACAAACAGACTGGCGATCTCAAGGAAAAGTCGATAGTTCTCACTCCGGGAACACTTTCACAGGGCGAAAAGGCTCTTAAAGAGCTTCTCGGTTCTGAAAATGTCGATTCTCTCGGCAGCATCACAGGAAAAATGACGATAGTCGCGAACTCTAAGATTTCCGGCAAAACCTATTCGACACAGAGAACTTACGAATTCTTCGTCAATAGTGACAGCGACGGTGTCAGCTCGAAGGAAGTTCCGGCAGATATTCAGATCCTTGTCCATGATTCAACGGGGCACCAGATAGCAGACGATGCAAATCCGATGATAATCATGAATCCCGGCAACAAGGTTTACTATCCTGTTGACGGCGTAGTAAGCATTGAAAACCTTACTCCGGCGGCATACACAGTCGACGCTTATGCAGACGGTTACTACGCAAAGAGCACGAGCGTAAATGTTCCGGCAGGCGCAAATTTCAGCGTTGAGATCAAGCTTGACAAAGAGCTTACGAACTCGGAAGATGCAAGCCTTGAGCTTTCTGTAAAAATCGATACTGCAAAGCATCCGTCGAAGGTTTACATCCAGATCTACAACGATTACATGGAGCTTGTAGCGAACGAAGCGGCTAAGTTCAACAATGAGACCAATACTTACGACAAAGTAAATATCGAAATAGCCTCAGGCAGATACACGCTTCTTGCAGTAGGCGAGGATCTTTACAGATACCTTGAAGCTATAACGCTTCACAAAGACAAGAACGAAAAGGAAATCAAGGTCGTAGCAAAGAACGCATGCGGCAACGGCATAGTCGATTCAGCTGAAGAGTGCGAACCTTCACTTGCGGCCCCTGTTTCCTGCGGAACGATCTATCCTGCATCGACCTATCCTGAAAAAACAGCAGTCTGCGATCCTGATACCTGCACGTTCGACAAGCATGAATGCGGAAAGGCGGCAGACTGCGGCGACGGCATAATCGACGCTCCTGCAGAGCACTGCGACGGCGGCTCAAAGGCATGTGCTGAAATCGCCGGTTTAGGAGATTCAGGATCAACGGGCTCGGCACCGTGCGCATCTGACTGCTCGGGTTATATCACGGCAAACAACTGTACAAGAAAGGCAGCTAAGTGCGGAAACCTTCCCGCAAACGCACAGTGGAATGACGGCGAAGGGACATTCTCGCAGATTTATGACGGCTCAGACTGGGCTCCTGCAATCAAGAGCGCACAGTACGACGACACAACGAAAGACGAATGCGTCTTCTCGTGCACCAAAGGCTACAGATGGAACGGCAGCCAGTGCCTTGAAAGTCCGCTTTCACTCGGCCTGATCTGCACCGGAGCAACCGGATGCTTTGACAACACAGCAGACACAGTCTGCCCTGAGTACGGCGAATCCTTCTTCGGTCAGGATGCACAGTACATGGATGCCGGCTACTGCACGGAGCACAAATTCATGGAGGAAGGAAGCGGCGAAAAGAAGATTGTAAAAGACATCTACACTCATTACGAATGGATCGCTGCAACAAGCGAAAACGCGATGAACTGGGCTGCGGCAGACGAATACTGCTCGACACTCAACAATGAGAGTTCGACTGTTGCACAGTGGAGGATCCCGAGCCCGGATGAACTGCTCACGATCGTTGAGAGCGGCACGGCAAGCCCCGCTCTCGGAGAAAAATTCACGGCTTACGGCCATACATTCTGGGCTGCGGAAGAGAGCAGAAACAATGAAAACGCCTGGAAAGTAACGGAAAACGGCGCTCTTGCAAGCGTTGCAAAGACAAATGAAAACCATGTTCTCTGCGTCAGATACCTCAGCAACTACACTCCGGCAGAAAGCCGCTTCACCGAAGAAAACGAAACTGTCAAAGACAACGAGAGCGGCCTTATGTGGCAGAAACAGGCAGTTGCTTCAAGAACATGGGCTGAAGCACTTAGCTACTGCGAAGAAGTTTCGACGGCAGACAAATTTGACTGGAGACTTCCGAACAGAAACGAACTAGCTTCCCTTGTTGACTATACGAAAGCAAGCGGCGCAATGAGCGATTTCCCTGCAATAGCTGCAAAAGGTTTCTGGACTTCGACTACTTCGATGGCTTCGACAGGCTCAGAGACCGCTGGAGCAGAAGCATGGACAGTCGATTTTGCAGACGGAAGCATTAAATCTGCGGATAAGACTGACACAAAATACATAATCTGCGTAAGAAACGATGATCCGTGCTTCGGCGGCGAATGTCCGAACGCATGCGGATTTGACCAGTGCAAAGATATGGCAAACTCGACAGGACTCTGCACAGCAAACGGATACGACTTCACCTGCGGCTGCAAATCGGGCTTCAACTGGAACCATGCAAAGTGTCTCCTCGGAACGACGAGATACATCGCCTGCGAAGGTCTGCCTGAAAACGCAGTCTGGAACACCGTTTTCGGCATCAGCCAGACTTATGACGGCGACAAGTGGTATCCTAGCGAAGTAGGTACGTTCAACAAGGTCAAGAGTTCGACCGAATGCAGATTTGTGTGCGCGACAAACTACACATGGGATACAGACGAAGAAAAATGTCGTCCGGTTTCAAAATTGGCTCAGTGCTCAGAAAAGAAACCTTACTCAGAGTGGAACGTAGTTTCCAGGATCTCGCAGACATGGGACGGCGAAAACTGGATCCCGTCGGCGACCTCTGTTTACAACGAAGAATCAAGCGAAGAAGAGTGCCGCTTTGTCTGCAAGGAACACTACGAATGGGATGAAGAAAACAATATATGTGTAGCCGAAACACAGCCCGCGACCTGCACAGGGCTTCCGGCGAACGCGCACTGGTGGAACGATTCGACAGAGATCACGCAGACATGGACGAACGGCGGCTGGTCACCATCGGCGGTCGCAAGCTACAACGACACGCCCGAAAACAACCGATGCTACTTCGGATGTAACGAAAACTACACCTGGAAAAATACTGCATGCGTAGCCGACAGTAATCCCAACGTCGACTGCGACAACGAAACGAAACCCGAGAACGCGACATGGTGGAAGACAAGCGTCAACCAGACATGGAACGGCACTGAATGGTTCCCGCCGACAGCAGGCAGCTACAGTGCATCCGACACTTCGAACCAGAATCTCTGCCGTTTCCACTGCGACACCAACTACAACTGGAACGGATTGACTTGCGATCCGGTAACCAAAATCGAAAACTGTGAAGAAAAGCCCGCGAATGCTGAATGGAACAGTGCTTCAAGCATCACACAGCACTGGGACGGCGAAAAGTTCATACCTTCGAAGACAGCTTCATACGGTGAAACTCCGACAACTGAAGAGTGCCGCTTCAAGTGCCTTGAAAACTACACTGTTTCCGATGACCAGAAATCCTGCGTTCCTGCGACAAGAACGAGAGACTGTACGGGCCTTCCGGCAAACGCAGAGTGGAACTCGGTTGAAAGCATCACTCAGACTTGGAGCGGAAGCGAGTGGTTGCCGAAACTTTCAGGTGATTTCGGCGAAACACCGACGACTGAAAACTGCATTTTCAAGTGCTTTGACAATTACGAGTGGAAGGGCGGTCTTTGCGTCGCAAAGAAACAGACAGTACCTTGCCGGGGACTTCCACAAAACGCGCAGTGGAACTCGGTCGCGACAGTTTTGCAGGAATGGAAAGGGGCGGCATGGGAACCCGGTGATTCCGGAATTTTCAGCGAAGAGGAAAGCCTGACGGAATGCCGTTTCAAATGCAGGGAAAACTATTCATGGGACGGCAACGGAACGTGTGTCGCAAACACAAGAATCATGGACTGCAACCCGCGTCCCGAGCATTCACTGTGGAACTATGCACCTACTATTACTCAAACTTGGGACGGCAAAAAATGGATTCCGACGCTTGAACCTAAGTATAGCGTAGCTGCAAGCGATACCGAATGTAAATATGTCTGCGATACAGGTTATTATCCGCTGGACGGCAAATGTGTAGATCATCCTTGTGAACATAATCCGTGTGACGATGTTAATAATTCTACGAGAGTATGTGAAGAAACAAACAACCTCTCTCTGCCTTATTCCTGTGAATGTGAAGAAGAATACCTTTGGTGGGGCAAGACCGGTTGCCGCTCGGAAAACGTGGCACTTGGCAATCTCTGCACTGGGACTCTTAAATGTTACGACAACGAGACAGAAACGGGCTGTGCTCAAGAAGGAGATGATTTCTACGGTCAGGATGCACAGTATGCCGACATGGGTTATTGCATACCTAAAAAATTTGTTTTTGGCGGAACTTCTTCCCAGAAAACTGTTATTGACAATAATACGGGGCTTGAATGGGACAGAACTGTACGCACAAAATCATGGGGAGAGTCTGTAACTTCCTGCGAAGAACTCGGTTTCGGAGGATACACGGACTGGAGACTGCCGACCGTCAAAGAATGGCAGACAATTATTGATTATGGAAAATTAAATCCCGCATTCAACACTGACTATTTTAATGAAACTTCTGGTTGGTTCTGGACGAACAACGAATCGTTGGCAGATGGAAATAAAGCATGGTGGATTTCCAGTGGATCGGGAATACTTACTACTTACACAAAAACTTATAGCGGCAATTTTATTTGCGTAAGAGATACCGACCCTCAACACACTATGCCGGAAAACTCATCATTTGAGAACGTAAGTAATGAAGTCATAAAAGATTTGACTACCAATCTTTATTGGCAAAAAAGTTATGCAGAGGACATGCTCTGGAACGATGCTCTTGTATACTGCGAAAACCTGAATTACGGCGGTTACACGGACTGGAGACTTCCGAATATCAACGAACTTATTTCCCTTGTAAATTATGAAGCAAAGAGTCCCGCTTCGGATTTTCCGAATATGCCTTCCAAAACTTTCTGGTCTTCTACAACGACACTTAATTACAGCACCGGAAACGTTGTGTATGCCAACTTTTCCAGCGGTGAGGTTAGTACACGCAGTAAAACAAACAACTATAATATGCCGCTGACGCGTTGTGTCCGCTCCGATTTGTGCGGGGAAGGAGAATTTCTGTCCGGGAAAAACTGTGAGCCGAGTCCGTGTACGGCAAACTCCTGCACTATGGAACATTCAGACGGAATATGTATTCCGTTGACTGCAAGCGAATTTTCGTGCGGCTGCGTTGAAGGATATATCTGGGATGCACAAAGCTCAACTTGCCAAACCGATCCGTGTTTTGACAACAAGTGCGCTTCGATGGACGGTTCAGACGGAATATGCACTCCGATAGACGGAACAAAATTTACCTGCGGCTGCATAAACGGTTACTTCTGGAACGGTTCGAGATGCATGACAAAACATGCTTTCGGCAATATCTGCACAGGAATAATAAAATGCTATGACGATTCCGCTAATGAGATAAGCTGTGCGGAAAGCGGAGAGTTCTACGGGCAGGATGCGCAATATACAGAAGCAGGAGCATGTACACCGAAAAGTTTTACTATAAAAACTCCAGATGTCGGACATCCTGAAGAAAAAGTTGTAGTTGACAATAATCTCGGTCTCGAATGGCAGAAGAGTATTCCGGCAGACAAATTTGACTGGCAGCATGCGATAAGTTACTGCGCGGATCTTGAATATGCAGGATACACTGACTGGAGACTCCCGAAACCGAAAGAGATGCTGAGTATAGTTGATTACAGTCGGAACGATCCTCCAGTGGATACAACTTATTTTGCAGGAGGAATAAGCAGCGACAGTGCTTTCTGGACATCAAAAAAATATGCACGCAACTCTGCTAATTCTTGGGGCATAGATTTTCATAGTTATTATGGTGGTGAATTGAAGTTTTATTCCAATGACACCACGCTCTATGTCCGTTGCGTAAGGGGTGAAATTCTACCTGAAAGTCCGACATTAACTGTCTCGACCAGAAACGGAGATGAAATTGTTACGGATAACCTCACCGGACTTATCTGGAATAAAAACTTTGCAAAATTCGACACTTGGAAATTAGCACTTGCCTACTGCGAAAATTCAACTTATGCCGGATACACTGACTGGCGGTTACCGAACATTTTTGAACTTCTTTCTCTTCTCAACCTTAACTATAACCGTGCATCTGATTTCCCGAATATAAATTTGATGTCTACGCCATGGTCTTCTTCCACAAATCCATTTTATACCACCGGCTATACTAATATCTGGACGGTTCGGTATAACGGCGGTTCTATGGAGATTAAAAATACCTATGACAGCGGACAAAATACTATGTGTGTCCGTTAGGGCAGTCCGCAACGCTTTCCTGCAATCCTGAAGATCTCCAAAAATCACGGTTTGAGGTGAACGTCAGACGGCGCTGACATCTATTTAATCTTTTTGAATCCAAACAATAAATATTTTTCTAATTTATTATAAAATTCTCTTGACTTCCAATAAAAAACGACTAAAGTTTTTGGCGCAGGTAAGTTCCGACCTTAATTGGAAACTGAAAAAAGCGGTGAGTTTCCACCATTAAGCGAAATCTTAAAAAAGCGGTGAGCCTCGACCACAACAGAGGACTTAAAAAAGGGCGGTTCATCCGCCCTTTGTTTTTTTAGGGGGAAAAATGAGATTTTATCATGTGAAAGATGATTACATAAACTTTCTTAGAAGATATGATGAAAAAGTTGCTGATAACAAGCACGAAACCAGACCTTATGTCGGAATCGTTCTTGAAATAGGCAGCGTGAAATACTACGCACCGTTTTCTTCCCCGAAACCGAAACACAAAACCATGAAAAATGCTGTAGATTTCAGGAAAATAGCCGGTGGTTTATACGGAGCAATCAATTTTAACAACATGATTCCTGTAACGGATTCGGCTTTAATTCTTATTGACATAGAAAAAATCAGCGACGAAAAATACCGCCGTCTTTTGCAGAATCAATACAAAGCAATCCGCAGCGACACTGTTCAGATACAGAAAACGGCCAATTTGCTCCGAGAACTGCTGCTTTCCGATGATAGTGAACTCGCAGACTACGAAATCCGCATCAAACAAAGATGCTGCGATATTAAACTGCTTGAGCAGATATACACTCAATATCAAGGCAAATAGTTTAAGCGGAAATTGGAATAATCATCTGCGTCCGTTAAGGCACTCCGGAACGGTTCCCTGCAATCCTGAACATCTCCAAAAATCGTGGCTTGAGGTAAAGATCAATCTATTTCTGATTGTTTTTTTCGAGTTCTTTTGTCTGTCTGTCAAATTCTGAAATATATTCTCTGTCCTGAATGATGCGGAAAACATCATATTCCTTAAGAGCCTTTTTTATCGCCTGATCGTGGCTGATTTTTCCTTTGGTTTCGAGCACCTGCTGGCGGGCACTCGTTAAAAAAAGGTTCACAGCATCAACGCAGTCCTGCATTTTCATCAGATGACCGTCCTCAGCCTGCAACTCGGCGTAGTCGATGAACATTGCGACAAGGCGGTTCAGGCGCGAGATCTCCTTTTCATTCAGATAATTTTTGGCGATTATGACATCGGATTCATAAATTTTTCCGTCAGGCGAGTTTTTCCATGTTGTCAGTCCCATGTGCTCTTTCCGCGAATCGGCACGGTTGTAAACAATTTCAGCGGCAGTATTTCCGCTTACTGCAAAATGAAGTTTATTCTGCACGAAAGCATAAAAATTTTTGGTGATTTCGCTGTTCTTATCGAAATCGCAGCTGCACTGCTCGAAAATATCGGTGATTTTCTGATACGCACGACGTTCACTCGCTCTGATCTCGCGTATTTTTTCAAGTAAATCGTCAAAATAGTCTTTGCCGAACGGCTTTCCGTTTTTCAGAAGTTTTTCGTTGATGACAAAACCTTTGGTGATGTATTCTCGCAGAGTTTTTGTTGCCCACTGTCTGAATTTTGTCGCTTTTTTGGAATTTACGCGGTAGCCGACTGCGATAATCGCATCGAGATTGTAAAATTCCATTGAGCGTTTGACTGACCGGTTGCCTTCTTTTTGAACTATCGAGAAATCCTCGACAGTTCGATTTTTTTCAAGTTCATTGCTGTCATAAATGTTTTTTAAGTGTAGAGAAATATTATCCACACTGCAATCGAACAGCACAGCCATCGCTTTCTGTGTAAGCCAGAAAGTTTCATCTTTGTAAACCACATTTACGACAACATCCGCGTTTTCCGTCTGATAAAAAACAACATTGTTTGTTTTTACCAGTTCATTCATCTGTTTTTCTGATACCATTTTGTTCCTCTTTCTAATATTAAAATAAACATTTTAGTGAATTACAATATTTATTTTAATTTAAAAAATCAAGTTTATTTTCTATAATTTAAAATATTATTTTAGTTAACTACTAAAAAAATTAATACTTAATTGTAAAAAGTCACCATGGCAAATTAGGGAACGGCTGCGTGGTTAATGCCGGTAAAAAATGGAACGCCATCATTATAAGAGACGCCATGATATGACGTCTCTACAAATTAGGTATAATTTTATATCTTTTTTACTTGTAATATTCTTTATTTTTGCTAAAAGTGAGCGGTTTTTTGTACAAAAAGAGGTTCTATGAAAGAAAAAAAGATAAAATTCATCTTCACCGGCGGCGGCAGCGGCGGTCATGTCAGCCCCGCTCTTGCAGTTGCAGCCGAACTCAAAAAAACTCTCCCGGAAGCTGAAATCACCTATATAGGAGTCAAAAACAAAGCCGAAGCGCACATGGTTCCTAAAGTCGGCATCCCGCTGAAATTCGTGAAAAGCGCGCCTCTTCCGCAGGGAAAATCGCCCGTAAAACTTCTGAAATTCGCAATAACGATGTTTTCAGGGCTTTCAAAAGCGGCACTGCTTCTGCTAAAAATCAGACCTGCCGCAGTTTTCGCTACCGGCGGATTTGTCAGCGCGCCTACGGTCTTTGCCGCATGGATCCTGCGCAAGGCGACATTCGGACTCTTCAAAACCAGGATCATGATCCACGAATCGAATACCGATCTCGGCAAAATGAACAAGGCTGCCGCTAAAGCAGCTGACAAAGTCGCGGTATCGTTTTCCGAAACGATCAGGCATCTGCCGAAAAACAAAGGATTTTTCTCAGGTTATCCTGTACGAAGTTCAATTGCTTTGGAAGAAAGAAGTTCCGCAAGAAAAGAACTTGGCATCCCTGATGATGCATTCGTTATCTTCGCTTTCGGCGGCTCTCAGGGATCGCGCACCATCAACCGCGTCCTTGCAAATTCCGCAAAAAAACTTCTTGAAGATCCGAACACTTACATAATTCACGGTGCTGGCAAACCTTTCGGAAAAGTTTATGAATACCACGGTTTCAACGATGTTTCCGGCATTCTTGAAAAACAGCAACTTTCCGAAGAAGAGAAAAAGCGCTATCTTCTCCGCGATTTCATTGACAACATGGGGCTTTACTACGCAGCGTCGGATCTTCTCGTAATCAGGGCCGGAGCAGGTTCGATCGTTGAAGTGTGCCGTCAGGGAAAACCTTCGCTCATAATCCCGATAAGCAACATCGGAAACGACCACCAGATCGGCAACGCCCGCTTCATAGAACGCGCCGGAGCGGCTGCCGTGATCTATGAAAGGACCGATCCTTTGAACGGGATCGACATTGCGTTTGCAGACGCTGACGAATTCTGCGAAACTGTTTCGAAACTCAGAAGTGATGCGCATAAACTTGCCGGAATGTCGGAAGCTGCAAAAAATATTTTCCCGGGCAATCCGGCAGAAATCATCGTCAAAAACCTGCTTTATCTCTGTCACCTCGGCGAAAAACCGGCTGAAATAAAGGGAACAGAGTTCGTGAACGACCGCGTTTTAGGCCTCAATTCGACAACGCTTGAAAAGTTTCTGCAGAAAACGAAATCCGGCGCGGAAAAACCGCTTGAAGCTGATGAAGTGAAACTCATAAAAAACAAGATCGACATGCTTTTCTCCTCTCACAATCCCGTCATCAAAGCCCGTGCATGCCGCTCTTCCGGGATCCTGGGTTATTCCGAAGTCATTCCGCTCATAATCCGTTATGCCGCAGACAAAAACAGCGCACCGTTTCTTAGCAGGGACGCTTTTGCCGCATTGAAGCAGCTCTCTCTCGTCTGCGAAACAGACAAACGCGAAAATCTATACAACGCAATACTTTCGGGGCTTGAAAATTCATACTACGAAACACGTTTTTCAGCCGAAAGGTGCATCCCTGCGTTTGCAAATCACTTCGGGATAAGCGAAAACGAACGCGGAAAATTTATGGAACTTCTCTTTAAAAACATGTCGGACCACTGCTTTGAAGTAAGAGCTGAAGCAGTCCTTGCGGCGGCACAGATTTCAACAGATATCGAAAATCTGCTCAAGCACTTTTCAAAACTCTATTTCGATGCCGTCTGGAAAGTGCGGATGGCGATTCTTCAGGCCTTTGAGATCCTCATAAAAAGAGGTGTTCTCGACAAAAGTACTGCCGCATCGGAAATTGACAAAATCCTCATCACAAGCAACGGATACACGACTGAATACGAGCTTAAAAAAGAGTATAATTCGCTCATTGAACTTATTTCACAGGAGAAAAAATCATGATATACGCGATCTTCAAATCCGTTTTCGGAACAGGTGGATTCGCAGTTTTCAAATACCTTTCTTCGAGAACACTGATCGCCTTCGTAACGGCGTTTTTCCTCTCGCTGATCATCGGAAGACCGCTTATCAATGCGCTTTACAGGCATGGTTTCCGCTCTTTCGAGAGAAGCTACGGCGAAATAAATTCGCAGAAAAAAACGGGAACTCCGATGCTTGGCGGAATTCTGATATTCATCACCGGGATCGGAAGTGCCCTGCTCTGGTGCGACCTTGCAAACCCGTTTATCTGGGCGCTGCTTGCAAGCGCTTTCTGGTTCGCGCTTTTCGGAGCGATCGACGACTACAAGAAAATCAAAGGGAAAGATGCCGATGAAGGGCTTTCGCGCTTCGCGAAATACACGATCCAGATTCTTTTCGGCGTGCTGCTTGCGGTTTTCGTCCTTACTCCGGCGATCTCTCCGCTTCCGGCAGATGTAGCGAACTCTTTCCAGTTTCCGTTTTTCAAAGGATTTATTTTCAGTTCAACGGTTCTCACGGCGCTCTGGATAGTTTTCATTATCGTCTACTCGGCGAATGCTGTAAATTTCTCAGACGGCATGGACGGTCTCACGATAGTTCCGTCGGTCTTCGTCTTCATCGTTCTCGGCGTTTTCGCATACATCGTCGGCAACAAGATCCAGGCTCAGCACCTGCTTTACGAATACATTCCTGGAAGCGGTGAAATCGCAGTTTTCTGCGGCGCGATAGTGGGAGCGGGGATCGGATTTTTGTGGTTCAACTCCCATCCTGCCGAAGTTTTCATGGGCGACATGGGAAGCCTTTTCCTTGGCGGAACGATGGGAACGGCAGCTGTTCTGATAAGACAGGAAGTTGTCTACATCATTGCCGGAGCAATCTTCGTGATCGAAATAACTTCGACTTTCGTGCAGGAAAATATCGGTTTCAAAATGCACAGACGAATCCTTTACCGCGCACCTCTGCACCATCACTACCAGCATCAGGGAATGGCAGAGGCTAAGATCGTAACAAGGTTCTGGATCGTAAGCGCGATCATGGCTGCGCTTGCTCTTATCACAATTAAATTCAGGTAGTTATGGCAAAAAATCAGAAGATGTACTTCAACGGTGACGATTGCAGATTCTGCAACGGAATGTGCTGCCGCTACGTAACAATCGATATTGAAAAAGAGCCTCGCTCCGAAGACCGTTTTGATGAAATAATCTGGTGGCTTTTCAACCCCAACATCAAAATCCTTAAAAACGGCCGCATCTGGTCTGTTCTCGTCATGGGAAAGTGCGAAAACCTCAACGAATCTAACAAATGTATGATCTACGAAGCGCGCCCCGACCTATGCCGCGAATATCCGCCGGAAGAAGACGGATGCCATTTCGACAGTATCAAAAGACTCGAAGGAACGATTTTCAACACGGCAGAAGAGCTCCTCACCTATTTAGCCGTTGACCGCAAAAAAGAGTGGGCAAAAAAACGGCTCGAAAATATGAAAAAACAATGTTTGCAGGGGAAAGAACAATGAACTTGGCAAAATTTTTCCTTTTCGCAGCTGCTTTGAGCATCTTTTTTCCTGTTTCAGCGAAATGCGTCCTTTTTGTAGACCGCGACGGTGACGGATTCGGCAGAGAAAAGGCTGTTTTCGACTACGAATGCTCAGAGGATGATATTCCGACAGGCTATTCAAGCAAAGGCGGAGACTGCAACGACAACAACCGCTATGTTCATCCGAAAGCGGACGAAATCTGCAACGGAATTGATGACAACTGCGATGGAAAAATCGATCCGGAAAATTCAAAAGACTGCAACAAATACTACAAAGATCTCGATTACGACGGGACAGGAACCGATGAATACCGCTGTCTGTGCGTCTCGGAAGGCGATTTCCGCGCACTCGAAAGAGGCGACTGTAACGACAATAACCCGAAAATACACCCGGAAGCAAAAGAGATCTGCAACGATCTTGACGACAACTGCAACGGCATCGTTGATGAGGGCGAGAACGCCGCAAACTGCCGGCCCTTCTACCGCGACAGTGACGGCGACGGATTCGGGATCGGTGACGAAAGCAGGTGTTTATGCAAAGCAGACGGCATTTTCAGAGCCGAAAAAACCGGTGACTGTAACGACAACAATCCGGACATTTATCCCGGCGCCTACGAACATTTTGACAGACTTGACAACAACTGCAACGGCATAATTGACGAAAATCCGGGCAATCTTCCGCCGCCGCCAAGACCGAAACCCAAAAAGTATTGAAATTTAAGAATTTTCTTTATTAAATTCGCAGAGTTTGAGAATTTTCTTATACATTGATTCGAAATGCTCGAAATTCAGAGACTGGTAACCGTCCGAAAGGGCGTTTGTAGGATTATAATGGGTTTCTACGATCAAACCGTCTGCTCCGAGAACGACAGCCGCTTCCGAAACGACCGGAACATACTTGAAGTTGCCTACGCTGTGCGAAGGATCAAGAATAACCGGAAGATGAGTAAGCCCTTTTATTATCGGAATCGCTGCAATATTCACTATACTTCGCGTTGAATCGTCGAATGAAGTGATTCCGCGCTCGCAGAGAATAATGTTTTCGTTGCCTTCAGCCATGATGTATTCGGCACTCGACAGAAATTCGTCGATCGTGGCGTTCGCCGAACGCTTGAGAAGGATCGGCTTGCTGCATCTGCCCAACTCCTTCAGAAGTGCAAAATTCATCATGTTTCTCGCACCGACCTGAATGATGTCGATATACTGCTCGAAAAGATCGATATGTCTGACATCGACTATCTCAGAAACAGACTTCATGTTGTATCTTTTCGCAGTCTCATCAAGAATTTTTACGCCATTTTCTCCAAGCCCCTGGAAAGAATAGGGAGAAGTTCTCATTTTGAATGTCCCGCCGCGAAGGATTTTTACCCCCAAGCCTGAAAGAAAAGCTGCTATCTTATCAAGAGAATCAGCGCTTTCGACACTGCACGGGCCAGATATCATTGCGAAATCTTCACCAAGCCTTACTCCGTCCCCCAAGTCGACGACACTCTTTTCCCGATAATTTTTAGACACCATGAAATATGGTTTTGATATGTTGATTATGCGCTCGACTCCAGGCAGAGATTTAAAACGTCCGATATCGGAAGTTGTAAGATCGCCGACAACCGGAATCAACACATAACTTGAACCCTGCAAGACTTCGAACGACATTCCGTTGGCAATCAAAGTCTCTCTGATATTGTCCAAAAATTCTTCGTTGGTCCCTTTTTTAACAACAATGATCATTTTGTAAATCCTGCGATTGATTTCATTCCGTCAATAATCTCTTTAACGCATTCACGCGATTTATTCAGCAATTCAAAGAACTTCGCGTCGTCAAGAGGAACTCTCTCGGCAGTCCCCTGAAGTTCGATTATATTGCCGTTTTCAGAAAAAACAAAATTAAAATCGGTGTCTGCACGGGAATCTTTTTCATAGTCTAAATCAATAACTACTTCACCGTCAATAACCCCGCCGCTTATAGCTCCGATCCAGTTTTTAAGCGGATTTTCGGGAACTACCCCTTCTTCTACCAGTTTTCTGCATGCAAGTGCAACTGCAAGCATTCCGCCGTTTACCGAAGCGGTGCGCGTCCCGCCGTCTGCTTCCAACACGTCGCAGTCGATAAGCATCGTTATTCCAGGGATTTTTTCGAGATCGACCGCCATTCTGAGCGAGCGTCCGATCAAGCGCTGGATTTCAGCGGTTCTCCCCGAAATTTTGGTTCTTTCGCGGGCACTTCTGACGTTTGTCGAACCCGGAAGAAGTGAATATTCGGCAGTGAGCCAGCCGCCGCTTTTTACGTGCGGAGGAACTTTCATGTCAAGCGAAAGCGCAGTTATAACCTTCGTGTTTCCCGAAACCGAGAGAACCGAAGAATAAGGATTTTTCAAATAATTTGTGACAAAAGAGTGTTCTCTCAAAGGTCTCTCCAATAAAAGTTAAATAATTATCCGTGTTTTTCCGAAATTCTGTCAAGAACGACTATCAAAACGACGCCGACAATCATCAGCGCAATGCAGAGGAAGAAATATCCGCCGAATTCCTGCGGAAACACGTTCGCCTGCGAAACGATTTTCTCTTTTCCTCCGACAATTTCAACAATTGACTCCCCTTTCCACGGCCAGATACTGCGAAGCGAACCAGCCATAAGACCGGTAAGAAAAGCAAGCGTCACGGAGTGCCATTTAGTGAGAAGCCAGTTGAAAAAGCGTGAAAATCCGATGAGTCCTGCGCCGCAGCCGAGGCAGAAAATGATGATTACGAGAATACTGTTGAGAGTGAACGGATTTTTAACAGCTTCTATAATGTACTCATATTTTTTGAGGACAAGCAGAATAAATGCGCCGCTTATACCCGGAAGAATCATCGCACAGATGCTCAAAACACCGCAGAGGAAGATGAACCACAGTCCGTTCGGAGTCTCTACAGGAATAAGTCCGACCAGAAAATATGCCGCGACAGTTCCTGCAAGTATCGAAATTACCTCAGGGATACGCCATTTTATCGTCTTTCCTACGACATAGATCGAAGCTGCGATAAGACCGTAAAAAAGGCTATATGTCGGCTCTGGACACTCGTTGAGCAAAAACTTCATGATGTGCGCTAAAGAAACTATCGCAACGGCAACACCGAAGAAAAGAACTGCAAGAAAACGGGTGTGAAGGTGTGCAATAGCCCCTTTGATATCGAAAGAAAGCAGTTTTTTCACGCATACGGCATCAAAAGATTTGATCGCGGCGAGAAGTTTCTGGTAAATTCCGGCAATAAGCGCGATCGTGCCGCCCGAAACGCCGGGAATGACGTTTGCAGCTCCCATGCAGAGTCCCGTTATCGCGAGAACTATCGCTTCTTTCCATGAATTCGGACCCGAAGTAGCCATAATTGCTTTTTTAAAAGTGAGCTTTTCCATTTTAACCTCTTATTTTTTCAAGAGTTTTTTCATCTGTAAAATCAAGTGACACAGGTGTTATCGTCGTGCATCCCTGCCTTATCTCGTGACAGTCGCTGCCGTCTATATCGGCAAAACCGAACTGATCACCGCCGATCCAATAGTACTCTTTTCCGCGCGGATCGACCCGTTTTACAACATCTCCGCCGTACAGCCTTTTACCGAAAGGAACCCATTTTATCGGAACTTTTCCTGACTTTGCGATAGTTTCCGGAATGTTGATATTAAAAAGTTTGGGATTGTCATAAAGTTCTGATTTTCCCATCTTTTTTTCGATTTCCGGAAGAATTTCGTCAAAAAAGAAATCGGCACAGACAGCAAAAGTTTCGTTCTTGAATGCCGCGAAATCGGTGATGTAAAGAGAAACGGCAAACGAAGTGATTCCGTCGTAAAAAGTTTCCATCGCTGCCGAAACAGTGCCCGAATACGTTATATCGTCGCCAAGATTGCCACCTTTATTTATGCCAGATACAGCAAAAAGAGGTTTTTCCTTCATCAAAGCGTTGACACCGATATAAACCGCGTCCGTCGGAGTTCCGTGAACGGCAAAACGATTTTCAGAAAACTTTGAAACCCTGAGCGGAGCACCCAGAGTTATTGAATGACCGGCACCGCTCTGTTCGTTCAGCGGCGCAGAAATAAAGCACAAAAGATTTCTCTTCGATGCCGCGATTTCCAAAGCCGACAAACCTGCGGCATAAATTCCGTCATCGTTTGTAAGAAAAATCTTTTTAATCATTTTTCAAAAAATGGTCGGGATGACTGGATTTGAACCAGCGACCACCTGAACCCCATTCAGGTACGCTACCCAGACTGCGCTACATCCCGACCTTATTGGAACAACTTACTTGTTGTTGAGCCTGTCTTTCAGCACCTGACTGTGATGGAAAGTCGCAACTCTTCTTTTGCTGATCGTCAAGGGTTTTTTGGTCTGAGGATTGCGTCCTCTTCTCTCTTTCTTTTCCTTAACGGTGAATTTGCCGAAACCGCTGAGCTGGATCTCGCCGTCTTTTGCAAGAGTGTCCTTCAACTCTTCAAAGAACATATCAACAAGTTCCGATGCATATTTTTTATCGATTTTCATCTGCTCGTAAACGAAATCTGCAAGTTCAACTTTTGTTACACTCATTTTTTCCCCCAATTAATCAGTTAACGCCTCTGGCTTCTTCTATGATTCTGTCGAAAGCTTTCGGATCTTCAGCTGCGAGGTAAGCAAGAACCTTTCTGTCAATGTCAATATTTGCCTTATGAATCATATCCATGAATTTCGAGTATGAAAGACCTCTTTCTCTGACTGCGGAATTGATTCTCGTAATCCAGAGTTTTCTGAAATCTCTCTTTTTAAGTTTTCTGTGAGCGAACGCATAAGCCCAGCCTCTTTCTACGGTTTCCTTGGCAACTCTGTATCTTCTCGATCTTGCCATATAGTTGCCTTTTGCGGCTTTAAGTATAGTCGCTCTTCTTCTATTGGCTTTAAATCCTCTTTTTACTCTCATTTCTGTCTCCTAATTAAAGATACGGAAGAAGTTTCTTCATCTGCGGCATATCGCATGTCGCGATGTATGCGCCCTTTCTCAGGTCTCTTTTTCTCTTGCGTGTTTTCTTCGTAAGGATGTGGCTTTTGAAAGGATGCCATCTTTTCAATTTACCGCTGCCGTTCGATTTAACTCTTTTCGCAGCAGCTCTATTAGTTTTCATTTTCGGCATAACAAATTCTCCTTAATTTTTTTGCGCTACCAACATTGTCATTTTTTTATTTTTAACAACACTATCCAATTCTATCGCGAGCTGATCTTCTCCACCAAGTTCCTTAACAATAACATTAAGATTTTCCAGAGCTTTTTCAGCAAACATAATTTCTCTGCCTCTGAAAAAAACTGTGAATTTAACCTTATTTCCGTCCTCAAGGAACTTTTTTGCCTGACGGACTTTCGTCATAAGGTCGTGCGTATCGGTATTCGGACGGATCTTAAGCTCTTTAATTTCAACAACAACCTGATTTGCCTTAGCTTTTTTAGCTTTTTTCTTTAACTTGTAAAGATGTTTTCCGAAATCCATTATCTTACATACTACAGGATCCGTGTTTGGGGAAACACAGACGAGATCCAGCCCAAATTCTCTCGCTTTTTCCAAAGCTTCCCGTTTTGTAAGAACACCCAGCACTTCGCCCGTGGGAGCAACCACCCGCATCGTAGGTGATTTTATGGTCTCGTTTACAAGACCAGGTGCAGGCTGTGCCGAATTGCCTGATTCCGGCTTAGCAGGCTTCATCAATAGTAAACTCCATTGAAATTTTCAGAGTTTAACTTAGCCAGGAAATCTTCCGTTGTAAAAGTTTTCTGTTCTCCGCCTCTCTTTCTGACCGTGATAGTCTTGAGATCAGCTTCGTTGTCACCGACAACAACGATGTAGGGAACTTTCTGAACAGACCATTCGCGAATTTTATATCCGACTTTTTCGTTTCTGTCGTCAAGTTTGACTCTAATTCCGGTTTCAATAAGCTTCTGGATCAGCTTGTCAGCAGTTTCCGCATGTTTTTCAGAAACAGGAAGGACTGCGACCTGAACGGGTGCAAGCCACATCGGGAAAGCGCCTTTGAAATGCTCGATAAGAACACCGAAGAAACGTTCGATCGAACCGAGCAGAGCCCTGTGGAGCATGATCGGACGGTGTTCCTGCCCGTCTTCGCCGACATATGAAATATCGAATCTTTCCGGCAGGTTGAAATCTACCTGAACCGTCGAGAGCTGCCAAAGTCTGCCGATCGAATCGGTGATGTTCACATCTATCTTCGGACCGTAGAAAGCACCGTCGCCTTCCTGGATCTCCCACGGAAGACCGGAAGCATCGAGAACTTTTTTCAAAGCGTCTTCGGCTTTATTCCAAACTTCCAACTCGCCGACATACTCATTCGGACGGGTGCTGAGGAAGACTTTGAATTTCTCGAATCCGAAACTTCTCAGCATGAAAAGCGCGAAATTAAGAACACGCTCGATTTCATCCTCAAGCTGGTCGAGCCTGCAGAAAAGGTGCGCATCGTCCTGAGTGAACCCGCGGACACGCTTAAGACCGTTGAGAGTTCCCGATTTTTCATATCTGTAAACGGTGCCGAGCTCAGCCCATCTGAACGGGAATTCGCGGTAGCTCCATTTTTTTCTTTTGTAGAGCATTACATGGAACGGACAGTTCATCGGTTTTACATAATAATCTTCGCCGTCTATATCCATCGGATTGTACATTCCGTCTTTGTAGAAACTCAGATGACCGCTTGTTTCCCAAAGAAGGCTTCTGCCGATATGCGGAGTGAAAACAAGATTATATCCGTTTCTTACGTGCTGTTTTCTCCAGAAATTCTCGATGACCGTTCTGACTATGCCGCCGTTCGGAGTCCAAAGAACAAGTCCGCCGCCGACATTTTCGGAGAAGGTGAAAAGATCAAGATCTGCACCGATTTTTCTGTGATCTCTCTCTTTTGCTTCCTCAAGCATCTTGAGATATTCGTCCAACGATTCCTTGTTCGGAAACGCAGTTGCATAAATTCTCTGGAGCATATTTCTGTTTTCATCGCCTCTCCAGTAAGCGCCTGCAACCGACATAAGTTTGAAAGCCTTTACAAAACCTGTGTTCGGAACATGAGGACCGCGGCAAAGGTCGACAAAATCACCATGGTAGTAGAGAGAAACGAACGGCTCGCCCAAATCTTCAATGATTTCGACTTTGTAATTTTCACCCATTTTAGTGAAAAGCTCGATAGCCGCTTCTTTTGTTACGACTTTTCTCATGAAAGGGAATCTCCCTTTTACGATCTCGGACATCTTCTTTTCAATAGCCTCGAAATCATCTACCGAAAAACGGTGAGGAGAATCAAAATCGTAATAAAAACCGTTCTCTATCGAAGGACCGATTGTTACTTTCGTGCCCGGAAAAAGTTTCTGGACTGCATCAGCCATGATGTGGGACGCGGAATGGCGCATAATCGCAACGCCTTCCGGCATCTTCATCGTTATGACTGACATATTGCCCGATTCGACTTCAGCCGTAACATCAACAATTTTGTCGTTTATAGAAACAGCGACAGCCGCTTTTGCAAGACCTTCGCCTATTACACGTTTTATAAACGACAACCAGTTTTCAGAAATTTCGGATTCGATTTTATTCCCGTCGGGAAGTATTACTTCAAACATATCAACCTCAAAAGAAACATGGTAGGCCCGAGTGGGATCGAACCACTGACCCCTGCTACGTCAAAGCAGTGCTCTCCCGCTGAGCTACGAGCCCACACATGAACAAGAAAATTGCCGCGCTTTATAATCAAATGTTTCCCCGATGTCAATATTTTTTCCGCAAACTGACACAAATATCTGATTTCATTTACATTTTTTCGTTTTTCCAGACCTTTTAAAGAACTCAAACATTCTCAAAACCGACACAACATAGCGTTTTGTTTCGGGATTTTCGTAAATTTTTCCTGCGAGTCCTCCGCTCTTTTCGGTCGGTCTGCTCTCGGTCGAGTAAGTTCCTCCGTTGTAACCTGACAAAGTTTTGACGAGATCACCTTTGTTATAGGTTAAAAGCGCCGCTAAAAACTTCACCGAACACTCAACTGCATTCCGTGGCACATTCAGCGTTTCGTAGTCGCACCCGAGAAGTTTCGCGGTTTGCGGCATTATCTGGGTCAGTCCGTAAGCTCCAGCAGCACTTCTAGCATCGGGTTTCCCGCGCGATTCGACATATATTACGGCTTTTATCAGCGAAGGATCCATGATTTTTCTGCCACCGTCAGCCGAAATATACGGATACTTTTTCACAGCATCTTCGATAATGCACGAATATCCTGTATCAATCAGCTTTGCGGCTGACATGTCGATCCCTGCAAAAAGCATGAAAAACACTGTAAAAAGCAAAAAATCCTCCGATCAAAGTCCGAAAATACTCTTTTTCCTATCACTTTTCTGCAAATCTTTTTCCTTATTTTCATCACTCAGGAACTGGAGATACGACCCTGCGGAATCACGGTCAAACTGCTCTTTCATCACCTTCAGATCAAGGTTTTTACGTATATGTTCCAGAGTTTCGGTCGAAATATAGCTCGCCTGCATCAGGTTGGCTAGCCCTAAAGCCTCGATGTTGTCGTTCTCCCGCGCATCCCTGAGGTATTCCTCGTAGTAGCGCCTGAACATCTCGCCTCGCACGGCATCATTTTTCATCTCATATTCCATTCCCGATTCAAGCCACGCCTTGTGGACGATCTTCTGCGAACTTTCAGCACTGATAAAATCTTTTCCCGACTCTGCCGCGGCAGGAAAAAGCTCAGGAAAAACAAGGTGTCCGCCGTAATTTTCAAGCAGTTTGTCGTGATATTCGCCGAGTTTTCTACCCCATCCCGAAACATACCCTGCATACTTTCCGGCACTTGCCGCTTTTCCGCCGGCTTCAGAGAAAAATTCCGCTGCTTCTCCGAGATCGGGATAAACTCCGGCGAGTCCTTTTTCGACTTCGGAAAGCCAATCTTTCGCACTCTTGTTTTTAAGTTCGCTGCCGATTTTCAGCACCTTGGCAGCCTCTTCACTCCTCTTTTTTATGGCAGAAACAATTTCGGCGAACTGCCCGATATACTCGATGAAACGCTCCGTTTCGGCAGTCCGGCTGTCAATTGCAAGCTCGTTTATGAGAAACATCTGCGTTGCCAGCAGAGCATCAGTCTCAGGACTTTCGACTACGACCTGCGCCGACAAAAGAAAAACCGCGAAAAAAAACAAAACAAAAACCGAAACCTTCATAGCAAACCTCCGCAAAAAACGATTCATTATAAAGATCTAAAAATATTTTTAAAGATTTTTAGAACTACTAATTAACGATTTTTATTTTCTACATATTATAGAAGGAAATTTTTTCTTTGCCATATTGAAACTTGTTTCGAAATTATCGGGAATGCAGAATTCTGTTTCACCTTCTTTTGCAAGACGCGATATCGCTTTTTCAACCACGACCTGAAAAAGATTGGCGGGATAAATTTCCGGTACATCGCTGCTTTGCGGCAGGCCGACTCTGATAACCGGAATTTCAAGTTTCATCGCGGCAAGAAAGAGCGTCGCAGTTCTCTCAAGAATAGTTTCAACGCTTTCCATAAGCACGGTTCCCGATGAAATTTCACGCTCGACCGGCGTGTTTTTAAGCGGAACAAAAGGATAAATCCTTATAAAATCGGGTTTAAGAACTGAAAGCGAGGCACACGAAATTTCGACATCTTCTGCTGTTTCATAAGGAAAGCCCGTCATAAACTGCAATCCCACCGATATTCCGGCGTTTTTCAGGAGTTTGACAGCATTTTCAACACATCCAGCCGAGTGTCCGCGTTTCATTTTTTCAAGCAGCTTTTCCGACATACTCTGCACGCCGAGCTCTACTGTTTCAAAATGATTGTTTTTCAGGATTTCAACCCGTTCTTCGTCGATTTCATCAGGTCTAGTAGAGCAGCGCAAAGCATTTACGATACCGTTTTCAACAAATTCGGCCCCTTTTTTGATGTAGTTCATCATTTTTTCGCTATTAAGTGCTGTAAATGTGCCGCCGTAAAAAGAAATTTCAGTCCTTTCGCGTGGTTTTGACCACGAAAGATAGCTTTTCACGGCATTTTCAACATCTTCCAAAGTTGGTTCGGCAACTCCGGTAACATCACGCTGGTTACAGAAAGCGCACTGCCTTTTGCATCCCAAATGCGGTATAAACACCGGAATTATCAGCGGTTTTTGTGTTGCGGCAACGAATTTGAACATTTTAAAATTCAAAAGTCGCTTTTAATGCGGCGTGATCGGAGGAACCCAAAGAATAGTAACTCGGAGCATCTTTTACGACTTCTGCAGAACCTGTTTTGTACTTTCCGCCGTCAGTTTTCACCAAGAAAATGTGGTCAAGCGCAATAGCATCACCACGATAGTAGTAGGTTGCCTGATCTTTTGAAGAAAGTTCGGCTGCGACCCTTAAAAAAGCCGAGTCGTTTTCAAACGATTTAAGCGTATCGCTTCCAGGTTCGTCGTTGAGATCTCCGCCCATGACTATGAGTGCGCCCGGATTTTCTTCAGCTCTTTTTTTGAGTATTTTTGCCGCAGCTGCAGCCTCGGCAAGTCTGCGTTGAGCATCATCATCGGCTTTAGACTTAAAATGAGCTGAGAAGACTATGATTTTCCGACAGCCAAGCTCGATGTGGGTTTCAAGAAAAGCACGTGAAAAAGTTGTCTTCCCGCCATCGCATCCGGCACATTCAATCTGTTCAGGATGCTTGTTTTTGTAAGTAATTTTTCCCTTAGTCATAACAGCGGTATCAACCGTCTCCTTTTCGCCGAGAAAACAATCTTCGTAAGTGCCTGTTTTTCCAAACAAATCCTGGAGACACGAATCTTTTTCGACTTCCTGAAGAAGAATTATATCTGCTCCGATCTTTTTCACTGAATCAGCAAGATCTTTGACTTTTGTATTATACTCCGAATCACTAAGCACGCTTTCAAAATCAGAACTTGAGCAGTGTCCTGTGTCGCAGACTTTGTCGAAAAAGAGATGTGTGTTGTAAGTGCCGATGATCACCGAATTTATTTTTTCAGCATCCGGTGCAAGACACGGGTCTTCCGGCTCAGTCGGTTCAGTGGGTTCGGTCGGCTCAGCCGGTTCTGTCGGATCGGTCGGTTCGGTTGGCTCAGTTGGATCTGTCGTGTCAGTCGGTTCAGCCGGTTCTGTCGGATCTGCTTGTTCTGTCGGATCAGTTGGATCTGTCGGATCAGTCGTGTCAGTCGGATCGACGACATCGGTATTTCCCGTGTTTTCATACGTTTCTTCACAACCGGACAAACCTGAAATAAACACGGAAAGCACTAAAACCGCCAAGATTTTTGTCACTAAAAACAAGAGTTTATTCACTTTTACCACCGTTTCTTACAAAATATTCGTCAACAAGTTTTTCGGCAATTCCGAGATAAGTCGAAGGCTCGAGTTTTTTGAGTTTTTCCTTGACATCAGCGGGAACTTTTTCAAGAGAATCAATAAATTCGTCAAGTCCTTTTCTCTCGATCCTTTTACCGCGGGTAAGCCCTTTCAGCTTTTCGTACGGATTTTCCTCGCCGTAAACCCTCATAACTGTCTGAACCGGCTCGGCCAGAAGTTCGAGGTTGTTTTCAAGGTCTTCCGCAAGTTTCGGATAGTTTACTTCGATTTTGGAAAGCCCTTTCATGCAGTTTTTGATGCTTATCAGAATATATCCGAAAACAAGGCCGACATTTCTGAGAACGGTAGAATCGGTGAGGTCGCGCTGCATCCTCGAGTTGAGAAGTTTTCTGCTCAGATGCTCCATGAGGGAAATCGCGACTCCTGCGTTTCCTTCGCTGTTTTCAAAATCGATCGGGTTGATTTTATGCGGCATTGTGGAAGAACCGACTTCGCCCTCTTTCGGTTTCTGCTTGAAATAAGCGAGCGAAATGTAGGTCCAGATATCTCTATCCATATCGATAAGCGTTGAACTGATGCGGATGAGCGTGTGGAAAATCTCTGAAATGTAGTGATAGTTGTTGATCTGCGTTGTCCAGATGAGAGGTTTCGCGCCGAGACGCTCCGAAATGAATTCTTCGGCGGCACTAAGCCAGTCTACATCGGGTTTTGCCGCGACATGAGCGTTCCAGTTGCCCGTAGCACCGCTGAATTTGCACTCGACCTCGATTTTATCGAGAATATCAAGCTCGCGTCTGAAACGTGCGGCGAAATTTATGAACTCTTTTCCGACAGTCGTCGGAGTCGCGGGCTGACCGTGCGTCCTCGCCATCATCGGAACTGCCTTGTTCGCCTTTGCCAAAGACTCGATTTTTTCAAGAAGTTCGCCCAGAAGTTTTCCGACGATATCCTTTCCCTTCTTGATCATCAGCGCGTAGGAAGTGTTGTTGATGTCTTCCGAAGTGCAGCAGAAGTGGACCCACTCCTTTAAATGTCCTAGACCGCGGTTTTCGAGCTGATCCTTGACATAGTATTCGACCGATTTGACATCGTGGTTCGTGACAGATTCGAACTTTTTGACCATAAGGCCGCTTTCGGTGTTGAAACCGCTGTAAATCGCGTCGATCGCATCGATCACACCCTGCGGAGCCTCGTCGAATCCAAGGCGTCCGAGTATGAATTTAAGCCACTCAACTTCGACAAAAACACGATGTTTTATGAGACCGTATTCCGAAAAAATATCCCTGAGTTCGTCGGTTTTGGAAGCATATCTGCCGTCAACAACCGAAATAGCGTCCAAATTATTCATTTTACCCTCCGAAAAACAAATTCGCCGAAGTATAGTTTTAAATATCAATTTTTCAATATTTTATTCCAGTTTAAGATTTTTTCTTTCCCTAATATCCGTACTTTCTCCGTTTGGCCGCGTAGAATGAAACTGTCACCAGAGCAGCTACAAATTCTGCCGCGACAAGCGAGAACCACACTCCGTTTATGCCGAAAAATAGCGGCAGAACGAGAACTGAAACTGTTTCAAAAACGACAGTTCTGAGAAATGAAATCGCCGCCGACACAAAACCGTCGTTGAGTGCGGTGAAGAAGGATGAGCCGTAAATCGGGATCCCGGCAAGAAGAAAGCTGAACGAAAAGATCCTGAATCCGCTTACTGTGAGTTCAGTGAGTCCGGCATCGTAGCCGACAAAAACTGCGGCAAGCGATCGTGCGAGGATTTCACTTGCACAAAACATCACGACAGCAACAAGCGCAAATATTTTCAGGCTCTTATAAAAAACATTTCTGAGCTCTGCGACATTTTTCGCACCGAAATTGAAACTTACGATCGGGGCTGTTCCGACCGAATAACCGATGAATATCGCAAGAAAGAGAAAGTTGACGTACATCAGCACACCGTAAGCCGCGACACCGTCCTCGCCGCTGTATTTCAGAAGCTGCATATTGTAAAGCATGCTCACAAGCGACATCGAAACACCGGAAACAAATTCTGAAGAGCCGTTTGTGCAGGTTTTAAGCAGCGCTTTAACGTCAAATTCTGCTTTGCCGAGCTTGAGAAGGCTTGTGTTTTTCCGCGAAAAATAGATGAGCGGGATGATCCCGCCTGCAATCTGGCTTGCAACGGTCGCAAGAGCCGCTCCGACAATGCCGAAAGGAAAAACTGCGACTAAAAGAAAGTCGAAAATCATGTTTGTGAAACCTGCTGCCAGAGTCACATAAAATCCGAGTTTCGGCTTTTCCGCTGTTACGAAAAGGCTGTGAAATTCGAACTGGAGCATGACGACAGGAAGCCCGAGCATAACAAGATTTCCGTAAAGAACGCAGTCTTCGAGCATCTGCCCTTCAGCACCGAGAAGAGTCGCGACACTCCGCATCGAAGCGATTCCTGCAGCGGCAATCACGATTCCGAGAGCAAGCGTTACATAGACGATCAGCGAAAAAACAGAATTTGCCTTTTCACGTCTCCCCTCGCCCAACAGTTTACCTATGAGCGCACTGCCTCCAGTTCCAAAAATAAAACCTCCGACACCGAGAATCATAAGAAACGGATAAATCAGATTTATCGCGGCAAACGGCGTCTTTCCGACATAGTTCGAGATGAAAAATCCGTCCACCATGCCGTAAATTGATGTAAAAATTATCATCATTATCGTCGGCAGAGAAAACTTGAGCAGCCTGCCGTATGAAAAATGGTCAGAAAGTTTGATCTCCACAAAGCACCCCAAACAAAAAAACAGCTCAATATAGCCAAAAATAAAAGATTTCGATAAAAAAGAGACTAAAAAACGACAACTCCGCTTTTTTCAAGAAGTTTTTTCCGTTCACGCCAGTCAGGCATGAAAACCGCAAGCTGACGGTAAAAATCAGGCGAATGGTTAAGATGCAGAAAATGAGTGAATTCGTGCATGACGACGTATTCAATGCACGAAACAGGAACAGTGGCGAGAGCGTAACTGAAGGTTAAAATCTTTTTTCTCGGCATGCAGCTTCCCCAGCGAGAAACCATGTTTCTGAACTTTATTTCAGGGAAATCTATCCCGTATTTCCTGAATTTCGGATAAACCGCTTCGCATAATTTTGTCACAGTTTCGCGGCAGAGATCATGCAGCCACTTGCGGAAAACACGCTCTTTCATAGCGGTGTCAAAAGGATCTTTCACCCGCAAAGTTATGAAAACGCCGTCGTTTTTGACCTCGTTCCTCGCCCCGCGGATCACTTTCAGCCTCAGATCATGGCCGAGAACGCGGAACGATTCACCGTCCACATATTTTTTCGGAGATTCCTTTTGAGAAACAACTTCTGAATAATGCTCAACAGCCTTGGAAATAAAGTCAGACTTCGACCTCAAAAAATTCTCGATGTAATCCAGCGGAACAGACTTGTTTGCCGAAACATAGACGCTTCCGTCACGCCTTATCCTCAGATTCAGGTTCCTCACCTTCTTCCGTTCAAGAGTGTATTCCAGGATCCTGCCGTTTATTTCAAGCTGGTGCTGCATTTATTTTGAATCCTCATTTGAGTGCCGTCTTGGGTGCCATCTTGGGTGCCATCTTTGGGAAGTCTTTAGGAAGTTTTTGGGAAATCTTTGGGAAGTTTGACTGTGGCATCAATTGTTTCTCCATTATTTAGCCCTTATTTTCTCCGTCAGCAACAAACCGCGGATCATTTTATTAACAAATTTTAATTTTGCAAATATTTAGAGATCTTTTAATAAATTTATTTTGTTATATTTGAAAAAATGATTTGACTTTTTTAGATAATTATTCTACAATACTTTTGCAGTTTTACGAATTTTATCTTTGGAGGCCACAATGAAAACAGAAGTTATTAACAAAACCATAGAACTTAGCGACAATTTAGAGTTAATATTGAATTGTGCCATGAGATACGTCATGGGGCGAAGAACCTATATTGTCGGCACTTTTTGCGATTATGTGAAATCAATTATGACGGATTTATCGCTTATAACACTTGAGCGTATGAAACAAGATTTCGATGACTTCGCTGAATACGGAAATTCTTGGGGTGATGAGTGCGATAAAGAAACATGGATGCGATTCAAGATGGACCTTGACGAAACGATAAAGAAACGCAAGGAACAAAATAACAGATGATGAAGATTGGTAAATTGTACTAAAAACCAGCTAAAATTCTGCTGTCAGTAACTTTTCCTGTCCTTAATTGCTTTGTATTCCTCAAAAAGACCGAGGCATTCTTTTCTGTCCATTTCCGTTTTTATGTCGAAAGAGGATGTGCAGAAAATTTCGTCACGGAAACCGAGTTTGTCGGTATCGGAAATTGTGCAGCCGTAGTAGACTTTTCTGATGTTTGCCCAGAGGATCGCGCCGAAACACATCGGACACGGTTCTGCCGTCGTGTAAAGTTCGCATCCTGACAGATCGAACGAGTTCAGATTTCTGCATGCATCGCGTATCGCCATGACTTCGCCGTGACATGTCGGGTCGTTGCGCCTTATCACTTCATTGTGACCGCGCCCGACGATCTCGCCGTTTTTGACGACAACGCATCCGAAAGGACCGCCGTGACCTGCATTTATACCGTTTTTCGCTTCCTGAAGAGCGATCTCCATATATTTGTTCATGGTTTCACCTCCATCTATCGATAATGTCTTACAATAAAAATAAAATCAAATACACAGGTGAATTTTCTTAAAAAATCGCCTCCAAATTCTTGTTTTTCGATCAAAAATCCCTATGCTGTGCAGGCTCTTTAAACATTTTTGGCAACATTTTTTTCAAGGGAGAAAGTTATGCAGAAAAAAACCGTATCGCCGAAAGGCAAAAAGCAGACAAAGTACATTTTTATCACCGGCGGAGTAGTGAGTTCTTTAGGAAAAGGGATCACTTCGGCATCGCTCGCACTCATTCTTAAAAGCCGCGGATATCAGGTTTTCATGCAGAAACTCGACCCTTATCTCAATGTCGATCCCGGAACGATGAGCCCGTATCAGCACGGCGAAGTTTTCGTCACGGATGACGGCTACGAGACTGACCTCGACCTCGGCCACTACGAGCGTTTTGCCGGTGTCCACTGCACAAGGGCTTCAAGCTACACTTCGGGAAGGATTTATTCGTCTGTCATCGCAAAAGAGCGCGCCGGAGCGTATCTAGGCGGCACAGTCCAGGTCGTTCCGCATATCACGAACGAGATCAAGGATGCCTTCCGCAGCGCGGCTGAAAGCGGTGCCGACATCGTTCTTTGCGAAATCGGCGGAGTCGCGGGCGACATCGAATCGCTTCCTTTCCTCGAGGCTGCACGTCAATTCCGCTTTGAAGTGGGCCCCGAAAACAGCTGCTTCGTCCACCTCACACTTGTTCCTTATCTGAAAGCGGCGGGAGAGCTCAAAACCAAGCCTTCACAGCATTCTGTCGCTGAACTCAGAAACATCGGTATAATCCCCGACATCCTTGTATGCCGCACCGAAATGACGATCCCGCAGGATCATCTCAATAAACTCGCTCTTTTCTGCAATGTCCGCCCCGAATGTGTAATCGAAGAAAAAGACGTCACCGATTCAGTTTATGCAGTCCCGCGCGAACTTCTGAAACAGGAGCTTGACCTCAGGATCCTTGAGCAGCTCAAACTTCCGATAAAACCAGTCATCCACACCGAGTGGGACACTCTTGTCCGCAAGGCGACAAAGCCGAAATACGAATGCACGATAGCACTTGTCGGCAAATACATCGCAATCAGAGATGCCTACAAATCGGTCCATGAAGCGCTTCAGCACGCGGGAATGGCGAACAACTCGAAAGTTCATGTCGAATGCATTGAAGCCGAAGATCTGGAGAAAAATCCGAAACTCCTCAAAAAGGCTGACGGAATACTTATCCCCGGCGGCTTCGGTACACGCGGAGTAAACGGCAAGTGCATCGCGATAAAATATGCCCGTGAAAACAAAGTTCCGCTTCTGGGAATATGCCTCGGAATGCAGTGCTGCGTCATCGAATACGCAAGGAATATTCTCGGCTGGAAGGACGCGAACTCGACTGAATTCGACACAAAGACGAAACACCCTGTAATCGACCTCATGGACGAGCAGAGAAAAATTACAAAAAAAGGCGGCACGATGAGGCTCGGCGCATATCCGTGCAACCTTGTAAAAGGCTCGAAAGCGGCAAAACTTTACAAGAGCGAATCCATCAGTGAACGTCACCGCCACCGCTACGAATTCAACTATGAAAGCCGTTTCCGCGAAGAGCTGGAAAAAGCAGGGCTTAAAGTTGCAGGAACTTCGCCTGACGGCAAACTTGTCGAAATGATCGAACTTGCAGATCATCCATATTTCGAAGCATGCCAGTTCCATCCGGAATTCAAAAGCAGACCGACCGATCCGCATCCGCTTTTCAACGGGCTTGTAAAGGCGGCTTTGGCAAAGAAAAAAGAGAAAAAATAGATCCTTTCAGGTATTTAATGGCAAAAGAAATCGTCCTTGAAAACTCCTCCAACTTAAACGAAAGTCAGTACCACGACACTCCCATCACCGCATCAGAAGTAAACGATCCCGATATCCCGCAGAAGATCTGGGAGATGATGAAACTTTACGAATACGGCGACGGCTCTTTCGGGCAGCAGAAAAAAAATTTCATCCGTCAGGGTGAGTTCATGAAGGATTACGAGGACGATTTCCACGGCTGGAGCGGTGTATGCATGCACTATTCGCCCTCCTATCACGACCTTTCGGCGGGGCAGTTAAGAAAGTATTTCACCTGGAGAACTGCCGCGAGAAAAGGGAATTTCACTCCTATTGAACCTCCTTTCGCATATCTTTATCTCTACGAACTCCTCTGCGGCATCGGAACAAACTCAGCTGAAGAAGGCTTCAGAAAAATGGAGGATTTTGACAGAAGTTTTCCCGATTTTTCCGATTACGGTTTCGGGAAAAAGCTCCTTCAGAAAGATTTGAAGCAGTGGATGTTCGATTATGCCGTGATACACTCGCTGCCGATTGAGACGATCACGCAGTATGCCGACCCTTTCACGCTTGCTTCGGACACATACCTTGCGATACTGCGGAGACCCGCATCAAAAAAGGATGACGAGATATTTATGGCACTCAGTTTTTTTGCCGAAAAAGACCTTTTCCTCTCTCCGCTTGTCACTGAAAACGGAAGTAAAGGAAAACACCTTTTCGCGGAACTTTGGAAATGCGTTTCGGCTAAATACAACGAATGCGGTCTCGACTTTTTTACCGAATGTTTCGGACAGATCTACACAATAAAATGGCATCCTCTTTTCAACGCGCTCTACCACGACGACTGCGCCGATTCCGACAAAGAGTGCCGCATCGACGAATGCAGACGGTATTTCTGCAAAAACGGCGTGTGGTATGAGGAATACTACGAAAAAATGATGTTCGACAAGGAAAAATTCTACGCGCTTCTTCATGAAGGAGAGAGAGTTTTCCGCAAATATCTGAAAACCGGCAGAACTTTACGCAAAAAACCTGATGAAAGCTGGGCGACACAGTATGCCGAAGCGGTCGTGGCGGCAGATAAAAAAGCCGAAACCGAAGCAAAAAGACCGAAAATAAATATCGACATTTCTGGTTTGGACAAGATCAGAAGCGATGCGGCTCTTACAAGAGAAAGCCTCCTCACTGAAGATGAGATCGAAGAAGAAACCGCCGCCGAAACACTTCCCGAAAACGAAGAAAACGGCCTCCTTGACAAGATCCACACAGAAATCCTGCGAAACCTGCTTAAAACAGGCTCCGCAGACGAATACATCAAAGCCGCACATCTCATGCCCTCAGTAGTCGCCGACACGATAAACGCCGCCCTTTTCGACGAAATCGGCGACAACGTCATTGAATGTGACGGAAAAACACTTGCAATCGTTGAAGATTATGTTGAAGAAGTTGAGAAACTGCTGCAAAATTCAAAGCCTTGTTAAAAATCCTTTTTCTGCTATAATCCTCTGTTTTTTTGAGACGGAGACACTCAAATGGCCATTCTTAAACAAAATAACCAGATTTCCTACATGGTTGCCTGTGTAAGTGGTTTTGCCGCTGCTCACGATCTTTCAAAAAAAGACGCTTTTATTTACCTTTACAACAACAAAGCGATAGCGTTTTTGAAAGAGCATTACGAGATCGAACACACTCTTTCGATCGAAGACGCTGTCGAGGATATGGCAGAGATCTGCCGTCAGAACGGAGGAACGCTTTGATTCTCTATCACGGGAGCAATACCGAAGTTAAAGAAATCGTTCTGAAAATGTGCAAGCCTTTCAGAGATTTCGGCAGAGGATTTTACCTGTCTGATATTCGTGTCCAAGCTGAGAATATGGCAAAACGAACAGTGAGAATAAAAGGTTACGGCAAGCCGATTTTGAATGTCTATGAAATCAATGACAGTTTTATGAGAAGCAATGATTTGAAAATAAAGGATTTTTTGACAATTCCGTCTGAGGAGTGGGCTTTGTTCGTTATGAACAACAGAAATCGTTATTTTTCAGATTTGACTGATCCGCTATGCAATCAGGATTGCAAGTATGATATTGTCCACGGTCCTGTCGCAAATGATGATATGGCTGTTTTGTTTCAGCAATATGAGCAGAAATTCATAGACATTGAAATGCTCAAAAAGCGTATGACTTACAAAGAACTTTCGATGCAGTATTCGTTCCATACGGAAAAAGCCGTAAAATTACTGAAAAAACTGGAGACTATTTATGTGTAAAGCGGACAAAACAGACTGGCTTATCGATTCTATCACAAAAGAAATCGCAGCTTTCATCGTTGAAGACGAAAAAATAGAATACGAAGAAGCATTGAAAAAACTTTATACCTCGCGGATTTTTGAAGCACTTAACGATAAGGAAACAGGACTTTACCGCGAAGGAGCTGCATACATTTATCAGCATTATCTTGAAGAACAGAAAAACAAAGAATCAAAGTGATTTTTTAATTTCACAACCATGACTGACAATACACAAAGATATAAAATTCTTTTGAGTGAATTCGATAATTTACCAAAGAAGACGCCAAGAGACGAATCATTCATTTCAATTTGCGGATTCCCCAGCCGAGAAAAAGTTTCAAGTAACATTCTGGCTTTTTTTCTGGATACGCATAGAGAGCATAATTTAAAAAATTTATTTGTGAAAAGCTTATTGGAATCCGTTGGATTAAATGCAAATGATTATCCTGAAGATTTTGAATCAGAGACGGAAGTGTATACTAAAAACGGCAAATATATAGATCTGCTTCTGTATAGCGAACGAATAAATATCGTTATAGAAAACAAGATTTATGCCGAATTATATAACGATCTAAAAGATTATTATGAAAAAGCATCAGAAGAAGGCAAAGATGAACCTATAGGAATTGTTTTGAGCCTATCTCCTATAGATGAAAGTAAGAAAGGAACTAAAAAGTTCAAGTTTGTAACATACGAAGATTTCTTTAGTAAAGTTAAGGAAAATATTGGAAATTATTTAGAAGAGGCGAATCCGAAATATATACCTTTCCTGTTGGATTATTTTTACAATATCGAAAATCTTGAACGGGGTGAAAATATGGATGAGGAATTCTTGAAATTTTTGCGTGAACATGAGAAACTTTCTCTAGAATTCGCTGGCAAAATAGAAGAGTTTAGAAAGAATTTGCGAGATATCGTAAAAGAGGTAAGCCAATTAATTAGAGAAAAAATTGAAGATAAAAATGTAAAAATATGGCTCTGGCGAGAGATTCCGAAACTTTTTGATATTGCCGTCGTCGATTATTATCCAAACAAGGATATTGATATCGCTCTTGATTCCCGTTTGACTCTGAATGGATGGGAATTTGTTCTTTTTACAAGACCTAAATCGAATAAAGTGAATCTGGATGATTATATCAAACAAGTAGGACTTAAAGGAAAACTCGAAAACGGGCGTTTTAAATTCGATCAAACTTTCGACTTTGATGCAAAGATAGAAGATGTCTCAAATTTTATCGCAGAGATTATAAATTGTCTGGGAAAAAAACATGTCGAAAATTCCGGAGAAATAAATGGCTGAAGAAAAGAGAATCGTTCCAAAACGTATAGCCCAGACAGTCATAAATTCGCTGAAAGGAGGCGTTGTGCCGAGGATCGGGCTGCCCTACATCGCGGTCGGCAGGAAAAGCGAGATCGAAGCTCTGCTTCACGATGTCGGGATCATCGCGGAAGGAGGGGCTTCTTTCCGCTTTATCGTCGGAAAATACGGTTCCGGAAAGAGTTTTCTGATCCAGACGATACGAAACTATGTGATGGACAAAGGTTTTATTGTCGCCGATGCAGACCTTTCGCCAGAAAGACGCTTGCAGGGAACACACGGACAGGGTCTGGCGACTTACAGAGAGCTGATAGGCAATCTTTCGACCAAAACAAAACCGGAAGGTGGCGCTCTGACGCTTGTTCTTGACCGCTGGATAAACACGGTGCAGTCTGAAACTATGCAGGAATACGGGTTTTCGCCCGATGATCCGGCTTTGGCTGCGGCTGTTGACAGAAAAATTTACGCCGTGACCAGCGCAGTTAGCGAACTTGTGCACGGATTCGAGTTCGCGCGGCTTCTTTCGCTCTATTACCGCGCATATTCCGAGGGAAACGACGAAACAAAAATGAAAGTCGTCCGCTGGTTCCGCGCCGAATACGCGACAAAACGCGAGGCAAAGGAAGAACTCGGAGTCAACATCATAATCACCGACGACGACTGGTACGACTATCTCAAACTTTTCGCCCTCTTTTTCAGGCTCGCGGGATACGCCGGAATGATGATAATGATCGACGAACTCGTGAACATCTACAAGATCCCGAATTCGATAACACGCCAGTATAATTACGAAAAAATGCTCACGATGTATAACGACACATTGCAGGGGAAAGCCCGGTATTTAGGGATAATCATGGGTGCGACACCGCAGGCAGTCGATGACAAAAGACGCGGAGTTTACAGCTATGAAGCGCTCCGTTCGCGCCTTGCCGAAGGAAAATTTTCGAGAGAGGGTGCCCGTGACATGCTTGCGCCGGTGATAAGACTTGAGCCTCTGACTGCGGAAGAGATGCTTGTTTTATGCGAAAAACTCGCTGATATGCATGCAGGACTTTACGGATATCAGCGCAAGATCAACGTTGACGACCTCACTGCCTTCATCAAACTTGAATACGGCAGGATCGGAGCAGATAATAACATCACTCCGCGAGAAGTCATCAGAGATTTCATCGAACTTCTTGATCTGATGTATCAGCATCCAACTATGACAATGGCTGACCTCATGCAGTCAGACGATTTCACATACACCAAATCGGAAGCCGTTTCCGATGAGACCGAGGAAGATTTCGCGGAGTTCACTATATGAACGTTTTTGCCCGTTATTCACCCTTTATTCAGGATTATATCTACCGCAGCGGCTGGAAAATGCTCCGTGCCGTGCAGAATGCGGCGGGAGAAGCGATTTTCGGGAGCGACAGCAATGTTCTTATATCGGCTTCGACCGCTTCAGGAAAGACCGAGGCGGCATTTTTCCCGATTTTGACCATGCTTGAGGAAGATCCGTCATCGAGTGTCGGAGTTCTCTATATCGCGCCGCTTAAAGCTCTCATCAACGACCAGTTCGGAAGGATAAACGAGCTTTGCGAAGAAGCTGCGATCCCGGTTTACCGCTGGCACGGCGACGTTCCGCAGACACAGAAAAGAAAACTCATAAAAAAACCCGCGGGGATCCTTCAGATAACGCCCGAATCGCTTGAATCGCTTCTGATAAACAAGCATATGGAAATTCCGGCTCTTTTCGGAGACTTGCGTTTTGTAGTCGTTGACGAGATCCACTCTCTTTTGCGCGGTGACAGAGGAATGCAGACTTTCTGCCTTATCGAGCGTCTTTGCCGCATTGCCGGGTGCGACCCGAGAAGGATCGGCCTTTCGGCTACTATCGGGGATCCCGAAGCGGCGGGAAAATTTCTTTCTGCCGGAAGTAAAAGAGAAACCGTGATCCCGCGTTTTGACGGCGGAAAGGAAGTGTGGCGGCTCAGTATGGAGCATTTCTACAACACAGATCCGCAGGCAGATTCCGATAATGTGATTCCGGAAGAAACTCCTGAAGAAAAACCGACCGATACCGCTCCCAAAGCGGCTGATCCGGGACTAGCCTATATTTTCGAACATACACGCGGCAAAAAGTGTCTTATTTTTACAAATTCGAGAGAAGAGTGTGAATCGGTCTGCCAGAATCTGCGGCAGTACTGCGAAATAAACCGCGAGCCGGAGCGTTTTCTGATCCATCACGGCAACCTTTCGGCTTCATACCGGGAGAGTGCGGAAGAAGAGATGAAAGACGACTCTTCGCTTAAATCGGTTTGCGCAACAGCCACACTGGAACTCGGCATCGACATCGGCCGTCTTGAACGCGCTTTTCATATCGATTCCCCTTTTACAGTTTCAGGCTTCCTGCAGAGGCTCGGAAGGACCGGCAGACGCGGCGACCCGTCAGAGATGCATTTCGTAATGCGTGAAGACCACCCCGAATCGAGGGCGATGATGCCGGAACTCATTCCGTGGTATCTTGTTCAGGGGATCGCGCTGGTGCAGCTTTACATCGAGGAACGTTTTGTCGAGCCTCCGAAAACTGACAGGCTTCCTTTCAGTCTGCTCTATCACCAGACAATGAGCACGCTTGCTTCATGCGGAGAGATGACGCCGGCAGAACTTGCCTCAAAAGTGCTTCCGCTCAACTGTTTCAGAAGGATAACGCAGGATGATTTCAAGATCCTGCTTAAACACCTGATAAACATCGGGCATATCAGCCGCACCGAAAACGGAGGTCTTATCGTCGGTATTGCCGGAGAAAGAATAGTCAACAACTACAAATTTTACGCCGTATTCCAGGAAAATATCGAATATTCGGTGAAAACAGGCTCCGAAGAGCTTGGCACGATCGTGAAACCGCCGCCAGCCGGTGAAAAAATCGCGATCGCAGGGCGTGTCTGGGCTGTTGACGAAGTCGATCACAAAAAGAGGATCGTCTACTGCACGCTTGTCAAAGGGAATATCCCCGCATATTTCGGCGATGTCGCGGGTGATATCCACACTCACATTCTGGAGCGGATGAAAGGAGTCCTGACTGAGGACAAAGTTTATCCTTACCTCATGCGTCATGCCCGCTGCCGACTTAGTGATTCAAGGGAAACTTTCAGAAAATCGGCAGCCGGAAATTCTCCGCTCGTTCATTTGGGCGGCAACATGTGGGCGCTTTTTCCGTGGCTCGGGACTTACGCATTCATCGCACTCGAACGCTTTCTTAAAATACGATGCGCTTCAAAGCTTGGTTTGAAAGGTCTTGCTCCGTCGCGGCCTTATTTCATGCAGTTCACGATGAAAGCCGACCCTGAAACTTTCTACAAAGTCACAATGGAAGAGGCTTTGAAAGGGATCGACCCGATGGAACTCGTCTATCCGAAAGAAAATCCCGTTTTTGAAAAATATGACGAATTTATTCCGGTCGACCTTGTGAGAAAAGGTTTCGCGTTCGGTATCCTCGATGTCGAGGGGATGAAAAAGCGCGTACTTGAATGGTCACAAAAAACCGATTCAAACCGGAGTTGAAATGCAACTCAGTATTTCAGGCAAAACCCTTGAAATTTTTACAAAAACCAAGTCTATCAACGAGATTCCGTTAGTGATTCTTCACACATTCCAGGGCGAAGGGAAGGAAGTTTTCGAGAAGTGCGCAGAACTAGGCTGCGATAATTTCGCCCTCGCCGCTATCGGAAATCTCAACTGGAATCACGATCTCTCTCCGTGGCCGGCTCCAACGATAGGAAACAACAAATACGGTTTCGGCGGCGCAGACGAATATATCAAAAAACTGACAAATGAAATTATGCCTGAAATCCGTGCGAAACTTGGCTTCGAGCCTGAATTTACCGCGATTGCAGGTTATTCGCTGGCGGGACTTTTTGCCCTTTACGCGGCATACAGAACCGATATTTTCAGCCGTGTCGCAAGCGTTTCGGGATCGCTTTGGTTCCCAGGATTCACCGAATTCGCCGAAGCGAACAAATTCGCGAAAACCCCTGATTTGATCTACCTTTCGCTGGGGGATACCGAAGCGAAAACACGCGACAAAAACCTTGCTCCGGTGCGGAAAAACACAGAAAAACTCGCTGAGATCTACAAATCGCGCACTATCCAGACTGTTTTTGAATTAAATCCCGGGAACCACTTCACGGAAACTATTCTGAGAACGGCGAAAGGGATTAAGAATCTACTGGATTAAGCCTTTTTTCCGACAACTTTATTCGCCGCAACGCAGATAACCATCGTTATGAGCATGTCTGGAAGGGTGTTCCCGAGAATGAAATCGACTGTCATGAGATAGCGGTAAAGCACGAAACCGATTACCCAGACAACGAGATTTGTCCAGACGAATGCTTTTTCGATCGTGCGGCGTTTCAGAATGAAGAAATCTGCGATCAAAACCGCTGTCATCGGGGCAAAAACCGAGCCGATGAGGTAGAGGAAATCGGTGATGTCATCCATGTTGAAGAGTATTGCGCCGATGGTTCCGAGAACAGCCGCTGCGACTGCGACTGCCTTGGATTTGAGCTTCGTTGAAACCGATTCTGCCGAAATTCCTGCCGAATACGCGTCAAGAAATGTGGTCGTGACTGTCGAAAAGATGATGATGACAAGTCCTGCACCGAGTCCTGCTTTTATCATTATCTGAGCAAGGTCGCTTTCTCCTGTGAAAATCGCGGCTCCCATGCCGATCGTGTACATCCAGCAGCTGACTATGCCGTAGATAACGGAACTGACTGCCGAGGCCTTGACCGGTTTTTCAGCCTTGCTCGTGTAGTCGCTGATGAGCGGCAGCCATGAAAGTGGCATTGCCGCCGAAAGTTCTACAGCCGCACCGAAACTCATCACATCTTCAGCCGATACCGCCGCACCTTCACCGGTAAATATTTTCACACTTAAAATCACGGTGAGGACAAGAAGCGCAGTGACTGCCACGCTATTGATTTTGGTAACGTTGACGATCCCGAACATGACCCAAAGGACAATGAGAACGCCGATCACAAGCGCCCATACCCAGTTCCCTGCCGAAACGAGGCCGTTTGCCGAAAGGGCGCCGTCATAGATCATTATCCCGGTCCAGCCCAAAAGCTGCATTATGTTGAGAACTGCGAATAAAATCCCGCCCTTTTCGCCGAAGCTCATTTTTACAGAATCCATAGCGGAAAGACGCACTTTTCCGCCGACAACGCCTGCAAGAAAAAGCATCGCGCAGCCGATTATGTGGCCTAAAATTATCGCAAGAAATCCGTTTTTGAAGCCAAGCGGCGCGAAGTAAGTACCGGTGAGAATTTCGGCAATCGACACCGCCGCACCGAACCAGATAAAGCTGTTTTCAAGCAAACTCGTTCTTTTTTCTTCCATTTACGCCTCCTTCGAAAATTCGCCCGAGAGGTTGAAATTGTGCTGCATCGGGCCTCGTCCTTTGCCTAAATCGAGCATTGCCGCAAGTGCGCCCGAAATGTAATCTTTCGCCCGCTGTATCGAGGTTTCAAGGTCAAAACCTTTCGCCAGATTAGCCGCGATCGCGGAAGAAAGGGTGCAGCCGGTCCCGTGGGTGTTGGGATTGTCGATCCTTCTGCCCGTGAACCACTTTTCCCCTTTTTCGGAAACAAGAAGGTCGTTCGCGTCGTTTACGCTGTGACCGCCTTTGAGAAGGACCGCGCAGCCGAATTTTTCGTGGATCACGCGAGCCGCTTTGACCATGCCGGCTTCGTTTTTTACTGCCATTCCCGAAAGGATTTCTGCTTCGGGAATATTGGGTGTGGCAACTGTCGCAATGCTTAAGAGCTCGGTTTCAAGAGCCTCGACCGCATCGTTCTTAAGAAGCGCGGAACCGCTTGTCGCAACCATGACAGGGTCAACTACGATATTTTTCGCGCCATGGAAGCGCATCCTTCCGGCAATCACTTTGATGAGGCCTGTGGATGAAACCATTCCGATTTTTACGGCATCAGGAAAAATGTCCGTAAACACTGCGTCAATCTGTTGTTTGAGAAAATCGGGCAAAACTTCCGAGATCCCCGTTACGCCGGTGGTGTTCTGCGCCGTGAGAGCCGTTATCGCGCTCATTGCGTAAACCCCGTTCATGGTCATCGTTTTGAGATCGGCCTGAATCCCGGCGCCTCCGCTGCAGT